>JAKSVT010000017.1 GCA_024407875.1 Alphaproteobacteria bacterium
AATCAATCTTTGATTGATGATATAGTCCCTGATTCTACAAAAGCTAATTTCATTACTTTTCATTAAAATTAGTAACTATTTCCTATTAAATAATTAAAGATTAAAAGTTTAATAAACTTGTATCCATCATTTAATTTTTGATTTGAATATTTATAAATAGCATTATAGATTTGAGAAATTTTAGGTCCTTTTTCTATTTGATATTTATTTTTGCTTAAATAACCTAACACTTGACAAAAATCTTCTTGATGAATTCTCTCAACTTTGTTGTTTATATATTTTCTATCATATCGTTCTATTTCAAGGAATTTATTATTTTTGATAGTTTTTAGTTCAACATTTATAGCATCTTTAAAAATAGTTTTAGATAGTTTCATGCAAAATAATTCATTTTCAAGTAGATTTTCGAAACGATCATTAGCTATCTTTATTATATGTGTAGTCGGATTATTTTCGTCAGATCTATAATATTTTCCGTCTATGCCTTTATGGAGAGCAAATTTTGACTGAACACCAGCTAATGATAATCTAGGGGCCTTTTTTAGACTTGTTAATAATGGGTTGTTTGGTAGTTCTTCTATTATCTTTGAAAGGGAATTTTCATTTATCTCTATTAAAGGATTATCAATATTGTTTTGAGGTTCGTTTGTATATAGAGAAATGGCTCCTGCACAATCTCCCCCAATTTTGTTTAAAACAGAAAAAGTGTTTCCTTTTGATATGCGAAATAAATTTATAATTAAATCTAAAGCATTTCCTTCTGGAGTTAAATTATCAAAAAAAGGTTCGGTGAATGTTTCGTCATATTTGTCGCACGTTACAGGCATTCTAACAGAAATGGGGTAAGCATTTTCAGAATATTGGAATTCTAAATGGCCTAGATTATTTTCTGATAAAATGCCAATAAGTTTTCCATAAAGATAAACATTTAATTTTCTATTCATGTGCTACTTTTTTTGCATTTCAATATTAATATCAAGCATCCAAGCTACATACAAAGCTTTCTCTAATTCAATAGTGGCTTTTCCTTTTTCTAGTTCTCCTATAAATCTAGGACCAACATTTGCCATAGCAGATAATTGAACTTGAGTAACTTTTAGTTCTTTTCGTCTTTGTTTGATGGCTTTACCAAAATCTTTTGAATTGAGTATTAACATTTTTTTTCTTCCTTTACGGTAATAATATAATGTTTTATTGCCGAAAACAAGCAAAATATTCCCGAAAGGTAATATTTTATAGAAATGTTATGTGTTTTTTATGAATTCTTACCGTACGGTATTATTGATTAGATAATAAATCTAATTTTCGCCAGTTATATTGCTTCATGATATAACGTAGTTCATCAGGGTATTTCCAAGTTCTATTAGGGGCTTGTAAGAAATACATTGATGCAGAATAGCCGTTAAATGGCACACCTAATTCTCTATTGTTATATCTAACATGCCAAAAGGTATTAAACCATTTGTTTGTATTAACATATAATAAATGATCATTTACACTATCTTGAAGCGTTTTATAAATTTTAATTTTATAATTTTCACCAGGTTTACGAGCTTCCTCTTTTAAAGGCTCAGCTGCTTCAATATCTTTATCGTAAGTTCTGGTATTAAATAAATTATTATAATGTCTTGAATAATAAGATGTTCCAAAATCTGAATCAATTGCTGCCATGGATAAAAATAAAGATGTAGGGATTGTTCCCATTTTATGCTTTAATTCCATAATAATTAAGTCATCGGTTCTGTTTTGATCTTCTACATCATATTTTTTTGCTAGATTTACATTTACGCTTTTTAATTCTTTTTGAATGTCTCTATTAGCTTTATAAATTAATGGTAATAAAATTTCTGTATATAAAGCAGGTCTTACATTGTCAAATTTTTCATCATTAAAATCTTTAGGTAAAGATTTAACATAAATATTAGGAATAACTAAATCTTTGTTATCAGGGTCTACACGATAATTCTTTTCTTTAAAAAAAGATATTAAGTCATCTGTTTTTTCAGCGTAGATTTCAATACCATCTATGACATAGTTAACGCTACAGCCTTTTTTAGAATTAATAAAATAAAACAAGACTACACATAAGGATAAAAATCCAATTATGCTAAACGTTATTTTTGTTTTTTTTGTAAAAGCCATTTATGAATTATTTTTCTTTTGTTTCAGTATCTTCGTCAGCTTTTGCACGACGACGTCTGCCTTTTTTGCCTTCTTCATTCTTTTTGTTTTGTTCGGCAACTAATTGTTTTTGTGCATTTTCACGAGCTTTTTGGTCACGAATTAAAGCTTCAACTAAAGTATTTTCTTCTTTGTCTTTTTTTACTGTTTCAATTTTTTGAATCTTTGATAAATCAACATTAAAATCAGTAAATTGTTGATCAACTGAAGCTTCATACTTATCAACTTCAGCAGTTGCGTGTGAATTATATCTATCAATCAAGTCAATGGTTTCTCTAATCATAGGAATAGCCATTTCTAATTCTTCTGTTGCCATTTCTCTTTCTAATGCATCTCTTAATGGAACAGCATCTTTGTTTCCTAATAAAACAGCTGTTTGATACCATTTATAAGCAAAAACTTTGCTTGTTGCTACACCATTACCAGCATCATATAACTTACCTAATTCAATTTGTGCACCAGTATGATTACGCATAGCTGCAGATGTAAAGCATTCAGCTGCTGCCATATAACCTTCTTCATTTTGATCTTCTAAAAGAAGTTTTCCACGAATGTATAAATCAGTCGGGTCTGTCATTTTTGCACAAACTGTAGTTGCTTGAATTAACTTATTTAATGTTGCTTCTGAACCATCTAAAAAATCAGATTGGGCTTTAGCTTTGTTGGAGCCAACAATTGTTAATGCAGATGCAAGTAAAAATAATGACTTAAACTTCATTTTATTAATCTTTCAATTGCTTATAATAAACACTTATTAAAATATTTTATTCCAATTTTGTTTTTAAATGGTTAAAAAATATCAATTTAAAGTGTACTTTTTTACGATAATCGTAAATTTTTCCAGATTTTTAAATAAATTTCAAGTGCGAGTACAAATAGTTTTTGTTTTTTTTAATGATATTTAATGCTATAAGTCTTAGTAGATACTTTAATTTTATTAGTTTGGACTAAGTTTTAAATGAAGAAGTTTTTCATTTGTTTTTTTACCGTATTTTGTTTTTTATTTTCAAAAATAGCATTAGCTGAAATTAGTGTTAGTGCTGATTTGTTGGCTTTAAGCCAAGTTTTTGTTCAAAACAACGAAATTCAATCTGAATTAGTAGTAGCTTTAAAACTTGATGTTCCTAATAAATGGCATGTAAGTTGGAAAAATCCCGGAGATGCTGGTGAAAGTGTTGACTTAAGATTAGAAGAAAATTCAGATTTTGAAATTGTTTCATCTAATTGGCCTACACCACAAAGAATAGTAACAGGTCCTTTTGTTTCTTATGGAATGGATAAAGAAGTAGGGATTGTTTACCACTTAAGACCAAAACATGATTTAAAAGAAGGTATGTACTCAATAGATGGTACAGTTTCTTTAATGACTTGCGGTGAGGAATGCATTCCAATGCAATTGCCTGTATCTGCATTTATTAGAGTATCAAATACGGTTCCAGAAAAAATAAGAGAAAATGAAGAAGTTAAATCAATAATCAATAAACTTCCAAAAGAAGAATTTGATGATGTCTTTTATAAAGAGATGGAAAATACTTTTGAAGTATATTTGCCAAGTTTTAAAGGCATAAAAGAAGTTTATATGTATGTTGAAAATTTTGATGCGATTGACTATGCAGCTAAGCAAACTTTTAAAGTTAAAAATAAAGTAAATTTAAGTATTCAAAAAATTAAGGACGATTTTGTAAGTCCAGAAGATCTTAGAGGAACTGTCGTATATAAGTTTAATAATGGTGATGAAAAAGCTTATAATATAATTGCTAAAAAAGGCGAACTAAAAGAAGAAATTACAAAAGAAAATAGTGTAAAAAATGATAATAATCAAAGTTTGATAATCGCTGTATTACTTGCTTTTATTGGTGGTATCTTATTGAATTTAATGCCGTGTGTTTTCCCTGTTTTGTTCTTAAAAGTTTATGCAATTTTAAAGAATAAAGATAAGCCTAATGCAAAATTAGAATTTAGAAATAGCGCAATTTACTACACATTAGGTGTTGTTTTGTCGTTCTTTATAATGGGAATAATTTTTATTGTATTACGTTCTAGTGGTCAAGCATTAGGTTGGGGTTTCCAAATGCAAAATCCTGTGTTCGTACTATCAATGGCTATTTTTATGGCAATAATTGGCCTTGTTTTCCTTGATGTTATTAAAATCGGAAATAGTGTTTCAAGCATTGCTGGAGAAATGACAAGTAAGTTAGGAGATTTTGGAACAGGCGTTTTGGCTGTGTTCGTTGCAAGCCCTTGTTCAGCACCTTTTATGGGTGTTGCTTTAGGTTATGCCCTTTCTCATAGTGCTTTTTCTACTTTATCAGTAATGTGTGTAATGGGAGTGGGATTAGCTTTACCAGTATTATTGTTTGGCTTTGTTCCTAAAATGGCAGTTTTGCTTCCTAAACCAGGAAATTGGATGATTAGATTTAGACAAGCTTTAGCCTTAGTTATGTTCCTATGTAGTATGTGGTTAGGTTGGGTTTATAATTCATTACAAAATAAAAATATTAATGAATACAATATAAAAGAAAATAGTGAGATTAATGTTACAAGTAATGTTTCAAAACCTACCTTATATAAGTTTTCTGCAAAATGGTGCTTAACTTGTTTGTTAAATGAAAAAACAACATTTAAGTCAGATAAGGTTAGAAAATATTTAACTAAAAACAATATCGATTTAATAAGTATTGATTGGACCAATAAAAACGAAAAAATTGGTAAAATTATAGAATCATATGGTAGAGAAGGTGTTCCTTTATATGTTTTCTATAAATCTAATGGGGCTGAGCCTGTTGTTTTTGATGGGGTTTTGACACCAGATTTGTTGATTAAAAAAATTACATATTAATTAGTTCTTTTAATTTAAATATTCTTTCGAAAAAGTAGATTTTGTTAGTTTTTGGTTGAATAAATCTAGTTAAAATATGTTTACATTGAAACGTTAATTATACTTTACAATATGGCAAAATTATGTTATACATATTAATGCATGTGAAAGGATGAAAAATGTTTAATGTACTTAAAACACTTCGTGAAAAAGAAAAAATATCTCAGGATGAATTGGCTGAAAAAATAGGCATTACTCGCCAAACATTAAGTAAATACGAAAAAGGGGAAAGCGATTTATCCCTTGAAATGATTAAAAAATTATCAAAATTTTTTGAAGTTGATTATTCTTGTTTTATTGATAATGAAATGCCTAAATTTCCTCAATACAATATTATAAAAAATGAAAAAAAAGAGCAAAAAGAAGAGGTACGTATAGATATTCCTCAAGAGAATATTAAAAAATTTAAGCAAGTTTTTTTGTATATATTAAATAAGATTGGGGCTAAGCCAAATGTTGGTCGAACTGTTATATATAAATTACTCTATTTTATAGATTTTGATTATTATGAATTGTACGAAGAACAGCTTATGGGTTTGAAATATATAAAGAATACTTTTGGGCCTACTCCTGTTGATTTTGCAAAAATTATTGCGGATATGGAGCACGATGGTGAATTAGAAATAATAAAAACAAAATTTTTTAATAAAGATCAAACAAAGTATTTGCCTATAAAATATCCAGATTTGTCTTGTTTGTCTGCTCAGGAGTTAGAACATATTGATAGAGAAATTAATCGCTTGTCTGATAAAACAGGATCCGAATTATCTAAATTTTCTCATAAAGATATTCCATGGATTGGAGCCGAAATGGGTGAAATATTAGATTATGAAGCTGTTTTTTATAGGAATCAAGAAACCTCACTTCGGGAGTATGCAGAAGAAGATGATTAGTTATGAGGCAACTCCTGAATTTGAAAAAGATTATAAATCTTTGTTGAAACGTTTCAAAAGTTTAAATCAAGATTTTGAAATAATGAAAAAATATACGATAGAAACTTATTTTGAAAAGGGCGAACCTACTACAGCATTTGTACAAATTGAAGGCTTCTGTGATGAAAATTATTCATCAAATAAGGTTAGAAAATTTTCATGTCGAACATTAAAAGGAAGAGGAGCTGCTTCAGGAATAAGAGTTATATTTGTCTGGCAAGAACTACTTAGAAAAATAACCTTTATAGAAATTTATTTTAAAGGTGATAAAGAAAATGAAAATCGTGAACGCTTAAAAAAATTTATTGAAACAATAAAATGAAAGATAGTTTTAAATAATATATTTTTTAATAAATTTTCTAATAATTATTAAACACATATTTTTTTCCTGAAAATATTATAAAAAATCTTTTACTTTACCATAGAAAATGGAGTATAAGAGCACTTAATTATTCGAATAATTTTTTTAATATTTAGGTGACCTTATGATTAAGACAGAAGAAATTCGCAAAACCTTCCTTGATTACTTTAAAAACAAGGATCATACAATCGTTCCAGCATCATCATTAGTTCCTCATAATGACCCAACTTTGATGTTTACAAACTCAGGAATGGTTCAATTTAAAAATGTGTTTACAGGATTAGAAAAACGTCCTTATGTTCGTGCTTGTTCAGATCAAAAGTGCGTTCGTGCTGGTGGTAAACATAACGATTTAGATAACGTAGGATATACAGTTCGCCATCATACATTTTTTGAAATGCTTGGAAACTGGAGCTTTGGAGATTACTTTAAAGAAGAAGCTATTTCTTATGCTTGGGATGTTGTTACAAAAGAATTTGGTTTGTCTAAAGATAAATTAACAGCAACAGTATATCATACAGATGATGTTGCTTATAATTTATGGAAGAAAATTGCAGGTTTACCTGATGAACGTATTATCAGAATTCATACAAAAGATAACTTCTGGATGATGGGTGATACAGGCCCTTGTGGTCCTTGTTCAGAAATTTTCTATGACCATGGCGAACATATTCAAGGTGGCCCTCCAGGGTCTCCTGATGAAGATGGTGATCGTTTTGTAGAAATTTGGAACTTGGTTTTCATGCAAAATGAAATGCATGAAGATGGCACATTAACAGATTTACCTCATCCATGTATTGATACGGGTATGGGCTTGGAACGTATGGCTGCTGTTTTATGTGGTACAAATGATAACTATGAAACAGATATCTTAAAATCATTGATTGCTACAGCTAGTGGTACAGCTGGCGTAGAACCAAATGGTGTACATAAAACATCTTTACGTATTATTGCTGACCATTTACGTTCTTCATCATTCTTAATCGCTGATGGTGTATTACCTTCAAACGAAGGACGTGGCTATGTTTTACGTCGTATTATGCGTCGTGCTATGCGCCATGCTCATTTAATGGGTTGCAAAGATCCTTTAATGTTCCAATTAGTTCCATCATTAGTTCGTTTAATGGGAGAAGCTTTCCCAGAAATCGTTCGTGCTGAAGCTTTAATTACAGAAACATTGAAGTTAGAAGAAACACGCTTTAAGGAAACTTTAGCTCGTGGTTTGAAATTGTTGGATGAACAAACCGAAAAAGTTGGTAATGGTGGTGTTTTAGACGGTGAAGTTGCATTTAAATTGTATGATACTTATGGCTTCCCATTAGACTTAACTCAAGATGCTTTACGTTCAAAGAATATTGTTGTTGATACAGTTGGCTTTGATAAAGCTATGGAAAAACAAAAAGAAATAGCTCGTGCTTCTTGGGCAGGTTCTGGTGAAGTTGCTACAGATGCTATTTGGTTTGATGTTAAGGAAAAAGTTGGTGGTACAGAATTCTTAGGTTATACAGATACAAAAGCTCAAGGTTCTGTTACAGCTCTTGTTGTTGACGGAAAACAAACAAATGTAGCTAAAAAAGGTGACAATGTTTGTGTAGTAGTTAACCAAACTCCTTTCTATGGTGAAATGGGTGGACAAGCAGGTGATACAGGCATTATTGAAAATCGTGCTAAAAATTTAAAGATTAAAGTTAACGATGCTCAAAAGAAAGTAGGCTCTTTAACAGTTCATGTTGGTGTTGTTGAAGAAGGTGAAATCAATGTTGGTGATGCAGTAGAATTAACTATTGATTTAGATCGTAGAAGAGCTATTGCACGTCATCACTCAGTAACACACTTGTTGCAAGCAGCTTTGCGTAAAATTGTTGGAAAGCATGTAGCACAAAAAGGTTCTTCTGTAGGACCAGATGCAATGCGTTTTGACTTTTCTCAACCACGTCCTTTAACAGCTGATGAAATTAGACAAGTTGAAGACGAAGTTAATAAAAATATTTTAAGAAATATGCCTGTTACAACAATTATTACAACTCCTCAAGCAGCTATCGAAGAAGGCGCTATGGCTTTGTTCGGTGAAAAGTATGGCGATGAAGTTAGAGTTGTTTCTATGGGCGATGAAGAAGAAAAAGTATCAGTTGAACTTTGCGGTGGTACTCACGTTTTTCGTACAGGTGATATTGGTAGCTTTAGAATTTTATCAGAACAAGCATTAGCTGCAGGTGTTCGCCGTATTGAATCTGTTGCTGGTTTAGCTGCATTAAAATATGCTCGTGATACTGAAGCTATGTTTAGTGAAACAGCTAGCCAATTAAAGGCTTCTTACCAAGAAGTTCCTGAACGTGTTAAAACATTGATGGAAGAAAAGAAAGACTTAACTAAACAAGTAAGTGAATTGCGTAAGAAAGTTGCTTTAGGCCAAGCTGGAAAAGACGAAGTAAAAGAAATTAATGGAGTAAAATTAATTTCTAAATCTTTAAATGACGTTCCTGCTAAAGATTTGCGTTCAATGGCTGAAGAATTAAAAGCAAAAGTTGTAGATGGTGTAGTTGCTTTAGCAGATGTTTGTGATGGCAAATTAACAGTTATTATTGCTGTTGCTGGCGATACAGTTAAGAAAGTTTCTGCTGTAGACTTGGTTAAAGTTGCTGGTAATGTTTGCAATGGTAAAGGTGGTGGCCGTCCTGATATGGCTCAAGCAGGATCTTCTGAAGTAGCAAAAGCTCAAGATGCTTTAAATGCTGTAGAAAATCACATTAAAACTTTAGCATAATAGAAAATAAGGCAAATTATTATGACTTTATCTTTAGATCCAAAAGCTGTAGGTGCTTTTTTAACAGTTGATTTAAAAAGAATTGCTAAAAATTGGAAAGCTATTTCAAATAGAGTTTCTCCAAGTATTGCGGGCGCTGTTTTAAAGACTAATGCTTATGGCTTAGGATCTGAACAGGTTGGCAAAGCTTTATATGAAGAAGGCTGTCGTGATTTTTTTACAGCTTATTTACATGAAGCTGTTGCTTTAAGAAAGATTATGCCTGAAGCTAATATCTTTACCTTACATGGTGCTTTAAATGGTACAATTGCAGGATTTATTGATAATAATATTACTCCTGTTTTAGCTACAATGAGCCAATTAAAAGAATGGAACCATTTTGGTGATGCAGAAAACTTTAAAGTTGATGTAGCTTTGCATGTTGATACAGGCATGACAAGACTTGGTTTAACTCAAGATTATATTGATTATATTGTAAATCATAGTGATGAATTTCAATATTTAAATGTTAAATTAGTTGTTTCTCATTTAGCTTGTGCTGACGAACCTGAAAAGTCAAAGTCTGATGAACAATTAGCTTTATTTAAATCAAAAACAGATCAATTACGTAAAGTGTTTGGAGATTTTAAGACATCATTATCAGCAAGTGATGGAATAAAATTATCTAATAAAGAATTTTATTGCGATTTAGTTCGTCCAGGTCTTTCTTTATATGATAATGCTATTTCCTTAGAGGCTAGAATTTTACAAATACAAACAGCAAAACCGGGCCAAACTATAGGCTATGGAGCAACCAAAACTTTTACTAAAGAAACAAAAGTTGCAACTTTAGGTATAGGTTATGGTGATGGATATCCAAGAACTCTGGGAAATAAAGGTTTTGTAAGTATTGCTGGTAAATTGTGCCTAATTTTAGGGAAAATCTCTATGGACTTAACAACTGTTGATGTAAGTGAAATAGACGATAAAGATTTACAATCTTCACCAACAGCTGAAATTTTTGGCCCTAATTTGCCAATTGATGATGTAGCAAAATGGGCAGGCACAATTTCTTATGAATTATTGACTAATTTATCAAATAGATATTACAGGATTTATCAATGAATATATTTACAAAAACAGGAAAAATGACCATAAATTTTTTCCGTTCAGTAGGTCAATTATCCATTTTTACTTTAAATACAATTTCTCATATTGTTAGACCTCCTTTTTATTTTAAAGCTTTGTGGCAACAGATGATAGAAATAGGTTTTTATTCCTTGCCTGTTGTTGCTTTAACTACTTTATTTTCAGGTATGGTTATTGCTTTACAAAGTTATTCTGGATTATCTTCTCTTTCATCAGAAGGCGTTGTTGCTAGCGTTGTAGAACTTACAATTACTCGTGAACTAGGTCCGGTTTTAGCAGCATTAATGGTTGCTGGTAGAGTTGGTGCAGCAATGGCAGCAGAAATTGGAACAATGCGTGTAACAGAACAAATTGATGCTTTAACTAGTTTGTCAACAAATCCTTTTAAATATCTAATTGTTCCTCGTGTTTTAGCTGGTATGCTTATGTTACCTTTGCTACTTTTAGTAGGTGATGTAATTGGTATTTATGGAGGCTATTTAATTAGTGTTTATAAATTAGATTTTAATGATACTAATTTTTTACGTAATACCTGGAATTTTATGCAAGCGATAGATATTTATTCAGGTATGACTAAAGCTGCTGTTTTTGGATTTATTGTAACTTTGCTTGGTTGCTATAATGGTTTTAACTCAAAAGGTGGTGCTGAAGGTGTTGGTGCTGCTACGACAAATGCTGTCGTTGTTTCTTCAATTTTGATTTTAGTTAGCAATTATTGGTTGACTGAATTGTTTTTTGCTCGTTAATATTAAAGCGTAAAGGATAAAATTATGAATACAGAAAATAATGTTCCAAAAGTAGAGATGATTAACGTCCATAAAAAATTTGGATCTAAGGTAGTTTTAGATGGTGTTAGCCTTAAAGTTAATAAAGGTGAATCTTTAGTTATTATTGGTACATCAGGAACAGGAAAATCAGTAACAATTAAGTGTATTCAAGGTTTGTTATGTCCTGATGAAGGTTCTATTAAGGTTGATGGAAAAGAAGTTACAACCATGAGTGAAGCTGAATTAGAAAGAATAAATGCTAAAACAGGCATGTTGTTCCAAGGTGCAGCTTTGTTTGACAGTTTATGTATTTGGGAAAACGTTGCTTTTGGTTTAATTCAAGGCAAAAAAATGAAACGTCCTGAAGCTCGTAAAATTGCTATTGAAAAATTACGCCAAGTTGGTTTGTCTCCTGAAGTTGCAGGCTTATATCCTGATGAAGTTTCAGGTGGTATGAAAAAACGTATTGGTTTGGCAAGAGCAATTGCTACTGAACCTGAATTGATATTCTTTGATGAACCTACAACAGGATTAGATCCAATTATGTCAGATGTTATTAATGACTTAATTCGTAGATGCGTTGATGATTTAGGTGCAACAGCTATTACAATTACACATGATATGTCTTCAGTTAGAAAAATTGCTGATAAAGTTGCTATGCTTCATAAAGGCAAAATAATTTGGTCTGGTACTGTTCAAGAAATGGAAACAACAAATGATCCATTTATTAAACAATTCATTAATGGTGTAAAGGATGGACCTATACAACCTACTGTTTAATAGGTGAGTTTAATTATGGCAAAAAAAACTACTCAATACGCATGTCAAAGTTGTGGAGCTGTATATCCAAAATGGGCAGGTAAATGTGAAGCCTGCGGAAGTTGGAATACTATTCAAGAAGAAGCTATTCAAAGTGCAACTATGCCTAAAAATACAACAGGCGGAGTTGGCGGACACCGTATTGAATTTGTTAGTTTAGATGGTGTAAGTGCTAATACTCTTAGATTAAAATCTGGTATTAGTGAATTAGATAGAGTTTGTGGTGGTGGATTAGTTGCAGGATCCGTTATTTTAATAGGTGGAGATCCTGGCATTGGTAAATCAACTTTATTGTTGCAAGCATCTTCTGCATTATCTCAAGCAAAAACTCCATCTGGAAAACCTGTAAGATGCATTTATATTTCAGGTGAAGAATCTGTTGATCAAGTAAGATTAAGAGCCTCAAGATTAGGTTTAAATCATGCAAATGTTGAATTAGCTTCAGCTCAAAATGTAAGAGATATTGTTGCTTCTTTAGATGTTAGTGAAAATATTCCAGATGTTGTTGTTATTGACTCTATTCAAACAATGTTTGTGGATACTTTAGATGCATCACCTGGTACAGTTTCTCAAGTTAAAGCTTCTGGTTTTGAATTAATTTCTCTTGCTAAAAAACGTGGATTTGCTTTGTTCTTAGTTGGACATGTAACAAAAGATGGATCTTTAGCAGGACCAAGAGTTTTAGAACATGCTGTTGATGCTGTTTTATATTTTGAAGGTGATAGAGGCCATCATTTTAGAATATTAAGATCTGTTAAAAACAGATTTGGTGCTACTGATGAAATCGGTGTTTTTGAAATGAATGAACAAGGTTTGGCTGAAGTTCCAAATCCTTCTGCTTTGTTCTTAGCTCAAAGATGCGGTAATGTTTCAGGCAATTGTGTTTTTGCAGGTATTGAAGGTTCAAGGCCTTTATTAGTAGAAATTCAAGTTTTGATTGCTGAAAATCCCGGCGGTAATCCTAGAAGACAAGTAGTTGGATGGGATAATAATCGTTTAAATATGCTTCTTGCTGTTTTAGAAACACGTTGTGGCATAAGAGGATTTTCTATGAAAGACGTTTATTTAAACGTTGCTGGTGGCATGAGATTAACAGAACCTGCTGTTGATTTAGCTGTTGCTGCTTCTTTATTATCTGCTTGTACAGGGATTCCTGTTCCAGCCGATGCTGTAATTTTTGGTGAAGTTGGCTTATCAGGAGAAGTAAGAGGGGTTCCTCAACCTGATTTAAGATTAAAAGAAGCAACAAAAATGGGATTCAAAAGAGTTTTAATGCCTCCTCATAGAAATATTAATAAAAAATCAGTAAATCTAACAGATAATGCTATAAAAGAAGTTGAAGTTGGCAATTTGAAAACTTTGGCAAGTATTTTTGGAATAAATAACAAATAGGATATTGTTATGTACGGCGTTGATGTTTTTATATTAGCGGTTGTTTTACTTTCTGGTATATTATCATTTTCTCGTGGTTTTACAGGAGAAATGTTGGGCGTTGGAGCTTGGATTTTGTCTGGCGTAGTCGGCTTTTATGCAATGCCTATTTTAGAACCAATGGTATTAAAGTATGTTGATAAGCCTATTTTAGCTAATCTTATTTCTATGACTATAGTTTCTATATTCGTTTTAGTTATCACAACTATAGTTTTTAATAAAATTACAGGAAAGATTAGAGATTCAAAATTAAATAGATTTGATAAATTTTTAGGATTTGTTTTTGGTGGTGTACGTGGTGTTATTATCCTTGTTTTGATTTATTTCTTAATCATGACATTAGCTCCTAAAGACTTAGAAAAAATGCAAAAAGAAAGCAAATTGTTCGTTTATTTGGAACAAATTACAACAAGTGTTAAGAAGCAATTGCCAGAATCTTTGTTTGATAATCCTGCAAGAGGATTGGGTAAAAATAGCATTGAACAAGACCAATTAGATAAATTAATTGAAAAATTAAATAAAGATTCAAAATCTAAAAAAACTAATAAAAAGACAGATAAAAAAGCTGGAAAAGATAAACAAGCAGAAAAAACAAAATTAATTGATGCTGTAATGAAAGGTGAAAAGTTTAATCCAAAAGATTATAGCAAAGAAGACCTTGAAGAATTATTTGATCAATTAGAAGAAAATGAAGATATTAAGATGGGATTAGATGCTATCAAAGAAAAATTAAATAGTTCTAATATCAACGATATCTTAGATGGTAATAAAGAAAAAATTTATGAGACTTTAGGCATTAGCGAAGAAGATGTCAAAAATGGATTAGAAAACTTAGAACCTTCTATGTTTGAAAAATTAAATAATCCTAAAGTTGAAACTAAAAAATCTAAAGGCGATTCAGGTTATAATAAAAAAGAACGTGATGAACTAGAACAATTAATTATGCAGTCAGAAGAATAAGGCAATAATTATGATTTTAGGAATAGATTGTGCTCACGAGATTTGCTCTGTAGCTTTAGTAAAAGATGGAAAATTATTATCTGAATTTAAACAAAATATGCCTCGTGGACAAGCTGAAGCATTGTTTCCTATTATAAACGGAATGCTTAAAGATAATAATGTTAGCTATAAAGATATTGACAAAGTTGTTGTCTGCGTTGGGCCCGGTTCTTTTACAGGTGTAAGAGTAGCTATTTCTTCTGCAAATGGTATTGGTTTAGCTGCTAATATAGATGTAGTTGGTGTTTCTATTTTGGAATGTTTGGGAGATAAAACAAAGGATAATGCTGTTGTTTTATTAGATACAAAACGTCAAGACTATTATTGTGCTGAATTTAAAGATGGCAAAATGGTTAATGAAGGTTTTGTCGCAAATGATGAAGATGTAGAAAGATACAGACAAAAAGGATATAAATTTTACGGTAATGCAGATGTTGAAGACATTATAAATACTGTTATGCCAACAGCATCAGATATGATCGAATTTATAAATAAATACCCAGAAAAACAAGTTGCACCAGTTCCTTTGTATATGAGACCTGCAGAGGTAAGTTTACCATGCCAAAAATAGAAGTTGTTGGGGCTGAAAGTGCAGATATATTTGCTGATTTACATTCTAAGTGCTTTAAAAAAGCTTGGAATGAATCAATGATGAGGCAAACTTTGTTGTTGCCAGGTTCTGTAGGCTTTATTGCTTATGATGAAAAAACAATGATGCCTGTTGGTTTTATAATATATGCTTATACAACATCTCAAGATAATACAGGCACAGCAGATATAATAACAGTAGGTGTTATTCCTGAATATAGAGGAAAAGGTTTTTCTGATTTATTGTTTAACAACTCTTTTGTGATTTTAAAATCATTTGGAGTAGGGGAAGTATTTTTAGAAGTTGCTGTAGATAATGCTCATGCCTTAAATCTATATCGTAGAACAGGATTTGAACAAGTCGGAAAAAGACCTCAATATTACGTTAGAGGCAATGAAAAGATAGACGCATTAGTCTTCAAATATTCTCTATAAAAGTTTTTTAGTTTGAAAAAAGAGAATTTTTGTTTTAATTTTTCTATAAATTAAAAAGGTAGGGAATTAAAAATGTCAAATATAAATTTAGTAGTTGGTGCAGGCTTTTCAGGGGCAACAATTGCTCGTAAAATTGCAGAAGACTTAAATGAAAAGGTTGTAGTAATTGATTGTAAAGATCATATTGCTGGTAATGCTTATGACTATAGAGATGAAAATGGAATAATGATTCATAAATATGGGTCTCATATTTTTCATACAAATTTAGAAAATGTTTGGCAATTTTTAAGTAGGTTTACTTCATTTAATACATATATGCATAAAGTAATTGCATTGATTGATGGTATTGAAACAACAATTCCATTTAATTTAAGAACACTTTATGATGTTTTTCCAGAGACTTTAGCAGTTCGTTTAGAACAAAAATTATTGGCTCAATTTGAATATAATAAAAAAGTTCCAATTTTAGAATTCCAAAAACAAGACGATGCTGATTTAAAATTCTTGGCTAATTATGTATATGAAAAAGTTTTCTTGCATTATACAACTAAACAATGGGGGTTAGATCCAACAAAGGTTGATGGTGCTGTAACAGCAAGAGTACCGGTTTATATTAGTTGTGATGAAAGATATTTTACAGATAAATACCAAGGTATTCCTTTAGAAGGATATACAAAGACTGTAGAAAAGATGTTAAATCATCCAAATATTGAAGTTAAATTAAATACACCATTTGAAAAATCAATGGTTGATCAATATAAACGTGTTATTTATACAGGATCAGTAGATCAATTCTTTGATTATAAGTTTGGAGAACTTCCATATAGAAGTGTTTACTTTAAAATGGAAACGTTTGATAAGCCATATTATCAATCAAATTCAGTTGTAAATTATCCATGTAATTATGATTTTACACGTATTCATGAATATAAATATTACTTAGATGATCAAACAGATAAAACAGTAATTGCTAAAGAATATTCAACTAATTATGAACGTGGAAAGAATGAGCCTTTCTATCCAATAGCAAGTGAAGCAAATTCAAATTTGTATGCAAAATATAAAGCAGAAGCAGATAAATTGAATAATGTTTATTTCTTAGGTCGTTTAGGTGAATATAAATATTACGATATGGATAAAGCTGTAGGTAGAGCTTTAGATCTTTTTGAAGCGTTAAAATAAAATATTGATGTAAATTAGATAAGAACAATTAACTAAAGTAGCTTTGTTATTTTTTTTGTTGAAAATAGACTAGGGATTTTTTTAATTGCTAGAATAATTCTTGATTTCATTTGTATAGTCCTATAATATATTGAAATTAAAGCTAATATTTAAGGATACAAAAATGATTGCTGATATTATTGAAAAATTAAAAGATGAACCTGCTGCAATGATTGTTCGTGCAGCTTCATCAAAAGATTTAGCTCAATGTCAAAAAGACATGGCAGAAATTCAATTAGCCCCTATTCCACAAGGATATATTGATTTCTTGCGTAATGTAAATGGCTTTGCTTTTAACGGCATTGAATTCTATTCAACAGATAATGTTACAGATCCAGAAAGTGATTATACTTTGATTGATGTTGTAACAGCTAATGAAGACTTTGCTGAATACAATGAAGATTTAGCTCATTGCGTATTGTTAGGTCGTGCAGATGATGATTTGTATGTATACAATACACAAACACAAAAATATGAAGTTTTAGATTTTACTGGTCACGATTCGATGGAAGAATTTGATAATTTTGATCAAATGTTCGTATCAGTTGTAACACCAAGAATATAATTTATTAAGCTGTATTAAAGTGTTAGTATCAGATTTTAATTTTGATTTGCCAAAAGAGCGAATTGCATCGCAGCCTATGGAACCTCGTGAGGCTGCGAATTTGTTGCATGTGGTTAGCGATAAAAATTTAAAGTTGGAAGATTTGCATATTTCAGATTTTCCAAATTTGTTAAGAGAAGATGATTTTTTAGTATTTAATGATACTAAAGTTATTCCTGCTAGATTGTTTGGTTTAAGAGGCAAAGCTGCTATTGAAGCTACTTTGTTTAAGTCCTTTGGAATTAATAAATGGGAAGCTTTAATTAAAAATTCTCGTAGATTGCACGAAAACGATATAATTGATTTCTTGCCTCCAAATGATCCAAATGCTGTTCCTTTACAAGCAAAAGTTATAGGTAAAAAGGAAACAGGGCAAACATTATTAGAATTTATAGCTGATCCAAGTGAATTGTTTTCTTTGTTAGAAAAATATGGCGTTATGCCATTACCCCCTTATATTCATAGAGAAAAAACGGAATACGGAGAAGATAAGAAAAACTATCAAACTGTCTATGCTAAAAATCCAGGTGCTGTTGCTGCTCCTACAGCAGGTTTGCATTTTACAAATAACATTTTGCAAAAAATTGCTGATAGAGGAATTGATAATGCAAAAGTTACATTGCATGTTGGCGGTGGAACTTTTTTACCTGTAAAAGTTGAAGATACAAAAGATCATATTATGCATGCTGAAATGGGTATAGTTTCTCAAGAAGTATGCGATAAATTAAATGAGGTTCGTTCTCAAGGACGTAGAATTGTTGCTATCGGAACTACAGCATTAAGATTGTTAGAAAGTTCTGCAGATGAAAAACGTATTTTCCATCCTTATCATCAAGAAACTTCTATATTTATTACACCAGGATATACATTCAAAGGTATAGATGCTTTATTTACAAATTTCCATTTGCCATGCTCTACATTGTTTATGTTGGTTTGTGCATTTTGTGGAACTGATGAAATGAAAAAAGCATATCAACATGCAATTGAAAAAGAATATAGATTTTTCTCATATGGTGATGCTTGTTTCTTAGAGAACGAAAAATCTAAATAAGCTTTTTATTAATAGGTTTGAAATGTTAGCCCAATATTTTTTATTAATAGTATCGGTTGTTATTTTGTGCTTTCAATGGATTGGTATTTTATTATCCGATATTCAAAAGAAAAAGCCTTTGCCTGAAATAGTATCGGATATTTATGATGCTGATAGATATAAGAAATTTATTGAGTATAATAGTGCTAAGAAAAAACTAAAATTAGTTACATCAATTAGTTGTCTACTTGTTGATATGATTGTTATATTTTCTCCTTTTTTCTCTTTAATGGAAAAAAATTATAATTATTCTGTTTATAGAACAACAATTTATACGACTTTGATTTTGATAACGTTGTCTTTAATTATTAAATTGCCGTTTGATTATTATGATACATTTAAGTTAGAGGCAAAATTTGAATTAAATAAAAAAACTTTACGTGAATTTATTAAAGACTTTTTGGTTGAAGGAATATTTGGCTTAGTTGTAAGTGTAGCTCTTTTTGCTTTGTTCGTATATGTCGGTGAAAATATGCAAAAATGGACTAATAATTACCAAGTTTCTATGTCTAAAGCATGGATTATAAGCTTAAGTATAGCTAGCGTATTGGGTTTAATTTATGCCTTATTGATGTTCTTATCTTATGGAATTTTCCATTTGTTATATAAATTCACTCCTTTAGAAGAAGGCGAATTAAGAACCAAGATTTTAGGCTTGTTAGATGGTTCTAAAAAGAAAGTTAAATATATAAACGTTTATAATGAATCAAAAAAATCAGTTAAGAAAAACGCTTTCTTATTAAAGCTATTTTGGCATAGAGAATTTGGTATTGCTGATAATTTTATAACAGGAAATGCTCAAAGAGAATTATTAGGTGTGTTATCTCATGAAGTAGGACACTTAAAGCATAAGAAGAATTTGCTTAATTATTTAACATATATTTTTGTTGCTTTATGTATTGTTGCTCTTGCTTATATTATTTATTCACCAAAGTTGTTGTTATCAATAAGCCAATGGAGCAGAGCATCATTTAATTTAAGTATTAATAATTACTATGTTTTGTTTTTAATAGCTGAAAGTATTATCACTCCTATATTATTTTCTTTAATGATTTTTCAAAACTATCGTTCAAGACAAGAAGAATATGAAGCTGATAGAGAAAGCGTTAAAAATGGATATGGTGTAGAAATGATTGAACTTTTCAAAAGCATATGCAAAGAAGAGTTAGTAGATGTAAATCCACATCCGATTAATGAGTTCGTTAAATATGATCATCCAGGAATGGTAAATAGATTAACCGCCATTAAAAACGGAATTAATCCAGCTTCTTGAAACAATTAAAGGATCTTTTTGAGGATCGTTTAAATATTTTTGAATCTCAAATTCTTTATTTTTGTTTGGCAAAACATATATGCCAGCAATAGTAGGTGATTTTGCACCTGTAATTTTATTATTAGTAAAAGGAATTTGATTAATTTTACAGTAAGCTAAATCAGCAAAAATTCTTGCTTCCATATATTTACCTGAATAGCCATATTTTTCACTATCACAAACAATAATATTATTCTGAAGCCTTTTATAAATTCTATCAAAAATCTCTTTATGCTCTTCTAAAATAGGCATTTCTTTTTTGTTTAATAAATTTATAAAATCATTTTCACAAATAGGGTTTTTCCAACCTCCTCCAAACGTTAAATATGTAGAAGGTAAGTCTGATTTTATAAAATCAAGAGATAAGAAAATTGAATAAACAGCTAAATATTCAACTGTTCTAACGGCATCATGAATTTCAGGAATGCTGTCCGGTAATTTATACCAAGTAGGATCAGAAGATCTTGGAGGATTTACTAAATAAAAGTTCTTATTATCTTTTGTTTTTGCACAAGTATTAAATAAAACTCTTAAAAAATCTAAATCTATTTTTCCTTTCTTCCCAAATTCACCATTAAAATCACAGTCTTGATCAATATATTTACGCATTAACATATCAGTAAAGTGATTAAATGGGCCTATATCAAAACCTAAAACTTCATCTTTGTTTATATAGGTAATATTCCCTGTATTTCCTGCGTTAATAAAAGAAACAGGACCAAAGATTTTTTTTGATAAATCTTTTGAAATATGGGCATTATGCATAGGAGCTAAAGGAGCCCCTTCACCTCCATTTAAAATATCATCGGATCTAAAATCATAAATTACGGGAATATTTGTTTCATTTGCTAATTTTAAAGCATCAAAAACTTGTAAAGAATATGGCTTTTTATCTTTGGATATAGAAGGAGGTAAGTGATCACATGTTTGGCCATGAAGACCAATAGCAATAACTTCATCGGCATTAGTTTTCGATTTTGAAAGTAAATCTTTTACAACTTTTATATTTGCTTTTGTTAGTTCATCAACAATGTTTTGAAGTAAAGCACTTTGTTTATAATTTTTACAATCAAAAGTATTATCTTTGAGCATTTGTCTGAATTTTAAAACGTTTTCTTTATAAGATTTATCAAGATTAATACTTGTGCCAATTATATCTACAATTTTGTCATTTGAAAATTCAGTTAAAACAGCATCTGCGCCATCTAATGAATTACCCGTCATAATGCCGATAGTTTTCATTTGTTAGCGCTCCTTTTTTATAAAAAATAAATTGTTTTTTTAGGCATAAATGTTATATCATAAGCTACACTTAGAATAAAGATAAATTAAGGAGTTTTATAATGGAAGAAAAAAATATTGATGCATCAGAATTTTTGAAAAATGGAATGATGTATTTAAGACAAATGTTTCCAGAAATTACTGATGCAATGAGCGAAAAAGAATTAAGAAATAAATTAATTGATCAAGCCGAATTTATCTTAGATAGAGGCTTTGAAACTCAAGCTGAAGTTATGATGATTGTCGATTTGTTATGGCGTTTGCCTGAAGATGCATTAGAAAATCCAAATTTCGATTGGTTAAAAGAAATCTTAAACGACAAGAATATGAATGGCAAAGAAAAAATCCATGCAATTCAAGTAGCTGCAGTTATGAGAATGAATGCAGAAAATCATATTGATGATGCTCATGGAGAAGAATGCTGTTGTCATCATGAGGACGATGAAGAATGTTGCTGCCACCATGAAGATGGTGAAAAATGTCATTGTCATCATGATAAAAAAGATGAAGATTGCAAAAAAGGTAAGAAAAAAAGAAGTTGCTGCCATAAGGATAAATAATTTTGCTAAAAAAAATCTTCCATTTTTGTTTGTTTGCTTTATGTGTAATTCTTTATGCAAGTGGTGCTTGTGCTCAAGTGCAGTTAGCTCCACCTGTTTTTGTTGCAGTGCGTGAAAAAACTTCGTTAAACGAAATAGAAAATTTATTACGTTCAAGAAAAGATTTGCGCTATAAAGATAATAATGGTGATACGGTTTTAACATTAGCTGTTAAAAACAAATTAGATTGGAATATTATTAAGTTTTTAGTAAATTCTGGTGCTGATTTGCGTGAAAAGAATAATGATGGCAATACAGCACTTATGCTTTCTATTCTCGCAGAATATCCTGATGAAAATATTTTAAAATTAATCGATACAAAAAAAGCTATTAATAATAGAAATAAAAATGAAGATACGGCTTTGTTGTTTGCCTTAAAAGCTAATTCTAGTGAAGCTATAATTGATGCTTTAATTGATGCTGGTGCGGGTGTTAATATTAAAAATAAAGCAGGAGAAACACCTTTAATTATTGCTATGACAAATAAATATAAGGAAAGTGTTGTAGATAAGCTTTTAAAAGCAGGTGTTGATTTAAATGTTAAAAATACAGATGGTAAAACGGCATTATTTCTAGCAATAGAACAAGGTAAAGATTATTCATTTATTCGTAAAGTTTCTGACAAAAATATTGGCATAAATTCAAAAGATCAGTTCAAAAAAACTCCTTTGATGCTTGCTTTAGAAAAAAAATATGATCAAGCGGTTATTGAATATTTAGTTGATATTGAAAGTGGATTAATTGATCAGGATATTTATGGAAATATTCCTGCTATGATTGCTATAGAAAAAGATTATGATGCTAATATTATTAGAAAATTAATTGATAAATCTAAGCAATCTTTAACAATGAGAAATTCTAATGGTGAAACTGTACTTTCTTTAGCTGTAGACAAAAAAAAAGATAATGATTTTCTTAAATTTTTAATTGATTCAGGATCTGATGTTAATAATAAAAATAATAATGGTGAAATACCTTTAATTAAAATAATTAATAGAGATTATTCAGAATTTAGAATAGTTGAATTGTTGGTTGAACAAGGTTCAATAATTGAAACACCAGATTCTAAAGGTAATACGGCAGTTCATTATGCTGCTCAGTTAAATCATCTCAAAATTTTAAAGTACTTACTTAAAAAAGGTTCTTTCAGTAATCTTAGAAATAATAGTGGTGAAACACCATTATATATGGCTTTAAGTAATACAATTCATTATGGTGTAATTAAGAGTTTAATTGAAGCTGGTGCTGATCCTAGTTTTGTTAGATTTGATGGTTTAACACCATTAGTTATTGCTTTGAGAAATCATGCAAAATACGAAATTATTAAATTGATAATGGATGCGGCTCCATATAGTGTTAATGTTTCTGTTCCTCAAAAAGCTTTAGATTCAGATAGAATAGACACAACTACTATGTATAAAGGCGCTATAATTAAATATATTGATGTTGGTGCTGGTGAATACGATAAGAATTTTATGTTGTATGATACTTATACAAATAGTTGGGATGAACCTGTTCTTTTAGTAGCAATTAAATCAAAAGCTCCTTTAGAGGTTATGGATTTACTGGTTAAAGCAATAAATGCTGATATTAATGTAGTAGATAAACAAGGCAAGTCTTTATTGCATTATGCTTGTTTTGTATATGGCAATAACAACAAAATTATTAAACTTCTATTAGATAATAGAATTGATTTTAGTATGAAGGATAAAAATGGCTTTACAGCAAGAACTTATTGTGAAAAGTTTTATCCAACATTTAAAGAAAATATAAAAATGCTTTTGAAAGCAGAAGAGCGATAATACTATGAAAACCAAAGGATTTCTTAGTCTTTTTGCTTTTTTAGGCAAGTATAAAAAGTATGCTTGTTTGTCTCCTTTGTTTGTTATTGGTGAAGTTGCTTGCGAAATTGTAATTCCAGTTATACTTGGGAAAATCTTAGATGAAAGTATGAAAAATGGTTTCTCTTCTTATGTAAAAGAAAGTGGAATCTTATTGGTAATTCTTTGCTTGATTGCTTTAGTCCTTGGATCATTAGCAGGAAGATGTTCTGCAGTTGCGGGTGCAGGATTTGCAAAAAATCTAAGATTAAAATGCTTTTCAAAAGTTCAAGATTTTTCTTTCGGAAATATTGATAAAATTTCTGTTCCTTCCATTATTACAAGACTTACATCTGATGTTACAATGGTACAAAATGTATTTATATTGCTCATTAGATCCTTAATTCGTTCGCCTATGATGATTGTAGGCTCGATTATTATGGCATTAAAAATTAATGTTGAATTAGCTTATATTTTTTTGGCTATTGTTCCAGTTTATGGATTTTGCATGTTTTATTTATCAAAGATAGCAAATCCTTTATTTTTGAAATTGATGGAAAAATATGATGGCTTAAATTCAGCATTACAGGAAATTTTAATTGCAATTAGAGTTGTTAAATCTTTTTCTAGAGAAGATTTTGAAAATAAAAAATTCGAAAGAACAGTTTTAGATTTAAAATCAGCACAAGTTAAAGCTGAAGGGGCAATGACATTAAGTGAACCTTTAATGTATTTTTGTCTTCAAGCCTGTTTGCTTTTGGTTCTGTTTTTTGGTGGAAAAATGGTCTTAAATGAGACTTTAACACCAGGTGAATTAATATGTTTTATTACATATATTAGTAATATTTTGTTGGCAATGGGAATGCTGTCAATGTTATTGATAGCTTTCTTTAGAACGAAAGTTTGTGCTAAGCGTATTAATGATGTTTTAGATGAAGAAATTCTAATTAAAGAAAATAAAAATTCAAATTTAACAATGAAAGATAATTCAATTGAGTTTGAAAATGTTAATTTTGGATTTGTTAATGATAGATGTGTTCTAAAAAATCTTAATTTTAAAATTAATTCAGGTGAGACTATAGGAATTTTGGGACAAACAGGATCAGGTAAATCTGCTTTAGTTATGCTTATTCCAAGACTTTATGATATTTTATCTGGAAAAATTAAGATTGGTGGCAATGATATTAAAGATTATTCTTTAAGATATTTAAGATCTAACGTTTCTATGGTTTTACAAAATAATACGTTGTTTTCTGGAACTGTTGAGGAGAATTTGCGTTGGGGCAATATTAATGCAAGTAAAGAAGAAATAAATAAGGTTTGTGAAATCGCTTGTGTTAATGAATTTATATCTAAAATGCCAAATGGATTAGATACTGAACTAGGAGAAGGTGGAGTAAATTTATCTGGTGGTCAAAAACAACGTTTATGTATTGCTAGAGCTTTGCTTAAAAAACCAAAAATTATAATTTTTGATGATTCAACAAGCGCTGTTGATACTGCAACTGATAGAAAAATTCGTTCTGGTTTAAAGGATTATATGCCGGATACAACTAAAATTATTATTGCTCAAAGAATTATTTCTGTAATGAATGCTGATAGAATTATTTTAGTTAAAAATGGCGAAATTGTCGCATTCGATACGCCTGACAATTTATTAAATTCAAATGAATTATATTCAGATATATATAAAACACAAATGGGAGGCATAAATGGCTAAATTTAAAGCGCCTCGTATTTGTACCAGAAATCAACCAGGTGAAAAACCAAAAGAATTTAGAAAGACATTTAAACGTTTGTGCTTTTACTTGATGAAAGTAAAGTGGACTTTGTTTGCTGTTATATTGACATCTATTATTGGTAGTTTTTCCGGGCTAATAATGATGGGAATGCAAAAGCCTCTTATTAATAATTGTTTGCTTCCTTTTATAAAAGTTAGAAATCCTGATTTGACGAAGTTTTATAATTATATTTATATAATGGTAGCTTTGTTAATTATTGGCATAATTTGTGCGTTTTTGCAGGCAAAATTACGTATTAAAGTTGTGACATATGTTATGGCAAAAATTAGAACAGATATGTTCGCAAAGATAGAAAGTTTAAGCTTAAGATTTTTTGATACTCACCAAAATGGTGAAATTATGAGCTTTTTTACTAATGATGTTGATACTTTACTTGCTTTACATGCTTTGCCACAGTTTATCTTATCTGTTTTAACAATATTTTTTGTTTTAACAGCGTTAATTATTATGTCTCCAATTTTGACACTTGCTGTTGTTGTTATATTGATTTTAATGTATTTAGTTATAAAAGTGCTGTCTAAACTAAGTAGAAAATTTTATAAAAAGCAACAGGAAAATTTAAGTAAAGTTAATGGTTATGTAGAAGAAATTGCTGCAGGAGCAAAGATTGTTAAAGTCTTTTGCCATGAAGATGAAGTTAAATCAGAATTTACTAAAAAATGTGAAGATTTAAACAATGTAGCAGCAAAAGCTGTTACATGTTCTAATATTTTGATGCCTATAGTTGGTAATTTATCTTATTTGTTAGTAATAATAATAGGATTATTGGGATCTTATTTGTTAGTAATTGGAAAAATGGATTTAGGTTCTCTTGCCGTATTTATCCATTTTACAAGAATGTTAACAAGACCTATTGGCATGATTTCTATGCAATATAATGAAATGTTATCAGCTTTGGCAGGGTCAGAAAGAATATTTAATTTTATTGATGAACCTGTTGTTGAAGATAAAGGCTATGTTACGCTTGTAAATGCTTCAACTGATAATGAAGGTAATATCATTGAAGTTAAAGAAAATAATAATCAATGGGCTTGGAAACATTGTCATAGTGATGGATCAATTACTTATACTAAGTTAGCAGGCAATATTGTTTTTGAAAATGTTAATTTTGGATATGTGCCAGAAAAACAGGTTTTGTTTGATTTTAATTTAGAAGCAAAAGCAGGAAGTAAAATTGCTCTAGTCGGACCAACAGGTGCTGGAAAGACAACTATTACAAATTTAATTAATAAATTTTATTTATTAGATGATGGAAAAATAAGATACGACGGAATAAATATAAGTAAAATTAAAAGAAAAGATTTGCGTAAATCTATGTCTATGGTTCTTCAAGATACTCATTTGTTTACAGCCAGTGTAAAAGAAAATATTAGATATGGTAACTTAGATGCAAGTGATGAAGATATAAAAAATGTAGCCAAGATGGCTTGTGCTGATACTTTTATTGAAAAATTACCAAATGGATATGACACAATATTAACATCTGATGGAAGCAATTTAAGTCAAGGCCAAAAGCAATTAATTTCTATTGCGAGAGCTATGTTATCAAATCCGCCTGTTCTTGTTTTAGATGAAGCTACATCTTGTGTTGATACAACAACAGAAAAATTGATTGAAAAAGCTATGGATAATTTAATGAAGGGAAGAACAGTTTTCATAATTGCACATAGATTATCAACAGTTCGCAATGCTGATAAAATTGTTGTAATTGAGGGCGGAAAAATAGTAGAAGAAGGAAATCATGAAGAACTTATGATGTTAAGAAAAAAATATTATTCTCTATATACTGGTGCATTTGAATTAGATTAAGGGTTAAAACTATGGAAGATAATGCAAATTCTAGCGTTAAATATTGTGAAAAGTGTGATAAACCAATAGATATTTGTGTATGTAGCAATGAAGAAAAAGCAAAAAATAAGGTGTTTGTTTTAATCTTACAACATCCTCAAGAGCAAGATAAGCTTTTAGGTACAGCAAAAATATTAACTGATAGATTAGAAAATTCTCAATTAGTTGTAGCTTTATCAAGACCTGGATTAAAATCTATTTTGAAAAAAGATGTAGATCCTAAAAAATGGGGTGTTCTATATTTAGGAGCACAAAAAGAAAAACCTATAGCATCCGGCTTATACGCATTAGATAAAAATGGTATGATTTGTCCTAATAAAGATGAAATTTTAAAGAGCTTAGAAGGAATAATTTTGCTTGATGGTTCTTGGGATCAAGCTAAGAAATTATGGTGGAGAAATCCATGGCTATTAAAGGTTAGAAGATTGGTTTTAGTTCCTGAAAAGAAATCTATGTACGGTAAGTTAAGAAAAGAACCACGTCATGAAAGTGTTTCAACTTTAGAAGCAACGGCTATGTGTCTAACTGCTTTAGGTGAAGATAAATCAATAGAAGAAATGCTGTTGAATTCGTTTGGAAAAATGCTTGAAAAATATAAAGCTCATATTGCTAAGTAAACTCTAAGCATTGAACGTATTTTAAAATTGTATTATACGACAAAAGCTGTCGTAAAATCGAGAAAATCGTCAAAAAAAATGGTTGACAATTTTATATATAAGAATAAATTGATTTTATCCCGAAAAGACTAAGGGAAAGAATATATATTTTAAAACTAAAAACATTGGAGTTCTTAAATGAATTTCGTATTTATTTCACCGCATTTTCCATCACATTATGCGAATTTTGCGGACCGCCTACACAAAATGGGCGTAAATGTATTAGGAATCGCTGATGCTTCATATGATTCCTTAGCTCCAGGATTAAAAGAATCATTAACAGAATATTATCGTGTAAACGATATGGAAAACTACGACGAAGTAATGCGTGCAGTAGCATATTTTACACATAAATATGGAAAGATTGATGTTCTTGAATCATTCAACGAATATTGGTTGGAATTGGATGCTAAATTACGTACAGATTTCAATATTGAAGGAACAAAGTATCCAGAAGTATTAGAAAGCAAACGTAAATATTTGATGAAAAGTCATTTTGAAAAAGCAGGAGTTCCATCTGCACGTTGCCACTTAGTTACAACACGTGAAGAAGGTGCAAAATTTGTTGCTGAAGTTGGATATCCTGTATTCGTAAAACCTGATATCGGTGTTGGTGCATATGCTTCTTACAAAATTAAGAATGAAGAAGAATTTAATGCATTTTACGATAATTATCCATCTGTTCCATATGTTATGGAAGAATTCGTTGATGGATTAATCGTAACATTCGATGGTATTTGTGATTATAATAATGAACCTATTTTTATTACAAATCACGTATTCCCAGACAATGTTGCTGACACTGTAAATAACAAAACAGACTTATTCTATTTCTCAAATCGTGTAATCGATCCAAAGTTAATGGAAGCTGGTAAAGCTGTTGTTAAATCATTTAATACAAAAGCTAGATTCTTCCATTTTGAGTTCTTCAAATTAAATAGCGCTAAAAAAGGCTTGGGTAAGAAGGGCGATTATGTAGCTTTGGAAGTTAATATGCGTCCACCTGGTGGTTGCATGCCTGAATTGATGAACTATGAACATGATACAGACGTATATCAAATTTACGCTGATATGATTGTTCATAATAAGTTGTATCAATCAACAGAAAAGAAATATGTAGGTATTTATTGCGGTCGTAATGATGCTTATAACTATGTTCATACTCATGAAGAAATTTGTGAAAAATATGGTTATAACTTAATGATGTCAACACGTGTTGACGAAATCTTTAGTGCAGTAATGGGCAATACAATGTACTTGTTACGTGCAGAAGATCAAAAGACTGCAGAAGAAATAGCTAAGTTTATTCAGGAAAAATGCTAATGAACGTAGAATATATTAAGGATTATAGTCCATCTCTTGGCCGTGATATGAAATTAAAAGTATTCGGTCATGCAGGTAAACCAGCTATTGTTTTCCCATCACAATGCGGACGCTTCTACGAATATGAAGATTTCGGTATGATTAATGCCGCTCGTGATTTCATTGAAGCAGGAAAAATTCAATTTTTCTGTATTGATGGTCTCGATTGGGAAACTTTTGTAAATGGTGGATGGCCAGGCGATCGTTTGTATCGTTTTGAACAATATTTTAACTATGTAACAGAGGAAGTTGTTCCTTGGGCATTAGATTATAATGCTTATTGTTCAAATTATCGTTCAGGTGGTTGTTTAGCAACAGGTTGTTCTATGGGTGCTTTGCATTCAGCAAACTTCTTCTTCCGTCGTCCAGATATCTTTGATGCTGTTTTAGCTCAAAGTGGATTATATAGTTGCCGTTCATTCTTCGGGCGTGATTGCCGAGAAGATGGTGTATATTTCAATTCACCAATTGAATATTTACCAAACATGAATGATGAAGATACATTGAACCTTTATCGTCGTGCAAATATCATAATTTCCAACGGACAAGGCGCATGGGAACATGAATGTTTAAGAGATACTCGTAAATTACAAAGTATCTTAGAATATAAAGGTGTTCCTGCTTGGTTTGATTATTGGGGTCATGATATGCCACATGATTGGCCAACATGGCGTAAACAATTGCCGTATTTCTTAGGACACTTGTTATAATTTACAGTCTCCGTAGCTCAACCGGATAGAGCGCAAGTTTCCTAAACTTGAGGCTGTGAGTTCGATTCTCGCCGGGGACACCAACTCATACCTTAAAGCTTATTTGGTTTGATTTGGATAGTAATATTGATGCTCTAAACAAGCAATTTAGTGATTGTGAGTTTAGAGCATTTTTATTTTTTTGCGAATTTGTCAGAGAATTTCGAGATTTGTTTGACTCGAAATTTTTTTTGTCTATAATTATAGAAAAAATTAAGGAAGGTTTTTTGCTATGGATAGTAAATCTCGTCAAAATTTATTTAACTTACTAAGAAATGCTTCAAGAGAACCTATTTCTGTATTTACAGATTTAGATATGACTTCTTGTGAAGAGGGTAATAAGAAATTTGCTGAGCAAAATAAGGAAACTATGGGTGTTGATAAATGCTATATGAATCCTGATATTGCTCAATCTTTAACAAAATTACCTGAATATGGTTGTGATTATTATATAGTAACCGGAAGACATTGGTCTGATTTTCGTGAAAATGATCTAACAGGAGAAAAAATACCAGACGGAGCTTTTCATGATTTGTTAGGTGGAGCTAAAGCTTTTGAAAATGCAAATGTTGTTGCAGGACATGGGCGTTTAGTTGTTGAAGAAGGAAAGACAAAGGTTTTACATCGTAGTAATGCTACAGATGAAGAAGTTTTAAAAGAACAAAAATTTGAACGTTATATTGGTGAAAATGTTCTTAAACTTAAAAAAGAATTGTTTGAAAAATGGCCTGAAAGTAAAGGCGTTATTTTAGCTGAATATAAAAAGCACTTATCGTATATTAATGTTTCAGAATATCAAAAATTAGATCCTAAAGCTGGCGAAGCTATGGCTAAATTTGTTGATAAGAAAATGCAATCTTTTATGAATGATGAAAATGCTCCAGAAAATCCAAATGGTGCTTTAATGTATTGTGTCGAGCCTACTGGATCAATGGAAGTTAGATCAAAAAATCAAAGTAAACGTAACGGATTAGAACAATCAGGATTTTTACAAAAAGCCTATGATAGAGGTGGATTAGTTTTAGTTATGGGTGATAGTTTAGGAAAGAACGGAACAGATAGAGATATGGTTTCTTGTGTTCGTGATTTCTTTAATGAACGTGGTGCTGGCGATAGAGTTGTTGTTATGCATGTTCAAAATAGTCCAGAAAAAAAACTTACTGATGTAAAGGATCCATGTTATCCAGATATAGCTTTTGAAAATGTAGATGAATTAGGCAAAGCTTTAAAATTAATTTCTGGCCAAGCTAAAGTTCGTTATGATTGTAGAGATGTTTTAGCTCAAGAACCTCCAAAGCCTAAGAAGAGAACCTCATTAACATATTGGTCTCAATTAAATAATCCAAGAGGCTCTAGATAGTTTATAAATGGAATTTCTTATTGTTTTTGTAATATTTTTAATTTTTGTAGCACCACTCTTAATTGCTAGTAAAAGAGGTCTTACAAAGAAACAAAGATTTATAATTTTTGTTTTGTCTGTTTTCCCGCCTTTTTATATACTAGCATTGGCATTATCATTATTTATAAATGAAGATTTTTCTTTTAAAAAAATTGAGATTTTTTTTAATAAAGCAAAAGAAATTAATAATGATAAAAATTTATCTTCAAAAGAAAAACAAGAAATTTTGTTAAGAGAAATAAAAGAATTTATAAATCCTGCTTTCTTTAAATTCCTTTTGGGACATTATGTCAATCATAAGAGGATTACTAAAGTAGATTATTATAATTCTAAAAGTGATGATTCATATTCTAAATATGAGGATTTTGATGAAAGTACGAGCGCTGTTGAACGTCCTAAAACTTCATCAAATGTATTATTAATCATATTCATTATATTGGTAATAATAGGTGTATATTTTATTTGTTTCAAATAATTTTGAATAAGCTAAATTTTTGCTGAATTGCTATATATAACTAATTGGGATTATATACACATCTTTATTTAAAGGAATAAATTTATCGCTTAAGCATAAAATTGCTCCTACACCTTTTTTCTTTTCATCTATTAATTTAAAATTTTTTGCCATTGACAAATTAGGTGTTGCTGTTTGTTTAATTTCGATCGGATAAACCTTTCCATTTTCTTCTAAAACAACATCTATTTCGTTTTTATTACTTGTTCTTAAATAGTAAATATTTGGCGTTCTCCCATTGTGAATATAACTTTTTATAATTTCAGATACCGCATAAGTTTCTATAAAAGCTCCACTTAAATAACTATTCATAAGCATTTCAGTATCATTTATGCCACATAAATATGAGCATAGTCCTGTATCCATAAAATATATTTTAGGAGATTTGGTTAATCGTTTATTGATATTGTTTTCAAAATATGGCTGTAAGAGATAAATTATTCCTAATGTTTGTAATATCCCTATCCAAGCTTTTGCAGTGTTTGGAGCAATATCTGCATCTTTTGCTATATCAGCATAATTTAATACCTGAGATGTTCTACTAGCTAATATTTTTATAAATCTTGTAAATATTGTTTCGTCTTCTAATTTAATAATGTCTTTTATGTCTCTTAACAAATATGTATCTTTGTATGATTTATAATAAAGTTCACGATTTGTTAAACCATCAAACAATTGAGGGTATGATCCTTTAATAATATTTTTAAAAATTTCTTTTGCTGTAAATGTTTGTCTTTTAGTTTGTAAATCAATATCAGGAATAAAAGCTGGTCTTGTTGCATTTTTAAGCTTTTCTGCTTGAGATAATCCTTGTAAATCTAATACAGCAACTCTTCCAGCAAGACTTTCTGAGACATTTTTCATTAAACTAAATTTATGTGAACCTGTAAGCCAGAACAAACCTTTTTCACTAGAATTATCTACAATTTTTTTTATGTATGAAAATAATTCAGGAGCTTTTTGTACCTCATCTATTAATAAAGGAGGTGTATAAATTTGAAAAAATAAATTTGGATCATTTTTAGCTAAAGACAATATATCAATATCATCCAAGCTTATTTTTTTTCGATTTTGTTCTATTATGTTATCAAATAAAGTAGATTTGCCAACTTGTCTTGGTCCTGTTAACATAACAACTTTAAAAGTCTTGGTTGCTTCTTTTACAATGTTTGAAATAGTTCGTTCATAATACATGGATTTGTTTCTCCTTTAAATAAGGATTTTATTATATTGTAAACAAAAATTCAATATGTTTTATGCAAATATGCAATGATATTGCATTTTTACATAAAAAATTGTTTTAGATATAGTTATTTTTTAAAAAAAGGAAAAATAATATGAATTTAGGTTTTGAATCAGAAACTATAGAATTTAAAGAGAGTTTGTCACAACTCGATAAAGGAATAAAATCTTTATCAGCAATGCTGAATAAACAAGGTTATGGATATGTATATTTTGGGGTTTGTGATAATGGTGATGTAAAAGGTATAGATGTTGGAAAAAAATCTCTTCAAGATGTTAGAAATAGAATTAAAGATTTAATTTCACCACAAGCTCTAGTTAAAATAGAAGAATGCTCAGATGAACAAAAGAAATATATTAAGGTTTTTGTTCAAGGAAATGACATTCCTTATTCTTGTGATGGGAGATATTATATTAGAAATGTATCATCTGATGAACAAGCTTCAAACGAAATTTTGAGAAAAATGCTTGCTAATAGTGAAGCAGATATTATTCGTCAAATTGATAGTGAAAATCAAAATCTCACATTTCATCAATTCTTTTTAATTTTAACGAATAATTCTATACATCCAAAGAATACAATTGAGTTTTATAAAAGTTATGGACTAATAAATAAATTAGGTAAGTTTAATTTAATGGCTTATTTGTTGTCAGATCAAAATGAAATTGCTTTAAAAATTGTTCATTTTAAAGGTAATGATAAATCCATAATGCAGGAAAGAACAGATTATTCAAAGCAAACATTACTACAATCTGTTTATGAAGTTTTATCTTATTTTAAATCAATTTGTATAAATAAAGTAGAATTAAAAGAAGGAAAAAGAGAAGAAATACCATTGTTTGAATTTGAAGCTTTTAGAGAAGCTTGGATTAATGCTTGTGTACATAATAATTGGGCTGAAAAAATACCTCCTTCAGTATATATTTTTGATGATAGAATAGAAGTTGTATCATATGGTGGTTTGCCATATGGCTTGACTTTAGACGGTTTCTTTAAAGGCACAAGTATTCCTGTAAATAAAGGATTGTTGACAATATTTATTGCTAATAGATTTGCAGAACAAAGCGTTCATGGTGTTCCTATTATAGTTTCTAAATATGGAAAAACTTCATTTGAATTTAATGATGGCATTTTAAAAGTTATTATTCCATTTGCTTTTGAAAGAGAAAGCGTTAAAGTTAGAAAAAATCTTGAAAAAGCACAATCAAAACTTACTAAAAACCAAAAAGATGTTTATGAATGTTTAAAAAAAAATCAAAAAATTAAGCTAATTGATGTTTCAAAAGAATTAGGCTTAAGTTTAGCTGGTGTAAAAAAGATTGTTCAAAAATTGCAGCAACTTGAAATGATAGAACATACTGGTTCTAAAAAAGATGGATTATGGAAAACAGTAGACTTTAAAAGTCTACTTTAAGTATACTTTAAAGTAGACTTTTAAATAACAAATATTAATCAGCAATATCAGGAGCTGTGATATTTCCGCCGTCTTTTAATAATTTGTTCATTCCACGATTTAAACGAAGTGGAGATTTTTTACCAATTCCACGTTCAATAATTTCGCCATAATTGCCCATTGTTGCAATAGTTCTACTTAACCAATTCTTATCAACACCTAAAGATGATGCGATTTTTTCATTGTTAGATAATAACGCGATTACTTGAGGATCTTTACTGTTTTCAAAATCTTCAATATTTTGTGCAGTAATTCCTTCTTCTTCAGCTGTGATTAATCCATTAATAAGCCATTGAATAATTTTAAATAATTCAGTATCAGCAGAAGAAATTACAGGACCTGTTTCATAAGTTCTTACAATTTCAGGTAAGACAACTAAATCAATTTCTTTAGGAGCTTTTTTAAAGTAGTTAGAATGTAAAATTTCTAAAGTTGAGATAAATAAATCACATCTATGTAAGAATAATAAATCTTTCGCTCTTTCCATAGTTTGAATTTGCATAGGATGTAAATCCAAATTATGCTTTTTACTAAAATCCATTAAAGCTTTAATCATAAAATCATCATTTAATACGCAAACTTTAGATCCTTGGTAATCACGCATTGAAGTGCTGTTTTCTTTATAATGAGCTAAAAATGCTAAAGCTGAATTATAAAATGGGCGAGGAAACATTAAGCCTCCAGTGATTTGACGTTTGGCTGTCCAATAATTTCCACCTAGTAAAACATCAATTTTGTTTTGTTTAAGCATATTATCACCCACGCCATAGTTTGCAGGGATTAATTCAATGGCAAAAGGATTTCCTATAATTGCAGTTGAAATAGCTTTACAAATTTCAGCATCAATACCAATTAAATCTTCTTTTGTTTTTTCAACATATGCATTTGCTAAAGTGTTAACACCACATTTAATTGTTCCTGATTGCTTAATACGTTCAACAACAGACCCAGCTGAGGCATTTTGAATGTATGATAAAGATAAAAGAACAGAAAAAACAAAAGAGAATAAAAGTTTCATATAAATACGCTTTACAATAAAATAAAAAAAGATATATCCTAAATCCATAATATACATTGTTTGTTTTTAAAAAAATATTAAAAATTTGAAAATGAGAAATTTAATGATTAAAAAGCTTTTATTTTTATTTTCTTTAATTGTTTTTCCTTGTAAGTTTGCTCTTTGCCAAGTCCAAACTCCAGAAAATTGGTTGGAAACAAAGGGACATGATTTAATTAAAGTCTTAAGCTGTCAAGATCGTAAAAGCCGTTATGAACAAACAATGCAAATTGCTAAAACTTCTTTTCATGAAAATGAGTTGTCAAAATTAGCATTAGGAAGATTATGGAATAAATTAGATGCTTCTCAACAAAAAAGATATCAAAGTCTTTTCTTTGATTATTTTGTATCAGAATATACCAATAATCCTCTTCCTGTAGGTAATATTGAATTCACAATTACAGACAAAATAGTTGATAAGGATATTTTATTAGCTGTTAATGTTAAAACAGATTTAGCTTTAAAAATAAAAAATGATAATAATAAAAAGCTTAGTATAGATGTTGTTTTTGCTTTAAGACGTGATGGTAATTCCTACTATATTAGAGATGTTCAAGTTGAAGGAGAAAGTATGCTTTTGTTTGTAAGGGGCAAAATTATGGAACTTTACAACAATAGTTATCAAGACCCAGATACATTATTGAATAAAATGCAAAATAGAATTTATGACACTACACATTCATTTAGAGAAGTTGAAAAAGTATCCGAATTTCTCGGTGAAATCCAATAAGATTTATATAATTTAAAAATCCAAAAATATAAGAACTGTCAAATACTTAAGGCTTAAAAAAATCCTTTCTTATTGATTTTGTTGTAAAAAAATGGTAAAACTAGATTCGAAATAGATGTTTGATTTTTTTTAGAAAGCAATATTTTGGATAGTAGAATAGCTTTTTATGGAGAAACATTGCCACAAAAAATAAAACGTTACACCAAAATTGGTTTATGGTGGAGCGTGTTTTGCGTTAACGTTAGTGGATTGGTTTTTTTAGCTGGTAGATTATTTAAGATATGGACTAATCAAGCATTTACTCTTCCTAGAGAATATTTTGAAAAGTTTCCAAATGAACCTGAATTCGCATCAATGACAATTGCTAAGGAGCAGTTGTGGTTTGCTGTCGGTTCTATGACTTTTTTATATTTGATTGGTGGATATTTGTGCTATGATTTTTTAATTAAGCCAAAAAAGATAAAAATAAATCTAATTTCTTTATTTGTAATTGCATTTATTTGGATGACAGGGGAAGCTATATTTTTATCGTGTCCTGCATTAGATAAAGCTATAACTATTCAATCGTGTCAAACAACTAAAATTTCTAAGAAATCTAAAAAGACTTATTCTTGGAATAAAGAAAATCATTATTGTAATTTGTTAGATGCTGAAAAAGAACGTATGCGCATTTATATGAGACAAAAGAGAAAGAATGAATCATAGTTGTGCGATTTATTGTGTTTATTTATATAGGGCTTTGGTTTTATAATGACCAAAGTTTTTTTATTCTAGAAATATGAATGATTGATATTCGTTAATATTTATGATATATACAAACATGCACTTTAGTTTAGGGTGTATCGATTAAATATTTAATTAAATTATAGATGGAAACAATATGAAAAGATTGTTTTTAGGTTTGATAATGCTGATGCCAAGCGTTGCGTTAGCGAGTTCAGATCCTTTAGGAACTGAAGATAAGGTGTTGAAGCCGATGCCTTTAGCTCAATGTAATGTTGATGAAATGCAGACTTTATCATTGTCAGATGTTATTAACTTAACACTTTGTAGAAATCCAAAATCAAAACAAACATATTTTGCTGCTATGGCTGCAGCTGCAGATTTAGGAGCTGCAAAATCAGGATATTATCCAAAATTGGATTTTGATGCTGATGTAAATGTTAGATCAACAAAGGTTGATTCAGGAAATTATGATAATTCTTCTACAGGAAGAGTTGGATTATCTTTAAATTGGTTGTTATATGATTTTGGTGCGAGATCAGCTAATAAGAAAAGCACAATGTATGCTTTAGATGCGGCAATGAGAACTCATTCTGATTCATTGCAAGACTTGATTTTTGAAGCAGCTTCTGCTTATTTCAAAATTTTTGAGTCAAGAACTGAAGCAAAAAATGCACAAGAAACAGTTGTTCATGCAAAAGAAGCAAGTAATGCAACATATAAGCGTTATCAATTAGGATTGTCAGCTTTTTCTGATAAATTACAAGCAGACACAACATTAGCTCAAGCAGAGTTAAAATTAACAAAAGCAAAAGAAGCTGAAGTTGTTGCTATGAGCAATTTAGCAATGTTGATGGATTTACATCCAACAACTGTATTAAAAGTTAAGGAACCTGATTCATCTATAGATATTTCTGTAATTGATCCTTATGAGGTTTTGTTGGAATCTGCTTTAAAAAATCGTGCAGATATCAAGGCTTCAAAAGCACAAGTTGCACAATCAAAAGCAATTTTAGATCAACGTAAGGCAAATGATACAGCAACAATTAATTTAAATGCGGGAACTTCTGCACAAGATAATTTCTTACGTCCACCAGAAAATAAAGTTTATACAAGTCAAGCAGGTATTAATTTGAATGTTCCTATTTTTACAGGATTTAATAATACTTATAAAATTAGACAAGCTGAACACAATGTAAATAGAGCTGTTGCTAGCTTGAAGACATTAGAAAATCAAGTTGAAAAGAAATTATGGGAAACATATCAATCTTATTTAACTAGTGAAAAATCATATCAAGCATCATTAGTAATGTTGACTTCTGCTACACAAAACCAAAATGTTGCAATTGGTGCGTATAAAGCAGGTAGAGGAGACATTTTAAGCGTATTAGAAGCTAATGAAAAAATGGCAGATGCTTTAACAAGTAAAACAAATGCTTATTATGATTTAATTATTTCTAAAATCAATTTAATAAGACAAGCAGGCAGATATGATCCATTTAATGAAAGTGGAAATTATTTGTTAGCTGAAAAACAAGCACAACAAAATGTTGTAATACCAGAACAAATTGTTGAAACTGATCAAGCTTATGTTGCAAAAGAAACTAATCAACAAGAAACTTCTGAAGAAAATAACCAAACACCACAGCAAGAGGTAGGTGAATAATGAAAAAATTTTTAGTATTTTTATTAATCGTAATTATTGCATTGGGAGCTTTTTGGTTTATAAAAAGTAAAAATGGAAGTGAACGTGTCGTTTATGATTACGATAAAGCTCATTATGGTAATATCGAAATCGAAGTTACAGCATCTGGTACAATACAACCTGTGAATGTTGTTTCTGTAGGTACACAAGTTTCTGGTACAATTGAACATATTTATGTGGATTATAATTCAGTTGTTGAACAAGGACAATTAATTGCTGAATTAGATCCTTTTACTTTAGATGAAAGTTTAAAAGAATCTGAAGCAACCTTAAAAGAAACTATTGCTAAATTGAAACAAGCAAAAGTTGATGAAAGAAGAAATGCTGAATTATATAAATCAAATTATATTTCAAAGCATGAATGGGAAGAAACACAGATTTCTTTAGTTTCTGCAGAAGCTAGTTATAAAAGAGCTTTAGCAGAATTAAATAAAGCAAAGAAAAATAGAGGTTATGCTCAGATTTTATCACCAGTTTCAGGTACTGTTATTACAAAAGCTGTTGAAGAAGGACAAACCGTTGCTTCTAGCTTTAATACTCCAGAATTATTCAAAATTGCTGAAGATTTAAAAAAGATGCAAATTGAAGCTTCTGTTTCTGAAGCTGATATTGGATCTATAAAAGTTGGAATGCCTGTTGAATTTACAGTAGATACATATACATCTGATATATTCTTTGGAAGAGTTTCACAAATACGTTTGCAACCAAAAGAAGATTCAAATGTTGTTATGTATACAGTTATCATTTCAATCTCTAATGATGATTTACGTTTAATGCCTGGTATGACAGCTTATGTTTCAATCAAAGTTGAAAATAAGGAAAATGTTTTAAGAATTAAAAATCTTGCATTCCAATATAGACCAGTTGTTGCAGGCGAACGTAGTAAAAATGTTTCAAATGCTGAAAAAGCAAAAATTAAAGCTGAAAGACAAAGTTTAAAACCAAATGAATCTTTCTTATATAAAGAAATAGATAATAAACCTTTCAAAATTAAAGTTGTAAAAGGCATTCAAAATTTGGTTTATACAGAAATTCTTGAAGGCTTAAAAGATGGTGACAAAGTAATTGTTGAAGATTTAACTACTAAAGTTAAAACAAAACGGAGCCATTAATGAGTGTAATATCTATCCAAAACGTTTGCAAAACGTATGTCATGTCAGCAGGCATGAGCCAGGATGTTTTAAAAAATGTTAATTTAAATGTAGAAAAGGGCGAGTTTGTTGCCATTATGGGACCTTCTGGTGCAGGAAAGTCTACATTTATGAATATTTTAGGATGTTTAGATAGAGCTTCTTCTGGTAATTACTATTTATCAGGAAAAAATGTTTCTAAAATGAATGATAATGATTTGGCTCGTGTTAGAAACAAAATGATAGGTTTCGTATTTCAAGGCTTTAATCTTTTGATGCGTAGAAGCATTTTGGATAATGTTTCTCTTCCTATGATTTATGATAAAGATGGGCGCGATCCAAGAGTTCGTAGAGCTAGAGCAGAAAAATTGTTGGATATGGTTGGATTAACAGGGTTTATTGATCGCTTTCCAAATCAAATTTCGGGAGGTATGCAACAACGTGTTGCAATTGCTAGAGCTTTAGTTAACGATCCTGAAATGATTTTAGCTGATGAACCTACAGGAAACTTAGATACAAAGACAAGTAATGAAATTATGGATTTTCTTGTTAAATTAAATAGAGAACAGGGAATTACTATAGTATTAGTTACTCATGAGCCTGATATTGCCTGTTATGCAAAAAGATTGGTTCGTGTTGTTGATGGCCAAATTGCCTATGATGGTGATGTAAAGCAATATATGGAGAATAACAAGGCATGATAAAATTAATTTTACAAGAAGCCTGTTTATCCATTGCAGGCAATAAATTACGTTCTTTTTTAACAACTTTAGGTATTATTATCGGTGTTTGTGCTGTTGTTATGATGGTTGCAGCAGGACAAACTGTTCAAAGAATTATTCAAGAAAGATTTGTTTCTTTAGGTGCAAACTTATTGATTATTCGTTCGGAAAGACCAAAAGCAAATGTTAAAATATCTGGCCCAACTACTTCAATTACCTTAGAAGATGCTAATAGTCTAAAACGTTTACGTGGTATTGAAACGGTTGCTCCTGTATTAAGTGCAAATGCTCAAGCTATTCGTGGACCTAATAACTGGAATGTTTCTGTTATTGGATCAACACCAGATTTTATGAAAACACAAAATTGGGAAATAAATTTAGGACGTATGATTGACAAACAAGATATTAGAAAGGGAACTTCTAATGTTGTAATTGGTCAAGAAGTCGTAGATGAACTTTTTAAAGATGAAGATCCAATTGGTAAAATTTTCCGTGTTGGAAAAAATCAGTTTACAATTGTAGGAACTTTGAAAGCAAAAGGTACTTCTTCTAGTGCAGCTAATCAAGATGCTTCTGTCATTATGCCTTTATTAACAGTACAACGTAGATTTAATAGATATGCAAAATTAAATGCTTTAAATCACATAGCTGTTAAGTTCGTTGAGACAGAAGACTTAAATATTGTTGAACAAAGAATTACACGCCATCTAAGAGCTCGTCATAAAATTAAAGATGAAGATCCTGATGATTTTAGAATTTTTAATGTGGCAGAATTTGTTGAAAATATTAGATTGATTGGTAGAGTTTTATCAATTCTTTTGGCAGCAATAGCTAGTATATCTTTGGTTGTTGGTGCCATTGGTATTGTTAATATGATGTTAGTATCTGTAACAGAAAGAACGAGAGAAATAGGTATTCGTAAGGCTTTGGGTGCTCCTAATTTATGGATTATGATGCAATTTTTGATTGAAGCAGTTCTGATTTCAATGATTGGTGGTGTTGTTGGATTAGGTTTAGGCATTGGCTTGTCTCAAGTAGCCGGAAAAATCTATAATGTAGAAGTTCCATTTAGCTTATGGCCAGTTGTACTATCATTTTCAGTAGCATTTTTTGTTGGTGTTATTTCAGGTGTATTTCCAGCATATAAAGCAATGAAATTAGATCCAATTGAAGCTTTAAGATATCAATAATATTTTATGTTTGTAATTAATTTTACAAAGCAGCCCATTTGATAAAATTTGGGCTGTTTTTGCTTATTTTTGTGAAAAATTATACATAATTTCGCCACAATTATAGAATAAAGTTAAAATAGATAATTATGTTTTAAGGTTTAGTGCTATGAAAAAGATATTTTGTGTATTAATTTTGTTTTTTACGAATATTATTTCAACAAATGAAGCTAACGCTCTTGCTACAACATCATGTTCTTTGACTATGGCTCAATGTAATGCATGTTGTAGAGGAGGTTGTATGATTGCATATAATGATGCAAATGGTAATCCTTGTGCTGAATGTGCAGGTGGTGGATGTGGTGTGGATCCTATTATGGGATTTGATGATACTGGATTTGGTGATGATCCTACTCCTCCTAGTGGTGGCGGCTCAGGTGGTAGCTCAGGTGGTGGATCTGGCGGTGGCTCAAGTAGCGGATCTTCTTGCGGATCATATGAGATAAGAATTCCTGGAGGAACAACATGTTTATATACAGGTCAAGCTTATTCAGGTTCAACATGTTGTAGGTGTACTACATCTACTTGTTGTCATATGTATGGTACAGCTTGTAATAATTGTACATCAGGTTATTGCCAAGGATGTTCTGCTGGATATAAATATATAAGTTCAGGAAAATATTGTGAAAGATGTCCTGCAGGAACTTATTCTAACTCAGGTGCTACATCGTGTACACCTTGTCCAGTAGGTAAATATTCAACTTCAGCAGGATCATCTTCATGTACATCCTGTCCTAGTGGACAAACAACAGATTCTACAGGTTCAACAAGTTCTTCTCAATGCCATGTGATAGCATGTAATGTTGCACATTGTTCTACTTGCGAACAAGGTTTATCAAATTCTTGTCAAACTTGTCAAAGTGGATATTATAAGTATTCTGCAGGTTCTAGTTCTTCAGGATCTGCTGGTAATAGATGGGGATGTAAGGCTTGTTCTGAAATTGCTGTAAGCCATGGAACATGTACAGCTTGTTCAGCTACGGGATCTTGTACAGCAGTATCATGCGATTCAGGATATCATGCTTCAGGAACTTCTTGTGTAGCAGATGGCGTAAGTTGTCCATCAGATTTCTTCTTGAGTAGTAGTTGTCCAACAGGTTGTCCAACACTTGCAACTGGTTGTGCGTTCTGTCAAACTTCAGGAACAGGATCAGGTAGTTCTGGATCAAGTTCATTCTATTACTGTACATCATGTAAAGATGGCTATAGATTAGGTACTAAAGGAAATTGTATAGCTATAGTGCCTATAGATCATTGTCTTGCTGATGATGGACATGGTAAATGTGTTCGTTGTGAAGATGGATATTATGCAAGTGATGATCAAACACAATGTTTGTCTTGTATTGCAAAACATGGCAATTGTTGTATGGAATGCACTAAGAACTCATGTAATGTTTACGGAAACCAAAATGGTTATATGATGCAAGGAAGCTCTTGTGTTGTAGAAACAGATGGCTGTGAAAGAGATTCTAGCGTAACATCATGTTATAGAGGCTGGAAATGTAATGGTAAAATTACAAATGAAAATTATTCCGGATTCTCAAAAAGATGTGAAAATTTCAAAGTATTTAGTAGTGCTTATGGACATGCAAATATAGGTTATTGTACGACATGTAAGCCAAATTATAAGCTTAATTCATGTAATGATTGTGAATGGGATGGTTGTCCTGCAGGTAAATATACTGTTGTAGGATCAGGAAATAATCCTAATACATGTCAAACATGTTCGGGTTCAACATATCAACCAAATAATAAATATTCTGGTTCAAGTTGTACTCCATGTCCAGCAGGAACATCTCCTAATGCGGAACATACAGCTTGCGTTTCTTCAGCATGTAATGAAGTAGCAAACGCTTTTGAATGCGCGACTGTATGTGAAGATGGAATATGCTGTGATAATAAGGATGAATTCGGAAAATGTATTGGTCCAGATTGTTATCCAGGATATGTATACAACACGTTAACTGGACAATGTGATAAACAAGACGATCCATGTCCAGCAAATTACACACAACAAGGCTGTTGTTGTGTACCTAGCGAAAATTAATTCTAGGGAGGAAAGAAAATGAAAAAACTATTTTATATTTTTGTTTTAGTATTTTGCTTAATTTCTCTAGATGCTCAAGCAAAGACTTGTAAGTTAGGTAGAAATTGTAATGAAACAGGCTCAAGAGGTGGAGATAGTTCAAGAGCTTCAGCTGGATGTAAATCTGATGCCGATTGTGAAGGATCTGTTTGTAATTTAACTACTCATAGATGTGTTTCAAAATGTGATCCAAAAGTATTTACACAATCATGCTCAGGAGATACTCCAACTTGTGTTATCGTAGATGGAACCGCTAAATGTGGTTGTACGGAAGATAGCCAATGTAAAGGAACTTATAAACACTGTTCATCACAACATCAATGTGTTGAATGTGTAGCTGATGATCAATGCCCTTCAAATGAAAAATGTAGCTCAATTTCAAATAAGTGTGAACCAATTGTTTGCGAAGTTGAAAATTGTAGCGAATGTGTAATTGGAGATGGAACAGCTTGCCAAACATGTGCTGAAGGCTTTAAATTAGAAGATGGCCAATGTTTACATTGTGATGTTTCAAATATGGAAGGCCTACTTGATCATGGCGTATGTAATTCTTGCACATATTACTCAGGTGATGCAATTTGTACATCAGGAACATGTGATGAAGGATATGAATTTAATTCCTCAACGGGACGTTGTGAAAAACAAGAATGTGTAGGTAATGAGGTTTATATCGAAGGTGTTGGATGTACGGAAGACTATTGTCAGGGATTAACAGGAATATGTGTTCAAGGCCAAACATCAACATATTATTGGACTAATAATACCTCTAAAAAGGCATGTTGTTGTGAAAAATAAGGATATTTAAATTTTTAATTCTTGATTAAAAAGGGAAATTTGTTTAAAATTTTTTAAAATTATGATAAGAGACTTATCCAAAATAGCATTAGTATAATATCATTAATGATATGTGACGAAAGCTTGATAACGAGGAGATAGGACATGAAAAATGCACTAGTGTTTATATTAACTATATTAGCTTTTACTTCAAAGGCTTATAGTAGCATGGATCCTTATGGTGATTGTCAATCAGAAACAAACTATCAATATCAATATACCACGGGATATTGTAGATCTTTTGCGACAAAACCTTATAGATCTGTAACAGGTACTACAGAATATTGTAATGTGGGTTGTGTAAGTGCAGCTCCTGGTTATTATTTGGTAGCTTTAAAAGGTTCATACAAAAGAGAAGAGGCTTGTCCTAAAGGATATTACTGTACAGGTGGAACTGCTGATAAACAAGCTTGTCCTGCAGGCAAGACAACAAATGATGTTAGAGCATATGCTGTAGAGCAATGTAATGTTTCTACATCTAGTACTACGCCAACTGCAAGCGTTTGTGTTGAAGAGTATGTAACAGAAGTAGATAAATCTGTATCTTTGGCATCTGGATATAAATGTGAAGGATATTCAACAAGTAATGGTAATTCATCTCATACTGAATCAGGCGGTTGTGTGGCTGGTAAATTTAAAGCTTATAATCATCATGGAACAAATTGCTTTAGATGTTTAGAATGTAAAATGGGATATGAACATACAAGGTTTAATGGATGTATTTTTACTAGATGTCCTGCAAATTACTATGCAAAGCAACAAGGTGCAGGTAAGCAATGTATAGCTTGTCCAGCAGGAACAACAAGTCCTGCAGGGTCAACAAAAGCTGCAGATTGTGTAGCACCTATAGCTTATGCATGTACTGTAGAACATGGCCATGGTACTCCAGATTCTCAAGGACGTTGTGCGTCTTTAGTTTGTGATAGTGGTTATTATCCAATTGGTGGCGGTGGTAGTTGTGGCTCAACAGGTCAGCAATATAGTGCATCAGCATGTATTCCAGAATCATGTAGATCTTCAGGTGGAACAGTAACCCCTTCAGTTCCAAGTGGTCCAAGTAAATGTACATTAGCAAATGGTACATGCTCAGGACAAGCATATAACGGATCTTCAGGTTGTACATGTCAATCAGGTTCATGTAATTCTGGCTATGACAAGAAGATGGTTTATAAAGACAATTCTATGTTCTCAGGAAGTAGCTTTTATTGTCAGCAACAATTAGTAGCATGTTATGAAGGATTTACATGCTGTGGTAATGGTTGTGCAGAATGTACAAGTGCTAATGAAAAAAGTAATCGTCAATGCATTTTCTGTGCTCAAGACTATTATTTATCTACATCATTATATGGATTCGGGGATAATAATGGATGTACGAAATGTCCAACGGGTACACATTCATCTGTAGGATCTGTTGGAATAGATTCTTGTAAGTATACATCTTGTCCAAAAGGCAAACTGTTAAGTGATGGAAAATGTTTAGATTGTCCGGTTGGTACATATCAGCCAAACGATAATTCAACAGCTAAACTTTGTATAAGTTGTCCAATTGGATATTCGACTAGTGATGTTGGTACAACAGCTTTAATTGATTGTGTGCCAGAAGTCCCTAATTGTCCAGAAGGTGCAACAACAGCATATAGTTCTTTATTAGTTGAAAATTGTGCTGATGTTGCGTTATGTAGACAAGGTCGAGATGATAGATATTATTGTAGAAATTGTAACTCAGGATATGTTTTGCAAAATGGTACTTGTGTTAGAATAACAACATCATGTCAAGCAGGATATTTCTTGCCAGATCCAAGAGCAGGATGTCAAATTTGTCCAAAGAATGCATATTGTCCTCAAGGAGCTATAACTCCTACACCATGTCCAAGTGGATATGTTACAGAAACAACAGGAAGTAAGTCTGTTTCAGATTGTAAGGCATTAAATGCTTGTCCAGGAGGTACTTCTTCAATAAAAACATATACAAGTTGTCCAGATGAATGTTCAAATTGTATGGAATGTTTGGCTAATGGAACAAAGAAATATATGTGTACAGCATGTAGAGTAGGAGCAACATGGGTTGCATCTTATCAAGAATGTTTACAAATGACATGTCCATCTGGTTATAAGATTGTACACGCAAGTTCAATTGCAAATTGTCAAAACTCAGGAATGTGTTGGGATAATGGACCTGCCATGTTCTGTAGATCATGTGATAATGGCTATACATTAAATGCTAATGGTTTATGTGATAGAAATGGATGTGCAAAAGGTTATTACCAAGGTTCAAGTAATATTTGTACAAAGTGTCAAGTTGGATATGTTCAACCTGATGATAATTCATTTGCAACAAGTTGTACAAAATGTGCAACAGGCTTGACATCAAATTCTGATTTTACAGCTTGTGTTCCAGCAACATGTTCACATGTTCCAAATTCATATGAATGCCATTCATTCTGTGAAAATGGTAAGTGCTGTGATAATAAGGATTCAGCAGGAAATTGTGTAGGTCCAATTTGTTATCCAGGTTATGAATTAAACAGATCAACAGGTTTGTGTGAAAAAGTAATTAATCCATGTCCAACAGATTATACACAGCAAGGTTGTTGCTGTGTTCCAAAAGCTAACTAATTCTAGGGAGATAAGAAAATGAAAAAACTATTTTATATTTATGTTTTGATGTTTTGTTTAATCTCTTTAGATGTTCATGCTGCCGCTTGTAAATTGGGTAGAGACTGTGGTGGTGAATCTTCTGGAGTGGGAAGAAGTTTAAGAGCGAACGCAGGATGTGATTCTGATGCTGACTGCGAAGGGTCTATTTGTGATACTAAAACACGTAGATGCGTTTCTCCTTGTGATCCAAAAGTATTTAAACAAACATGTACAGGCGATACACCAAGATGTGTCGTTGTAGATGGTAAAGCACAATGTGGTTGTACAGAAAACAATCAATGTAAAGGAACATATAAATATTGTTCTTCACAGCATGAATGTTCAGAATGTACAAAAGATGAACATTGTCCTGCTAACGAAAGATGTAATTCTGTTTCATTTAAGTGCGAACCGATACCATGTGAAGTTGAAAATTGTACAGAATGTGTAATTGGAGATGGTACAAAATGTGCTACATGTGCAGAAAGCTTCAAGCTTGACAATGGACAATGTACATCATGTGATGTTTCTGTAATTAAAGATTATTTTGAAAACGGAACATGTAACACTTGTTCGTATTCAGCAGGTGATGCTGTATGTACATCTGCAACATGTAATGTTGGTTATGAATTTAATTCAACAACAGGATTATGTGAAAAACAAATTTGTGTAGGAAACGAAGTGTTCATTGAAGGTGTTGGTTGTACAGAGGATTATTGTCAATCCCTAACAGGATTATGTGCTAAGGGTGATTCCATTAATTACTATTGGACAAACAATACAGAGAAAAAAGCATGTTGTTGTGAAACAGATGCAACGTCTACTTCAGTAAGCACTGGTACACCGTCAGTATATTCGGGCAGTTCAAGTGGTGGAACAGGTGCTGGTGGAGGTGCCGGGAATAAAACTTGTATGGGAACTGATGGTAGGCTTGTAGCAAATTGTACGCCTAATAATGTGGTTTCTGCTAGATAAATTTTGAAAATAAGCGACTGTTAAAAAGTCGCTTATTTAACATAATTTTGCCATTATTAGAATATAATATAAAATATAAGGATAATTTATCGGAGAAACGATATGAAAAAGATAATAAGCTTATTAATTTTATCAATTGCTTTTGTTGGATTTTCAAGTGAAGCTTATGCAAGAGATTGTAAGCCTATGGATTCTGATAATTGTAATACGTATAATGGAACTGGAGGCTGTAGACAATGGGTAGCATCGTCAGCTTCAGCTTGTTATACAAGGGATAAAAAAGGATGTGAATGTAAAGAAACTTATCCAGGATATTATATGTCCTCTGATTTAGACATTTTTGAATGTCCTATCGGATCATATTGTCCTGGTCATGTTGGGGCTGGTGGTAAAACTGATTGTACAGGTGGAAAGACGACATGTCAGTCCAAGAGTCAAAACTCAGCACAGTGCGTTTCACCGGCATCTTGTACGTCATCATCTACAGGAGATGCATGTGTAGCTTGGAAGGCTAATTATGATACATGTCCAGTAGAGGCTACATCATGTTCAACATGTAAATCAAATGGAAAAACACGTTATGTAGTTAATTCATGTAAACAAGGAACATCTTTACATGCAGGAGATTACACATGTCATCCAATAGATTGTGGTAGTCATACAACATTTACAAATTCATCAATAAGTAATTGTTCTTCAGTATCAGTTTGTTGGAAGAATAATGCGACAGCATGGTATTGTAATCAATGTAATTCAGGTTATTTGTTAGTTGGTGGTGGCTGTGGAAAAGCTTGTGAAGCTGGATATTTCTTGCCATCTTATCAAGCAGGATGTCAAAATTGTCCTCAAAATGCTTACTGTCCAGCAAACTCAACATCTCCTACAAGTTGCAATACAGTTGGTCAAGGTTATGTAACTGATCATAATAAGGCAAAAACAGCTTCAGAATGTCATAGTCCAAGTACTAATGGAACAACAACAAGTGAGGGATGCCCAACAGGAAATACAACAGTATTTTCTTCATGTCCAACACTTTGTAATTGTGCTGAATGTAATCAAAATGGAACTAAAAAGTATTATTGTACAAGCTGTAAAGATGGTGGATCATTTAGAACCTCAGACTATACTTGTCAAGAACTCTCATGTCCATCAGGAAAAACATTAAGTTCTTCATCTTATATAGCAAATTGTGCTAAATCAACTAAATGCTTTAAAGATGGTACAGCTAAATACTATTGTGATCAATGTAATAGCGGTTATACTTTAAATAGTAATGGAACATGTTCTGGAGGTTCTACATTACCTGCATGTCCAGGTCCTGATAGTGGAAAGCAAATTTATGCAACATGTCCAACACCTTGTGCATCATGTACTAAGTGTGCAAGACAGGACAATGGTCAAACAAATTATTATTGTGCAAATTGTAAAGCAGGTGTTTCATTTACAGTTGAAACATATACATGTACACCAATTAATTGCCCATCTGGAGTTACAACAAGCACAAGTAGTACTATAGCAGGATGTTCATCAACAGGAGTATGTTGGGCAAATAATAATACAGCATATTATTGCAAAACATGTAATACAGGATATACATTAACTTCACAAGGAACATGTACTAAAGCTGAATGTACAAATTTAGATGAAAAATTCTGTTTACCATTAAGTGGATCAGCAAATAGTGGTTGTGGAAACTATTATAATGCAACATCAACAGCAGGATGTTCAAAATGGTCTCAAGTTTCAGATTGTTGTAATACAAATCCAGGATGCCGTTGTACAGGACATGCACTTAAAGGATATTATTGGGATAAGAGTGTAACTCCATATCCAACAAAGTGTCCAGGCAATCAAACAACAGATGGTGAAGGAGCAACGAGTGTATCTCAATGTCATTCTATAGATTCATGTACTATAGCATCATCAAATTTCTGTTTGCCGTATTCTCCAGCAAATTCATGTAAGACATATAATGATGACGAACCTGGTTGTGTTTGGGAAAAATCTAATGATTGTTGTCAAGCAGGACTTCCAGGAGGATATGATAGTGGATGTCGTTGTACAAAAGTAAATCCAGGATATCACTGGACCAGTCAAGATAAAGCTAATGGAATTTCATTCCCAGTTTTATGTGAAGTAGGATACTATTGCTTAGGTGGAGATAATGATCATATGCCATGTCCAGAAGGAAAATATTCACCATCAGGAGCAAAATCAGAAGATGAATGTGTAGTAAATTGTCCTACAGGACAATCACTAAAAGAAGGTAAATGTGTACCTGATCATGGAAC
>JAKSVT010000018.1 GCA_024407875.1 Alphaproteobacteria bacterium
TTCATGTCCAAATGTATTAGATAGCGGCTCTGTTTTATTATCTTTATATTTTGCAATTGACGTAGCTCTTGCACTTATATTTGGACTATCGTATGCATTATTTGCTATAGTTCCTGCTTGTTGTATTAATTCATCTAAAGTTGTTAAACTGTTATCAGTTACTCGCAAAGTTGAAACCGCCTGACCAATACCATCTAACAAAGTAGATAGATCATCTGCTCGGTGGGAAAGATTTACCGCTGTAAAAAAATTATTAGGATTATCCATAGCAGAATTAACTTTATACCCAGTTGATAATTTCAACTGAGTAGCATCAAAAACTTTGCTAGTATTCTTCATACTTAACAAATTAGAACGCATAGATGCTGATAAACTAATTCTTTCCATTTGCACCAAAATCACATATTAATCCACTTATTAATATGCAAAAACAATGCCAAAAATTAACAAAAAGAAAACTTATGAAAAATAACCGTATTCAAAATATGATTTAACATAATGATGAAAACGTAATTTTCTAATATATTCATTTGGATCTTTTACTTTAACCAAAGCATTAGGATCGCGATTTAAATAATCATATGTTCTTGTTAACAAAAATCTTAAAGCTGCACCTCTACATAATATTGGCAAAGCCTCTTTTTCTTTACCTGACAAAGGACGAACTTTATTGTATCCTGTCAACAAGTAATTTGCTTTAGTTGCATTAAATTCCCAAGTATCTTGTTCAAAACACCAACAATTTATACAAATGGCTAATTCATAAACAAAATAATCTGTGCACGCAAAATAAAAATCAATAATACCTGATAAGTTCTTCTCTTGGAAAAACACATTATCTGGGAACAAATCAGCATGAATAATTCCTTTAGGTAAATCTTTAGGCCATTTGCTTACAATATCTTCATATTCATAAGCAATTTCATCAGCTAATCCCTCAGAAACGAAATTTGCAGATTTTCCAATTTTAGCTATTAATTTAGCCCAGCCATCAGTGGACAAATCATTCTTTCTACTTTGAGGAAAACTCATGCCCATTTTATGCATTTGTGCCATTGCCTTACCTAATTCGTAGCAATGTTCCATCCTAATATGTTTTACTGCTTGACCTGATAAAAAAGTAGTAATACTAGCAATTTTACCATTCACTTCATTTAGCGTTTTTCCATTCTTTGCAACAACAGGTAAAGGACAATTTAAACCATTACTGCGTAAATGAGTCATTAAATTCATAAAGAATGGCAATTGTTCTGGATTTACTCTTTTCTCATATATAGTTAGCAAATATACATTTCTATCTGTATATAAAAAATAATTTGTATTTTCTATACCACCCTCAATATCGACTAATTTTTCAACCTTACCGATATCATATAATGATACGAAATCTGCTAACTGTTTATCTGTTAATCTGGTATAAACTGCCATTTTATTATACCTTTAATCTACTAAATTTGAAGGCAATGGGAAGCGCACCTTTTCCATAATTTCTGTATATTCTGACAATGTAATATCAAAATACTTTGATAAAAATGTAATAACTTCTTTAACCAGCTCTTCAGGAGCAGACGCACCTGCTGTTAATCCCAAAACTTTCACATTTTTTAATTGTTCAATATCAATTTCATCAGCTCTTTGAACCAAAATTGAATTTGTACAGCCTTCAGCTTTTGCAACTTCAACTAATCTTTTTGAATTTGAAGAATTAGGAGCGCCAATAACCATAAGCATATCACATTTTTCTGCAATAGCTTTTACAGCTCTTTGTCTATTAGTCGTTGCATAACAAATATCATTTTCATGAGGTTTTACAATATTTGCAAATTTACTTTTAATTTTATCAATGACATTTGCTGTTTCATCAATTGACAATGTGGTTTGTGTTACGTAGCCCACGTTATTCCATTCCTTAGGAATCAAATCCACATCTTCCTCTGATGATATTAACTTTATTTCAGTTTCTGGAACTTGTCCCATAGTTCCAATAACCTCAATATGTCCTTTGTGGCCAATTAATAAAGTTTTACGTCCTTCCCTATAGTTTTTTAAAGCTTCTTTATGAACTTTTTCAACTAAAGGACAAGTTGCATCTATTGTAATTAAATTGCGACGTTTAGCTTCTTCTTCAACTGATAAAGGAACTCCATGTGCAGAAAATATAACAACTGAATTATCAGGGACTTCATCTAATTCATTTACAAATATAGCCCCTTCATCAGCCAATTTCTGCACAACATATTTATTATGAACAATCTCATGTCTTACATAGACAGGTGTGCCGTAGCGCCTCAAAGCTGTAGAAACAATCTGAACAGCTCTAGTAACCCCAGCACAAAACCCTCTAGGAGAAGCCAATAAAATTGTTAGTTCTCTCATTAGTTTCCTTTTAACTAATCCAAAACCTTATCTAAGAAATATGGTAATTGAACATACCACCATGGCCAATCATGGAACACATCTTTTCCCCATATATCAACAAAAGCTGGAATATGTTTTTGTTCCAATATTTCTTTTAAGTGCTTTGTCTCTGTTAACATAGGCTCTTCCCAATCACCTTGTCCAACACAGAACACCAATCGAGCTTGGCGCATTTGTTCTAAATAATCGCCTTCAGGCACATTAGGCAAGAAATCTAATGGTGAATTATAATAAGTTACTTCATCCATATAATCACCTAAGAACAAATTTGCACTATAAACACCTGATAAAGCAATAACACTATCAATTAAATCTGGTCTACGGAAGAAGAACAAACCAGAATAAAATGCTCCCATAGAACAACCTGTGGCTAAAAGTTTTTCACTTTCTCCACCATTACATTCAGCATTAATTTCATGAATACGAGGAATAAATTCTTCTACAACATAGTTATACCAAGCTTCGTGTCTACGAATACGATCGTAAGGATGTCCATTTTTATTGGTGCAGCTTTCCCAATCAATACCATCAACACAGAATAATTGAATTCTTCCAGCATCAATATAAGGTTTGCAAATATTTACCATACCATGGAATTCATAATGCCAAAATCTTCCATCACCAGGAGGAAATACGATTACAGGTTTGCCTGCATGGCCATATACTTTAAATTCCATGTCTCTTTGCAAACAATTTGAATATTCTTTAAAATATAATTCTTGCATTTTATTAAACTCGTTCATCAACCAAATTAATCATTTCTTGTAATTCTTCTAAATTATCAGAATATAACAAATAGTAATGATTGCCCATTGCTGCTGTTATAATTCCAAGAATTTCATCTTCTTGATAAAGATGATCTTTTAGCCAATCACAAATTTGTTCATGTGTATATTTGTAAGAAAATCTATATTTACGACCTACATAAGCAGAATAACGCTTAGGTGTAGTATCATCTGAAGGTTTTCCAAATACAAGAGTATCAGCCCACAACTTGTAAATATTTACATCATGAGAAGCTTCGTATATTTCTGTAATCATGCCACCTGGTGGACGCATATTAACTTCCAAAGCCATGATTTTTGATTTACCTGTCTTTTTATCAATTGTACGGAAAAATTCAAAATGGAAATATAATTCCTTTATTCCATAAGCTTTTACAACAGCTCTTCCTGCTTTTTCCAAATCCTTAGCCATTACAGGTTCATTATGGTACATTATGCAATCATCATTTACTACAGTATCCATTAAAGATTGATGATAAATTTGACTTGCACAGAAAACAATATCACCATTTGCATCTGTCATACCATCAAATGTTTCAACATGACCATCAATGAATTCTTCCATAATATATTGAACATCTGGTTTTGTTGCAAAAAACTCTGCCATTTCTTGTTCATTGTGTAATGTATAAGTACTACAAGCACCAACACCATCATCAGGTTTTACAACTACAGGAAATCCATTTTCATCAGTAAAAGCTTTACCTTCATCAAAATTTGTTGGCAAACAATATTTTGCACAATCAACTTTTGCCTTTTTAAAATAAGCTTTCATAGCGGATTTTTGTTTATGTTCTAATATTTCTGGGTATCTAATTCCTGGAATATTAAAATCATTACGTAATTTAGCTTCTGTAATTAACCAAAATTCATTATTTGATCTTACATAATCAATTCTTCCATGATGACTAATTAAACATGCTGTAGCTTTGTATATAGCATCATAATCTGTCATATTAGGGCAGTAATAATATTCAGCCAAATCTTCTTTTAATTCTTTTTGCAAACTATCATATGGGGCATCACCAATAGCAATTACATTAACCCCATTTTCTTTCAAAAAATGACAAAATTTCCATCCATATGTCGGGAAATTTGGGGACAGATAAAGAAAATTCATTTTTTTTATCCTTAAAAATTAAAATAACATATTATTTTTATTCGGTTGTAAAATCGCAACATTTCATAATTTTGTCAATAAAAAAGTTAATTTTTTAACTTGTCTTAAAGTATTTTTTCTATATAAAATATATATATGGTTACAACTAAACGATTCCAGTAAAAAATTAAGTGAGGAATAATGTTTGCTTGGTTGATTGATTATTTGCACTTTTCTTTAGCAATGCTAGCTGTTTGTGCACCACAATCTGCAATTCCTGTATTTATTAATTTGACTGAAGGTATGGGTACTCGTGAAAAAGAACACGTTGCAAGGCAAACTGGATTTTCTGTTGGTTGTTGTTTAATTTTATCTGCCTTAATCGGTAATCTTATTCTTAAAACTTTTGGAATATCTCTTAATTCATTTAGAATTGCTGGGGGCATCTTGTTAATGTCCATCGGTTTTGGAATGTTAAAAGCTTCTGATAAACGTCATACAAAAGAAGAACAAGATGAAGCAGAACAAAGAGACCAAGCTATTGGCGTTATGCCTTTAGCAATTCCTGTAATTTCAGGGCCAGGTTCTATTTCTGCTATGATTATTGCAACTCAATTAGATAAATCTTTTTCGCATTTAATTGCTGTTATTTGTTCAGCTTGTACAGTTGCTGCATTTTCATGGTTTGTATTACATATTTCAAACAAACTAGAAAAATTATTAGGGCAAACAGGTTTAAATATTATTGGCCGTCTTTGCGGTATGTTACTGGCAGCTTTAGCAGTTGAGTTTATTTATACATCTTTAAAAGAGATGTTCCCTGCTTGGATAGCATAAAAATAATCTCCTATACAGTTATAGGAGATTACTTAAATATTTTTATCAAAAACAATTATTAATTTAATGCATCCTTTAAAGGTTTGCCTGGTTTAAATTTAGCTGTATTTGAAGAAGCAACATTCATAATTTTTCCTGTTCTTGGATTATGTGTTGTTGTTGGTTTACGAGTTAAAACAGAAAATGTTCCAAATCCAGATAAATGAACAGATTCATTTGATTTTAATGTTTCACTTATTGTATCAACTGTTGCTTTTAAAGCTTTTTCACATGCAACTTTTGTTAAGCCTGAAGTTCTGCTCATTGCATCAATCAATTCATTTTTATTCATTTTATAACTCCGATTATTTATTGAATTTATGAGCCTAACCTACATTTTTAATAATTAAAAATCAAGGATTTATTTACAAAAAAAATTCCGCATTCTAATAACAAATGCGGAATTCTATAAATCTTATCAAAAATATTATTTTAAAACTGTTACAGGCAATTTCGAAACATGTCTAACAACTGCCGAATATTCACGAATAATACCCTTTTGTGGGTTTTCAGGTGTAGCATCATTAAATTCTGCTACTAATACAGTTTCAGCTTTTGCTAATAATGGAGCAACATCAGGATGAATATAGTCCAAAACAATCATTTGATCAGCTGTTCTATATAACAAAGCATGTTCTTCACCATTAAACAATATTTGAGGATGATCAGGACTACCCTCTTTTGTTTTGATACAAAACAACAATTCACCATCGGCATTTGACAATATATCATAATATGATTCTGTCTCAACTTCTGTTTTTGTCATCTTTATCTCCCGTCTATACTTCTATATCTATTTATAAAATTTTTACTTAGAATAATTTGCTTCAGCTGTTTTCTTTTCTACATCATATTTGCATACATATTTAATGCCAACACGAATACCATTTTGTCCAATTAATTGAGCAGAATCACCACGCAAAATAATCAAATCTTTCAATACATCAATTTCATGACTATTGAATTTATATTCTTTTGGACTTACAGTCCATTCAAATCTTTCTTGAATTACTTGAGACAATGCTTGTTCACAGAAATTCTGAGCTATATCTTCATATTGTTCAAAATATTTACTCTTATTTGTATTGACCTTACTGCATTCAGCACTATTTGTGCAAGGTTTTGAAGAAGCACTCATTTCTTTCATTCTTTCAGCATCACGAAGACGTTGATATTCAGCTTGACGTCTAATATTCTTTACTTCAACTTCTCCACCGAACTGAACGAAAGCTGATTGAAATGATAATAAGAAAGAAATTAAAAACATACTAACAATAGCTACTTGAGTTTTCGTATATCCTCTCTCAACAGCTTTGCCCCTTAAAAAGAACATTAAGCTTCCAACACCACCAACTATAAGTAGCAAACAAAATGTTGCTAATAAAGATCCACTACTAGAAATACTTTCGGCCAAAAACAATGTCATTAAACCAAAAACTAGTAATGTAAAATATGAAAATGCTGGATATTTTGTTGCCTGTTTAACGTTTTCTTCTCCTGAAACGAAACAAACTCCACCTAAAATTCCAAAAATTAATAAGCTTAAAATTAATTTAAAGAAAACTGATGCAAATGAAAAAATAATCAAAAACATACACAACAGCAATAAAATCGATGCATAGCAAATTGTAACTCTCACGCATCCATCTTTATTTTGTTTATATAAACCTTTAAAATTACCTGTTAGCAATAAAGGAACATCTTCATCTGACAACAATAAAAGTTCTTTTACTTTATTTTTTGATTCTTTTGCATCTATTTTCATGTGTTTAATCCCGATAAAAATCAGACTCTTGTTGTTATTAAAAGCACAATTTTATTTAAAAATCAAGTTTTATCATAACAAATCGGTAATGTATATTTTAAGATAAAACTTTGTATTGATTATGGTAAATTAGCCTTAATAACGTTCGCCTTTTAGTACGCGTTGTTTTTCTCTATTCCATTCACGCTTTTTAATATCTTCTCTTCTATCAACATTAGTCTTTCCAACAGCTAATCCTATTTTAATTTTAGCCCTTCCTTTTTCATTAAAATATAACTCCAAAGGAACTAATGTATATCCTTTTCTTTGTGTTGCTCCAATTAATTTTCTTACTTCCTTTTTATGCAACAACAATTGACGAGGTCTAGTTGCATCATGCTTCATATATCCAATTGAACCATATTCCATAATATTAGCATTAATCAAATATATGCCGCCATTTTCTGCACTAGCGTAAGATTCATTTATACTGCATCTACCTAATCGTAAAGATTTAACTTCAGGCCCTGTCAAAATAATCCCAGCTTCATATACTTCTTCTATAGAATAGTTAAAATGAGCTTTTCTATTTTGAGCAACAGTCCCTGTAGAAATCATAGTAGAATGTTTTTTTGACATTATAAAACGCCTACTTTCTTTAATGTATCTTTAATTACAAGCTTTGAATTATCAGATACTTCAACCAAAGGAAGTCTTAATGATCCATCACCATAACCAATTAATGATGCAGCATATTTAACAGGGCATGGATTTGTCTCAATAAACATTACTTGATGAACAGGCAACAATTCATCTCTATATTTAGCTACAGTTTTAAAATCCCCTTCTTGCCAAGCATCATGTAATTTTGCTAATTTTTCAGGAACAATATTTGCACTTACAGAAATACATCCATCCCCACCATGTGCTAAAAAGGCAACAATTGTAGCATCTTCACCAGAAAGAATAGAAAAATCCTCACCTGCAACTTCTCTAATTTGAATTGGGCGTAGCAAATCATTTGTTGCATCTTTAATGCCTACAATATTTTTTAATTTAGCCAATTTACCGATTGTATCAATACTTATATTTACTCCAGTTCTTCCTGGAACATTATATAATATGATAGGCAAATCACATTCCATAACTACAGCTTTATAATGTTCATAAAGGCCTACTTGTGTTGGCTTATTATAGTAAGGTGTTACAATTAAACCTGCATCAACCCCCAACTTTTTGCATAGTTTTGTATTTTCAATTGTTTTTTCTGTACTATTTGTTCCACAACCTGCAATTACAGGAACTCTTTTATTTACCGTTTTAACACACAAAGAAATACAATGTTCATACTCTTCTGCACTCATTGTTGCTGCTTCACCTGTTGTTCCACAAACAACAACACCATCTGTACCTGCTTTAATTTGATCTTCAATTAACTTAACAAAAGCCTTATCATCCACCTTTTTATTCTTAAATGGTGTAATTAATGCAACAAATGAGCCTTTAAACATAAATATTTCCTTTTTTTTCTCTTTTATTTACCGAATATTAAAAAAATATCATAAAAATAGAAATTATCTATTATTTTTTAATAGAGAAATGTTTTTTGTTTATTTTTATAAGAAGAATATGTCGCTAAAAACAAAAATTATGTTCGTTTATCTTTCTTTATGTGGAGTTTTATGTAATTCCGCACAAGCTTATACTGTTACAAGCGACATAATTAAACAAAGAAAGCCTATTTCCGATTCTGCATCTGCTAAAGCTATAAGATCTGCTTTAAACGATGAATATTCCAAAGCAAATAGACTTCTTAAACAAACACAAGACCCAAAAGCAAAAAAAATTGTCGATTGGATTCGACTAAGCCAATCTGATTATGGTCCTTATGATGCCTATATGAACTTTGCCACTAAAAATATGGATTGGCCAAGAATCTACCAGATAAAAAAGAACGCTGAAAGTTCTTTGATTCATGCAAACGACACTGACGTTTTATATAATTGGTATCAATCACACGAACCAACTTTTCCAGAATCAACGTTAAAGAAATCAGAAATTATGATGGAAAAACGCAAATGGTCTATTGCTGTTCCTGAACTATATAAGCTTTGGTCCACGACAAAAATGTCTCCTGAACAATCAAGGAATGTCGAAACTGATTTAAAATTAATTCTAACACCTCATGATTATGATGCTCGAGTTGAAATGTTATTTAACAATGGTGAAACAAATAACGCTAAAGTTCTATTGAGCAAAATATCCAAAGATTACGAACATAAAGCTTTATTGAGATTAGCTCTTCAAACTAATGAACGCCAAGGAGCAAAATTTTTTAAAGACGCACCAGATTACATTCAATCTGATGAAAACGTTATGTATGATTTATTAAAATGGTATAGAAAAAACAATCAAACAAGCGAAGCTATTTCTTTATTAAATAAATTTTCAAAACTGCCTAACAAAGATATAAATTTCTTTGAAAAATTAGCAACAGAACGTTTATTTTTAATACGCAATCTTTTAAACTCTCATGACTATAAAGACGCTTATAATTTATCTAAAGATCATCATCTAAAAGAAGGCATAAATTTTGCTGATTTAGAATGGATTTCAGGATGGATTGCTTTAAGATTTTTAAAAAAGCCTGATATAGCAATAAATCATTTTAAAAACATGTTAGCAATGGTTAAATCCCCCATTAGTATTGCTAGAGCAGAATATTGGATTGGTAGAGCTTTAGACCAATCAAAGCGCCCTACAGAAGCAAGGCCTTGGTTTGTTAAAGCTTCAGAAAAACAAACAACTTTATATGGTCAACTAGCTAACAGGCGTCTAGGCCATCAAGTTGAAATGTTAAATGAAATGCCTCCAACACCTGAAGCTGTAAAAAGAATTGAAAATAATGAATTATATCAAATGGCCAAACTTTTATACGATAATGGTATTATGGCTTTGATTGATACATTTATAACGAAACTCTTCTCAAACTTATCAAACAATGAAGATATTTCAGCTTTAATATATGCCCTAGCACATGAATTTAAACGACCAGACTTAGCTGTTATATGGTCAAGAAGAGCTAGAACAAACAATATTTCCTCTGTAAATATTGGCTATCCTGTATGGAATGTTGAACACGATTTAAGAATTGAACAAGCTTTAGTATTATCAATTGTTAGACAAGAAAGCAATTTCTCGACTCAAGCAATAAGTCCTGTAGGTGCTAGAGGAATGATGCAACTTATGCCTTCCACAGCAAAATTGGTTGCTAAGAAAAAGAAATTAAAATTTTCTACTCAAAATTTGAATTTAGACCCAGATTACAATGCTTCTCTAGGTAGCACATATTTGGCAGATTTAGTTGCTAAATTTGATGGACAATTAATTCTTGCAATAGCTGCATATAATGCTGGACCTTCTAATGTAAAAAAATGGATTAAACAAAATGGAAAGCCTGGAGAAAAATATGATCCTGTTGATTGGATTGAATTAATTCCATTCCCAGAAACTAGAAATTATGTTCAAAGAGTTTTGGAAAATCTTTATATCTACCGCTCACACATGAATTATCCAGCAAATCATTTATATGATTGGGTAATCCCTATTAAGTCATAAGGATAAAAAAATTGAAACGTTCTGAACAAGCTGAAACAAATTTTAAAAATGGATATAATTGCTCTCAAGCTGTTATTTTAGCATTTGCAGATTTAATGAAAATTGAACCTGTAGACAATTTAGTAAAATTAGCTTCATCTTTTGGTGGTGGCATAGGAAGAATGCGGGAAGTTTGTGGGGCTGCTTCGGCTATGTTTATGATTGCTGGAGCTTTAAAAGGTTATAATGATCCAAAAGATATTGATGCAAAGACAAAGCATTATGAATTAATTCAAAAACTAGCAAAAAAATTTAAAGATGAAACAGGATCTATTATTTGTAGAGATATGCTAGGATTAAAAAAAGATGACAATACTCCAGCAACTCCAGAAGCTAGAACTACAGAATATTATCAAAAAAGGCCTTGTCCTAAATTATGTGCTTTAGCTGCTAAAATTTTGGAAGAAGAACTAAATCTATAAAGGCTAAAAAATGGCAATAAAATCTGATATAGATATGATACATGGTCCAATATTATCAAAAATATGGACTTTTGCCATTCCTCTTATGTTTTCCGCAATAATCCAATTATTATTTAATGCTTGTGATATTGCTGTAGTTGGACATTTTGGCTCTGTTAATTCTTTAGCTGCAGTTGGTTCATCAACAACAATTGTTAATTTTATTACTAACTTTTTTATAAACATGACAATTGGATCAAATGTTTTAGCTTCACGTTGCATCGGAGAAGACAATTTAAAATTACTAAGAAAAGTCGTTCACACAACTGTAGGTTTTTCCTTTGTCGCCGGCTTTATTGGAATGATATTAGGATTTTTAATAATTGAACATTTATTAAATTGGATGGGCACTCCAAAAGAAGTTTTACCTCTATCATTATTGTATGTAAGAATTTATCTTATTGGTGCAATTCCAACAGCAGTTTATAATTTTGGCGCTTCTTTATTATACGCCTCAGGTGAAACAAAAAAACCTTTGTATTTTTTAATAATCGCTGGATTTACTAATGTTATTTTAAATTTAATATTTGTAATTTATTTAAAAATGGATGTTGCTGGCGTTGCAACAGCAACTATTATAGCTCAAACTTTAAGCGCTTTTTTAGTTTTAAGATGTTTGAGAAAAAGAAGAGATTCATTAAGATTATTCTGGCAACATATTATGTTGAACAAAGCTGTCATTAAGCGATTATTATATTTGGGGGTACCTGCAGGAATTCAAAGTTCAATTTTCACTTTATCAAACTTAGTAATCCAAGGAGCTGTAAATTCATTTGGCCCTGTTTATATGGCTGGTTCTGCAGCATCTCAAAATATAGAAAATTTTGTATGGACTACAATGAACACTATTCAACCAACAGCTACAACATTTATAGCTCAAAATATAGGAGCCAAAAAGTTTAGTAGAATTAACAAAATTTCATTACGTGCATTATTTTCAGTATTCACAATAGGAGCTGTTTTAGGGTCTACAGTTCTATTATTAGATAAATCCCTATTCCATATATTTACTAATGATGATGAAATAATTAGAGCTGGATTAATACGTTTTCATATAATTTGCAGTACATATTTTGTTTGTGGCTTAATGGATGTAATGACTGGTTGTCTAAGAGGTTTAGGTTCAAGTTTAGTACCTGCAATTGTTTCATTGTTAGGAGCGTGTGGACTTCGTTTAGTTTGGATTGGAACAATATTTCAAATCCCTAAATATCGTTCTTTTGAAACATTATTTGCATCATATCCTATTAGCTGGGTAATCACGTTAAGTGTTCATATTATTTGTTTTTATTTCTTAAGGAAAAAATTCCCAAAAGTTGATGAAAATAATAACAAAATAGACTAAGTTATATCTACATTAAATACTATATCAATAAGTTGAGAAAAAATGAGTGAAATAATTTTAAAAATATCAAATTTAATTTGGGGAATACCAACCTTAATTCTTTTAATTGGAGCAGGTTTATTATTAACAATAAGATTAAAAGGCATTCAATTTACGAAATTTTTTCACGCAGTAAAGTTAACTTTTTTTGATAAATCAACAAATGCTGAAGGTGATATCTCAAACTTACAGGCTCTCATGACAGCATTAGCCGCAACAATTGGAACTGGTAATATTATTGGTGTAGCAACAGCAATATCTTTAGGTGGTCCAGGAGCTTTATTTTGGATGTGGGTTTCAGCTTTAATTGGAATGGCTAGCAAATATGGTGAGGCTGTTCTTGCTGTTAAATATAGAGAAAAAGATGAAATTGGTGAAATGGTCGGTGGACCTATGTACTACATCGAAAAGGGCTTGCATGCTAAATGGTTAGGCATAACCTTTGCTATTTTTACAATTTTGGCATCTTTTGGAATTGGCAGTGGCGTTCAAGGAAATTCTATTTCCACATCTTTACATGACACTTTTGGCATACCTGTTTATATAACAGCTTTATGCATTTTAGCTTTATCTATTTTAGTTGTATTTGGCGGAGTAAAATGTATTGGCAAAGTTATGGTTATTTTAACTCCTTTTATGATAGCCTTTTTCTTAATATCCTGTTTATACGGAATTATTTTAAACATAAAATTACTTCCTCATACTTTTATGATAATTCTTTCAAAAGGATTTTCTTTAGATGCAATTTCTGGAGGTTTAATAGGTTCTGCTATTAGATATGGTGTAGCAAGAGGTTTATATTCAAACGAAGCCGGTTTAGGATCATCTCCTATAGCCGCAGCTGCAGCTAAAACTACTCATCCTTGTGAACAAGCTCTTGTATCCATGCTTCAAGTTTTTATTGATACAATTATTATTTGTTCATTAACCGGATTTATTATTGTTTTATCTGGAGAATATGAAAACAATTATAATGGTGCCTTTTTAACCATTAAAAGTTTTTCTAAAATAGTTGGACCATATGCAAAATATATAGTTTCAATAAGCTTATCTCTTTTTGCTTTTTCAACAATTCTTAGTTGGTCATATTATGGAGAAAAAAGCATATATTATTTATTTGGAAGACGCTCTATAGTTCCATACAAAATTATATTTTTGATTTTTGCCTCTTTAGGAGCAATAGCTACTAACTTAAATATGGTATGGAATATATCAGACATATTTAATGGATTAATGTGTATGCCAAACTTAATTGCCCTAATTGGCTTATCTAGTGTAATTGTTTCAGAAACCCAAAATTATCTAAACAAGGAAAAATAAATTATTAGATTATTTTATAGCCTTCTTCCACTTTACAAAAAAGTAGAAAGACATAAACAGATACATAGACCACATACAAACCATTGCATAGACATGATTACCGGCTAATACCTCAATAGTCCAAAGAACAACGCCTGTTGAGTTAACAATTCCCCAACAAATCCATTGTTCAAGCTTTCTCTTAACTGTTAAAATCATTCCCGCAATACTACATATTGTCATTGTTGAATCTAACAAACAATGAGAGCCATTTACATTTTTAAGACATACAGAAAAAACATAAATAGAAACAGCTATTACTAAAGAAAACCAAAATCTTTGTTTCCATGTTAGACTTTCTCTATAAATAGCATGTTCTTCCTTATTTATATTTTTCAACCAAGAAAAATAACCAACAATATACATAGGAATTGTATAACAAGTACCTAATAATAATTGTCCATATAAGTGATTAGAATATAACAATACACAATATAATGTTGTTGCAACTAATCCAAAATAAAAACAAGAGACTTTTCCAATTCCTGCCATAAAAGTATAAATAACACCTGTCAAAGCAGCTGTTGTTTTTAATGTTCCATCTTTAACAATGCAAGAACAAATCAATATTCCTATACACATCAAAGAAAGAATAATAACCTCTGATTTTTTCCAACCACTACATTCATTTTTTATAAAAGTCTTTATGCTCATTTTTCCTGCCTTAAATTATTTGTTCATATGAAAATATATTATAATTTTATTTCTTTCAAATATTTTTGATTTTTTCAAAAAAATTCTATAGAATATTTGATACAATTTTTAAATATGGAGATATTCACTATGTCTGATGTTTTTCAATACCAAACAAGAGGTACATGTTCTAAACTTATTGCTGTTGAAATAGACAACAATAAAATTAAAAACATTCAAATTTTAGGAGGTTGCATGGGCAATCTAACCGGTATTAGTAAATTAATTATAGGCATGGATATTGATGATGTTATTTCAAAATTGCAAGGCATTGATTGCGGAGGCAAAGGCACAAGTTGCCCAGATCAAATTGCTCGTTGTTTAATTCAATATAAGGAAAGTAAAAAATGAAAAAGAAAAAAGTCCCTCACCGAGATTTAATAGCAAAAGAAATGCTATTATCAGGTAAGTATAAATCTCAAATTATTCCAAACAAGAAAAAGAAATTAACCCGCCCAAATCAAAAAACACTCAAAAATCTATCTGAGTGTTTTTTTATTTTTAAAGCTTATTGCAAGCATCCTCAATTTTACTTTGAACTTCCTTCAAAAATTCTCTTTTAGGCATTCCTGGTTCAATTACAGGTAAAATTTTAAATACAACAGTTCCTTTATTTTTCAAGAACGCATTCTTTGGCCAACAAACACCTGTATTTAAAGCAACAGGAACTACAGGAACATTTAATTTTTCATATAAGAAACCAACACCTGGGTTATATAAAGGCTCTGCACCTACTGGTCTACGCGTTCCCTCTGGGAAAATAATAACTGGTCTATGTTTAGCTAAACGTTTTTCAGAATACTTAAGCATTTTTCTCATAGCTTTAGTTCCTGATTTTCTGTCAATTGGAATACTTCCCTCAATCAACAAAGATAATCCAAAGAAAGGCAAGAACAATAGTTCTTTCTTTAAAACGAAAACAGCTCTTGGAAAGATTGTAAAAAGATACATAGTCTCTAGAGCTGATTGATGCTTAGATGCCACAATAAATTTATTACCAGAAGGAATATTTTCTTTTCCTTCAACTCTAATTTTTACATTACAGAAAACTCTTAAACCAAAAGCAACAGAATGTCCCCAAACTATAGCCCCTATTAACTTAATACAAACTGGCGCCCAGAAGAACAAATGTAGCCAAGTACAAATAAACACTGTACTTAAGAAATAGCAAAACATAAAGAATATAGAACCAATTAATCTCACTTTGGACAATCCTTACTTAAATCAACTTTTTTATTTGGAATATGGAATAAATACATAATTTTTACAGCTAAAAATTTATGATATTCTTCTAACATCAATCCTGCACTACCAGGCCATTTCCACCAACTATCATGCATAAACTTTTCTGGAAAAACAGGATGCAATACAATTTTTATATCAGGCAATTCATGTTTAAATTCAATTTTTGATCTTGGAATATGATAACCTGCTGTTACTAATCTAATAGATTTAAAATGATTTCTTTCAATCCAATCCTTGCTTTCAATAGCATTTTCTTTAGTATTGCACGCAACGTGGCCTAAAGTAATCTTATCAACTATTTCTTGAGGATAGTCATCTAATGTTTGAGCTATAGACATCCAATTAGTTTTCTTATTAACGCCTGAGATAAACAACTTTTCTGCTAAACCTTGTTTTAATAAATTTACAGAAACTTTTAATCTATCCGTTCCACCAGTTAAAGATACTATAGCATCTGTTTTTTCATCTGGCGATTGTATAGGCATTCTTACATGTTTAGCAAAGTCCAACAAACCAATTAGCCAAAACAAAAAAGCTAATGAAATTATTCCTATAAAAACAATTCGACGCTTTGACAAAGCAACCTCAAGATTATAACATCTTCTTTAATGTTCTATGAACAGCCCAATAAGAAGTAATAACTGACAACACTATAGCTAAAAAAGGAACACAAATCAAGGCTAACCATCCCAGTGTGTCAAATTGTGCACTTACTAGCAGGCCTCCTTGGATTTCTCTTACTATTGATGAAATCTTATATAATATAGGTATTGCCAAGAAAAACCCTATCATTCCACCAACAGAAGATAAAATTGCTGTTCTAATTGCATATTGTTCAGCTATATATGAATCTTGAGCCCCAATTAAATGCAGCAATTCAATAATAGGCTTATGAACAGCCATTGATGTGCAAGAAACATAAATAACAATTGCTGACGTTGTTAAAATCACTAATAACAACATTATTGAGCCTAAATCATCCAATCTAGAAATAAGCTCAATTAATTTATTTAGCCACTTTTTGTGAATATCAAGAGTAGCATTAGGAACCCCTTCTCTTAAATTTTGACGCAAAGTATCTAAATTTACAGAAACATTTTTCATTAACTGAACATCAATCAATGCAGGCATTGGTAAATCTTCATATTCAACACTATCACCAAGCCAAGGTTTTAATAAGTCTTTCATTTGACGATCTGTCAATAGATTTGCTGATTTAACACCTGCAGTTTTTCTCAAAATTGCCAAAGCTTCTTCAGTTTCAATTTGTGTTCTACGTTTATCTATACCATTTTCATCTTCAATTGGTAAAATTTGAACAGTTAAAGACCCTGAAACAGAATCAGTCCATTTTGACAGCATTGAATTTAATGTCATAGTTGCTGCTGTAGTTAATGTAGCAAAGAATACCATCAGCATAACCATCCAAGGTAAAAACCAAGCTAAAGAGTCCTTTGCAAAAGGCAATTCTGCATTTTTTCTAAAAATCATTTGTCCCCCTTATCTTGTGGCATAAAACCAGCAGGATAAATAGCTAATCTTCCATTTGTTAAGTGCATTCTTGGAAAATTAAAAGCTTTAATCAAATTTTCGTTATGAGTAGCAATTACAATTGTTGTATTTCTTTTATTTAATTCTTCAAACAATCTTAATAATCTTAAAGCTGATTTATCATCCATATTACCTGTAGGTTCATCCGCCAATAATAATTCAGGTCTATTAATAATAGCTCTACAAATAGCAACACTTTGTTTTTGACCGCCAGATAAAGCCTCAGGTTTAGTTTTTAATCTATCACCTAAACCAACCCAATTTAATAATTCTACTACTCTTTTCTTTATATCCGCTTCACTCATTCCTGATAATCTAAGAGGTAAAGCTACATTATCAAAAATAGATAAATGATCTAACAATCTAAAATCTTGGAAAACCACACCGATTCTTCTACGAAGTTCAGGCAAGTCTTCTCTTGGGGTTACTGAAATTGTTTTTCCAAACATTCTAACTTGGCCTCTAGTTTGTGATTGAGCCAAATATAATAATGACAGCAAAGAAGTTTTTCCAGCTCCACTTTCACCAGTTAAAAAATGAAAAGAACCTACTGGCAAATTAAATGTGATATTCTTTAAAACTTCTGCATCAGTACCATAACGCAAACCAACGCCATCGAACTCTATCAGATTTTCTGTACTCACAACAGCACTCCATAATTTTTTATGTTATTTAGCATTCATTAAACATTTTATATTAATTTAATACATATATATATTTAAAAAAATATAAATTTAAAGTAAAATATCCTCCATCTAATAAATATAAGGATTCTTTTAATGTTATTTACTTGTCCGAAATGTCATACAACTTATAATGTACCTGACGAATTAATGGGTGATGCATCTAGAGTACGTTGTGCATCTTGCGGACACGAATGGGATATTACAGAACAACGAGCTTCCTCCTCAGCAGAAGCTTACAACACACCATCTGCTGAAGATTTATTACAAACAGAAAATTTAGAAAATCAACAAGAAGAAGTTTCTTCTAATAATGAACAAGCAATTTCTGATGCTGATAGTTTTGCAATTTTACAACAAGAGATGTCTGATTTAGATCATGATTCACAAGACAACGATCTCGTAGACAAGCTTTCTCCAGGCCATCTTGAACCAGCGGTTGAAGAATTAATTAATGGAGACACATTAGACATTAACAAACATAGTATATCTGATTACGAGCCTAATCAAAAAAATGCTGACAATAAGGAAGGCAACTCAGAAAATAATCCTGAAACTCCAACTATTGAGGGTGGAGATGAAAGTCTAAACATTGAAGAAATTTTAGCTAGAGTAGATATTGAAAAAGAAGCTGCTGAGGAAAGAGAAAAAAATTTGGAATATGAAGAAAGAAAGAAAAAATTTGAAGCCTCTGAAAAAGTAAGACTTCTCATCGAAAATCAAAAGATTAAAAAGAAAATTCGTTTATTCTACTTAATTTTTGTTTCTTTAGCATCACTAGGTGTATATTTATACTTCTTCACACCCCTTGCTAAGTTTCCTGTTGTTATTCAATCAGTTTCATCAAAAACCATTGAACGTGATTATGAAGTCACTTTAGAAGTTGCTGCTCAAATTACAAACAATGCCTCAAAAGATATAACTATTGCAGATTTACAAATCACATATTTTGATGCTTCAGGTAAACCTTTATCAAAACAAGTAATAAAAGGTTCTGGTAGAACATTTAAAGCAAAGGAAAACGTTACAATTAATTACTCTTTAGAAAGACCTCCTTCATTTGCTAAAAGAGCTCTTTTAAAAATGGGAAAATCTAGCTCAGTGATACTACTGGATATATCTCCAAAAGATCCTTAATCGTTTGACGATTTCTAATTATTTCAAATTTTTCGTCTTTGATCATGACCTCTGCACACAAAGGATGACCATTATATGTTGATGACATAACTGCGCCATAAGCACCAGCGTTGCCTATTCCTAAATAATCACCTTCACTTAGCTCTAAAATTTCTCTGTTAGTAGCAAAACTGTCTGACGATTCACAAATAGGACCAACTACATCATAAACTACATTCTTTTCATTACCATTTGGTTCAATTTTATCAATAGGATGATATGCATCATATAGTGCAGGTCTAATTAAATCATTCATTCCCGCATCAATAATAGCAAACTGCTTAGATTTTGTTTTCTTTATTCTTATTATTTTTCCAACTAATACACCACAAGTTGCACTGATATAACGTCCAGGTTCAAAAACAAATTCACCACTAAAATCACCTAAACATTCTTTCAATATTTCCACATATCTCTTTGGAGGCAAAGGTTTTTGATTTGGTTCATAAACAACGCCTAATCCGCCACCCAAATCAATAGTGTTTATATTAACACCATCCTCTTTTAAGAAATCTAGCATTTTTTTAACTTTTAAAAATGTTTCTTTAAAAGGAGCTTCATCTAAAATTTGAGAACCTACATGAATTTCTATTCCATGTAAATTAATAAAATCATTATTTTTATACTTAGTAAAAAGTTCTCTTGCCAAGTCCCAATCAATACCAAATTTATTTTCAGATTTACCTGTTGTAATTTTCGCATGAGTATGAGCATCAACATTTGGATTTATACGAATTCCAACATTAGACTTTTTACCCATTTCTTTTGAAATTTTGTAAATGGTTTCAAGCTCTTCTTCTGATTCAGCATTTAATTGTTTAATTCCTACATCAATTGCTTTTTTTATCTCTTCACAAGATTTTCCAACGCCTGAAAAAACAATCTTAGATGGATCAACACCACAATATAGAGCTAAATCTAATTCTCCTCCTGATACAATATCTGCACCAGCGCCTAAATTTGAGAGTATTTTAACAATATTTGGATTTGAATTACTTTTAACAGCAAAACAAACTGTAGTATTTTGCTTAAGCAATTTTGTTGCATCATTAAATTCATTAAATTTTTTTGTTAATTCCTCATAAGAATAAACAAAAACAGGAGTACCCGTTTTAGCAACAATATCATTAACTTTTACTTTTCCAAAATCCATGATTACCCCACTATTTTTCTAAATTATCCATAATCTCATTAATACCCTTAGGAGAATTTTCGTATGATTTCTGAACATCTTCTATAAATTCTTTATTTTTTTGAATTTCTTCTCTTCTTTGTTTTTTCTTTAATTCTTCTTCTTGTTTCTTTTCAAAATACAAAGGATCTTTTTTAGAAGCTAAAAGTTCATCATATTCTTCTTGAGATAATGGTTCCCTCTTTTTTGGATAAGTTCTTTTTGTATACTTTACATTATCAGTTGTATTTTCATCCATTAATCTTAAAGTTGCTTCACCTAAAACAGTATGATTACCAGAATTTGGCCAATCTAAATTACCTCTTCTACCACAACTTTGAAGTAAAATTACAAAAGAAAAAATCAACAAAAATTTATTTAATTTCATAATAACAAATCCTAAAATTATTATCGATTTTATATATCATAAAAGAATTACAAAAATCAAGAATCTCTAAAATTACAAATAATAAAAAGTCTTGTTTTTTAAATTTAATGTTAAGCAATTTTAAATAAATTTAAATTAGACTGTAAAAAAAAGTTTTAAAAAGGGAGTTCTTAAAATGAGCCGCTTTACCTTGTCTTTATTGATTTTAGCAGGTTTATGTATAAGCACTGGCAAAAATGCAAATGCTCAGCAATCAAGTGCTCGAGAAGCAATGGATGCCGCTATTGAACAATCAAACGGGGAATATTCTGAAATAGATATGCCTTATTTATGGTCATTAGGCATGCAACAAAAAGCATGGAATAAACCTATGGAACATCTAGGAGAAGGTCAAACAAAACCAGGATATTCTAGATATTTCTGGACACCTGATTTAGTGCTGCCTATTCGTATTCGTGAAGGAATGCACACATTAATCAACTTCCCTGCTTGGGAATACATTGAAAATGTATTTGTTGGAAATGAAAACGGATTTGGCGTACAAAAAGTTGCATCAAACGCTTTAATGGTTTATGCAAGCAATGCTGAATTAGTTGGAATGGATACAAATATGATGGTATTTGGTCGTTCCGGAAATAGATATGTATTTTATTTAAGAAGTGAAACCTTTAACACAGACAGAATTACAAATGCTGTTGTAGATATTGTAGTAAATGACAACAAGTATGTACCAGATGATTCTGGAAGAACTCCATTCTCAGAAGGAGCTGTTGGAGCAGGATCAATTGGTGGATCAGGTGCAAATGGAACAGGTTTTGGTGCACAATATGGAAACAACTCCAAAAAGAAGAAAAATAATAGTGACGATGATTGGTTAAAAGATATTGAAGTCGACCCTGAAAAAATAAAATTTGATATTGATGTATTTATACCAAATCCTGATGATTATGATATTGCACCAGAAAGAGTATGGCGCGATGAAATATTTACATATATTGATTTTGGCACAAGAGCATTATCAATGCTACAACGCCCAATTGTAAATATTATAACAGATAATTCAGAAACACCTGTTGGATTTAGAACACGTGGTCCAAATGGACGATTAATAGTTGTTGAAGCAATTGGTGATTTAGTATTAAGAAACGGCAAAAAATTAGTTTGCTTAAAAATTAGAAAAGATCCAACTTTTGGCTTAGATTGGACAGAATATGAAAAATCAGTACAGCCAAAACGCGATGATCCAAAATTCAATATTAATCAAGCTCAAGGTCAAAGCATGATGCAAAATGCAAACATGACACCATATCCAATGAATAACATGGGTGGTGTAGCATATCCAGGAATGAATATGGCTCAAATGAATGCTATGATGCAAGTTCAAAAACAAGCTGGAACCAAAAATGCAGGATCAAATTTTGGAGCAAGATATAGACAAACAGTTCAAGAAAATATTGCTGTTGAATTAGCTCAAGACTCAAACATTGCAACTTTAGAAAAGAAATGGGAAGGATTAGCAAGAAAGAATAAAGATCTTTTAAGCAATTATGAACCTTATTATTCTTTAGATACAGCTGCAGAAGGTGAAGCCCGCGATTTATTTAGATTAAGAATTGGACCAGTAGAATCAATTCAAGCAGGTGACACTTTATGTAATAAATTAGCTAAACGTGGAATTACATGCGTAGTTGTTAGAACACAATGAGACCTTAAGGCCAAGGATCAATAAAAAATGCGAAACGATGAAGAAAAAGAGGAACAACTCTTAATTGGTACTGAAGAACAATATCTCGAAAAATCAAACAAACGTTGGTTGATTTTCGGAATTGTAATGTTTTTTCTATTCTTAATCAGTGTTTGTATATATTTATTAGGTGGAAATGACGAGATTGCAGATGGAAAGCTTTCTGTTGGAACACAAAGTGAAGCTAACACTGTAGTTAAAAGTGGTGATACTGATCTTACAGATTGGGAAGAAGATCAAAATACAGCTCATGCAGAATCATCTGTAAAAATCAATGTAACTCCAGAAAAACTAAGTTTTGATCAAGTTGTCTTAGGAACAATCGCTGAAGGTGCTATTACCGTTTCACCTGGTCAAGGAAGCAGAATATCTATTTTAGATGTTAAATTTGAAAACATGCCTGATTCAGATAACGGTGACGTATTTACATTAGATAGTAAATGTAAACCAACAGAAATCTTATCAGGTGATACATCCTGTCAAATAAACGTTAAATGGGATCCAAAAACAGCAAGAACCATTTCAGCTAACTTATTGATTAAATGGCGTAATGAATCTATTGGTGGAACAAGCAACAATTTTTATGTTCCTGTAAGTGCAATGGCTATAGATACTTCATTATGCGGAGTTTGTGATGAAGCACCTGGTGGTGGCGGAAGCATTGTTGACCAATTAAGAGCAAAAGGAAAATTAATATTAGGACCTGATGGAAAACCAATTGGATACGCTGATGAAAACGGCGTAGTTTATGGTTTAGATGGAAAACGTATTGGAACGTTAAGACCTGATGGCAAAGTATATGATGATGATGGATATGTAATTGGCGTTGCCGAAGGAACAAAAATAGCTCTTGGCGAAGGTGGCAAAATCATTGGAAACATATTACCTGATGGAAGAGTAATTGATAAAAATGGTAAATTAGTTGGATACGCTCTTCAAGACGGAACCATTATCGATATGGATGGTAATATAATTGGTTCAGCTATAAAAACAGGACCTGTTGTAAACAAATTTGGACATATAATCGGTAATGCAATGCCAGATGGCAAAGTTCTAAACGCAGGAAATGTAGTTGGATATATAGAGCCTGATGGATCAGTTATAAATGAGCAATATGAAATACTTGGTTCTTTACTTCCAATGGGAACAGTTGTTGATGTATTAGGAAAAGTACGAGGTATTGTATTACCTGAAGCAACAATAGCTAATGCTGGTGGTGAAACTGTAGGAAGAGTATCACCAAATGGAACAGCAATATCTAACGATAATGAACCTTTTGGACATGTAGTAGAAGAAGGATTAGCAATTGGACCTGGATGTAAATTCTTAGGAAGAATTAGCACTGATGGTTCAGTTATGAACCAAAACAAAACTATTGGTCATGTAAACAATAACAATTTAATTTTAGACTCAGGAAATAATGTAATTGGTGGCGCTGTAAAAGAAGGAATCATTATTGACCTAAGTGGTAAAGTAATTGGTAGAGTTGATAAATCAGGAAATGCTGTTGACTTTAAAGAAAACTCTTTAGGTTGTTTATTACCTAATGGGATGATTGTTAATGAAGCTCAAGAAGTTGTTGCCGGTGTAATGCCAAAAGGCACTGTAGTTGCATCAAATTGTGGATTTGCTGGAAGAGTATATCCTGATGGAACTGTTATATTTAATAATGAAGAACATGGTAGAGTAACTCCAGATGGAACAGTAATTGATGAAGCTCATAATATCATCGGTGCAGTATCAAAGAATGGTGTTGCAGTTGCTGGCGGTTGTAAAATAATTGGTTTAAACTCAATTGATGGCGATATAGTTGATTTATCATCAGAAACAATAAATGGTTGTATTAGGGCTGATGGTCAAGTAGCATCCGAACAAGGTGTAATAATCGGTGGTTTTCCTAAAAACTACACAGTAATCGGATCAGATGGAAGATTAAATGGTTTCGTCGATGAAAATGGAAATGTAGTTGACAGAAACGGCAAAAAAACATCTTGTGCCGATTGGACAGGATTAGCATTAAATAACAATCAAACATACGGCTTTATGCTTCCAAGCAATTCAGCTTTAGATAGAGATGGTCATACAATTGGTTGGACATTTGGTGATGGTATAGTTAAATCAACTGATGGTACAACTGTTGGTAAAGTAATGCCAAGCTCCGATGTAGTTGATAATAATGGAGCTCAAATAGCTAGATTAACACCAGAAGGATTAGCTCTAAATTCAGCATGTGGAATTTTAGGACGTATCTATAAAGATGGTCGTGTTATAAATGATAACTTTGAAAGAGTTGGCTATATTACGTTTAGTAACACAATTTTAGATAAAGAAGAGAAATTTATAGGTCGTGTTGCTACAGCTAAATATGGTATTAATGGTCAAAACAAATATATTGGATATGTAGATGAAAACGGTGCTTTAATAAATCCTCAAGGAGAAAAAGTCGGCTGTTTAAGACCTGACAATATCTTTGTAGATGATAATGAAAAATTTGTTGCAGGAGAACTTAAAACTGGTGTTGCTGTAAATGAAACAACAAATTTATATGCACGTGGTGATGTAATCGCAAAGGCAAGCGACCTACCTGTAGATGCATTCATTGGAACTGTTGGAATAAGTTCATATATCCAAACTCCTGAAAAGAAAATTACTGGTGGTATTGTTCCTCCAGGTGCTGCAGTTTTAGACATAAAAACATCAAAAGTTATAGGTAAATTACTTCCTGATGGTACAGCAATAAATAAAGCTTCCAAAATATTTGGTAAATTAAGAATGCCTGGTGGAGAAGTTATCGACAAAGCTGGAAAAGTTGTAGGTAAAATCTTTGTTGGTTTAAGACAAGTAATTGGTCCAAATGGAGAAATTATTGGTGTTGTTTTAGATGATGGAACTGTTATCGATAAAGATGGCAAAGTTATCGGAGCAGCAACCTTAGATGGAAAAGTTTTTGATGAAAATGGAAATTCAATTGGTGAAATTTTACCTGTTGGAATGCCTGTAATTGGTTTAGATGGAAAAATTATGGGATATGTCGGCGTAAATGGTGAAATCGTTGACGAAGAAGGAAATCCTGTATTAGGAAAAAATGGTAAGCCATTAAGATATATCGGCAATGGAATGGTTGTCGATGAAAGTGGCAATGTAATAGGAACTGTAATTGGAGAAGGAATTGTTGTTGATTATACTAATAATGTAATTGGTATAATTGATGATACAGGCAACATAAAATCCAAATCAAATGTACCATTAGAACACAAACTAAAATCCGATAATACGGTCGTCGATAATACAGCAACAGAAATTGGTAGAGGTATTTTTAATTCTGTAGCTGTTGATAGCAAATGTAAAATTTTAGGCTCAATGAGCAAAGGTGGTAAAGTTATAAATAAGACTGGTGAAGAAATCGGTCAAATAATGTATGACAGAGCTATCTTAGACAATGAATACAAACAAATTGGTGTAATGTTGCCAAATGACAACATAATTGACGAACCTTGTCAAATTATTGGTAAAGTTTCACAAAATGGAAAAGCTCTAAATGATAGAAATACAGAACTAGGATGTGTAAACTTTGACAACTTCGTTCAAGATAGTGACGGTAAAACAATTGGAACAATGATTGTTCGTGGGCCTGCAATTGGATTTGATGGAAAGAGAATTGGCCGTGTAGTTTCAAGCGGTGAAATCATTAATGATGATGGTGAATCTATAGGTTGCTACGGAAAGAAAGGTGCTATTTACAACAAGAAAAGAGAAATTATTGGTGTTAGTGATTTACTAAAATACGCTATTAATAACCAAGGTAAAGTTGTTGGAAGAGTTGTAGGTAATAAGTATGCAATTAATAGAGATAGCAATTTAAAGGTCGGCGAATTAAACGGAAGACAGATTAAAGAAAAAGATTCCAATATCGGTGAATTAACGTATTCTGGACGTAGAGTAATTGGAATTGATGGAAAAATCGTTGGTACTGTTTTGCCAATAGGTGAAGTTGTTGATGATAGTGGTAAATTACTAGGTACGACAACATCTAGAACATTAGCATATACTCCTGACAATAAATTCTTAGGAAGAGTTGTACCATTAGGAGATGAATGTAAAAATGCATCAGGTAAAGTATTAGGTAAAGTAAACTTCGATGGTACAATTATTGATGCAAATGGAGACGTAATTGGTCGTATGATGGCTAGAGGTAATGCAATTAGCAACTCTGGCGAAGAAATGTGTTCTGTTAAAATATTAAGCACAAGAAATGGAGGCTTATTAGGAACACCTATATATGATGCTAATGGTAATTTAATTGGTTATGCTGATGAAAACGGCGTCGTAAGAGACATAAATGGAAACGTTATTGGAAAATTATTACCTGATGGTAGAGTAGTAGACAATAATGGTAATGTTGTTGGATTTGCAGGTACTCCTGTTTATGATGCTAATGGCAACTTAATAGGATTTGCAGGTGAAGACGGTATCGTTAGAGACTTAAATGGAAAAGAAATAGGAAAACTGTTACCTGATGGAAAAGTCGTAGATAATAATGGTAATGTAATCGGCTTTGCTGGTACTCCTGTTTACGATGCTAATGGTAAATTAATTGGATTTGCCGATGAAAATGGTATCGTTAGAGATCTAAATGGAAAAGTCATAGGCAAAAAATTATCAGATGGAAAAGTTGTAGATGAAGATGGAAAACTATTAGGTTTTTCAGGAACACCAATATACGATGAAAATGGTAATTTAATTGGTTATGCTGATGAAAATGGCGTCGTTAGAGACTTTAATGGTAATGTAATAGGAAAATTATTACCTGATGGCAGAGTATTAGATAAAAATGGAAAAGTAATTGGCTTTGCAGGAAGCCCTGTTTATGACAAAGACGGTAATTTAATTGGCTTTGCTGATGCTACTGGAACCGTTAGAGATTTAAGTGGTAACGTCATTGGAAGAAGGTTAGCTGATGGAAGTGTTGTTGATAGTAAAAACAACGTGGTTGGTTATGCAGGAACACCTGTTTATGATAAAGAAGGTAAAATCATAGGCTTTGCTGATGCTACTGGAACTGTTAGAGATACAACAGGAAAAATCATTGGAAAAATGAGACCAGATGGTACAGTAGTTGATGCATCTGGAAAAGTAATTGGAAGAGCAAAAGCTGGCGTTAGCAAAAAAGCTAATGTTGCTGCAAAAAAAGTTAAATTAGCAGTTTCAAAAGATGGCAAATTCTTAGGTATTGTTGGTGATGACAACTTAGTAAGAGATGCTGAAGGTAAAATTATTGGCAAAGTTCTAGATGATGGCTCAGTTGTAGATTTAGAAGGAAATGTAGTTGGATCAACAATTGAAGGCGAAGCTGTATTTGATGATTCAGGAAACTTAATTGGTGTAATATCCAAAGATGGTACTGTATATGATGTAAATGGTGTAGTAATTGGACATATCAACGAAAAAGGCGAAATTATTGATGAAAAAGGTAATATCGTTGGAACATGGTCTGGTGGAAAATTCACACCTGGAAATGCATCAGGAAAACGCAAATTCCATTTCGGTGATAATAACGATAAAATCGGATATGTTGACGAAAAAGGAAATGTATACGATGAAAATGGAAAATTAATAGGACACATCGGAGAAGATGGAATAATCTATGATTTAGATGGAAATCCTATTGGTGAACCTTATTTTGATGATGAAATTGGTCCAGATGGAAAACCTAAAAATAAAAAAGGTGCAGAAATCTACGGCAAATTTGACCCAAGTGGGTATAAATACATGGGTGGTCGTGGAGGAAACTCTGGATTTGGAAACAAGAATAAGAGATACGACCCTGTTAAAGTAAAGGAACTTCAAGCTAAACAATTAGCATACAGAAAAGCTATTAGACCAGGTATTACTGCAATAGAAAGCGAAGAAGAAAGCAAAAACGCTCTATTAAAGAAACAACATAAAGCTAATAGTTGGAAAGATTTAGAAATTGAAAAGAATGTTTCTTCTTATAGAGTTGATATGAGCAGAATGATTTTAGCGGATAAAGCTATACCTGCTGTTTTAACAAGATCTATTGATTCAAGATATCAAGGAGCTCCTGCATCTGCTATAGTTGAAAGAAACGTCTATGCTGAAAATGGCAGAAAAGTGATAATTCCAGCAGGCTCAAGATTAATTGGTAAAGTTAACCAATCATCTGATGCTGGTGGTTCAGCCGCTTCTTTCGCTGTTAAATTAGACATCCAATGGAAACGATTAATACGTCCAGATGGTGCAGCATTCACATTTGAAGAAGGATCTAGTGGAGATTCATCAGGTAGAGGTGGTGTAGCAGGTTATGTAAACTTACAATTACTCAAGAAATATACATTACCTTTGTTAACAAGCTCACTTAAATCAGGTGTATTAATTCAAATGGCTTCTAAAGACAAACCTGAAGTTGGTAAAGATGGCCAAGTTGCATTGTCAGATAGACAACAAGCAAACCAAGATGCACGTGATCAGTTCTCTGATGATATGGAATCATTAATTGATGATATGAGAGAATTGTTGTATAATTCAATTAAACCTGTATTATTCATTCCTTCTGGTACAAGAATAACAGTATATTCAAATGCAGATTTATGGCTTCGTTCAGAAGTAGAAGATGATAATCCAGATGATGGCTATTCTAAAGGAAAAGGCTTAATTAATGAAGCTCATCCTGAAATGAAAGGTGGTAAACCAACAAACAGGAGTTCCGTTTCTGATAGTTCAACAGATGACGCACAACAAGGTAATAACCAGAATGGTCAAAGTGCTGCTGATGCTAATGCTCAAAAGCAAATATATTATAACAATTATGGTTCACAACCACCACCGCAGCAACAGTCAACATTACCACCTGTTCAACCGCCACCTAAAAAAGACGCACCAGATTTGTTTTAACGGGGGAAAAAATGTCTTCAGATCCGTTTCAAGTATTAAGGTCAACTCTACGATATTTATCATATTGGTATGAACAAGATAACGTAGAAGAAGTTGCAATAAACCGCCCTAATGAAATATGGCTTCGTTTACGTGGTCGTAGAGCTCACCCATGGGCATGTCAATCTGATAAGAACCTTTCAAGGACTTATTTAACCGACATCATGCATATTATTGCAAATACATTCGAATTACCTTTTGATCCTGAATGTGGTTCACCAGCAGTATATGCAACATTACCTGGAGACCACCGTTTTACAGGAATTGCTGGTAAAAACGTAATGTATGATAACGAAGATTTAACTGGTGGAATTGCAATGGCAATTCGTGTTCACTCAGAAGAATTAAAATTCGGATTAGATGCTTATGGTTTAAAACAAGGTGAACGACTTCAAAAATTAAATAAATTAGCTGAAGTTGAAAACCCTGAAGATCCATATGAACGTTTATTATTATCTATTAAACGTGGCGATCATATTTTAGTTTCTGGTGCTACAGCTACAGGTAAAACAACATTTTTAAACAACTTACTTACAATTCTAGAGCCTCATAAAAGAGTTTTAACAATTGAAGATACTCGAGAATTGATTGTTCCTCATCCTAATCATGTTCATTTAGTATTATCTCGTACAGAACAGACTAATACAATGACCTACCCAAAGCTTATCGACTTAGTTGTGCGTTTTACTCCTGATGCTATTATTGGTGGTGAAATTTCAACAGCTAACGCTGGCGCATTATGGGAATTAATGGGATCAGGACATGATAACTGTTTTGCAACAATCCATGCTGAAAATTCTGAAGCTGCATATAAAGCATTTACAGATAGAATCTTACACTGCTATCCAACAATTGATCGTGAAAAAACTATTGCAGAAATGCATGAAAAATTGCGTGTTGTCCAAATTAACCGTCAAGGCAATATACGTGCTGTAACAGAGGTAACCTAATAATTCTTACAAAGGGAGGGTACAATGACCGATATGATATCTACTTTACCGGAAATTACACTTCCTCGTAGCTCAATTAATGCCAACACATTAACGATAGAAGACGCTCCTGAAGTAGTATGTAAGTTACCTTATTACTCTGAGCTTTCTGCAAGAATACAACCATCTAAAACTTTAGAAAATAACGCTACTCTTGTTTTGAATTTACCGGAAATAAGCGTAACAGGTGAAAATGAAAAAGTTTTAATACCTATAAATTTTCCATTTAGACCTGATGCACCAATTGATTTAATTGTTAGAACTTTACCTGCTGAAAAAAATACAGCTGTATTAAAATTATTATTCTCAAACAATCAATATAATCTAAATACTCATATACAAAAGAATTTTAGTTCAAACAATTCTAACAATCAAAAACTAAATAGTGATAATATTATAAATAATCAGATTAAAACAAATGTTGAAGACGTTTATTCTGAAATTGCTCCAATAAAAACTGTTGGTTTCGTAATTAAACTTATTCCTGATCATATTTTTAAAATTGTTCCTGAAATAAACAATCAAAAAAATTTTAAAATGCATGATGTAAAGATGGAATTAGAAATAACCCCTTCTAACCAAAATTCTTTTACAGAAAGATTAAATGCTTTTATTGATGATCCAACATATGAATATAAAATTCCTGAGGAAACTGCAGAAACCATTGAACCTGAACAAGAAATTGCACAAGAAAAAGTTCAAAATCAAGATGATGGAATCAATGAAACTACACCAGCAAAAATCCAACCAATAATAGATGATGATATAGATGTAGATGAATTGTTATTCAAAAAATTGAGAAAGCCTAGTGAAGAAGGAACAAATAACGAATTAAATGACGATCAAATAGATGATGAAAGTGAAGCTGCACAAACATTAAATATTTCTGAAAATGTAGAAGAGTCCGTTTCATTAAACGATGAAAGTATGACAAGTGCTATACACGTACTTAAAAACAACCACTTGAATAATCTCTCTATAAATAAAGACAAAGCTGAAATCGATAGTGTAAAATCTAACGCTGGCAATGAACAAGTAAACATTCAAGAAATTCCAGAAGTTGATGAACATGATAAAGAAGTTATGACTAGAACAACAATCAACAATTTAAAAAATTGTATTGAAGAAAGAATTGATGGATTTATTTATCATCCTACGAATTCAAAAATGCCTATTGTAGTCACGAAAATAGGAGCTTTTGCACTTGAAACAAATAATACTATCCCTGATTTATCTACAATTACAGTAAAAATAAAAAATTTAGAGATACCCCTTGAACAAAATTCTTTAAATTCAATAATTGAAGACGGTGAAAATTTACCTCATCCTTTTAAAAATGATTGGAAAGCATTAGGATTTGCAATTGATCGATTAAATGATGCTGATGAAAAATTAGCAAATAGTTTTAAAGATTTAATACCACAACCAAATCCTCGATTGGCATCTGCGTTAATCAATTTTATAAGAACTCATCAAAGCAATTTTAATTTTGCTTCATGGGCTGGAGAAAATGCTTACAATATTCTTTCAAAAATAGATAACGGAAGCAAATTAATAAATAAGATAGAAAAAGATTTCAAATTATCCAGCAAAAAAGCTGTTGATAAATCAGGAAATCCGTGGAAAGCTTATGATATACCAATCCTAAATGGAAATGCTATTGAGCCTGTATCCCTATATATATGGAGAAATAGCGAAATTGATGAAGAATTATTAAACAAAGTTAGAATTCAAACCGAAGTAAGATTTGTTCTAGATTTGAATTTATCCAAAATGGGAAAACTTCAATTAGAAGGATTAGCAAACAGATCTAAAAAAACTTTTGCTCTTACAATTAAACATGAACATAATCTACCAAAAGAATTTGCAATAACATGCCAAGACATTTTTAATCAAACATTATCTGCTATGGCTTATAATGGAACGCTTAGTGTTAAACAAAGCGATGAATTTATAAAATTTTATCCAGCTGAGGCTAAACAAACCTCAGGTTATTGGGCATAATAATCTTCAAAAAATTATTTATATCAATAGTAAAAAAATGTGGAGAATTTTTCTCCACATTTTTTAATTAAAATAACAAACCAAAACCTGCTTTATATGCTTTATAATGAGGTCCTGTAATATAAGTTGCTTCAAAATCCCAACCTGTTATAAAGCCAAGCATTTTCCAATTATTATTGAATGGTTTTGTTAACTTAAATCCAACTTCTTCATTGCGATCAATATACATTTTTGTTTTGCCACTAAAACGTGTATCATAAAAGTATAAATCTAAATCAAAATTTTGAGAGAGGCCCGTTCTAACATTGATACCGTTTCTAAATATATTTGAATCAATGTCGTATTCAAATTCATAACCGTTTACTTCCAAATCATAGCTTTTTGCTTTAGAAGCCATATTTATCAAATCAAATCCGAAACGATTTGTAAAATTAAACACCATTTTAGATGTTAAAGAGCCCATATATAAAGCGCCCCCAGATAATAAATCCTTAGATACCGTTCCACCAAAACGAACAGAAGGAATAAGATGCCATGCTTCAAATCCTGGACGATCTTGAATTACTTCATTTTCTTGTTTTTTAGAATCTTTAATATCCTTACTTTCTAAATATACAACTTTTGATTTTGCTTTTGATGTATGCAAAGGAATTTGAAGGGAAAGTCCCATTTGTCCTGTGTATGTTTTTGATCCTTCTGTATCTGTATATGATATAGGCATATCAAAACCAAAAGCCCAATCATTATCAAATTTAAAAGTATATCCTAATGGCAAAGAATATTGTTTAATTTGTGTTGATTTTCCACCCATCTTAACTTCATGATTAGAAGCTGAAGGAGATAACATTATATATCCACTGCCATTTGATGTACTTATATACGAGCTAGCCATTGATGTGGTTGATAATACGCCATTACTTGTTGAAAGCATAGCCATTTGAGATAACAAAGATGATGGGTTACCTGCTATAGCATCATAAGGTGTATTTTTAATAGCAGCTTTAACAACTTTCTTTAATAATCCATCCTTATTCTTTTTCAAATCTTCTTTAAATTGTTTAAATGCACTTTTTAAAGATTTTTCAGAATCTGTTGCAGAATACACTTTATGATATCCAATTGATGGAATAGATACCTCCAATTTACCATCCCCACCTGCAACTAAAGCACCTGAAAAGTGTAAGTCCATTTTAATTCCACGAAAATTCAAATATCCTAAACTTTCTTTATCAACATTAAATCCTGAATAATACTTATCTAAATCACCATCATTATAAGCATCAATAATATCCATTGCTTTTTTGAAATCTTTTTTTTGAGAACCCCATCCAGATTGCTCAATTTTTAAATCAATTACAGCAGCCTTAGCTGATGATAAAAAAGATACTATTCCTAATAACGAAAGGAAGAATAACTTAAACATTTTCATAAAATTAAACCTTAAAATAATTGTAAGAACAAGCATTCTTATTATAAAAACTAGAAAAAATCAATCTTTTTTATTTACTCAAAAAAAATTCGCAGTTTATATAAACTGCGAATTCCTCATAAAAAGTCTTATTTAGAATTAAGCTAACTTGCCTAATAAAGCAGCGTCAATTAAATCTTTAGATTCATTAACACCATATAAAGCAATAAATGATCCCATACGCGGTCCTGTAGATTGACCTAACATGGTTTCATACATAACTTTAAACCACCCTTTTAAGTCTTCAGCAAAATATTTTTTACCAATTTCATAAACTTGAGTTTGAATATCTTCTGCTGTAGCTGATTTATCAAAACTATCTAATGCTGCTCTTAAATCTTTTAAGGCATCAATTTCAACACCGACTGGAGCACGATATTTTTGTGTTGGTTTAACAAAATCGTTGTAATAAGCAATTGCAAATGGAACTAATTTTGCTAAATAAGGACAAGTTTCCTGAGTTGCTTCTGGGGCATAAGAAGAAATATATTTCCACAATGCAGAAGGTTCTTCTGTATGAGCAACACTTACTAAGTTCAACAAAATACCAAATGATAAACCTGTTTCTGCTTTAGGAGGTTTACCACTATGAATATGCCAAACAGGATTATTAAATGTGTCAACACCTGATTGACGAGCATAAGCTGATAAGAAATTTAAATATTCATCTGTAGCACGAGGAATTACATCAAAATACAATCGCTTTGCTGTTTTTGGCTTTTGGAACATAAATAATGATAATGATTCAGCAGGAGCATATTTTAACCATTCTTCCATAGATAAACCATTACCTTTAGATTTAGAAATCTTTTCGCCTTTTTCATCTAAGAATAATTCATATGTTAAGTTTTGAGGAGGATTTCCACCTAATACTCTACAAATTTTTCCAGATAATTTAACTGAATCTGTTAAGTCTTTACCAGACATTTCATAGTCTACGCCTAAAGCGTACCAACGCATTGCCCAGTCAGCTTTCCATTGTAATTTTACATGTCCACCTGTTACAGGAACTGTTGTTTCAGTACCATCTTCATCGACAAAGGAAACTGTTCCATTTTCTTTATCAAGTTTCGTCATAGCTACTTGCAATACATTACCTGTTTTTGGAGAAATAGGTAAAAATGGGCTATAAGTTGCTCTACGTTCTTCACCTAATGTTGGCAACATAATATCCAAAATTTTTTCATGATTTTCTAAAACTTTTAACAAAGCTGCATCATATGCACCAGTTGTATAAAGTTCTGTAGCAGATTTAAATTCATATTCAAAACCAAACTTATCTAAAAATGCTCTTAAACAAGAATTGTTATGATGACCAAAACTATCATGACAACCAAAAGGATCAGGAATTTTTGTTAAAGGTTTGCCTAAATGCTGACCTACTAATTCTTTATTTGGAATATTATCAGGAACTTTACGAAGTCCGTCCATATCATCTGAAACGCAAAACAACTTAACAGGAATATCTGGATATAATGTTTTAAAAGCATTCATAACCATTGTTGTTCTAGCTACTTCACCGAATGTACCAATATGAGGCAAACCTGATGGACCATAACCTGTTTCAAATAAGACATAACCTTTTTCTGGAACCTTACCATGTAATTTTTCATTAAATAAAGCTCTAGCTTCTTGGAAAGGCCATGCTTGAGATGTCATTGCAATTTCATCTGTCATTTTAATTTTCCTACTAAATTTGAATAATAAACTGCTACGAAAATAATCTTTATATACTTAAATATCAACAAAAATATACTTAAACAAATATTTTACTGTAGAGCTATAAATATTTTAATTAATCCGCAAAATTTATTTACTTAAACACATTGCTTTTTAACTAAATTTCAACAAACCTATGCAAAAATATTGAAAAATATTTTAGTTTAAGGAGAAATACGTCATCATGACAGCGGGATTACAACCAGCAGTAGCCGATTTATCAATGTGGGCTTTATTTATACAAGCCGACTTGATTGTAAAAACAGTTATCATTCTTTTAGCAATGGCATCTGTTTGGTCTTGGTCAATTATTTTTGAAAAAGTTTTATTACTACGTTCAGCACGTGAAAACGCTTCAGATTTCCAAGAAAAATTCTGGTCTGGTGGCTCTTTAGATGAAATGTATGATTCATTAGAAAAAATTCCTTATAGACTTGACCCTATGAGTCAAATTTTCGTAGCTGCTATGAAAGAATGGCGTAGATCTTCTGGAATTCTTTCTTCTAATGGAATTCATGGCACTAGCTTATCTCAACGTATTGATAGAGTTATGCAAATTACCTTAGAAAGAGAAATGGATAGAATGGAAAAGAGATTAACATTCTTAGCTTCAGCAGGATCTGTATCTCCATTCGTAGGGTTATTTGGAACCGTTTGGGGTATCATGAACAGTTTCCATAATATTGGTGCAAGTTCAAATACTTCTTTAGCTGTTGTTGCTCCAGGTATTGCAGAAGCTTTATTTGCTACAGCTTTAGGCCTAGTTGCTGCTATCCCTGCAGTTTTAGCTTACAACAAATTATCAAGTGATATGAGCAGATACTCAAAAATTTTAGAAAATTTTGCTGGTGAATTTTCAACGATTTTATCACGTCGTATAGATGATACAACATCCAAAAGGAGCATGGGGTAATTATGGGAAAATTTTCTAGAAATTCTGGAAAAAGAGGAGCGTTCTCTGAAATCAACGTAACACCAATGGTCGATGTTATGATGGTTTTACTTGTTATCTTTATGGTAACTGCTCCTATGTTAACCACAGGCGTTTCTCTTGACTTACCTCATGGCGATGGTCAAGCAATTGAAGATGCTGATAAAGCAATTGACATAAGTGTTGATGCTGAACAAAACATCTGGATTGGTGATGAAAAAATCCAACCTGATAGATTAGTAAAAAAAGTAAAAGCTATGCAAAGAAGCAATAAAGAATTAAAAATTATAATCTCAGGAGATAGAGCGGCATCGTATGGTCAAGTAATCGAGTTAATGAGCTTACTTAGATTAGCTGGAATTTCTAAAGTAGGTTTAAAAACTGGTGATATTTTAGATACACAATCAAAAGATTTAAAAGATAAGAAATAAAGGCAAAAATCTATATGAATTTTTTAAAGAAATTGCGATTTGCCATTTTATTACGATTACGTAAAATGCCGTTTGTAATACGTGCATTTTGTTATTATCGTGAAAATACCGGTATTTGCCTTTCTTTAATGCTTCATTTAGTTTTCTTTATTGCGATTACAGTTGATTTCTCTGCCCGTCCTCAAAAAAAGAATGACGTTATTTCTGTTCCTATGTTTACAGTAGATTTGACAAAAGTAAAAATTGCAGAACGAACAAACTTACCTCCTAAATTAGTAGAAGGGAAATCTTCAGGTAATGTTACTGCAAACAATCCTCCTAAAGTAAAATCTTTAAGGACATCTGTTTATTCTCGTGCTAGTGCTAATGCTGGATCAGAAAGCTCTGCATCTTATCAAGCTCCAACAGGAGCACATTTAACGACGGGAATGGAAAAAATAATTTCTAACGTGTCCTCTAAAAAGTCAAAATCTACAGATTCATTAACTGGATTATTAAACAGCATTAAAAACACTGGCAATGGAGGTAGTGGTTCAGCCAGCAGTAAACCTTCAAACGCCCCTATTTCTCCAAAATTTAAAACACTATTAGCTTCAATAGATGGAAAGGCTGATGGTTCTGGAGATGTTCCTGATGAAATTATTGATAATATTACAGAATTAGCAAATACAGGTATAGAAGGTGGCAGTGGTGGATCTTATATGCAAGAGCTTACTGTTTCTGAAAAAGATATGCTCGGCATAAAATTAAGAGGATGCTGGAATATTGATGCTGGCGTCAAAGGCATTAACAATATGCTAATCGAAGTTAGAGTTTATTTAGACACTGATGGCAAAGTTAAAGACGCTAGAATATTAGATAGAGGACGCATGAAAAAAGATTCAGCCTTTAGGTCTATAGCTGAATCTGCTAGAAGAGCTGTTTATATTTGTGATAAAAAAGATGAAGAATCTCCGTTTAGAATTTTCCCTAAACATTATCCAAAACAATATGAAGATTGGAAAACATTATTATTAAGATTTAACCCAATGAATGGAGGCATAGGATAAAATGCTAAAATTAAAATCAAAAACAACATTAATATTATTCATAATGCTTTCATTATTTATAAACAAAGCAAAAGCAGAACTAAGTATCGATATTACTGGAGCTCAATCAGCTCCTATGGCTGTTGCTTTACCAGATTTTTCTTCAAACAATGAAAATACAAAAAAAATATCAGAAAAAATTGGATCTATTATTCAAACCGACTTAGAAAGCACAGGCATTTTTAGAATAGTTGATAAATTTGCATATATTCAACATTTTAAATCAGCAAACGATATCCCAACATTTGTTGACTGGCAATCTATTGCAGTTGAAGCATTAATCCAAGGTGAAATTAATAAAAATGAATCTGGAAAATATAAATTAAAATATAGATTATGGGATATTCCAGCTTCAAAAGAAATGATTTCAAATGAATTAGAATTCGATATGAATGGTTTAAGACGTGCTGCTCATATGATTGCTGATACAATTTACCAAAGAATTACTGGCGAAGATGGATATTTTGATACTCGTATTGTTTACGTATCTGAAACAGGCACTACTTTAAAAAGAAAAACTAGACTTGCTATTATGGACCAAGATGGTGAAAACCATAAATATTTAACAAATGGCTTGGATTTAGTTTTAACACCTCGTTTTTCACCAAATATGCAACAAATTACATATTTATCTTATTATAATAACACTCCTAGAGTTTATTTATTTGATATTGAAACAGGAAAACAAAAAGTTGTAGGTAATTTCCCAGGAATGACATTTGCACCGAGATTTTCTCCTGATGGTAAAAAGTTGATTATGTCCATGGCATTAAATGGCAACTCTGAAATTTATGAAATGGATTTAAAAACTAATGTAGTAACACAATTAACAAAACACCCTATGATTGATACTTCTCCATCATATTCACCTGATGGTAAAAAAATCACATTTAACTCTGATAGAGGTGGCAACCAACAAATCTACGTAATGAATAGAGATGGTTCTGGTGTTAAACGTATTAGTTGGGGAGTTGGAAGATATGCTACACCTGTATGGTCCCCACGTGGCGACTATATCGCTTTTACAAAAATTTTAGGTGGTAAATTTTATATTGGTGTTATGTTTCCTAATGGCAAAGGAGAACGTATTATTGCAGAAGGATGGATGGTTGAAGCCCCTACATGGTCTCCTAATGGACGTATCTTAATGTACTTTAGCCAAGAAAAGCCAAAAAATCCATCTGTAGCACCTAAGACAAAAATTCATGCTGTAGATATTACAGGATATAATGATCGTATTTTAATAACTCCAAGTGATGCTTCACATCCTGCATGGTCTCCATTATTGACTAAACACTAATAACTTAAAGGTTATGAATGGATAATATATCTGTCAGCATAAAAAAAATAACATTTCAAAATAAAGACAATGGATTTTGTGTTTTAAAAGCAAATGAATTCGGACACGCTGAAGAATTTACTATGCTTGGAACATTTGCTAATGTATCTATTGGAATGTGTTTAAATGTTTATGGTGAATGGTTTATTGATCCAAATTATGGCAAAGAATTTAAAGTTCAAACTTATACTGAAACAGTTCCTGTTACAACTAAAGGTTTAGAAAATTATTTAGCTGGAGGAGCAATAAAAGGTGTGGGCAAAAAAACTGCAAAAAAAATTGTTTCAGCGTTTGGAAAAGAAGCAATTGATGTTATTGAAAACAATCCAGAAAAATTAGCAAAAAAATGTGAAATCTCTTTAAAAAAAGCTAAAGAAATCCAAAAATACTGGATTGATCAAACATCGATAAAAAATATAATGATGTTTTTACAAGGGTTTGATTTAACTCCCAAAATGGCTGCAAAAATTTATGCTGTATATGGTCCTGAAACAATAAAAATTATTCAAAATAATCCTTTTAAAATTGCTGATGACATTAACGGTATAGGTTTCAAAAGAGCTGATGCTTTAGCACAGACTTTAGGTATTGCACAAGATGACGAATATCGCATACGCAGTGGAATAATTTACGCATTAAATCAATTTAATGAAAATGGACACACCTTTGCTAAAAAAGATCAACTCATCAATGCAACTAATGAAATGCTAAACATTTCTTCAGAGAAAATTGAAAAAGAAATAGATCATTTAGTTGAAAATGAAAAAGTCATTTTAGAAGATGAAGCTATTTATATACCGACATATTATTATTCAGAAAAAAATGTCGCTAAGATACTAAAATCAAAAGCTAAGAATACAAATCAAAACGATTTATTTAATAAAAATTATATTGATTCAATCTTATCTAAATCTGAGATTGAATATAATGAATTACAAAAAGCAGCTATGAAAACCGCTCTTGAATCAAATGTAATGATTTTAACAGGTGGACCAGGAACTGGTAAAACAACAACTATTAAAGCTATAATTGATATATTTCAAAAACAAGACTTAAAGATACTTTTAGCATCCCCAACAGGAAGAGCTGCAAAAAGGATGACAGAAACAACAGGTGTATGCGCAAAAACAATACATCGTCTATTAGAATATAAACCTGGTGAAGGATATAAAAAAGATAATGATGATAAACTAACCGGAGATGTTCTAATCATCGATGAAATATCAATGGTAGATATTTTATTAATGAATGCATTACTTAAAGCTGTGCCATTTGATATGAAATTAATTTTAATTGGGGATTCTGATCAACTACCATCAGTTGGTGCTGGAAATGTTCTTCATGATTTATTAGATTCAAACATTATTCCTACAATTAAATTAACAGAGATTTTTAGGCAAGCTCAAACAAGTAAAATTATTACGAATGCTCATAAAATTAATGTTGGAGAATTTCCTGATTTAAACAATAAAAGAGATTCTGATTTTTTCTATATAGAAAAAGAAACTCCACAAGAAATAGTAGATACGATAAAAGATTTAGTTCAAAATCGACTTCCTAAGGCTTATAACATCGATCCAAACGTAATACAGGTATTAACACCTATGCAGAAAGGAACAGTAGGTACAATAGCTTTAAATCAAATATTACAAGAAGCTATTAATCCATCAGCTGAAGGGCTAAAGTATCACGATTATAAATTTGCAATAAATGATAAGGTTATGCAAATAAAAAATAATTATGATAAAGAAGTTTTTAATGGAGATATCGGAACTGTACTTGGAGTAGGAATTAAAGAAAAAGAAGTACTCGTCGATTTTGAAGGTAAAAGCATATATTATGATTATGATGAATTAAGTGAACTAGTACCAGCTTATGCAATAACAATACATAAATCACAAGGTTCAGAGTACCCTATTGTTGTTATGCCTATTTGTAACGCTCATTATGTTATGCTACAACGCAATTTAATATACACAGGCATTACAAGAGCAAAAAATTTATTAGTACTTATAGGAAGTAAAAAAGCCATTAGTATTGCTATTAATAATACTAAAATTAAAGAACGTAATTCAAAATTAAAAGAAAAACTTTTAGCTGATTAAATTATTTTCATTATATTAAACAGCCCAAATAGGTCTCTTTAATAAGAGGCCTTTGGGTTTAAAATAAATTTATAAAGCGAGAGAACATTTAAAATTAACGTTTAAATTGATTTACTAAAGGACCATAGCAACTTTCACAATCTATTGGTTCGCACGCTTGTAGAGCGAGAGAAGCTACAACTAAAGCAATAAAAAGAAGTAATTTTTTCATGGCAG
>JAKSVT010000019.1 GCA_024407875.1 Alphaproteobacteria bacterium
TTATACAAATAAAAGTTAGTCAAGGCGAAAGATATATCTCTGAAATTGCTTTAAGGGGGAGAGATTATTAGATTATGGTATTCCTCATTTGTTGTTTTTTGTAGTTATAAACAAAGCTTATATAACAATTCTAAAAGAATTGCTTAAGCTAAAAATTTTAATATTCAAAATTAAATCTTATCGTAATTTCCACAAGGAATAAACCTTGGATTCTTGTCTCCCTAAATTACACCATCTGCGTTTTCGCAAATATCTTTATAAACATCTGGATCTAATGTTATATTTTCTCCTGCTGAAATAGCTTTTAAATCATCATCTTTTAATTCAACGAGTTCGTTTTCTTTTGTTTTTTCGATAGTATTTTTTTCTGTTTTTTCCATGGCTGTTCTCCAATTTTGAATTTACTCAATTTGGGGTGTTACTAATTCGCTTCACTTGTTATAAATATGTTGTCGTTAAACACATTTGTGTCTGCCCCCAAAACCTTTCCCTCGATAATTGGACGTACATGGATGTCCTGTTCCCCTGAACCAACTGTAATTGTTGACATATCTTTTAATTCAACAATTTCGTTTTCTTTTGTTTCTTGTTCAGTAGCTAATTTATTTTCTTTTTCCATGGCTTTTCTCCAATTTTGTATTCACTCATTTTTAGGTGTCCCTAAAACAAATTTCGTTTACTACCTCGCCCTGCTGGGGTTTTTGTCATATCCCTGAAATATGGAACCAACTGGTCCATTTTGATTCAGAGTTTTTGTCATACCCATTATTGTGGGGTTCTAAAACTTGATCCTTTGAACCAGCTGTAATTGTTGACATATCTTCGTCTTTTAATTCAACGATTTCGTTTTCTTTAGTTTCTTGTCCTGCTTTTAATTTATTTTCTTTTTCCATGATTGTTCTCTTAAAAGATGTTCCTTATATTAAGGGTAACGGATAAAACAAAAAATGGTTACAAAAATTTCGATTTTTTAAGCCCCTAGACAATTACTAGGGGCTTACTTAATTATTTATTTTACATGGTTATGTTAAACAACACTATGTCTTTCTGATCGAAAGAATTACATCTCCTATTATTTTTATATTTAAATTTTAGAAAAAATATGTTATATTTCTAAAAGAAAGGTGATTGTAAATGGCTAATTCTATAAAACATAAAATTTTAGAAATTATTTATTTAAAAGGAAATAATTATATATTTTCTGCCACTGATTTTAATTTAGAATACAATCGTGCTGAAATTGATGTTGCTTTATCTACCTTAGAAAAAGAAGGGAAAATAAGACGTCTGACACGTGGAATATATGATTACCCTAAATATAATTCATTATTAGAATGTTATGTTGCTCCTGACTTAAACAAAGTAGCTTACGCCATTGCGAATAAATATAATTGGAATATATGTCCAAATGGTGAAACGGCTTGTAATTACCTTGGGTTATCAACACAGATGCCGGGTAATTATATTTTTATTTCCAATGGACCAAATAAAAAAATACAAATCGGAAATAGAATTCTAGAATTTAAACATTCAACAACAAGAGAAACCAATATACGCTGCAAAAATGCTTTACTTGTTATTCAAGCAATAAAATCTATTGGTAGGAATCAAATGACTGAAGAAATTATTTATAAATTATCTTCAAAATTTATGCCATCTGAGTGGAAAACTATTAAAATTAGCGCTAAAAAGGTTACCTACTGGATATATGATATTATTTGCTTTATTGCTGACGAGGTTTGTTTGAATGGATAAGATTACTAAACTGAATATTGACGAAAGAAAAGAAGTATTTAACCAATCTTCAGAATTATTAAATATACAGGATTTTATTATTGAAAAAGATTTTTGGGTATGTTGGATTTTGGAAAAACTTTTTTCCAATATGGAATTATCTCAAATTTTGTGTTTTAAAGGAGGAACTTCTTTATCTAAAAGTTTTAATTTAATTAACCGTTTTTCAGAAGATATTGATTTAATCTTATCTCAAAATGTAATTTTAGAAGATGGGGAACAATTAAAACAGGCATCAAAAAACAAGCAAACCAAATTTAATAAAATCTTTGAAGAACGTGCTGAAAAATATATTTCTACAATATTAAAAGAAAAAATATCTAATGTTATAAAACCAATATGTTCTGTAAAGTCAGATGATACCGATAAACACACTTTATTAGTCGAATATCCCACTTCAACAAACAAATATAGTTATGTTCAACCAATTATCAAATTGGAAATTGGTCCATTAGCCTTATGGAATCCTAATGAAACATACGAAATAAATTCATTTGTTGGACAAGCTTTTCCGAAACTATGCTTATCTAAGCCTACAATTCCAACAATTAAACCTGAACGTTCTTTTTGGGAAAAGATTACAATTTTACATCATGAAAGTAATCGTCCTGAAACTTCACCTCTTCCACCTAGATATTCTAGACACTATTATGATGTTTTTATGTTAGGACATTCAAAAGTTAAAGAAATAGCCTTTAATTCACTTAACCTTCTTGATGAAGTTGTAAATTTCAAGATGACTTATTATCCAAGACCTTGGGCAAAATATGAGGAAGCAAAACCCGGGTCAATCAAATTATTACCACCAAAGCATAACGAAAAAAATTTAATTGAAGATTATGATAAAATGAAAACGATGTTTTATCCTGGTTCTAAAATTCCATTATGGAATGAAATTGTAAAATATCTATGTGAATTAGAACAAGAAATTAATGAATTATAACTGTTAAATTCTTTTCAAAAAGCTCTTATACGTTCTTCTTTGATCGGTTAGTTAATTTCGATTTTTTAAGCCCCTAGACAATTACTAGGGGCTTACTTAAATATTTATTTTACATGGCTATTCCTTCTGTTTGTTCATGCTTTTTTTCTTGTTCTTTACTTAAATCCATCTTTGTAATTGTTGCAGCTTTATTAACAGCTTCACTTAATGTTGGTAAATCTTTAGAATATTTAAAATTTGATAAAATTCTTCGCTCGTCTATCGAGCCTTTTTTAAAAGAAGTTCAAAAAATTTTAAAAGTTCAAAAACAAACGATGACAAATAAATAAGGCTTATATCCTTAATGTAAATCGGAAGGGTCGATAGTGGGAGGAGTAGCTTGGTAGGTTTTCCCGCCAATAACGAAAGTCATTGTTACTTTTCCTGCAGGAACAGTTGCTAAATCATCGTCTTTTAATTCAACGATTTCATTTTCTTTTGTTTCTTTGATAGTATTTTTTTTCTGTTTTTTCCATGGTAGTTCTCCAATTATGAATTTACCAATTTTTGTGTGTCCCTAATACTTTGGATAGCAACTTATTTTACCGGCGGATTTTTTGTCACACCCATTATTGTGGGTCCCTTAATATACCGGGATAAGAAAAAATCAGTGATGTTTTGTTTTTGTCCCACCCATTATTGGGTGTTCCTGAACCAGCTGTAATTGTTTCTAAATCATCATCTTTTAATTCAACGAGTTCGTTTTCTTTTGTTATCTGTAGTGCTATTGAATTATTAAGGACAACCCTTAATATACATAACGCATGCTGTATTCCCTTTAAATACAGATTTCTTAATTTCTATTTCAATGTCATTATAACCTGCTGAAACATTTTTCAAATCTTCGTCTTTTAATTCAACAATTTCGTTTTCTTTTGTTTCTTGTTCTGTTTTTAATTTTTTTCTTGACATAGAGGGATGAGTATATCTTATCATAAAAAAGATTATATGTCTCTGTATTAATCAAATTTTAACAACTATACTTAAGGAATATATTTATGAAAAAAATATTTATAGCTTTTATAGCTTTATTTTTAAGCACTCAAATTGCTAATGCAAAAGATTATTCAATGAAAGAAACGTCAAATTTTGAGGGGCGTTATTTTTCTATGGGTTATGTTTTTGGAAAAACAATTGCTAAAGAAGATGGTGACAAAAATACAGTTTATGAACCTTCTTTCAAATTAGCTGTTGGTACTTCATTGTCATCTTCAGAAAGTGATTTGGGAAAATTGCGAGTTGCTGCTGATTGGACATATCGTTCTTTTGAAATGAAAGAGTTCGATATAGATGTTTTACTTAATACATTTGGTGCAAATGCATATTATGATTTTAATACAGGAACAAATTTTACGCCTTATGTTAACGCAATGTTTGGAGTTTCTTATGCTCATTTAAAATTAGGTGATGACGAAAGTAAAACAAAAATAAATTTTGCATATGGTGTGGGGCTTGGCATTTCTTATAAAATCAATGATAAAACTGACATTGATTTTGGATACAGATATAGTGAAATGGCAGGAAAAGTTGCAGGTTTTGAAATTAGTAATAAGGATGTATTGTTAAGTTTGCGCTTACAATTTTAAATTAAAAAATAGAGTAGAGGGAATTTGATTTCTCAAATTTTCCTCTCTCACCACTAAGGTTGTTAATTTATTTCCTTTTTCCTTGGTTATTCTTCAATTTTGAATTTACTCAATTTGGGGTGTTACTAATTCGCTTCACTTGTTATAAATATGTTGTCGTTAAACACATTGCTAAACTCAGGTATACCTTTTAAACCAAGTTCTACGCAACGTCTACAATGGAGTTTTTCTAAATCCTGATCATCTGAACCCACTGTAATTGTAGACAAATTTTCATCTTTTAATTCAACGATTTCGGTATCTTTTGTTTCTTGTTTGGTAGTTAATTTATTTTCTTTTTCCATGGTAGTTCTCCAATAAAAACTCTTCTATAACAGTAAAACGTTTGAAACAGAATTTGGTTACAAACTTTAGAAAAATTTAGTTTACAAAACAAATTTAAAGACATCTTTACATTTAACGTAATCTAAATAAAAATTTGTTTTCCAATAGATATGTTTTTTTTATGTAAACAAATATTCAGCTTTGTTGTTTTATATAAGTTTAAAGAAGATAAGCATTTATTGACATATTACAAAAAAAATTATATCAATCATACAAAATAGAGAGGCTGAAAATGACTGATATTCCATATAAAATTTATTTAAGTGAAAGTGATTTGCCAAAATATTGGTATAATGTTAGAGCTGATATGAAGAATAAACCAGCTCCACTATTGAATCCTCAAACACATAAACCTTGTACAGAAGAAGAACTTTCCAAAATTTTTTGTAGTGAGTTAGCAAAACAAGAATTAAATGAAACAGATCGTTTTATCGAAATTCCAACTGAAGTTCGTGATTTCTATAAAATGTATCGTCCAGCTCCATTAACAAGAGCATATTGCCTTGAAAAAAAATTAGGTACACCTGCTAAAATTTATTATAAATTCGAAGGTAATAATACATCAGGTAGTCATAAGTTAAATTCAGCTATAGCTCAAGCATATTATGCTAAAAAGCAAGGATTGAAAGGGGTAACAACGGAAACTGGAGCCGGCCAATGGGGTACAGCGATGGCCATGGCTTGTGCATATCTTGATTTGGATTGTATTGTATATCAAGTTAGGTGCTCTTATGAGCAAAAACCTCATCGTAGAGAAGTCATTAGAACTTATGGTGCAAGAGCAATTCCTTCACCAAGTATGGAAACTGAAGTGGGACGTAAAATTAATGCAGAATTTCCTGGTTGTACAGGTAGTTTAGGTTGTGCCATTAGTGAAGCTGTTGAAACTGCTACTAAAAAACCAGGATACCGATATGTTCTAGGATCTGTTCTTAGCCAAGTTTTATTGCATCAAACGATTATTGGGTTAGAAGCAAAAGCTGCTATGGATAAATACGGTATTAAACCAGATGTTATTATTGGGTGTGCTGGTGGTGGATCTAACTTAGGTGGTTTGATTAGCCCATTTATGGGAGAAAAATTGCGTGGCGAAGCTGATTATGAGTTTATAGCAGTTGAACCTGCAAGTTGCCCATCTTTGACACGTGGAATATATGCTTATGATTATTGTGATACAGGATGTGTTTGTCCATTACAAAAAATGTATACATTAGGATCTAGCTTTATGCCAAGTGCAAATCATTCAGGTGGTTTACGTTATCATGGTATGAGTTCTATTTTAAGTCAATTATATGACGATGGATTAATGCAAGCTCGTTCTGTTAGTCAAACAGATGTATTTGCTGCAGCTGAATTGTTCTGCCGAGCAGAAGGTACTTTGCCAGCTCCTGAAAGTAGTCATGCTATTAAAGTTGCTATAGACGAAGCTTTAAAGTGTAAAGAAACTGGTGAAGCAAAAACTATTTTGTTTGGTCTAACTGGGACAGGATATTTTGATATGAAAGCTTATGCTGCATTTAATGATGGAACAATGAGCGATTATATTCCAACAGATGAAGAAATTCAAAAATCTATTGCCAAGATTCCTCAGATTTAAAAACGTATTTAATTAGATTTTCAAAAATAATTAATTCTAATTGAGAACGAAGGTACCTATAAAGAGCTTTTTTATAATTGTTACAAAATTTGAAAAGCTCAATTGTTGGTTTTTCAAAAAAATGATTGTTCAATTTTTCAATTTATATATATTGTTATATTAAAATATTTATAGGATTTTATTATGAAAAAATTTTTTGAATTTTGGGATCATACAAGTTTAGTTTTTCGTATTGCTATTGGCGTAGTATTGGGAGTTTGTTTTGCTCTTTATATTCCTCAATTAAAGTTTGTTTCTGCCTTTGGAAAAATATTTGTTGGGCTTTTAAAATCTATAGCTCCAGTTCTTGTGTTCGTTTTAGTTATTAGCTCTTTAACTAACGCAAAAGGTAAGATAGGTAAACGTTTCCGTATTGTAATTTGTTTATATATGGCAAGCACATTTTTAGCGGCATTATTAGCAGTTGTTGCTTGTAGATTATTTCCTATTACAATTAAATTGGTAAATGTTTCTAGTACTTCTAATCCACCAAGCGGAATAAGTGTGGTATTAACAAATATATTAACAGGAATAGCAACAAATCCAATTGTTGCAATTATGAATTCAAGTTATTTAGCAATTCTTTTTTGGGCGGTTGTTTTTGGATTAGCATTAAAAAGCTTAGCTTCTAGTTCAACATGTCAAATTTTTACAGATGTTTCTAGTGCAGTTTCAAAAGTAGTATCTTGGATAATTCAATTGGCTCCTTTGGGTATAATGGGATTAGTTTTTGATGCTGTATTAGATAATGGATTATCAATTTTTTCGGATTATGGAAAACTTTTGGCTGTATTGGTAGGTACAATGATTTTAATGGCTTTGGTTATAGATCCATTAATAGAATTTATTGTTTTAAGAAAAAATCCATATCCATTGGTATTTAAATGTTTGTCAGAAAGTGGTTTAACAGCTTTCTTTACACGTAGTTCTGCAGCAAATATTCCTGTAAATATTAAACTTTGTGAGGAATTAGGCTTGGATAAAGACTTTTATTCTGTGTCTATTCCATTAGGTGCAACTATTAATATGGATGGGGCTGCTATTACAATTACTGTTATGGCTTTAACTATGGCAACGACATTAGGAATTCAAGTTGATTTTTGTTCAGCTTTAATATTAAGTTTGTTGGCTACAGTTGGAGCCTGTGGCGCTGCGGGTGTTGCAGGAGGATCAATACTTCTTATTCCTATGGCTTGTTCATTATTTGGAATAAGTGAAGATTTGGCTATGCAAGCAGTCGCTGTAGGATTTATTATTGGGGTTGTTCAAGATTCTTGTGAAACAGCGATTAATTCAGCTGGTGATGTAATGTTTACAGCAGCTGCTGATTATTACGAAAAAAGTAAATTGAAAGAAATAGAAAATTTATAATTTTCTAAGCTTAGCTTATACAAAATATTCTCAATTAAGGTTAAAATTTTGGCAAAAAAAAGATGAAAAAATATGCACTTGAACATAGAACTATGTATCATTACTCTAAACCTGTTGTTGAGAGTACTCATACAATTCATTTAATGCCAAGAAATGAACCTGGACAAGTTTGGAAAAATTTTCAAATAGAAATTTATCCTCAACCGAGTGAACAAAAAATTGTCGAAGATCAATTTAATAATACTGTTCTATTAATTAAAGAAAAAACATCTCATACAGATTTTTCTGTTTTGGTAAAAAGTATAATTAGTGTTGATAATAAAAATAATCCAACAATAGATAATAATGATATTTGGCTTCAAAAATCTTCATTAGTTTCTTGGAATGATGATGTTATAAAATTTGCAAAAGAAATATTTAAGCCATATCGCCCAAGATTAGATGCTGTTATGGATTTAATTCATAAGATTAAGACAGAATTTACATATGCTCCAAATTCTACAATTATAGGAACAAGTGTAGGTGATATCTTGGAACGTAAGTGTGGAGTTTGTCAGGATTTTGCACATTTTATGATTGCTTGTTGTAGATGTATGGGAATTCCAGCTCAGTATGTAAGTGGATATTTAAATACAGGTTCAGGATCTGTAGGAACGGGAGCAACACATGCTTGGGTTAGTGTTTATATTCCAGATAGAGGATTTATAGATTTTGATCCAACTAATGATTGTGTAGTTAATGATGACTATATTGTTTTATGTCGTGGTAGAGATTATAATGACATAAGTCCTATTAGTGGATTGTTGACAGGTGGAGGCCAACAAACAATGCATGTCGTGGTACAAGTAGATGAAATTAAAGAATAAAATCTAGGAGATTTTTATGAATATATTAAATTATGATCCACAAGATTTTTATGATGAATTATTTATAGAACAAGGTAAAGTTCGTTCTTGTGCAAAAGCTTTAATAAGTACAATTACAAAAATGCCTGATGGTGAATTGCAAAGAAGACAAAAGGCTGCTGAAGCTTCTTTTATGGATACTGGTATTACTTTTGCTGTATACGGAAATAAAGAAAGTACAGAAAAGATTATTCCTTTTGATGTAATTCCTAGAATTGTAGATGCTAAATCTTGGGAACCTTTAGAAAAAGGTTTGCAACAAAGAACGTATGCAATGAATTGCTTTTTAAATGATATTTATGGTGAACAAAAAATATTGAAAGATAAAGTAATTCCAGAGCAATTAGTAAAAACATGTATAGCTTATAGAAAAGAATGTGATGGATTAAAACCACCTAGATCTATTTGGGCTCATATTACAGGTACTGATTTGGTTCGTGATAAAGATGGGACTTTTTATGTTTTAGAAGATAATATGCGTTGCCCTAGTGGAGTTTCATATGTGCTACAAAATAGACGCGTATTAAAACAAACTTTTCCACAAGTTTTCTCAAAGTGTGCTATTCGTTCAGTTGATGCTTATCCAACTAAATTAAGAGAAATGCTCAAATATTTAGCTCCGGATAATATTGATGAACCTAATGTCGTTGTGTTAACACCAGGTATTTATAATTCAGCTTACTATGAGCATTCATTTTTAGCTCAACAAATGGGCGTTGATTTGGTTTGTGGAAATGACTTAGTTGTTCAAGATAATAAGGTCTATGAGAAAACAACAAAAGGCTTAAAACAAGTGCATGTAATTTACAGAAGAATAGATGATGATTTTCTTGATCCGAAAGTATTTAGAGCAGATTCTGTTTTAGGTGTTCCTGGAATTTTTGATGCTTATAAATCTGGAAATGTCGCTTTAGCTAATGCTCCAGGTTGTGGTGTAGCTGATGATAAGGCTATTTATTCTTACGTTCCAAAAATTATTAAATATTATTTGGATGAAGATAATATTATTCCAAATGTACCAACTTATGTTTGTGATAATGAAAAAGACAAAAAATACGTTATTGAAAATATAGCCAAAATGGTTGTTAAAGCTGTAGGTGAGTCTGGTGGATATGGGATGCTTGTAGGACCGCAAGCTTCTAAAAATGATTTGGAAGAATTTAAAAATAGAATTAATTCAAATCCACGTAATTATATTGCACAACCATTGATTTCTTTAAGTAGAGTTCCAACTTTAGTTGAAGGAAATTTTGAGGGAAGACACGTCGATTTAAGACCTTATATTATTCAAGGCAAAGAAATTTATGTTTTACCAGGAGGATTGACTAGAGTTGCGTTAAAGAGAGGTTCTTATGTAGTTAACTCTTCACAAGGTGGAGGGGCTAAAGATACATGGGTAATGTCAAAACAAAAAAATGAAGGAGAAGACAATGTTAAGTAGAGTTGCAGATTCTTTGTTTTGGATTTCTCGTTATATTGAACGTGCTGAAAACATTGCTCGTGAAATTGATGCTAATATCAATTTAATGCTTGATTTACCTGACGAAGAAAGAAACTGGGATCCATTAATTCAAACGGTTGGTAGTAACGATGAATTCTATGAAAAGTTTGGCGAAGCTACTATTGAAAATGTTATGGATTTTTTGGTGTTAGATGAAGAAAATCCAAATAGTGTTATTTCTTGTATAGCAAAGGCTAGAGAAAATGCACGTTGTGTTAGAGAAATTATTACTCTTGAAATGTGGCTTCATATTAATAAATTTTATCATAGACTAAGAGACAAGGCTATTAAGGATGAATTATTAAATAATCCTCATGATTTTTGCACTGAAATTAAAATATTTTGCCAATTATATGTAGGTATTCAAGAAGGTTCTATGAGCCATAATGAAGGTTGGAATTTCTCTTGGTTGGGAAGATTGTTGGAACGTATTGATCAAACTTCAAGATTATTAGATGTTAAATACTATATTTTGTTGCCTAATGTAAGTATGGTTGGAATGTCTTTAGATATTGTTCAATGGAATGCTGTATTAAAAAGTGTAAGTGCTTTTGAAATGTTTAAAAAGACATATTCAAATGTTACTCCTCAAAATGTTGCTCAGTTTTTGATTTTAAATAAAGAATTTCCTCGTTCTTTTATTTATTGCTTGGAGCATGCAGAAAAAGCTTTAAAGAGAATTACCAAAGATAAAGAACTAATTGGTCAAAAATCATTAAGATTAATAGGAAAACTTCGCTCTAAATTAGAGTTTTCTACAATTTCTGAAATTATTCAATCTGGACTTCATGAAACTATAGATGAAATTCAAATAGCTTTAATGGAAATTGATGAAACAATTAGAAAAGAATTTTTTAGCTTTTAAAATAAAAGAGGCTTAAAGCCTCTTTCGTTCTATTAGTTTAAATTTAATATGCTCTTATAAACGTCAATTGTTTTTTTGCACATTTTTTCTTTTGAAAAATCTTTTCTTACGCTTTCAACAGCAGCTATAGACATTTTTTTCTTTTCTTCTTCACTCATATCAAAGATTTTATCTAAAGCTTTAGCTAACGCTTCCTCATCACCAACAGGGACTAAGAAACCTGTTTCACCATCTTTTACAGTTTCTGTTGCTCCACCGTGATTAGAAGCAATAACCATTTTACCCATAGCTTGAGCTTCTGGAACCACACGACCAAAAGCTTCAGGATCTGTTGATGCTGAAATAACGATGTCTGATAACATATATGCAACATCCATTTCTGAACAATGATCAACAATTTGGCAAACTGATTCTAAATGAAGCTTTTTAATCTTTTTAAGCATTTCATTTAAATATCCTTTGCGACCTTGATCTGACCCTACAAATAAGCATCTAAAATTTTTATGTTTCATTTTTGCAAGGGCATTTAATAAAACTAATTGTCCTTTCCAACGTGTTAAACGTCCTGGAAGCATAATAATAGGCAAATCATCAGGAAGGTTCCATTTTTGAGATAAAGCAATTAATCTTTCTTGTGATATTTTCTTTATATCAAATTTATCAATATCAACGCCTCTGTGAATAACTTCAATTTTATTTTCATCAACTTCATAATTTGACAAAATATGTTGTTTAATAAAATTTGAAACAGCAATGGTTTTTACACCAGAAGTCATAACAGCATTATATTTTCTTTTTAGTTTTATTGGACCAATATTGTAGGCGCCATGGAATGTTGTAACTAAAGGAATGCCGGCTTCTTCTGCTGCCCATTTTGCTGACCAAGCAGGAGCTCTTGATCTTGCATGTATAATATCTACATTTTTTTCTTTAATTATTTTAACAAGTTCCTTAGCATTTTTTCTCATTTTGAAGTAGTTCTTAGAGAAAACAGGTAAAGTAATATGTTCTGTTTTGTGTCTTGCCAATTCATGAACTAAGCGGCCACCACCTGAAACAACAATGGAAATCCAGCCTTCTTTATTTAAAGCGTCTGCCATTTCAATTGTGCCTCTTTCAACACCACCTTGATCTAATCTTGGCAATATTTGAAGAATAACGGGTTTACCATTTAACATATCTATTAATCCTTAATTTTAAATTCTAATTATTTATCTAGCAACATATGTAGGTCTACGTTCTTTATAACCGGCTTTTTTCATACATCTACTATACCAATAATTGCTTTGCCATTTTGATGGATATTTGTTGTTGACAAATATTGCCATAGATCCTTTATACGGAGTGAAGTTAGCCCAAATACCACCATCTTTCAAGTTTAATTTTAAATTTAATTTTTCAGGGGAGGTTGATAGAGGATTGTATGCTGTAAATGGCCAAAAATCAGCTCGTTTCAAACATATATTATGATCTCTTACAAATTGTTCTCCTCCAACTGTTGGATTTTCCCAATAATAAAAATGGCTACTAGAACATGCTGATAGGGATAATATAAAAGATGATAATAAAATAATTTTCGTTATTTTCATTGTAATATCCTTAGAAATCTAAGTTTGCATATGTTGAAGAAGGTTTTCTTATAGGTAATTTATCTAATAAAATTGATTTAAAAGATGGTCTTGATTTTAATCTTTGGTACCAATTTTTTAATTCTGGAAAATTTGGAGTTAAATCTTTTGCATACCAAGGGATATGACCTAAATAATCTAATATTGAAATTTGAGCTCCGGCACTTATATCTGCCATAGTAATATTTTCACCGGCTAACCAATGACGATTGTTTAATAAGCTTTCTATATAAAGTAAATAATTTTTTAAATTAGTTGTTGCTGCTCTAATAGCTTGAGTGTTTATATTTGATGCAGAATTGCCATTTAATGGCTTATATATTTTTTCTATGAATATTAATTTTGTTATATTGTCATAGAAATTACGATCAAACAAATCACAAAGTCTTCTTACTTCAGCTCTGTCAAAAGATTCTGTACCTATAATTGATGCAGAACAAGATGTTGTTTCATATAAAAATTCAACAATAGGGTAATGCCCACAAATATATTTACCAATTGGATCAAATAATACAGGTACTTCTCCTGTAGGATTAATGTTTGTTCTGAATTCTACAGGCAAATTCCATGGCTCTACGCTTTTCATTTCAGCTTCAATGCCAATTTCAGATAAAGCTATTCTAACTTTACGCGAAAAAGGACAAAATGGATAATGAATTAACGTGAACATTTGTTTCTCCAAAAGACAAATATTTTCTCAATTTTTTAAATTATAATCTTAAAAGGTTTATAGGATGTAAATTTTATGAATGAAATTTCATTTATAGAAAGAGTTTTTTTGTTTAAAAATATTAAAAAATATTGACGTTAAATATACTTAACATTATAAGTAACCTGAATGCCCAAATGGCGAAATTGGTAGACGCGATAGCTTCAGGTGCTATTATTCTAACGAGTATGGAGGTTCGAGTCCTCTTTTGGGCACCAAATAAGTATGGCATTTTGCTCTATTTAGTTGTTTTTTTAGATTTTATAGAATTCAAAGAGCTGGTTAAAATGGGACAAATTTATTTTTATGAAAATGATTTACCTGATAATGTAAAATTCGAAAATTCCGTTGCTGTTGATACAGAAACTATGGGATTAGAAATTAAAAGAGATAGATTGTGCTTGGTACAATTAAGCTCAGGTGATGGAAATTGTCATATAGTTCGCTTGAAAAAGGGAATGTATAATGCTCCTAATTTGAAGGCTTTGTTTGAAGACAAATCTGTTTTAAAAATATTCCAATATGCACGTTTTGATGTTGCTGCAATTTACTATTATTTAGGCGCTGTTTGTGCACCAGTTTATTGTACAAAAATTGCATCAAAAATTGCAAGAACTAATGCCCCAAGTCATAGTTTGAAGTCTTTATGTGAACAATTGTTAAATGTTGAACTAATAAAAGAACAACAATGTTCAGATTGGGGTGCAGAAACATTAACTCAAGAACAATTAACATATGCAGCAAATGACGTTTTATATTTACATCAATTAAAAGAAAAATTAGATGCATTGTTAGAAAGAGAAGGAAGAACAGAATACGCGAAGCATTGTTTTGATTTTCTTCCTTATGTTGGAAAAATGGAAGTTGCGGGTTTTAACCCAGAATTTGTATTTACTCATTGATAAATGATTTAGAGGAAATATCATGGATTTCGATATTGAAAAAATTATAGATACAGCTAGAGATGTTTTAAGACAAGAAGCTGATGCTTTACAATTGTTGGCAGAAAAACAAGATGATTCATTTGCACGAGCTGTAAAATTAATTTTCGAAACAAAGGGCCGCGTTATAGTGACTGGAATGGGTAAAAGCGGACATGTCGGACATAAGATTGCTGCTTCAATGTCATCTTTAGGAACTACAGCATATTTCGTTCATCCAGGTGAAGCAAGCCATGGCGATTTAGGAATGATTGAGCCTGTTGATATTATCATAGCTTTATCCAATTCAGGAGAAGCTCCTGAATTAGGAGATATTATTGCTTTTTGTAGAAGATTTGATGTTAAATTGATAGCAATGACAGGAAATCGTAATAGTACTTTAGCTAAAAATGCAAACGTAGTTTTATGTATTCCTGAAATTGAGGAAGCTTGTCCTTTTGGTATGGCTCCTACAACATCTACAACATTAATGATGGCTTGGGGTGATGCTTTGGCTGTAGCTTTGTTAAAGTTACATAATTTTTCAAAAGAACAATATAAAATGCGTCATCCTGGCGGAAAGCTCGGCAAAATGATGTTGAATGTTTCCGATTTATTCCATACAGATATGCCTTTAATTGATGAAGATACATTGATGCCACAAGCTCTAGAAGTTATGACTGTAAAAGGCTTTGGTTGCGTCGGCATCGTAAATGGAGAAGGCGAATTAGTTGGTATGTTTACTGATGGTGATTTACGCCGTAGTATTTGTCCAGGATTTATTTCTAAGAAAATTAAAGATGTAATGGTTTTGAATCCAAAAACAACAACAAAAGATACCCCAGCTTTAGAAGCTCTTCGTATTATGAATACTACAGGAAAAGGTATCACAGCTTTGTTTGCTGTAGATGAAAATAAAAAGCCTGTTGGTTTGCTTCATATGCATGACTGTTTGCGCGCAGGTATGGCGTAGTTTGTAGAGATTTGCCAATGGAACAAAATAATAAAGATGAAAAAGTTATAGATATTTCTTTGGCGTTTGGAAAAAATAAGCCTATTAATCAAAGTGGTTCTCCAAATAGTTGGCAAAGAAAGCAAAAAAGAAAGATGCGTCGTCATACGAGATTAGTTTTCTTGTTGAAGGCTGCTTTTCCTTGTGCTGCTGCTATACTAGTTGGATTGGTTGTATTGTGGCCGCAACTAAATATTAAACAAGATGAAGCTTTCAATTTAATATCTTCTGAAAGTAAAGATAAAATTTTTGATGAACAAGTAATGGTTAATCCTAAATTTTTTACAATAGATGAAAAAGGCGAACCTATTAATATTGAAGCTGCAGATGCAAGAGAATTGCCTGATAAAAAAACAAGAAATATTCTTTTAAGAAAAGTTAAAAGCAATTTCTTGATGAAATCAGATAGATTTTTTATGATGGATGCAAATAGAGCTATTTATGTTCAAGAAGAAGATATTATAGATTTGTTGGATAGTGTAAATTTATACTCAGAAGATGGATATGAATTACAAACTACAAATTTAAAAATAAATTTAGCTAATAAAAATGTTCAAGGTAAAGAAAGAGTTTTTATGAGAGGACCATTCGGTACAGCTGTTTCTCAAGGGATTCAAGTTGAAGAAAATGGATTAAAAGTTCAATTAACAGGAAAGACAAGGGTTGTTTTTATGCCAGGAGCATTAGAGAATGATAAATAAAATTGAAAGATATATTTTAGCATCCTTTTTAATACTTATATATGTTTTAGTTTCAAATACAGAAGCTAATGCGATGTCTTTTACAGGAACATCTTCAAAGAACCAGGAAATTGTATTAATTAGTGATGGTGGATTGGAATGGAATAGTCCTAAACAAACACTTACAGCTATTGAAAATGCAATGGTTATAAGAGGGGATACCACTTTAAGAGCTGATAGAATAGTTGCTTTTTATCAAGAAAAAGAAAATAAAAAAACAGAGATATTAAGAATTAGAGCTTATGGTAATGTTATTATAACAACATCTAAGCAAATGGCTAAGGCTGATACAGCTGTTTATGAAATTGCAGATTCTGTTGTTGTTTTAAAAGGATCTCCTGTTACTTTGATGACTGGTGATGATGATAAAATTTTAGCTAAGACTAAAGAAGAACAAAGTAAAATAGATAATAAAGTTAAAAACAAACAAAAGAAAATAGATGAAGATTCTAAATCAAATAGTGTAACTGCTGAAATAGTTGAGTTTTGGCAAGATGAACAAATGGTTATTGCAAGAAATAATGTTATAGCAACTTCTGCTGATAAAACTTTGGAAGCAGATACTGTTTATGCATATTTTATAAAGAATCCAAAAGGTGATTTAGAAATTGATCATTTTATTGCAGAAAATAATGTTGTTGTATCTACATTAACAGAAAAAATTGAAGGCGATGTTGGTGAATATAATGTTAAGACAGAATTGGCTTCAATCAAAGGAAATGTAAAGATTTCACAAGGCGAAAATTATATTATTGGTGATGAAGCTAAAATAAATATGAAAACAAGTGTGAGCCGTTTGTTAACGAATGCTCAAACATTTGGTGGTAAAAAACAACAAGTACATGGAGTTTTTGTTCCTAAGCAAAAAGAATTACCTAAAAAAAATAATGAAAATTCAAAAGGTAACGTTGATGGAACAAAATAACTGGACAAAAGGTAAAAAAAATATTAAAAACGTTTGAGAAAGGTTTTTAAATTGACTGAAGAGACTAAGGTAGAAAATACAAATGCAGAAAATGTTGAAGGACCAAAGTTGGTTCATTCAGCACAAATGGGTTTGTATGCTTTAAATTTATCTAAGTCTTATAAATGTCGTCCTGTTTTAAGAAATGTTTCTTTTAATGTTAATAGAGGTGAAGCTGTAGGTCTGTTAGGACCTAATGGTGCTGGTAAAACAACATCCTTCTACTGTATTACAGGTTTAATTAATCCAGATTCTGGTTCAATTGTTATTGATGGTATTGATGCTACAAATTTACCAATGTACCGTCGTTCTAGGTTAGGTGTTGGTTATTTGCCTCAAGAGGCGTCAATTTTCCGTAGTTTAAGTGTTGAAAATAACATTAGAGCTATATTAGAAATTGTTGAACCTGATATTGCAAAAAGAGAAGAAACATTAGAAAATTTATTAAATGAATTTTCTGTTGAACATTTAAGAAGAGCTCCAGCTATCGCATTATCAGGCGGTGAAAGACGCCGTGTTGAAATTGCTCGTGCTCTAGCTTCTAATCCTTCTTTCATTTTATTGGATGAACCTTTGGCAGGTATTGATCCTATTTCTGTAGGTGAGATTCGTGATTTGGTTTCTCACTTGAAGCATCGTGGTCTTGGAGTTTTAATTACAGATCATAATGTTCGTGAAACTTTAGATATTATTGATAGAGCATATATTTTACATGATGGCGTAGTATTAATGGAAGGCGATCCTAAAGAAGTCGTTGATAATAAAGATGTTCGTCGTGTATATTTAGGCGAAAAGTTTGCTCTATAATTATAGGGGGCGATGATATCGTATAAAAATATGCCCTCGGAATATAAACCACATTATCCTAATTTAGAACTAAAACCAGGTACATCGTTGACCATGACGCCAATGATGCAGCAGGCTGTTAATTTGCTTGCTATGACAGCTGTTGAGTTAAACGATGAGATTAATTCAGAAATTGAAAAAAATCCTTTTTTAGAAAAAGAAAGTGATTTTGAAAATGGTTCAGATGAAGTTTCTAGTAAATTAAACGGTATGGATAAGATTGATGAATTTGATGGTAGATCTGAACAGAAAAATTTATTAGATAATATTGATGATAAAGATTATGTAGAACACCAAGATAGCGAAGAAGATGCTTTCTACGAACAATCAAATTTTAAAGATTCTTATAGAGAAAACGATTTTTCTGTAGATACGTGGTCTGGTGTAGGCTCTAGTAATTATAATGATGAAGATTTTGATTTAATAGATAATTGTTTAGCTCCAAAAGAATCTTTATATGAATTTGTTGAAAGACAGATTAGAAATAGATTTAAAGAAAAAGAAGATTTGGATTTAGCTTTTTCTGTTTATGATGAATTAGATGAAAATGGGTATGTATATTCAGAATTAACTCCTGATCAAGAAATGATTTTGCCTTATTTGCAAAAGTTTGAACCTGTTGGAATATTTTCTAGAAATTTATCTGAATGCATAAAACTTCAACTTAAATCTAAGAAACAATTTGATAGAAGTGTTGAAATTATTTTAGATAATTTAAACTTAGTTGCTCAAAAAGAGTATGTTAAATTAGCAAAAACAGCAGGGATATCTCAGGAAGTTTTAGCTGAAAAAATAAAACTTATTAAAAAATGTTACCCCCGCCCAGCTGATGGATATGATGCTGGAAATGTTGAACTGGCAAGTGTTGTAGTGCCAGATGTTTTTGTTAGAAAAACAAAAAATGGTGAATTTGTTGTTGAACTAAATCAATCTACTTTGCCTCATGTTTTAGTAAATCAAAATTATGCTTCAGAAGTTTTAAGTATATCAAAGGATAAGACTGTTAAAAAGTTTGTTTCTGAGAATATGAGTAAAGCAAACTTCCTTATTCAGGCATTACATCAAAGAGCAAAGTCAATTTTATCTATTGCTACTCAAATTGTTGAAGACCAAAAGGAATTTTTTGAAAAGGGAAAACAGGCTTTAAAGCCAATGATTATGAAAGATGTGGCTGAAAAGGTCGAATTGTCTGAAAGTACTATTAGTAGAATTGTTAATGGTAAGTATTTAATGTGTTCTTTTGGAACATTTGAATTAAAATTTTTCTTTACAAATGGCTTAAGTTCAAATCAAACAGGTGAATTATGTTCAGTTGTAGCAATTAAAGAAAAAATTGCTGATTTGATTAATAAAGAAAGTGTTGAACATATATTGTCTGATGACAATATTGTATCAATATTAGAAAAAGATGGCATAAGTATAGCAAGAAGAACGGTAGCTAAGTACAGAGAAGCTATGAATATACCAACTTCTGCCGTAAGAAAACGTGATAAAAGATTAAAAATATAATTTAAGAATAAATCAATTCTTGACTTAGATTATTAATAAGGATAATTATATCACATAATAAAGTAATCAAGAGAGAAGTCTCTTGTTTGCGAGGTTTAACTTTTAATTATAAAGAAGAGATTAATATGGAAATAGCAATTACAGGTAAACAAATTGATATTGGAAGTAGCTTACGTTCATATGTTGAAGAACATATCGAAGCAGCAGTTAAGAAATTTTTTGAAAATCCTTTATCAGCTTCAATTTCTTTTTCTAAAGTTGGCGGTGGCTTAATCCGTTCAGATATTTCTGTTCATCCAATTAGTGGCGTTTCTATTCAAGGTAGTGCAGAAACAGGTGATGCGTATGCTTCATTTGATGGTGCTTGTGAACGTATTTCTAAACAAATGCAACGCTACAAAAAACGTTTAACAAATCATAAATTTGATACAGAACCTGTAAATGTTGCTGTTATCGAACCTGAAGTTGCTGAAGATTCATTACCTTCAGAAGAAGCAGCTCCTGTTGTTATTGCTGAAATGCAAACAGAATTACCATTATGCACAGTTAGTGGTGCTGTAATGCGCATGGACTTAGCTGATGTTCCAGCTTTAATGTTCCGTAATATTGCTCATGGTGGTTTAAATATGGTATACCGCCGTTCAGATGGTAATATTGGTTGGATTGATCCACAACAATAATTTGAATTAAAAACTTATAATATATTTGCCTCTCTAGTTGTATTAGAGAGGCAAGTATTGAATTTAAAAGTTAAAACTATGAAATTATCTGAAGTCATAACATTAAATCAAATAATTCCAACATTAAAAATTTCTGGTAAAAAACAAATTTTAGCAGAGATATCTAGAATTGCTGCAGAACAAATAGGTGTTAATGCTGATGATGTATTACAAGCTTTGTTAGATAGAGAAAAACAAGCAGGAACAGGCATTGGTTTTGGTGTTGCTATACCACATGGTTGTGTAGAAGGAATTAACAAAGTTCATGTATATTTTGCAAGACTTGTTAATAAAGTGGACTTTAAGGCTCATGATGGAATTGATGCTGATTTAATTTTTGTTATTTTGACATCTCATAAAAATAATGGAGAATATTTGACAACGCTAGCCTCTTTGTCTAGACTGATAAGTAATGAAAGAATAAGAACTCAGTTGCGAGGTGCTGAAAGTGCAGAGGCAATCTTAGCTACTATAACGGAGTTCGAATAGAATTAGGAGACAATGATATGATTAAATCTGAATTTAAAGATGCTAAATTATATTTTTTATTGTGTAATAAGATTGATAGTGCTAATTCAGATGAGGTCAATAAAGAAATCCTAGATATCGTTGAAAAATATCCTGTAGAAAAATTTTCTGATTTAAACGTAATTATAGATTGTAATGATTTAAACTATATTTCTTCTAGTGGTTTAAGAATAGTTCTATCTTTAAAAAAGAAATATAAGAATCTTGAGTGTATAAATTTATCTAATTCTGTTTATGAAATTTTTGAAACAACAGGCTTCAATGAAATAATTAAAATTTCAAAGAAAAGAAAAAATATTGATGTTTCAAATTGTCAAGCAATTGGACAGGGGGCAACAGGTGTTGTTTATAAATTAGATAATGATACAGCTATTAAAGTTTTTAGAAAAGATGTTAGTGAAGAAGTTGTTTTAAAAGAACGTATGTATGCTAAAAAGGCTTTCTTGTGTGGCATTCCTACAGCAATCAGTTATGATATCGTAAATTGTGGAGATGCTTTAGGTGCTATATATGAAATGATTAATGCTGAAAGCTTGTCTGTAAATTTTGAAAAGCATCCTGAAAAATTTGATTATTTTATTAAATTATATGTAGACTTGTTAAAACAAATGTCTTCATCTGAAGTTGAAGACGATGCTTTTCCTAATGAAAAAGAATTTTTCTGTAAACATATTTTAACAATACCTTATTTAAAAGAAGATGTAGTAAAACATATTACAGATATTATTAATGCAGTACCTGATAAAAAATCATTTGTTCATTTAGATTGTATGACAAAAAATATTTTAATTAAAGATAATGAGCTCTTAATGATTGATATGGGTGATGTTGGATATGGTCACAGCGTATTCAATTTTGCTTCAATTAAATGTGCTGTTTTTGATCTTGATACTTTTGAGCTAATTAAAGCTCCTTATGAAAAAATAGTTGGTATGAAGTATGAAACAGGCAAAAAAGTATGGGATGCGTTATTGAATGCTTATTTTATCGATTTAGATGAACAAACTAAAAAAGAAGTTATAAATACTATTAATGTTTATTCAAGAATTAGATTTTTAGGATTGATTGGTATTCAAATTCCTTATGATCGATTTGATCAAGCAGATTTAAAAAATGCTTTAGAAATGGTATCAAATGAATTAATGCAGGTTGATGTAAATAAACTTAAATTTTTTTAATTTAGGATAGTTTTTTTATTATTGCATCAGCACATCTTACGCCATCCATTGCTGCAGACATAATTCCTCCTGCATATCCGGCACCTTCGCCACAAGGGTATAGCCCGTTTGTATTTATTGAACATAAGGTAATAGGATCTCTTATTATTCTAACAGGAGATGAAGATCTTGTTTCTGGAGCTATTAAAATGGAATCGTTTCCTGTAAAGCCTGGAAATTTTTCGTTCATTTCTTTTAAACCCAATTTTAAAGATTCAACAATTTGCTTTGGTAAAACAGATCTTAAGTCAGCAAAAGTTGTTCCTGGTAAATAACTAGGTTTGACGGAAGATAGATTACTTGTTTCTTTATTAACTAAAAAATCAATTGTTTTTTGAATTGGAGCAAAAGAAGATTTGCCTCCTGAAACAAATGCAGCTTTTTCAATTTTTCTTTGGAATTCAACACCTGCTAAGACATTATTAGATTCAAAATCTTGAGGTCCAACTTCAACTAATATAGCACTGTTTGCATTTTTATTGTTTCGTGCATAATAACTCATACCATTTGTTACAACAGTATCTTTTTCTGAGGCTGCAGCAACAACATGTCCTCCTGGACACATACAAAAAGTATAAACACCACGTTTAATATTATTATATTCAATATGCGTTGCTAATTTATAATCAGCAGCTTTTAAAATAGCAGGAGAGACTTCCATACCAAATTGCTTTTTGTTTATAAAAGATTGTAAATGTTCTATTCTAACGCCAACAGCAAAAGGTTTTTGTTCCATACTAATACCACAGTTTTTTAGCATCTCAAATGTATCTCTTGAACTGTGACCTATTGCAAGAATGACATTGTTTGCTGATATTTCTGATATGTTGTTATTTTTGTCTTTTACTTGAATAGCAATGATTTGGTCGTTTTTTGTTATAATCTTATTTAGTGTTGTTTCAAATTTATATTCACCGCCTAGAGATATTATTTTTTCTCTGATGTTTTTAACCATTGTTCTTAATTTGTCTGAACCAATGTGAGGTTTGCCTAAGAACATAATTTCACTAGGAGCTCCAGCTTCAATAAATTCTTTTAAGACGTATTTTGTTATTTCATCTTTTTTTACACCAGTTGTCAGTTTTCCGTCAGAAAAGGTTCCCGCTCCGCCTTCTCCGAATTGAACGTTAGATTGAGGATTAAGTTTGCCTGTTTTCCAGTATGTTTCAACATCATTTAACCTATCAAAAACAGGTTTCCCTCTCTCAATTAAAATAGGCTTTAGGCCTGATGAAGCAAGAACTAATCCTGCTAACATACCAGCTGGTCCTGTTCCAATTATAATAGGCCTATCGTGTATAGATGTTTTGTTTGAAAGTATTAAAGGCTTATAAAACTTTGTTTCTGGTACAATTTCGACATTTTTATATTTCGAATGTTTTATATAAATATTTTCATCGTCATTTATTTTTGCATCTAAAATGTACTCAAATATAAGTGAATGTTTAGATCTTGCATCAACAGATCTTTTAACTAACTCAACACTTACAATATTTTGTAATCCTGTTGTTTTCTTTGCAATATCTAATAAATTAGTTTTGTTATTAATAGACAATCTAATCCCTGATATACGTATCATTTTAGATTAAGGCCTTAATACCATCAATAACAAATTGTGAAGCCAATGCCCCTAAAACTATACCTAAAATTTTGGATATAACATTGTTAATTGTTTGACCAAAAAGACGAGCAAATAAATCACATAATCTAAATAAAATATAGCTCAATATTAAAATAGCTATTAGAGCTATAATTATAGAACATTGTTCTATAGGTTTACCTCTTGCTTCAGACATCATCAAAATGATAGAAGCTATCGTTCCAGGACCTGCAATTAAAGGTACAGCTAGTGGAAAAACAGCGACATCAACGCCACCATATAATTGATCTTTGCCATCATCAGCATGAGGTTTTTCAATGTTTGTAAAGATCATTTGTAATCCAACTATAAATAACATAATACCACCAGCAATTCTAAATGCTGGTAGTGATATTTGTAGAGAATTCAAAAAAGCTTCGCCAGCAAAAGCAAAAAAGATTAATACGATAAAACCAATAAGTACAGAACGTTTTGCAACTTCTGCACGGTATCCTTGACGAGGGCTGTTTGTTAACGACATAAATATAGGCATGTTACCAATTGGATCAATAACAACAAACAGCATTGTACACATTTTTAATAGTGTAATTACAAAATTATCCATATCTTTAAAATCCTAAATTTTTTCTGTGTTTTTTGCTATCTTAACAGAAAAAAAAACTAAAAGAAATATGTTTTAAAAATAAATTTTCACAAGAGAAAAATTTAATTATAGCCTTTATAAACAGCTTTTTTTACAGAGATGTTTCTTTTTAAATTTCGTTCTGTTTTTGAAATGTTGTTTAAGATATTATTTTTCATTTCTTCTAAGCCAGAAGTATCTTTTCCGTTTGCTCTTAAATTTTCTATTTCAGTATCTATTTTTCTTAAAGTGTCTAGTTGCTTTTGAGAAATTTTATATTCATTTCCATTGTGATTTGTATAAGTTTGTGAATAACTTGGAAAACTAATTAGTAGTGAAAATAAAAATAGTAGAACTCTTTTCATATAAGAACGCCTTGTTTAAAGATTCTATATGAATATATTACTCTTTTTTAGGTTAAATAGAATAAAAATCTATAATTTCTAAATTATTAACATAATGAGTGCTTTTTTTGTTTGAATATGAATATGTTTTGTATATATTTTAAAAAGTTAAATAAATAGAGTAATTAAAGAGCAAATAAAATGACAGATTTATCGCATATTAGAAACTTTTCAATTGTTGCACATATTGATCATGGTAAGTCAACGTTAGCAGATAGATTGATTCAAACATGCGGTGGTTTGACTGAAAGAGAAATGACAGAACAGGTTCTTGATTCAATGGATCTTGAAAAAGAACGTGGCATTACAATTAAAGCTCAAACAGTTAGATTAAATTATAAATCTGATGATGGAAAAGAATATCAATTGAATTTAATTGATACTCCGGGGCATGTGGACTTTACCTATGAAGTTAGTCGCTCTTTAGCTGCTTGTGAAGGTTCTTTATTAGTCGTTGATGCTTCTCAAGGTGTTGAAGCTCAAACTTTGGCTAATGTTTATAAAGCATTAGATTGTAATCATGAAATTGTTCCTGTTGTGAATAAGGTTGATTTACCTGCTGCTGATCCAGAAAGAGTAAAACAACAAATAGAAGATGTTATTGGTATTGATACATCAAATGCTGTTGAAACTTCTGCCAAAACAGGTTTAGGTATTCATGAGGTTTTAGAAAGTATTGTAAAATATTTGCCTTGTCCAGAAGGTGAGAAAGATGATCCTTTAAAGGCAATGCTTGTTGATTCTTGGTATGATCCTTATTTAGGGGTTGTTATTTTAGTACGTGTAAAAGATGGCGTTCTAAAAAAAGGAATGAAAATTCGTATGATGGCCAACGGCACAATTCATGAAGTTGAAAAAGTTGGTATTTTTACTCCTAAAATGAAGGACGTTGATTGTTTAACAGCCGGAGAATTAGGCTTTATTACAGCAGGTATTAAAACTGTTGGAGATACAAAAGTTGGTGATACTATTACAGATGACAAACGTCCAGCTTTAGAACCTTTGCCAGGATTTAAACCAAGCGTCCCTGTAGTTTTTTGTTCCATGTTTCCATTGGATACAAGCTATTATGAAAATTTAAGAGAAGCTTTAGGTAAATTGCAATTAAATGATGCAAGCTTTGATTTCGTTCCTGAAAAGTCAGCAGCTTTGGGCCAAGGATTTAGGTGTGGCTTTTTGGGCTTGCTTCATATGGAGATTATTGAAGAAAGATTAGAAAGAGAATTTAATTTAGAATTAATTACAACAGCACCTTCTGTAAGCTATAAAATGCACTTAACTGATGGTTCAGATTTGGAGTTACATAATCCTGCAGATTTTCCAGAATTAACAAAAATTCAATCAATTGAAGAACCTTGGGTTAAAGCTTCAATTCTAGTTCCTGATGATTATTTGGGAGCTGTATTGCAATTGTGTACAGAAAGAAGAGGCGTTCAAAAAGATCTAACATATGTAGGCAATAGAGCTATGTTGGTTTATGATTTGCCATTAAATGAAATTGTTTTTGATTTTTATGATAGATTGAAATCTATAACAAGTGGTTATGCTAGTTTTGATTATGAAGTTTCTAGCTATCAAGTGGGTGATTTAGTTAAGGTAACCATTATGGTAAATGGTGAAGTTGTAGATGCTTTATCATTCTTAGCTCATAGATCTCAATCAGAAAGAAGAGGACGTCAAATTTGTGAAAGATTAAAAGATTTGATTCCTCGTCACCAATTTAAGATTCCTATCCAAGCTGCAATTGGTGGAAAGATAATTGCTCGTGAAGATATTTCTGCATATAGAAAAGATGTTACAGCAAAATGTTATGGTGGTGATATTACACGTAAACGTAAGTTGTTAGAAAAGCAAAAAGAAGGCAAAAAACGTATGCGTCAGTTCGGTAAAGTAGAAATTCCACAATCAGCATTTATTTCAGCTTTGAAAATTGGTGATGAATAATTCGCTTGATTTTTAAGCGATAAAGCGTTAATTACTATATTGCTTTTGAACGTATTGGGAAATAGTTTAATGGTAGAACAGCGGACTCTGACTCCGTTAGTCTAGGTTCGAATCCTAGTCTCCCAACCATAAATAAGTTATTGGTTTAAAAGAAAAATCTATTTTTTTGTGTTGGTTTTTAATTAAAAATACTCTTGGGTCATATAAATTAACAAGAGACTAAGTAATTTTATAATTAATCTAAAATAAATATTTTATTGTTTAATTAAAAAAATTTAAATGAAAAATTTGCATTTTTTTGTGAGAGTGAATCCTTTTTTTGTGGAAAATGCCTATTTGCGGGAAGAATTTTGATTAAAAAGTCAATAAAATTATTCGAATGAACATCAATTATTTGTTTTGACCTTTTTCATATTTAAGGGTAATTTTTACTTATCGTTTTAAAAAAATGGAGTGTATGAAATGAATAAAACAGAATTAGTAGATTCAATTGCAAAATTGTCAGGCTTAACAAAAGTTGATAGTACAAAGGCATTGGATGCAACATTGGAAGCTATTGTAAAATCATTAAAGAAAAATGATGAAGTACGTTTAGTAGGATTTGGAACATTTGCTGTATCATCACGTAAAGCAACAACAGGTCGCAATCCACGTACAGGTAAAGAAATCAAAATTGCTGCATGCAAAGCACCAAAGTTTAAAGCTGGCAAGACATTGAAAGATGCTTTGAACTAATTTTTGTTTAGCTTTAATTAGTAATATCTTTAAAGAGACTTATGTAAAAACAAGATTTTTAGTAAGTCTCTTTTTTTGTCGATGATTTTTGAAAAAATATTGAAATTTTTTTTATGCTTTAAGTTGATAAGTCGTTCAATATAATTAATCTTTTCTAGTACTAAAATTTTTTGACAAAGATTAAATTAAACGTTATGCAGTTATAATTTCTAAATAAGAATATTCAATAAAGTAAGCTAGGAAAAAAAGAGTACAGACTTTTTTGTGATTAAAAATAAAAAAATCCGCAGAAAACTGCGGATTTAGATGGTGAGCGTGCCGGGATTCGAACCCGGGGCCACTTGATTAAAAGTGGCTTCAAATAGGCTCTTTTATAGGGAAATAGATGTTCATTTTTATTCCTTTTTTTTACTTTTGAGCGCAGAAATTCAAGCTTTTCTTGAATTTGTGTAGAAAAGTATGGTTTATGAATTTATTCAAATAATACTAGATTTTCCCTTTGGCTGGTACGCCATAGGTAAGCCAGAAAGATTTTTTGAATTAAAAAAATGGTAAGCCAGAAAAAACAGACTAAGTTATTGAAAAATAAAAGAAAGGATGAACAAAAATGAAAAAAACAAGTGAAAAAATGCTTTCAAAAGTAAGCAAAAATATAAAAAATGAGGTAAGCCAGAGCAAAAAAAATAAAGAATTTCTTTTTACTGATATTTTAATTTCAGAGCTTCCTTTTAAGGATAAAAGATACGAGGTAACTGACAGAAAATGCCCATATTTGAAGTGTAGAGTAGGATCAACAACAAAAAGTTATGTGGTAGTAAAAAAGAACCTGGGAGCCCCTCTTTATGTGACGATAGGTAAAACAAATGAAATTCCTATTGAGTTAGCTCGTAAAAGAGCTTTTGATTTATTGAATAAACTTTCTATGGGAATAAATCCTAATGTAGAAAAACATAAAATTAGAAATGAAATGACTTTTAAAGAGCTTTATGAAGATTTTATGAATAAATATGCTTCTGTACATGTTTCTAAATCAACATATAAAAATGAAGAAAGTGTCCATAGAAGATTCTTTTATGTTTTCGATAATAAACAAATATCTCAAATATCACCAAGAGAAGTTACTCTTGTTTTTAATAAGATTTATAATGAATGTGGTAAATATGTTGCTAATAGAGCTCTAACATATTTTAAACAATTGTATAATAAAGCTATTGAATGGGGTTGGGAAGGATTTAATCCTGGTAGAGGACTTAAAAAATTTAAAGAAGAAGCAAGAGATAGATTTTTATTGCCTGAAGAATTTGGTGCTTTTTTTAAATCCTTAGAGAAAGAAACTAATCCTATATTTAGAACTTTCTTTTATGCTTTGCTTTATACTGGTCAAAGAAAATCTAATGTTCTTGAAATGAGATGGGAGAATATAGATTTTGTTTCTAATATTTGGTATATACCTAAAACAAAAAATGGTACATCAATGAGAGTTCCGTTAGTAAGTCAGTTAGTTGATGAGTTAAAAAAAATTCAGGGAATGTTTCATAATTCTCCTTGGGTATTTCCTATGAATGATGATCCAAGTAGACATTTGGTAAATCCTAAAAAACATTGGAAAGCTTTACTACAAAGAGCAAAATTAAAAGATTTACGTATTCATGACTTAAGAAGAACAATGGGTAGTTATGAATGTATGAATGGTGTTAATTTATCTGTTGTTTCAAAAACTCTAAATCATAAAACATTACAAGCAACACAAGTATATGCACGTGTAGATACTTCTGTTGTTCTTGATGCTATGCAATTAACTGTTGATAAATATCAAGAGTTTATGAACATTAAAAAGTAATTTTTATACTCCTATATAGGGAAAGTCAGGAAAATCGGAAAATCGTAGCACTCAAAAGCTTGAATTTTCTTGGTTTGAGCTGATTTCCCTATATTGGGAAATTCGTGGAAAGTCGGGAAAGTCGTAAAAATTAATTTTTAATTGAATTAATAATTAAAACTTGAAAATAAGTATTCTATGGAATACCATAAAAGGGAGAAATGTAAAAATGTTTACAATTTTGCAAACACAAGTTTTTACAAAATGGTTAGAAAATTTAAACGATAAAAAAGCAGTTCTTATCATAGCTGAACGTTTAGAAAGGGTGAGATATGAAAATTTCGGTAATGTCCGTTCTGTTGGAGAAGGAGTATCAGAGCTTAAAATAAATTATGGACCAGGTTATCGCGTTTATTTTTACCAAAAAGATAAAATAATTGTTGTTGTATTATGCGGTGGAGACAAAAGTTCTCAACAGAAAGATATCGAAAAGGCAAAGGAGTTAAAAAGATGTTTACAGAAGAGGAATTAAAATTAACTAAGTTTGATGCAGCAGACTATATAAAAAATGAACAAGATGCTTATAATTATCTTGCAGCTGCATTAGAAGAAAATGATCCAGCAGCGGTTATAGCAGCTTTAGATGTTATTTCTAGAGCAGTTGGAATAAAGAAGCTTTCAGAGAAAATAGGCGTTGCAGAAAAAAGCTTATATAAGTCTTTTAATGGAAAAACTAAACCTCAGTTTGATACTGTCTTTAATGTTGTAAAGGCATTAGGATTTAAAATGCAATTAGTTCCTATAACAGTAAAAGTTTAAAAATATAAAGCCACTTTAATTAGTGGCTTTATTAAAAGAAATGACGAAATAAGCGATTATAAGCTCATTCCTTGTTCTTGTTTTTTCTCATTTTTTAAAGAATTTTCATTATTAAAAGAAGCTGTGTTTCCTAAATCATTTAAGGTAAGATCAGATTTTTTATTGTTGTTTTTAGAAATTTGATCAAATCTCTCTTTGGTATATCCAGCAACTTCCATTAAGGCATTAATATCTTTGCCTTGGTGAATTAATTTTTGAACAAATTCTGGACTATCAAGCTTGTTTCGAGCTTTCATCCACTCCGCACGGTCGATTTCATCTTGTGTCATTTCTTTAGTGTTTTTAAACTGTTGATATGCATTATCAATACGAACACTAAATCCATCTCTACCGTCAATTCGATCAAACTTTACCCATAATGCATCTTCTTTACAATATACGGATTTTACGCGAACATCTAAAATTTCATACCCCTTAAATTTTTGAACTTCACCGAATTCACCTTCAAAAATAGGACGACGAATAGGACCTTCTTGACCTGCTAAAATGTTTTTTGTTGCTGGAATTTTTTCAAATTGTTCATCTGTAATAGCAGATGTTTTGTTTTCTGTTGCCATTTTTAATAGCCTTTTTTTAATTGAATTTTGTTTTTTTATCTCATATCTAAACAAACTCAATAATAAGACGTGCAAAGAAAAGTCTCGCAGTGCTAAAAAGCAATAATTATTTTAATTGTAAAATTTATACGTGTCAACATAAAAATATAAATAAAATCAATATGTTATCTAAAATATACTGTTATTATTTGATGTTATTTAAAATTACTAAAAATAAGTTATTGTTATTTATTAACATATTGAATCTATTAATAAAAATATTGATTTTATAAAAATAAAGGTTATATTGATGATGTGGTATTAATCACGTCAACAATTTTCATTGTTGATCTATTAAAAATTTAATGGATTATACAATGAAAAAAGAATGTTTTTTCAAAAAAACATACGTGAAGAATGCTATAAAAATATTTGTAATAGCATCTTTTATCACGTTTATGTTTACGGCGATTGCTAATGCAGCAATGCCACTAGGGACTGAAAATCCTTTTACAACAGCTCAAACAGCAATTCAGTCTTTAATAGAAAACGCAATAACACTTGGCAAATGGCTAGCAATGGCAAGTATGGTCGTATGTGCTTTATGCGCTTTCACCGGAAGATTTAATAAAGATCATTGCATTAAGTTAGCTTTAATTATGGCAGCTTTTTCTGGTCTTGGATGGATTATAGATTTGTTTATGGGAAATAACTAAATGGCATCTATAATTTATCATAGCGTATTAAAGCCTCAAAAGATGTTGTTTGTTGCAACATATTTACTTTATGCAGAAGCTTTATGCTTAACTTTGATAACTGTTATTACAGGTTCTCCTGTAATGACAGTTGTTATTGCTGTTTTAGCTCATATCTTTTGCATTAACTTAACTAATAAAGAGCCTCATATTAATAACATTATTAGAAATAGAATTTCTTATTTTATGGAATGTCTAGGTTGCAAAGAAGTCGGGGCTCCTCATTTTAAAACGCCTACTATTTATAAAGATAATGTGAGATTTTATTATGAACTTTGAATTTTTACTCCCAATCATTGGCGGTTTTTCTGCTTATGGATTAACTAAAGCATTACTTCCTAAAGAAAATAAAAAAGAAAATTTAGTATCAGTTATGGATGAAATTCCTATAACAGATATTAAAAATGAACTTGTTTATACACAAACAAATCAAATCTTTAAAGTTATTAGATTACAAGGACAATCTGTTGCGGGTAAAAAAGCTAGTGAACTAGAAAAAGCGTTTATTAGTAGAAGTTTGTTTTTTAGAAATATATCAGAAAACAAAGTTCAATTAAGAATAGTAAGTACAAAACATATTCATCCTGTAATTAAAAAACGCCAAAATGAAAATGCTGTTTTAAATGAGTTAGTTAATAGATGGGAAAATAAATTAGATAAAAGTTTTAAAACAAAGCATTTTATTATTGTATCAGGAACTAATGAAGGTGAAATTGATGCTGTTATAAAAGAAGCTTTTATAAACTTATCTGAGTTAAATCCAAATGTATTAAGTGGATTAGAATTATTAAAGTTTTTAAGCTCTATTTATAACTATAAAGAATTTGAAATTAATAATGTTAATGAAATAGCACAATCACGAATTGAAATTGATAATAAAGGCATAATTACAGAACAATATGCAGGATCAGAAAAGTTTAAAATTGTATTTGGCATTAAAGATATTGGAGATAGTGTAAATTCTAAAATTATTGATAGCTTATTATCTTTACCTTATGAAATGACATTATCTGTACATCTTTTACCAATAAATAAAACTCAAGCGATTTCAAATTTAGATAAAAGAATAATGCAATTAAACTTAGGCAAGAAAGAAATTAACTTATCAACTAATGAAGAAATCAAAGAACTTAAAGAACAAGTAGAAAACAATAAACTATCTTTAATAGAAACAGAATTTACTATTTTAATTACGCTTGATAATGAAGTGCAAATTGAACAAGCTGCTTTAGATGTTTATTCTGTATTAGGAAAAAGCAATATTAGGCCTGTTTTAGAAGAACGTTTATCTATGCCTAAGTTTTGGGGTCAATGCCCAGGAAGAGATGCTTTTAATAGAGAACTATTATTAACAAGCAATAATCTAGCAGATTTATGCCCTTTAAATAAAGCTGAAACAGGACTTAATAAATGCGATTGGGGTAATTTACCCGTATGTTATTTTCCAAGTGTTCCATCTGGAAATCCTTTTGGATTTACGTTTCATGCAACAAGTGAAGATCAAGCGCCTCCGCATTGTTGCGTGTTTGCCCCAACAGGATCAGGTAAAACTGTTTTAATATTGCATTTAGTATCACAAGCATTAGCAGCTTATCCTGATTTATCTGTATTTATGTTGGATCGTGATAATGGCGTTACATGTTTTACAGAACTTTTAGGCGGTGTTTATCATCAAATATCACAAGAAGGAAATATTAGTTTAAATCCTTTTGATTGTGATATTGAAGATGAGACTAATTTAAATATGTTTTTGCAAATATTGACTAATGCAGAAACAGAACAAGAAAAATCAGATATTAGATTGTTTGTAGAAGAAATTTTAAAACAGCCAATAACAAATAGAAGAATGGATGTTTATTATAATGAACTTGTTCCAAATGGAGTATTTAAAGATAAGCTTAAAAAATGGGTTTATGGAAATACTTTAAATGCAAAATTATTTAATGGATCAAGAGATACATTAAATGTTGGTAATAACAGATTAAATGTATTTGGATTAGATAATATAAAAGATGATCCTAATGCTGCAGCTGCTTTATTCTTTTATTTATTTAAGAAAATTGAAAAGAATGCAAAGACAGGAAAACCAAGTTTATTAATTGTAGATGAAGCTCCAACTTTGTTGTCAAGTCCAGCTCTAAAAGCTGAAATTGAAAAGCTATTAAAAACTGCTCGTAAGCAGAGAATGGCAATATTTATGGCGTTTCAAGGAACCAATGATCTTAAACAATTAAATATAAAAGAAACAATACTTACTAACTGTCATACTAGATTTTTTTATGATGGCTGTGCAGGAACTTTAGATGAAATTGATGGATTTAATTTAACCGAGAGCGAAACAGAGTTTGTTTTAACAAGAGGTGCCAAAATTGAAGGTGCAAAAAGGCCAATATTAATGCAACGCCAAGGTGTAAATGTATTTTTAGATACAGATATGAGCTGTTTAGGCAATTACATTAATGCCTTTAAAGGTGGAGCTAAGACTGTTCACTTTATGGAATATGCAAAGAAAAATTCTGATAACCCGTATGAATATTATTTAAAACACTTAGGAGAAAATAGATGACAAAGAATGAATTAATAGACTTATTAAGATTAGGTGTACAAATTGATGAAGAAAAACAAAAAAATAGTGCATTTATAACGAAAGATGATTTAGCATCTTGGGATTATGTAATTAATACATTATTCCCACTAATTAAAGATTATAGGACAAGAAAGATCGTTTGGTTAAGATTAAAAGGAACACCTTGGAAGAATATTTCTAGTGAAGCTAAAGTATCTGAAAGAAGAAGCTATGGATTGTTTCAAGAAGGAATAAATTTAATTCATAAATCTTTAAATTTATGATTTTTTGCTGATTTTAAACAAAAAAAGCTTACAGCGTAATTAATTCATCTGGTAATTTTGGTTGACTTATCTGGGAATATCTGGTAATATTCAGTAAAATTGGAAGGAGGCAATATGCCAAGAATAAAAGATATTGTTATCACACCAGATATGTTAAATAAAATTGCTGAAATTGAACAATTTATTGGTTCATGGAGTGCAGATTTATCTAAATTGACACCGGATGAATTAAAAGTTATGAAGCGGGTTGCAACGATTGAGTCTGTCGGTTCTTCTAATCGTATTGAGGGCAATAAAATGTCCGATGCTCAAATTGAGGAGCTATTTAGCCATATCAATAAAAAATCTTTTAAATCGCGTGATGAGGAAGAAGTCGCAGGGTATTCAGATTTAATTAACACGATATTTGAGAATTACAATGACATTCCTCTAACGGAAAATTATATTAAGCAGTTACATCAGATTCTTTTGAAATATTCTTCTAAAGATGAACGTCATCGCGGTGAATACAAAAAGGACAGTAATCGTGTAGCAGCTTATGATGCAACCGGAAAAGAAATCGGAACTATTTTTGAAACAGCATCTCCTTTTGATACACCACTCTTGATGAGCGAGTTAATTAAATGGACAAACGATACTTTTGAGGATCGGTTCTTGCACCCCATTATTACGATTGGGGTATTTATCGTTCATTTCTTGTCGATACATCCATTTACAGATGGTAACGGTCGTATGTCACGCGCTTTGACTGTACTGTTGATGCTGAAAAACAAATACAGCTATATGCCGTATACTTCTATGGAATCAATTATCGAAGCAAGTAAAGATGCATATTATCGGGCTTTACGGGGAACACAAAAAACGATATGGAGTGATAAGGTTGATTATGAACCTTGGTTAACGTTCTTTGTCACATCACTTCAAAAGCAAAAGCGTGCATTGGAAGATAAAATTAAAAACATCAAAAAGGTTGATACGGATAAATTGTCCCTAACTGCACGCGAAATAATGAGCCTGTTTACTGGCAATGCAGAATTGAGTATCTCTGAAATGGTTAAAAAAATAGGTAAAAATGCAGAAACAGTTCGTAAATCTGTACAAAGTCTAGTGAAGAAAGGATATTTGACCAAATTAGGAACAACACGCGGTGTTTCATATATAAGAAATAGCGAAGAATAGTTCTTGTGTATCTGGTAACAGATAAATAACTATCTGGGAATATCTGGTAATAAACAACTTCAAGATACTTAATCTAAGGTAATCACAAATCGTGACTACCTTATAAAGAATTAATTACGAAGTCTAGAAGCTAAGAAAATCAAGGGAAAGAAGATTTAACGAAAATTTAATCTACAAAACAAACAGCGGATTTCTGCGATTTTAATATTTTAATCGAACAAAAACCTAAAAATCACTACAAAAACGTCATTTAGAAGATAAGATAAAAAAGGCAACTGATACTATAAGATACAACAAAACAGAACAGAGTGTTATAGATTTGTTTGATACAAAATCTAATTGGTCAGTTTTAGAGTTAGCTGAAACATTAGGTAAAAACAGTGAGACAGTTAAAAAGAATGTTCAACACCTTGTAAAGAAAGGTGTTCTGGACAAGCAAGGCTCAACCAAAGGAACATATTATGTTTTGAAAAAGCAATATAATGTGGCAAAGAGAATTTAATCACAACAATTTTAAAATCCAGCCGATATTTATTTTTTCATATTCCGAACAGTTTCAATTTCAGAATTGATTTCATCTAAAGTCATTTCTGTTATGCCATTTTTTTCAGCAAGTTGACGCATTTGATAAAAAGCATTCATTGATTTTGTTATCGTATCATTGGCACTAATTTCAAAAGGTATTTTTCTTTCACGAACAACAGCTTTAGCAAAAATATTAAAGGCTGTAGATAGTGAAAACCCAAATTCATGACAAAGTTGTTCAAAATTTTGTTTTAATTGTTCATCCATTCGAATGCTAAAAGTTGATTGAGCCATTTTTTTTCTCCTTTTTTATAATTATATAATAAATGAACATAATTGCAACTAAAATGGTATTGGAATAAATTACGTTATAAACTTTTTTTGTTCAAAATCTGCTAAAGTTCATAAAAAAAATGCAAAAAATCATCTCAAAAATTTCATTTTTTGATAAATTTTGACCTAAAAATTTGATTTTTAACGTTTCATTTTGATTATTTTTCCAAATAGATACAGTACCCCCGTATAAATATTCACTAGGAGTCACTTCATATCATCAAGCTACAGCTTTAAATGTTGTTTTTTGCTTATCTTAGAGCCTAATTTTAGCTTTGATTTGCATAACAATAAAAGAAGTTAGTAAAAACATTTCTTTTACGTAATTTTTTTGTTTTTGTTTTTAATTATGACACGTTTTGTCGTTTTGCTTAGTTATTTTTTAATTATGAAATTAAAAGTTCGTAATTGGAGAATGAATTATGATGGTTAGTCCCGAGAATTATATTAAAGAACATAAAGATGAAAATTTTGAGCAATTGATAAAAACCAAAAATGATTTATTAGGTGAAATTAGCAATTTAGAAAAGTTGGTTTTATCTAAAGATCATGATAATCCAGAATGGGATGTTTGTCCTAGTCCTGATGTCAAATATCAAATTAGCTTAGAATATTTATCAAAGCTTTGTTTGTGCATGATGGAGAAAAATAAGAATAGGGTATTTAATGAATATATGGAAAATTAGTATATAAATTTGTAATGGAGAAAATATGAATATGGAACTTGAAAACGATAGTACTGATGATTTGGAATTGAAATTTGAAAATGAATTCCTAAGACAATTAGTGTTTGATAGTAATAAACAAAATGAATATATCGTTGATGAAATAAGATATACTTGTTTATCGTATCTTCCTGTATCGAATTGGGCATATTCATATAAAAGAACAGAAGACGGCATAAAATATGTGTATGAAGCTGGAGCCTCTGGATGTTTAGAATTTTTTCCGAGTGATGCTTATGTAAAATTTATAATTGAAAAAAATAAAATATTTTCAGGACGGTTTAGCATAGTTGAGACTCAAGAATAACCGGGAAAGCGGTTTT
>JAKSVT010000002.1 GCA_024407875.1 Alphaproteobacteria bacterium
AGATTATAAAAAAATATTTTCAGAATGTAATTATAATCAAATTATAAATGAAATTTATAAGGATTTGGAACGAGGTATAGATATTAATTCAAAAGATAAATATGGCAGAACTGTATTAATGTATGTTGTCATATATAATAGAAATCCAGAAGTAATAGAAAAATTGGTAGAACTAGGTGCAGATGTTAATGAAAAAGATAATTATGAATATACACCATTGATTTATGCAGTTGATAAAAATACAAATCCAGAATTTTTGAATATTGAACATTATCACTCATTAAATTTTCTCCTACAAATATTAGTAAAAAGCGAATGCCGTTTTCTGACACATAGCTCTTATAAGAATATATACAAACAGTGCTGAAAGAAAGTAAAAATAAAGAGTTTATAAAAAAAATTGTATAGACAACTAAAAAACAGAAAAATATATAAAAAATGATTTTTATTATGCTGTCTAATTTATAATATTAAAATTATCTAATTGAAATATAATAATATTTTTATATTTTTAGCAAAAAAATAAAAGCTCTGCCCATTCCTGACAATTGCACTTCATATAATAAATTTAAATAGAAGAAAATCTTTGAAGTATTTAAGAGGATAAAAAAAATGAAAATTACAAAAGTTGATATGATTATTTATTCTGCTTTTTATGCTGTTGAAATTTATTATAATATAGATGAAATAGGCTGCCCTAAATGTATAAGAAAAACAAATGTTGATACAGAAATACAGGAAATGGTTGTTGATGCAGAAAACAATCAAAAACCTATATATCGAGATGACGATTTATCAAAAACTCTTTTTAATCATGTAAAAGAGGGAGAACTATTGTCACCAAAATTTTTTAAATCTGTAGCAAAAATTATGGTTGAATGTTGTTCAAATATTAAAAAATTTATAGTAAAAAATACAAACAAAAGTAATGTAGCTAAGAAGAAAGTTGAGAAGCAAACAAAAGAAAAAAATAATAATTTAAAAAAAATACGGGATGTATATTCTTTTTTGTTTTTTAAGGAGTTCTTTAAATTAACAAATACACAAACGGAGCTATTAGCTTTTATGTATTTAAAAGAAAACAATGAAGATTTTATATTAGAAAATTGTTTGAATTTTAATTGGAATTATCAAAATGTAAAAAAATTTGTACCTCAACTTTGCAATAATAAAAATTTGCAATCGTCATTAGCTAAATTAGAAAAATTAAAAATAATTTATAAATCGAGTAAAGGCTATTTTTTAACAAAAACAGCCAACTATATATTAAATAGACCTGATTCAGATATTAGAGAAGATATATATTTTTTAAATCAGCCTGATCAAAAGCCAAAATTATCATTAAAAGATTTTTATTACATAAAAAATCTAAATCAAACAGTTCAAAAAATAAAAAAATTATCAAATAAAAATCCTAAAAATATCAAGGTAATTGTTGAAGGAGCGATAAAAACAGGAAGAAAAGAACTATGTCGAATAATTGCACAAAAGGCTGGACTAAAATTATTTAGAAGAGACAGTAAAGCTTTTGAAAATGATTTTAATATAAGTTATAAAAGTGTAGTTTTTTTATTAAGAAATATTCCAAATGCGGCTTTGTTAATTGAAAATAATTGCGAGATTTTTAATTTTCCAGAAGAGGAAAGCACTTTAGATATACCAATATTTTTTGTTGTGCCAAGAAATTGTAATTATGATTTGACAACATGTCCAGCAATTGTAATCGATAATCATGTAAGAGGAAGAGATCTTAAAAAAATTTGGAATATTAATTTAGAAAAATATAATTTGAATTATACAAATCATCAAAAACAAGAATTAGCAAAAAAATATTATTTAGTTCCAGAAACAATTATAAGTGAAATTCAAAATGCAAAGTTGTTTGAATTGACATATGAAGAATTTACTCAGCGTTTAGATAAAATTTATAAAGACAAAAAGTGGAGAATTCATTTTGATAAAAAAGTTACAAATAAGAATGATGATTTTGAAAAAGAATATTCAACAGATTTGCTTAATACTGATGTTGATTTAGCAAAATTAGCCGAAGGAATATTAAAAACAAAAAAATTGAATTTTTCGTTATGTCTTTATGGCGCTCCAGGAACGGGCAAATCAGCGTATGCAATTTGGTTATCTAAGAAACTTAATATGCCATATATTATTAAAAGAGCTTCTGATTTAATAAATAAATTTGTTGGAGAAACAGAAAGTAATATAGCAAGTGCATTTACGGAAGCTGCAGAAAGAAAAGCGATGCTTATACTTGATGAAGCTGATAGCTTTCTTCAAGATAGATCTTTTTCAAAAAATTCATGGGAAGTTACTCAAATCAATGAAATGTTAACACAAATGGAAAGCTTTAAATATCCGCTAGTTTGCACTACTAATTTAATTAATAAACTAGATAAAGCATCACTTAGACGTTTTACTTTTAAGGTCAAATATGAATATATGACAGAAGAACAAAAGACAAAAGCTTTTAATTTGTTCTTCAAAATACCAAATATAAAAATTGATTTAGATAATCTTGCCCCAGGAGATTTTGCTACAGTTAAAAAGAAAGCAGAATTTTTACAGATAACAAGCAAACAAGAACTAATAGAAATGTTAAAGAAAGAAGTTGAAGTAAAGGGGGTATCAACCAAAAAAATAGGATTTTTATAAGATTGTAATGATGAAGGAGAGTTTAAATGCGAGCTTTGTTATTATTCATCTTCAAGTCTAGTTTAATAATTAGAAAAATAGTTCTGTTTGTTTTTCCTTTATTATTAGGAGGTTGTATGAGTTTATATAGCCCATCTGCTACGCCTAATAAATCAACAATAATAATGGCTTTATTTAATTTACCAGAATTTATTAGAGTGAGTAAAATATTTTTAAATGAAAAAATACAAATGACTTGTTTTAGTAATACTTTAAGCTCAGCAATGTTATGACACTATTTTAGAAGAAGGAGTTGATAAAGAAACTGATAGATTTTGTGAGATATTTACAGGTGTAAGCACAAAGACAATAACAAATTATTATAAGACAATTATATTCAGAAAGAGTAAATGTAGATAAGCTTGAAAGAGAAATGGCTTTATGTAGAAAAAAAAGTTACGAAAAAGATTAATTTAATAAGAATAAAATTTTTAAAAAAAATAACTTTTTTAGAAACAGATAAAGTTTTTTAAAAAAATATGGATAGAGCAAGAAGATAGAAAATAGGAGGATTTAAGAAAATCGCCACTTTATTTTTTCAATCTGTTTTTTTAACTGTATCTCTTATAGATTTATAAGTCGAGCTAAAGTTTCAAGAGAAAATTTATTTAGTTTTTTTGATCAAGCGTCGTTCTAAAAAAGCTGTTTTTACAAGAGGCGAATAACGACTGAGCAAAATTGTACAAAAATGTAGCTAAATAAAATTAATTATAAAAAAAGCCTGAACCCGTTGAGAAAGTTATGTTTCACGGCAGTTTTAGAATTCTCTTAGAGATTCTAGTATTTTTTACATTTCTATGATGGGATTTGTTAAATATAGAAAAATGTAAATCGCAGGAATCCAAGTTTTTAAGATGGTCGGAGTGGCAGGATTCGAACCTGTGGCCCCCACGTCCCGAACGTGGTGCTCTACCAGACTGAGCTACACTCCGTAAATTTTTATATGCAAAAATGCTTATATAGGATTATAATGCCTTCTGCAATAATTTTTATTCAACAAATATTGGAGGCTTTTATGAAAAAGGCTATAGCTAGTATAGTTTTCCTTGTTTTAATATGTTTGATTGTTTACTTCTCTTTATTTGTAAAAAAAGAAAATAGTGAAGCTAATAAGATTACATCTTTGAAAGAAAGTAATAATATTGAGCAAAGTATTGAGGATTACAAAGAAAAAGTCGATACAAAATTAAAAGCCTCATTTGATATAGTACGAGTCGAACAAGACGGCACTCTAGTAGCTGCCGGTAAAGGCATTCCTGGTGATAAAATAACTTTAATGGATAAAAATAAGCATGTTGCTGTTATGGATGTAAACGATGATGGTGAATGGGTTTATATTCCTGAAATGGCTTTAGAGCCAGGTGTACATGAGTTATGGCTTCAAGATAGTTCTAACAATCAACGTATTGAAAATGATGTTGTTGTTTTAACAGTTCCTGAAAGAGGAAATGATGAAATTATTGCTGTTAAACTTGATGCTTCTGGTGAAGATGTTACAGTATTACAAATACCTGATGCCGAAAATGTTGAAACACCAATAGATATCAGTTCTGTAAACTATTTAAAAAATAGATTAGTTGTTGTAGGTAAAATTTTTAATAATGATGATGAAAACGATATACGTATCTATGTTGACAATAAATTCGTTGGAAATGCTGTTGTAAATAAAAATGAAACGTGGAAAGCAAAAATAAAAACTCAAATTAAAAAAGGTGTAAAATACACAATTAGAGCAGATTATACAGATAAAAAAGGCTCAGTAATAGGTCGTATTGAGGTTCCTTTTGAAATTGGAAAAGGATTAGATGCTTCAGAAAAACAAAGTGTTAAGGTTGTTAAAGGTGATTGTTTGTGGACAATTGCAAAATATATTTATGGACACGGAGAAGCATATACAATGATATATCAAGCTAATAAAAAGAAAATCAAAAATCCTAATTTGATATATCCAAATCAAGTTTTTGTGATTCCAACAAAATAATCTAAAAAAAATATATAAATTTTCTATTTTTTCTAATATAATTACTCTCTTAAGATACTAGATTATAAAAGGGTATAATAATGCGTAAAGTTTTAGTGGTTTCTTCAATGTTAGCTTCATTATTATGTTTTGATGCTAATGCTCAAATTTATACAGGAAATAGTTCTTATTTAGCTACAAAAAATAAAGTTAATGTAGCTCCTAAAAAGAAGAATGAATTTAAACCTACTTCTTTTAAACGTCGTGTTTATGAAGGCCCTAGTTATAATGAATTGAAAAAAAGAGCTGCTGAAAATGCTAAAAATGCAGCTGTTGATTATTTGCCTAAAGGTAATTTTGATTTAACTTATGGTGATTTTGCATACAATGAAAGTGGAGATGTTTTAAGCGTTTCTAATATTGTCGCAAAATCAAAAAATAAAAATTCAGAAACTGATGAACCTTATGTATTGTTTACAGTTAAATCAGCAAAAATTACGGGATTTAATTTGGGTGAGCTTGATGAAACTCCTGTTAATGAAACAGGTATCTTAGAAATCGAAGGAATTGATATAAATTTATATGATGCCAACATGGTAAAAAAAGGAAAAAGAACAATAGGTTCTATTAGATTAGTTGGCGAAGCTTTGAAGATTTTACAAAAGAATGATGGTAAATTTGATATTTTGCAAATCAAAGATTTGTATTCAGAAATTTTAATAAATAAAATTGTTAGAGAGACTATAATACAATCAGAATTGTATAAGGCTAACAATATTACATTTTATAACGGTTCTGTAAATGGAGCTCTTATGAATTTGGGTAAAGAAAAGCAATTCTTTGATGGTTTGACATTAACAAATGCAACAATTGATGGCTCTGATTATAGTACGATGAACTTAGAAAAATTAGACATGGTAATTAAAAAAATGTCTTCTAGAGTTATAGATATAGACAAGATTGCTTCAGCAAGAGCTGAAAAACAAAAAGATCCTTCAGAACGTGATTTCTCAAATGAATCTTTGAAAAATAGTACAATTATGAGAAATGAAAAACGTGCAAAGTTGTTAGCTGAAAGTAAGTTATAATTATCGGTAAAATTATGACAGATATATCAGAAACTAAAATTACGGCTGATGTTGATTCTGCAAAGAAAACTGCAGAAGGTGATGCTGTAAATAGTTCTGGTACATATAGTGCAATAGTGAACCGCCCATCAAAAAAAGTCGTTGATGATTCTGTTGGTACAACATCTTATGTAGCGGGTGTTAAAATCGTTGATACTATTGCAGAGAACAAAAGAAGATTCAATGGCTGGGAAAAAGATCCAGATGCTTTATTAGTTGTAAGAGCATTAAAATCCGGGGAACAAACATTTTATTCTGGTGCTGATTTTACAGATGTAGATTTTTCTGGTGCTGAATTATCTGGAATTGACTTATCTGGAGCAGATTTAAAAAATGCAAATTTGTCTGGAGTGGATTTAAGAAATGCAAATTTGCAAGGGGCTGATTTAAGAGGTGTAAATCTTGAAGAAGCTGATTTAACAGGAGCTGATTTAACTGGTGCTATTCTTGATGGAGCATATTTAAAAAATGCAAAAATTATAGGGGCTAAGTTATCTAAAATTGCATTAAACGAATTAGAAAAAATGCAACAACTTCAAATGGATGCAGAAAATGGATTGCTAGATTTGAAGAAAGTTCCTTTAAAATATTTAGATTTAAGAAAATTAGATTTACGAGGGGTTGATTTAACAGGTGTAGATTTATCTGGCGTAAATTTAGTTGGCGTAAATTTATCAGGTGCAAAAATTGATCCTCAATTTTTAGATGGATCATATATGTTTAAACAAGCCGATAATAGAAAAGTTTCAATTAAAAAAGGAAATTTTGCAGGTTTAGATTTAACTTCAGCAAATAATATGGCAGCTTCAATGAAAGAAGTAGAAATACTTCGTAAAAAAAGATTAGGAGAAAATGTTGAAGAGGCTGATAATTATGTTCCTGACTTTACGAAAACTCCTGAACCTGAATTATCCACTCAAAATGATACAGTTTCTTTTGTTCCTGATCCTAAATTATTGGAGCAGGCAAAATTACTACAACAATCTCGTTTAAATCAACAAAGTATGCAGGCTGTTCCTGTTCAGAATGTTCAAGAATTAGAAACAAACATTAAAGAAGATCAAATTAATGTTCCTAAGTGGCAATCAACTGATGTTAAAGAGCAAGACTTAAATACTAATGCCAAAAATAACGAGAATTTATCTGTAATGGATAAAAGCTTAGAAATTTTAAAAAATAGAAGACAAAATCAAGTTTCGACAGAAGAATTAAAAGCAAGACTTACAGATGTTGTTTTAGAACAACCTACATTAAAAAGTGGGGCAAAGACTTTAGTTACTAATAGACCTAAACCAAAGATTGAATTGCCTGCTTCTAAATATGATTTTCCAAAACTTTATCCTGATCCTGAAAAGTCAAATATTACAAAAAAGACTGAAGAAAATGGTAATGATCAAGATAAAGAACATTCTAAAACAGTTGTTTCTGAAATATCAGATACAATGAAGGAAATGTTTGCTAAATTTTTACCTCAAAAGCAAGCAAATCACAAAAAGCCTGGTCATGTTCGTGTTAGTAGACAAAGACAACACGGGGGATAATTTATGTTTGATTTGTTAGAGATTATCACCGATAAAAAACCGATGTTCCCTAAAAGGGATTATTATGCTTGGTTTGAATATTTCCAAGGCGTTGATTATATCACTAAAGGAATTGCTCGCTGGTTTATTACAGCATTCTTTGGTTTATATACTTTTTATCCATTAACAATTTTTGCTCAAATGGGCTTTAAAGGTGATGCATGGATAAGAGTTGCTAATTTATATAAATATTTATTTGAAAACCCATTAGCTATTTTCAGAATGTATTTAAATTGGTCTTTAAAATTTAATGCACATCCTTTTGAAAGCTTTGCTATATGGGTGCCATCAATCCCTTTGTTTATTTTAGCATTAGGAATTTTTTATACTTTTTATTCAAATCCGTACTATTTTGCTAGCCAAGAATTGGGTGGTGGTAGATATGCTGATGATAATGATATTAAGCGTTTAGGACTAGAACATGGTAATACTTTTGTAATTGGTGATTACGAAGGAAAGCGCTTACGTATGACAGATTATCAATCAATGATGTTGATTGGTGGACCTGGTACAGGTAAATCAACAGGTATCGTTATTCCGTCAATTCTATATAACGATGATAAATGTTTGTTTATAAATGATATTAAGGGTGAATTGTTTGAATATACTGCTGGACATAGATCTAAATTAGGACCTGTGTTTGCAATTAATTTCTTAACTTTAGATGATCCTAAAAATGGAATATTTAACCCAACGTGGAACCCTTTATCAGATTTAGATATACCTCCTCCATCACCAGGAAGACAGTCTTATATTGGAGGCTTAGCTTATTTCTTATTAGATGATGGTCCAACAGGAACAGATCCTTATTGGATTACGACAGGGCGTTCAATACTTGAAGGCTTTATAAATTATATTTGTGATAAGTGTGATCAGGCAAGAGCTAATGATTATTTCTTACAGAGATTGTATGAAGATGCAATGGATGATGAAGATTATGCTGTTCTTGAAACTTATTATGATGCAATGGAAAAAACGGTTGCTGTTAAACAAGCAATAAATCATGTTAAAAATAAAACACTAACATTTAAAAATTATTTGCCTATTGGTAAATGGGATCCAATACCTGAAGCTTGGATTGGAAGACAAGCAAGTTTCCCTATGATGCTTGATATGATAACCAAAGAACAATTAGCTAAATCAAGTGAATTGCGTGCAAGACGAGATGCTGGAGATCCTGTTGCTTTTAAAACAGATGTCTGGGCATCTATTTTAGAAAATATTTTGGAAGAAGCTAGATTTTATGGTTATAACAGAAGAGTTTTGGTTGAAGTTAGCCAAATTATTAGCTTGCCAAAGACACAACGTTCTTCTGTATTATCAATGGCTTTGTCAGGATTAGCTCCATTTAAAAATGGTTATATTCGTGAAAGAACATCATCGTCAGATATAAGTTCTTTATGGCAGCGTGGATTTAAAAATCCTTTGACGGGTAAATGGGAACCTACAACATTCTATTTAGCATGTCCATTAGATTCACATAGCTTTAAAATGAATAATATGTTTATTAACATGTATTCAGGAACGCCTATTATCTTTGCTCCAAATGAAGGTCCCGCTGGTCCTTTTCCATTATTGTATGTTTGTGATGAATATGGTTATATGAATTTTCACGTAACGGATAATATGGGAACAGGTTTGCAAAAACAATTTTCATTTCTTTTATCATGTACAGATTTTGTGCAATTAGGTAATGCTTATGGTGAAATTGAAACATTGATAGGAAACACAGCTTGTAAAGTTTTTATGCGTATTGATGTTCAAGAAACGGCAGATAGATTAAATGGCTTAATTGAAACAAAGACAGTTACAACATATTCAACAGCTAGAGATGAAGGATTGGCATCAGGAACTGATATTTTTACACCTCATTTTGTTATGTATGGAACAATGGCAGATGCTGTTTTAAGATCTGATGCTATGATGACAATGCCTCATGGAACTCATTATGCATTTTTCTCAAAAAGCAATAATAGATTAATAAAGCTAAAAACACCATTTTTCTTTGAAGATCGTGAAATGTCCAAATTAGCTAAAATTCCTCCTCCAAAGCCATTATCAGATGCTATGTATAATTTAAGACACGCTGAAGATAAATTGCCACCACCAGAAGATATGTCGGTTGAACCAGAATATATGAAGGCTCATAAGATTGCTGAGTTAGAAGAAAAAGAAGAGAGAGCTTAACTAATGAAGATAAATCGTTCATCAATTCTTAGACATACAAATTATTTCCAAAAAGGTGAAGATTATTACCTTGAAGGAAAAGTTGGTGAGGTAAAATATACGCCATTTAGACAAAGTGACGACATTTTAGTATCAGCTTTTGTAAATGGAAGTGAAGAATATTTTAGCGAAATTCGTGTTGATAAAGTTGGCAATATTAAATCTTCATTATGTACATGTCCAACACAAACAAATGGATTATGTAAACATTGTGTAGCTCTAGCTTTAAAAGCTTCAGATGAAACGTCAATATCTGAAGATGAATTGAGTATTAAAAAGACAGATAATTTATTATTTGATGTTATAGATTATAAAACTCATTCAAATAATATCAAAAGGATTGAAGAAAAAAATCCCGATGGAATTTATGATTTAGTTCCTGTTTTAAGAAGAAATTATGCTGGATTTTATTCTAATCCTAAAGGCTTCTTTATATCTTTTAAATTCGGACAAGATAATAAATTATATACTATAAAAAATATAGATGAGTTTATAAAGGCAGTAAGATTTGAAAGAGAAATAGAGTACGGAAAGAAATTTACATGCGTTCATAGATATGAAGAATTTACTGAAAAATCTAGAAAAGTTTTTAAAGCTTTGAATTTTTCTGTTGGTAAAAAAGATTATCTTTATAAAAACGAAATTTCACTATCTGATGCTTCATTAGTAATGTTTTTAAATTGCTATTTTAATGAAAAAATAATGGTAGATAATATCTTATATGATGTTATTCCTGAGGATGAGATAAAAAGAATTACTTTTAAAATAAAAAAACGTAAAAGTGGATGTGAAATTGAAATTTCTCCATATGAATTTATTCAAGGTGTAGATGAAAGCTATATTTTGATTAATAGAACATTTTTTAAAATAAAAGAAAAAATGTCTCAAGCAGATGCTTATGTTTTTGATGCTTTACAAACAAAGACAACAAAATTCTTAAAACTTTCAGAAAGAGATTTCGTTAACTTTGCAACAAATGTTCTCCCTGTTTTAGAAAAATATGCAAATGTAATTTACGAAGATATAAGTTTTGAAAATTACATTCAGGTAAGCGGTGATTATTACGTCTTTATGCATGCTCCTAATAATAAACAAATAGAATGTATATGCACGTGCGTTTATAAAGATAAAATTTATGATATTAGTTCTCAAGGAAGCAATGAGCCAAGAGACTTTAGTTCGGAAAAGAAATTATTAGATTTCTTAAGAAAATATTTTCCTAAAAGTGAGACTATTAAACAAAATAAGGAAGACAATATTCAGGATTTATCTTATTTAGATGAAGAAGTATTGAATGCAAATAGCTCTTCTTTATTTACGTTACATGATATTGCAAGAAGTGCAAAAACTGTTTTTTCAGTTCAGGATGATGAACAAATTTTTGATTTAGTAAGAAATGGATTAAATTCATTAAAGTCTTTTGCAAAAATTTATGTTGATGAAACAATTCATCGTATGAGCAATAAAAATACTCCTAAATTATCTATAGGTGTTCAAGTTGGAAGTGATTTGTTAACATTAGATATGAAATTAAAAGATATCAATATTAATGAATTAAATAAGATTATTGATAGTTATAAGAAAAAACAAAAATTTTACAGATTAAAAACAGGGGACTTCCTTGATTTAGAAGGCGAAGATTTAGAAACTGCAGAACAATTAGTTGATACTTTAAAATTATCAAAAGACAATTTAACAAATGGTGAAGCAAAGCTACCTTTATATAGAGCTTTCTATATTGATTCTGTTTTAAAACAAAATCAAAAAATTGAAGTTGATAGGACAGATAGTTTTAAAGAATTTATAAATAATGTTGAGAGTTTCGACCATAACAATTTTAATGTTCCAAAAGAAATAACTGCAGAATTGCGTAATTATCAAATAGAAGGTTTTAAGTGGTTATGTACATTATGCGAATATGGATTAGGTGGAATATTAGCTGATGATATGGGGTTAGGTAAAACACTTCAGTTAATAACTTTAGTTCAGCATAGAGTTAATAAAAATAAAAAATCGACAAACTTGGTTGTTTGCCCAGCTTCATTAATATATAACTGGGAAGCTGAGATTAATCGTTTTGCTCCGAAATTGACTACACAAATCATTTTAGGAAATGCAAATGAAAGAAAAAATTTAATTAAAAAATGCCAAAACTATAATTTTGTAATTACATCATATGATTTACTAAAAAGAGATATAGAATTATATGAAGATAAATCATTTGATGTATGCATTATTGATGAAGCTCAATTTATTAAAAATGCGGGAACTCAATGTGCTTTTTGTGTTAAGAAAATTAATTCAAAACATCATTTTGCTTTAACAGGTACACCAATTGAAAACAAGTTGAGTGACTTATGGTCTATTTTTGATTTCTTAATGCCAGGATATTTATTCTCATATTTAAGATTTAAGAAAACTTTTGAAAATAGTATTGTTAAAATTAAGGATGAACGTGTTGTTGAACGCTTAACAAAAATGGTATCGCCATTTTTGCTGCGTCGTAAAAAGAGTGATGTATTAAAGGATCTTCCATCAAAAATTGAAAGACCTCTTTATATCACAATGACAGATAAACAAACTGAAATTTATAATAATTATATGAATGCCTTGCAATATTATTTGCACCAAGCTTCAGATGATGAAATCAAGAGTAAAAAGATACAGGTTTTAGCAGAATTAACAAGACTAAGACAAATTTGCTGTTCTCCAGAATTATGTGTAGATAATTATGCAGGCGGTTCTGGAAAGATGACAGCGTTATTAGAATTATTGCAAACATCTGTTGAAGATGGCCATAATGTATTAATATTCTCACAATTTACTTCTTTGCTTGAAATAGCTCAAAAAGAATGGTGCAAAATATCTAAAGAACCATTTTTATATTTGTCAGGAGCTGATTCTAAAATTAAACGACAACGTATGGTTGATGATTTCCAAAATGGAAAATATAAGATTTTCTTCATTTCTTTAAAAGCTGGAGGAACAGGTCTCAATTTAACAAATGCGGATACTGTAATTCATTGTGATCCATGGTGGAATTTGGCAGCTCAAAACCAAGCAACTGATCGTGCTCATCGTATTGGTCAGAAGAAAGTGGTAAACGTTATTAAATTAGTTGCAAAGAATACAATTGAGGAAAAAATTGTAAAACTACAAGAAACTAAAGCAAAATTAGCAGAATCAATTATTGAAAATAGTGCGCAAGAACAGTTATTTGATTTAACAAAAGATCAATTATTAGAATTATTTGATGCTTAATTAGAAAGGTTTAATTATGTCAGAATTAATAGATTTATTTAAAGAATTAGTTTTAATTCCTTCTCCTTCGATGCATGAAGAAAAGGTTGCTGATAAAATTTGTGAAATATTAAAAGAAGCAGATATTGAAGTTTCAAAAGATGATTTTGGAAATGTTCATGGAAAAATATTAGCTAATGATAATTCAAAAAAATCATTAATGCTTTCAGCTCATATGGATGTGGTAGGGGATAAATCTCCAATAGTATTGAAAGAAAGTGATAATATTATTGAAACTGATAAAACTAGAACTTTAGGTGCAGATGATAAAGCGGGTGTTGCTAGTGCGATTTCTTTAGCTAAATGGTTAAAGAAAAATCCTGACATTAAACATGGTGGATTAGAATTGTTGTTTACACGTGATGAGGAAATGAATATGTCAGGTGCTAAGCATGTTGATTTTAATAAGGTTGATTCTGAATATGTAATTGTTATGGATGCAGATCGTTTGGGTGATTTCCAAATTGCAGGAGCAGGGTTTATTCGTTTAACTTTAAGAGTTCAGAATACAAAAGGCGGACATTCTGGTATTGATATTGATGATACATCAAGAATAAATGCTGTTAAGGTATTAAGTGAAATTATGAGCGAAATTCCTCAAGGCGTTTATTATAAAAATGAAACTGGAGTTGTAACTTCTATTAATGCAGGTGTTGTTGTAGGTGGCGGTGTTAAAAATATTGAAACAAATAAACAGGGCTCTGCTTTTATGGATGAATTATTAGAGCAAGGAATGTGTAATATTATCAATACAGACGCATATGCTTTATATTCTATTCGTAGTTCAGATAAGAAAAAAGAAGCTGAATTATTAGATGAAATAAAAACTATTCAAACAAAATTTCAACAAAAGTATAAAGGCTTAGCAGATATAGTTGTTGAATGCACTGAAACAATGAAACCATTTGAAAAATCAAGTGATGAAACATTAATAAATGTAGCTAGAAAAGCTGGTGAAAATTTAGGAATAAAGATGAATATTACATCATTCCACGCAGGTGCAGAAACACACCATTATGCACATCAAAAAAATAAATTTGGTAAAATTTTAAAACCTGTTTTAATGGGTGCAGGTAATGTTTATAATATGCATAGTGCAAAAGAATATGTCGAAAAAGATAGTATGGAAAAAGCTTTCGTATTATTAAAAGAAATATTTACGTTATTTAACAAATAAAAATCGATATTTTTAGACAAAAATATATAGACAAAAATGAAAATTTGTGTCAATATGCTCCTATAAGAGATATAGGAGCATATTATTATGTCAGAATATAAATTAGTTCATGAAAAGCGTAAACACAAAGGCCCAAAATCAAATTATGCTAATATTCAAAGTAATCATAATCAGCAAAATAATGATAATGTAAGTGCAAAATTACCAAAAGATTTTGAAGCTGTATTTGAATGGGTTCCTGTTGAAGGTAGACGTATATCTTCAGCTGCTAACAAAGTTATTTATGAAGAATATAAAGAGGCTCGTCCTCAATTATTAAAGAACACTGTTTATAATGAAGATGGTTCTTTAAATGAAGAGGGAATGTCAAGATTACACCAAGCTGGTTTAAGTGATGAAGTAATTTTTAGTTCTATCGCTAAAGGTAGAACACCAAATGGATTTAATTATCATCATTTATTCCCACGTGTATTAAGTGGTAGTTTAAAAGATGGACCAATCAAAATTGGTAATGAGGAAATTTCAACAATTCATGATTGGCGTTGTTTGATGCCATTATCAAATGCTCATGGTATGGATATCCATTTGAATGTTCATAATGCTATGGATGAAAGAAATGGAAGTTTGCCAGGAGTAGGGGGCAAAACAACATATTATATAGCAATGCCATTATCTAAAGCTGATTACGAATTATATAAAGAAAATCCAGCTGCAGTAAAAAAAGAACTTTTAATAGTTAGTGCTCATGATTATAAAACTGTAGATCAAAGAGAAGGCTGCAAATATATGACAATGGATCAAGTAAGAGCTGCTTGTGAAGAAAAGAAGGAAAGAGAAGAAAGGGACAGTAAAATAGTTCAATTTAATAAACCTTCAGCAACTGCAGTTGCCATTAGATATAAGGCAAGTAAGTCAAGATAAAATAATTACGAAAAATCCACTGAAATAGTGGATTTTTTTATGGAATAATACAAAATTAAGTAACAAAAAAATCCGCACTATGTGCGGAATTTTTGATGGTGGCTGGGGACGGGATTGAACCGCCGACACGGGGATTTTCAGTCCCCTGCTCTACCAACTGAGCTACCCAGCCATCAGGTTCGTGTCTTTATATATCAAATAAAAATATGCTTGTCTATAACTATTTTAATTTTTTTGAATAAAAATTTATTTTCTAAATTAATTTAGATTATTTATTGGTTTAAAGCATCATCATTTGGGGCTTCTTCAGTATGGATAACATAATTGCCATTAAACCATTTATCCAAATCAATATCAGCACATCTTTTGGAACAAAAAGGCTTGTATTTATTTGTTGTAGGTTTTCCACAAATAGGGCATTTCATGCCTTCAACAGGATCAATTTTTGGCATATCGAGTTTTAAATCATTTAAAAGTTCGTCTTTGTTTCTCATAATATTGTATCCTTTAAATCAAATAGATCTTGAGATCCTCGTCTTACAATTAATTCAACCAAACCTAAATTGGATATTCCTTTAATTTCTAAATTTTCATTTTTTAAAATATCTATAAGTTTTAATAAGTCATCTTTATCTTTTTTTCCGGCAAAATCTATAATCATTTGTCCAGATAAATTTTTTATTCTTATTTGTCTTAAAATTTCATATGCTGCTTGTTTGTTTGCTACGGCCCATGCAGCTTTCCCTGAGTTAACATCAAAGCATACACAACATGATGTTTTCTCTACTATTAAACTACCACCGCAATTCAGTTCTATTTTCTTTTCGAGAGCTTCTTCTATTAATAAAGGAAATTTAATATGTTCTCTAATATCATCTGTATATAATTTGGTTTCATGTCCTGCAGATTTTACTAAAAAAGCTGTGTGAGCATGATCTGTAATAACTAAGTCAATTTTCTTATCGTATTTTTTTAGAACTTGGAATATTTTTGCTTCAGGCTCAAATAAAATATCATTTCCTGATACAGACTGAGAAATAATATTGTTCCATAAAGCGTTAAAATCATCTAATTCTTCTGCGATAGCATCATTTGATAAATCTTGAGCTAATGTTCTTACGATAAAACTGTCTTGAACAGGTTGTAAGAAAAATTCCAGTCTTTTTAATTTATCTTGAGGAATTTTTTTGGAAAATTCTTTTTTTTGACGAGTAGGTGTATAAACTAAAGCTTCTCCTGCTAAACAAATATCAGCACTAACTTTAATTTCTTTATTTTCTGTTTTATCGTGTTTTACTTGAACAATTAATTTTTCACCGATAGATAAAGGATGTTCATCTAAAACGCCGTCAGGTCTTATAAAAGCCTTTGTTCTTTGTAAAAACGCTGTTTTGTTTCCAATTTTTACAAAATAATCTTTATTATCTCTATATTCTTGATTAGCAAATCCTATAACTTTTGCTATGCAAACAGTATCAGGTCTTAAGTCGTCAGGAAATTCAATAAACAAATCTTGTAAGGTATCACCATCCATAACAGAGATGATTTCATTTTTTTTGTTTATTGAATGATATAATTGCATTATTTAAAAAATCCATTCCCTTTTAATAGGTTATTTGTTGTGAATATATCTAATCCAACAACATTAGGATAAGAACCTATTAATTTGTTTACAAAAACACCAGCTTTGCCCTGAATAGCATAACCCCCAGCTTTTCCAATGCCGTCTTTTGATGATATATAATCTTTAATTTCTAATGTGTCTAATCTCTTGAAAATAACACATGTTTTGCATGTTCTAATTATAGTTTTCCCACTAGGAGTAATTAAGCAAATACCACCATAAACATTGTGCCGTCTGCCTGATAACAAATTCATGCATTTTAAAACAGTTTCATCATCTAACGCTTTTGGAAGAATAGTGTTCCCTCTTGCAACAACAGTGTCGGCAGCTAAAATAAAACAGCCTTTATGATTTTCAAAAACTGTTTTGGCTTTTGATAAAGCCATTCTTTTCACATAATTTATAACAGTTTCTTTTGGCTGAACTGACTCATCTATATCGGCAGGTAAAACTTCATCAGGATTTATTCCAATTTGATTTAGCAAAGCTAAACGTCTTGGAGATGCTGATGCTAAAATTAATTTGTTCATAATTTTTATTTGTTAATTCTTTCCATACGTTCGTGACGTTCTTGTGCTTCTATTGTCATAGTTGCAACTGGACGAGCCATCAATCTTTTTAATCCAATAGGATCACCAGTTTCTTCGCAATAACCAAAAGAGCCATCAGCAATACGGTCTAAAGCTTGATCAATTTTTTGTAATACTTTACGCATACGATCGCGTGTACGTAATTCCATATTTTTATCACCTTCAACAGAAGCACGATCTGTTGCATCAGCCGTATTCATTCCACCAATTTCTTTTAAGCTATCTAAGGTATCAGTAGATTGATTTAATAACTCTTCTTTCCATTCTAATAACTTTTGACGAAAGTATTCTAAATGTTTATCACACATATAAGGTTCGTCTTCAGATGGAACATAATCCTTAGGTAAAACAACTGTCATGACACTATCTCCTTATTGTTTTCATTGCAAATTAGTATTACAAATTTAATCATATTTGTCAAGTCGTTAGCTTATTGAAAATGCTTGCTTTTTTAGCAAAAATTTCAATTATTTTATGAAATATTCAATTGTTGATACTACTCTTACTTTTTTATCAATTTGAGAAGCTTCATCGTTTTCATTTGTTTGTTCTCTAGATGTAATAGAAAATACACCTTGGTTAGCTCTTTTGATTGAACCAATTTTTGCACCAGAATTGATAGCAAATTCATTAGCAGAAGCTTTGGCGTTTTCAATAGCGTTTTTTAGCATTTCAGGTTTGATATCGTTTAATTTTGTAAATGAATAAGCAACACCATTTCCATAAGAACTAAAACTTACGCCTTTAGAAACTAAATCTCCAATTTTTGGAAATGTATCATGAACTAAATCTATTTTTGTGGATCTTATTGATAAACATTGATTTAATGTATATCTTGAAGTTATAGAATCTTTATCCCTATAACTGTCAGCGTATGCATCTTGCATTGTTAAGCCTTGAATAATTATTTCACTTTCTTCAAATCCTGCGTTTTTTAAATATTCAATAATTAATTTTTGTTGGTTTTCAATATCTTTAGTAGCTATTAAAATATTATTATTTGTAGCTACAAATTTAATAGTCCACAATGCTAAATCAGCTTTAACATCTTTTTCAGCCAATCCTTTAACGACAACAACGTTATTATTGTTAACTACTTGCCTATAACATAAGCCTAAATTTGTTCCGCCAACAGCAACTCCTAATCCAATTAATGCGCCAGCAATAATAATACTTTTATCCATAATAATTACTCCCATTTAAATAGTTTAAAATAGAATAAATCATTATTTGAAATAATTCATCTATTAGTTTATTTTTTATAACAATAATAAAAAATTTATTGAGGTTAAAAAATGAACTGGATTATTTTAATTGTTGCAGGAATGTTTGAAACAGTTTGGGCTGTTGCTTTAAAAAATTCTGAAGGTTTCACAAAACTATACCCTTCAATTATATTTTTTGTAGCTACTTTTTTAAGCATGTATTTATTAAGTGTTGCAATGAAAACAATTCCATTAGGAACTGCATATGCAGTTTGGACAGGAATAGGGGCAATAACTACTGTAATTTATGGTATATTGTATTTTAATGAACCTGTATCAATTTATAGAATGGTCTTTTTACTATTTATTTTTACTGGAATTGTTGGCTTAAAGTGTAAATAAAAAATCCCTCATGTTTGACATAAGGGATTTTAGAATATCTTTTTAATATTAATTAGCCTCTAGGCATAATTTTTGCAGGATTTCCTCCAACAATTGAATTTTCTGGAACATCAGAAACAACAACTGTATTAGCACCAATAACGCAATTATCTCCAATATGTATTGGGCCAACAATAAAAGCTCCTGGATAAATAATTACATTTTTACCAATGTGAGGGTAGTTGCTAGGATTACCATTTAAGATAAAATCTTTTCCACCAATTGTTACATTTTGATAAATTACACAATTTTCTTCAATTGTTGCATATTTGGAAATAACAACTCCAACAGGAAGAATAAAATGTGTGTGTGCATTTTTTACAGCTTCTAAATCACCAATATAGCAACTAGATTTTAATTGAGCTTCAACACTTGAAGACCATTTTTCATCTTTAAATACTGATGATAATTTATCAATGATACCAGACATCTTTTTTTATACCTTTTCTAAAAAATTAAGGCCAATATATATATTTGTTTCTTCGTTTGCAAGTTTTTTATTAAGCTTGAGAATTTTGTTCTTGTAGAGCTATTCTTTTTTGACGACGAGAATGGAATTTTTCACGACGTTTAACAACTACTACGAATAACATTGGAACTACGAAAATACCAAATGCTGTTGCAAATATCATTCCGCCAAAAACTGTTGTACCTACACCACGACGAGCTAATGCTCCTGCGCCAGATGCAATTACTAAAGGCCATAAGCCTAGAATAAATGAAACAGCTGTCATCATAACGGCTCTAAAACGTAAGTAAGCAGCTTGACCTGCAGCTTCTTCTGGTTCAATTCCTTGTTCTCTTAAATCTTTAGCAAATTCAACAATCAAAATAGCGTTTTTGGATGCTTGAGCAATAAGAAGAACCATGCCGATTTGAGCGTAAACGTTATTATCTAATCCTGTCATTAATAAGAATACAAATGCTCCCATTAAAGCAACAGAAACTGATAATAAAACAGGTACAGGAATCATCCAGCTTTCATAAAGTGCAACTAAGAAGAAGTAAGCGAATAAGAAAGCTAAGCCGAGAATGATAGGCATTTGACCAGAAGCTTCTTTTTCTTGTAATGACATGCCTGTCCATTCATATTCATATCCTTTAGGCAAAGCTTTGTTTGAAATTTCTTCCATACGTTTTATTGCTTGACCTGAAGAATAATCTCCATTTGTTGAACCATTAATTTTAACAGTCATCATATTATTATAACGATTTAAGAATAATGGGCCTTGAATTGGACGTATTTTAATCAAAGAACGTAAAGGTACCATATCACCTTTGTCATTCTTTACATATATTTTTTCAATATCTGATTGGGCTGCACGTGCATCAGCTTCACCTTGGATGTTTACTTGATATACACGACCATTTAACATGAAGTCATTAATATATCTATATCCAAGTGTCGTTTGTAATTGATAGAAAATATTTGTAATATTTACGCCTAAAATTTGAGCCTTTACACGGTCTAATTCCAAATATAATTGCGGAGTGTTTGTACTAAATGTGGAGTAAACCATTCTATACATAGGATCAGCATTAGCAACATTTAAAAGATTGTGCATAACGCTTTCCATTTTTTCAACGCTTTCACCATTTGCATTTTGTAAACGATAATCAAAACCGTTTGCATTACCAATACCAGGAATAGCAGGTAAGTTAAATGCACGAATTAAAGCTCCTTGAATTTGATTAAATTTAGGTTGTAAAGTAGCAATAACAGATTTTACTTGTAGGGATTTGTCTTTACGCATATCGAAAGGTTTCATGCCTACAATAGTCATTGCCATATTAGGACCTGCACCGCCAATCATAGAATGACCAGCCATTTGCATTGCTTTGTCAACAGCAGGATGTTCTTTAATAATTTGATACATTTGTGATAAAACTTCCTTAGTTCTATCTAATGATGCACCGTTTGGCAATTGAACATCAATCATGAACATGCCTTGATCTTCATCAGGCAAGAAACCTGATGGTGTTACTTCATTTAAATTCCAACAAGCAAAAATAACTGTTCCAATAATGACAAGTCCCATTTTTGAATGTTTAACTAATTTACGAACGATTTTTGTGTATCCGTCTCTTCCACTATCAATTTTAGAAATAACCCAAGGAACTAAACCTTTTTGTTTCTTTTCTTCTCTATGCAATAATACTGCACACAAAGCAGGGGATAATGATAATGCATTAATTGCAGAAATTACCATTGAGCAAGAAACTGTTACTGCAAATTGTTTAAATAATTGTCCGGTAATTCCAGGAATAAAAATTACAGGAACGAATACTGATAAAATAACTAATGTAATTGCGACAATAGGAGCTGTAATTTGTCCCATAGCTTTTTCAACACATTCAGGAACAGTTTTATCTTTATCTTCGTCAATAACACGCTCAACGTTTTCCACGACCATAATAGCATCGTCAACCACGATACCAATAACCAATACAATAGAAAGTAATGAAATTGTATTAGCACTAATTCCAAATGGTTGCATAAATATGAAGGTACCAATTAAAGATACAGGTACAGCAAAAGCTGGAATTAATGTAGCTCTCCATGTTCCTAATGATAAATAAACTGTCAACAATACGAGAATAAAAGCTTCAAAAATAGTGCTAATAACTTCGTCAACTGTTGATTCAATAAATAATGTTGTATCGAAAACAATAGCGTAATCCATGCCATCAGGAAAGAATTTACGCATACGTTGTAATTCTGCTTTTACACCTTTTGCTACTTGCATAGCATTTGCGCCAGGTGCTAAGTTGATAACACCACCTGCAGAATTTTGCCCATTAAAATATGCTTGAGAAGAATAAGTTGTTGTTCCTAATTCTATTCTAGCAATATCTTTTAAGCGTAATAATCCACCTTCTTTGTTTGCACGAATAATGATATTTCCAAACTCTTCTGGAGTTGATAAACGGCCTGTTGTTTTAATTGTTAATTGTAATTGTTGATCTGTAGGTGATGGTGCAGCACCAATTGAACCAATAGCAGGTTGAATGTTTTGAGTTTCAATTGCTGCTACAACTTCAGCATTGCTTAAACCTAAGTTTGCAAGTTTTTGTGGATCAAGCCAAATACGCATAGAATAGTCTTTATCACCAAACGTATTAACTTCACCAACACCTCTAACACGAGATAATACGTCTTTTACACGTATTGACATATAGTTAGCTAATTCATTTACACCTCTTGAACCATCAGGAGAATAAATAGAAAAACCTAACAACATGTTAGATGTTCTTTTTTTAACTGTAATGCCTTGATTTTGAACTTCATAAGGAAGTTTCGTCATAACTTGGCTAATTCTGTTTTGAACATTTACTGTATTCATATCAGGATTCGTGCCAAGTGCGAATGTTACAGTAAGAGAATAGGTGCCATCGTTTGAACTTTCTGATTCCATGTATAACATGTCGTCAACGCCATTTACTTGTTGTTCAATTGTTTGAGCAACTGTTTGTTCTATAACTTCAGCAGAAGCTCCTGGATATTTTGCAGAAACTTTAACAGAAGGAGGAACAACATCAGGTAATTGAGATACCGGTATTGTTGACATAGAAATTAAACCAGCAATTGTAATAACAAGAGATATCACGATTGCTAAACGTGGACGTTTAATAAAAATTCGTGAGAACATAATTATTTACCTTTTACTGTAGAATTTTCTGCTTTTGGAAGATCTTCATCAATTGGAGCTTTTAAAACTTTAGCTTTAGGTTGATCTATAATAACTTCCATTCCCGGACGTACTTTTTGTAATCCGTCAGTAATAACTTTTTCTCCAGCTTCTAATCCACTCATTACAACAATGTTTGATCCTTGTTCAGGTCCAACAGTAATTTGTTTTAATACAACAATTCCTTTTGAATCAATTGTGTAAGCAATTTTGCCTGTAGGTGAGGATATTAAAGCTTTTTGTGGCATAATGATTTTTTCATTTGTAGCATCATATTCTAATAATACGTTTACAAATTGACCTGAAATTAAAGAACCGTTTGGATTTGGAAATTCAGCTCTTAATTTAATTGTATCTGTTGAATCATCAACAGTTACGTCTGTAAAATTAATCTTACCACTGTATTTATAAACAGAGTTGTCAGCCATAATCAAAGATACGTTTAATTTGTTTGTTCCTAAAACGCCAGCTTGTTGTAATTTTAATAATTCATTTTCAGCGATAGAGAAAACAACGTTAACAGGTCCATCTGATACTAATTTAGCTAATACAGTATTATTTGGTAAAAATTCACCACCAGAATATTGAGATAAGCCAATTTTTCCATTAAATGGCGCACGTACTATTGTGTAATCTAAATCTAATTCAGCTAAGCGAAGAGCTGCTTTTGCTTGCAATACTTTTGCAGTTGCACCTTTATAATCAGCTTCTCTAGCATCTTTTGTTGCTTTTGAAATGTTGTCGCTTCTTCTTAATTCTAATGCACGTTCGTAATTTAATTTAGAGTTTACAGCATCAGCTTCAGCTTTTGCTACGTTAGCTTTAGCTTCAATAACTTTAGCTTCAAATTGTTCTTGTTCAATTATAAATAATTCTTGGCCTTGTGTTACGATATCACCTTCATTAAAGAGACGATCTTTTAAGAAGCCAGGAACACGTGTTTTAATTAACACAGAATCTTTTGCTTCAATTCTACCAGGAAAATTAAAATGTTCGGTATAGCCACGATAGTTAACTGTTGCAACTTGTACATGAGGTTTTGCAACAACTTGTGGTTGTTGGTTCTTTTGTTTTAAACAAGCAGTTAAAGATAATGAAGTTAATAATAAACTTAAAGTTAAAGTACGTGAAATTTTTGACATAAAAATCCCTTCCATAAATCGAAAGCAAAAATCCTACTTTTTATACATAAATTACGTAAAAAATACAACTATTACTTTGATTTTTACAGGAATTTAAAGAATTGTGTCGATAAATTTTATGTTAAGTTAGTACTTTTTAAGAGTTTTGTTCAAAGATTTATATCTATTGTTAAAAAGAGCTTTTATATAAGTGATAATTACATTAATTATTAGTAATCTTAATGTTTTTGTTTTTTTATTTCATTCTCATATTTCTTTAGAGCTTCTTTTTTTGCACAAAATAATTACTTATTCTTGCCATAAGCTTGCTGTTGGGACTGCATACAAATTTTCGCCAAAGCGCATAGTGTTTTCACCTGAATATAATACAATTCCTACAAAATCCTTACCTTTTACTAAATTGTCTTTAAACCAAGACAAATGTTTAAAGTCTTCTTTTCCTATTCTTGAACCACCTTTAACTTCTATTCCGATTATATTATTGCTTTCATCTTCTATTATAAAGTCGATCTCTCTATTTGTTCTATCCCTGTATTGATACATTGTATAATCTGAATTTAAATCAACTTGCGCAGATAATTCATTAAAAACAAATGTTTCTACTAGTTTCCCATATTTGTCCTTATCTAAAGATATGCTATCATAATGCCAATTCAATATAGATGCCATAAATCCTGTATCTGTCATATAAAATTTGTCTTTTTTGCCAACTCTGTCATAATCTGTTTTTATCCAAGCTGGCAATTTCTCACACAAATATAATTGTTCTATATAGTTTATATAAGATACCAATGTTGGCTTTGATATTTGGCAACCTGAACATATTCCTCCTATATCCATATATTTTGAAGACCACGAAGCTAATATTTTTACAATATCTTTTAGCACATCAGACCTATTTATATTTGCTATATTTTTTAAGTCTCTTTCTATTAAAACGTCAAAATAGTCCTTGTGCCAATCTTTTCTATCTTCATAGTCAAAGGATAATACTTCTGGATATCCACCTCTTAAAGCTATGCTCAATATAGTTTCTTTTGAGCATCCTTTGTATTGGTCCTTAAAGTTTTGCGAAATAGCTCTTTGAATAAAAGATGGATTAGCACCTTGTATTTCACCTTCTGTAAGAGTCCTTAATCTGATATTTTTAACTCTTCCTGCAAGACTTTCATTAACTGTTGGCAAACTCATAATATCTGCCGAACCTGTCAAAATAAACTGTCCTTTTTCATTATTAATATCTACAATTCTTTTAATTTCTGGAATTAACAATGGGGCTTTTTGTATTTCATCAATTACAAGTGTTTTGCCTGAATGGGTTAAAAAGCCAAGAGGATCATCAAGTGCTGTTTCAAACATATTATTTTCATCAAGTGTCCTATATGTGAAACCTTCATTTAATGATTGTTTTGTTAATGTTGTTTTGCCACATTGTCTAGCACCGCTTATTATTAACACGCGTCTTGTTTTAAGCGCCTTTTCAATGTTTTCCTTTTGCCAACGTGAATATAACATATGTTGCTCCACTTTGTTAAGTTTATCTATTAATATAATCAAGAAATGTCATTTTGTAAAGTGAAAACATTGCACTTTGAAAAATTAAAACCTTGCGTTTTATAAAATATAACCTTTGCGTTTTGTAAAATGAAATGCTTGCATTTGGCAAAATAAGTTATATTTCATAATGTTTATTTATAATTTTAATTGTGGCACAAGCTGTAAATTTATTATTATTTAAAGATAGCAATATCTTTTTAGGATATCCTCCAAAAAATATTCCGGATATTAAAACATTGGAATCAATGACAATTTTCATTAAACTTTATTCTTTCTAAAAGATTTTATGATATCATTTAAATCTTCAAAATATTGAAAAGTTTTTTAGCAATATTCAAAGATGCATATTATATAAAAAATGCAACTATTACTTTGATTTTTATGGTATTTTAAAATAAACTTATTTTATATTCTTTCAAACGAATATATCTATTGTTAAAAAATAAAACTAAGGTACTTAAATTTTATGAAAAAAGTTGTTATTATTGGAGCTGGTCCTGCTGGTGTTACTGCAGGTTTAGAAATTGTTAGACAATCTAAAGATTATGAAGTTGTTATATTAGAACAATCTAATGATATAGGAGGAATTTCTAAAACCGTAAGTCATAACAATAATAGAATGGATATTGGGGGCCATAGATTTTTTTCTAAGGATGATAGGGTTGTAAAATGGTGGGCGGAATTAATGCCTATGCAAGGAAAACCTTCAAAAGATGATTTGATTACAGGAAGAAATGTCAAATTAGAAAACAACAATGTAGATCCTGAAGAATGTGATAAAGTAATGCTATCGAGAAGAAGAGTTTCTAGAATATATTACAAAAAGAAATTCTTCGATTATCCTGTTAAAATGAATTTAAATACCATATTAAATATGGGATTGATTACAACTTTTATTTCTGGATTAAGTTATTTAAAATCAATTTTCTTTAAAAAAGCAGAAACGTCTTTAGAAAATTTTTATATAAATAGGTTTGGAAGAAAATTATATAGTTGTTTCTTTGAAGGATATACAGAAAAATTGTGGGGTAGACACCCAAGGTTGATATCTGCAGACTGGGGGGCTCAAAGAGTTAAAGGCTTGTCTGTTATAGCAATTATAAAAGATATTGCTTCAAAAATTATACCTCATAAAAGAAAACATGTTGAAACTTCTTTAATTGAAGAGTTTTCTTACCCTAAATTTGGGCCTGGTCAATTGTGGGAAACTGCAGCATCAGAATTTGAAAAATTAGGTGGAAAAATTATTAAAAATGCAAAAGTTGTTTCTTTTGAAAATGAAGAGAATTCAATTAATAAAGTCGTTTATGAAATTGATGGAAAAAAAGTAGAATTAAATTCAGATATAGTTATTTCTTCTATGGCCATTAAAGATTTGATTTGCGCATTTAATAGTAAACCTAAAAATGTTGAAGAAATTGCAAAAGGATTCCCATATAGAGATTTTGTAACTGTTGGTTTGTCTTTAAAAAAGATCAATTTAAAAAATAAAACAAAATTAAAAACAGTAAATAATATTATTCCTGATTGTTGGATTTATGTTCAAGACACAAATGTAAAGCTAGGAAGAATTCAAGTCTTTAATAACTGGTCTCCTTATATGGTTAATGATTTCAAAAATACTATATGGATAGGATTAGAGTATTTTTGTACAAAAGGAGATGATTTGTGGAATAAAGATAATAGTAAGTGAAAAAAATTTGCTGTAGATGAATTATTAAAAATGAAAGTTATAAATTCTAAGGAAGATGTTTTAGATTATCATGTTGAAAAGGTCGAAAAAGCATATCCTGCTTATTTTGATACATATAAAAATATTGATGATGTGATTGATTTCTTAAATAATTACAATAACTTATATTGCGTCGGTAGAAATGGTCAGCATAGGTATAATAATATGGATCATTCAATGGCAACATCTTTTGTAGCGGTTGATCATATTTTAGGTAAGATTAAAGACAAAAACCAAATTTGGAAAATTAATACAGAAAAAGAATACCATGAAAAGAAATAATATATTATTGTCTGTTATATTCGTGTTCTATTGTTTGGCTTTTGCTCAAGCTAAAGCTTTAGAAACAGATAATGCTGATAAATTTAGTCTAGAATATAAAAAAGTTCCTGCTAGTGAAAACAATGATAAAGCGGAAAAGTCTTTAAAAGTTGAAGCTGCATTAGTTGATAAAAGTGTAAATGACGAAGCAAAGAAAAAAAATGAAGAGATTAGAAAATTAATTAAAGAAAATAAGGAATTATTATCTTCATTTGAAAAATGTAATGCATTAAAACAAAAGATAAAAGCAAATTTAGCTTTAGGAATATTTGGAGCAATGTTCCAAGGATTAGACACAGCTTTTGATATAGAAATAAAAGGCTACAATCAAAATAATAATTGCGATTTAAGTGTAAGAAATTTGGTTGAGGACATAGAAGTATCAAGATATGATTGCTCTTTTAATAAAGAACAAATGAATGAATTAAAAGAAGCTTTGTTAGATGATTCAGGAAAAGAAATTACGAGAAAAGTAGAAGCTAAAAAGACATTTGAACAAAATAATGTTAATTCCAGTTTTGATTTTTCTTTTGAAATAACAGCAGAGCCTGCAATTGTTGTTTGGTCGGATTTGTCTTCAAGATTTTGTGATGCTAAAACACACAAAATGACAGAAGATGAAGAAAAAATTATTTCTAGAAAAATGATGTCATTTTCAAAAGAATTTGAAAAAAAAATGAAGAGATGTGAGCCTGGAAAAGAGGATAAATCTGTGGTTTTTGTGCCAATGGTAACTGAAATCGTTGGAAAAGAAAATGGAAAATGTCATGTAAAATTATCCCCATTCGATTTATATTTGAATGATGATCAATTAAACAAAATTTCTGCTGTTGTTGATTTAACAGATTTATATAAAGATGAAAGTATTGCTATTTATAATCCAACGTATGATGCATTTGGAATTTTGAATGGATTAAGTCAATGCATAGGAAATAAAAAAGATTGGGTTTATACAGGAGGAACTCAAACGTCTACTATAGGTAAAGATGTTTCTATAAAAAAAGGTATTCAAATTAGAAGATTAGATAATGGGTGTGAAGTAAGATTTGGCAATATTTTAACAAGAAATAATAATCCTAAAGGCTATGGAAAAAAGTGTTTGATTCCTATTGAAAAAGTATCTCAATTAATAGGCGAATATAAAGACTTATTACCAAATGACGAAGGATTTCAATTTGGTTCTAAAACAATAGAAGCCGATAAAAAGATAGGTAAATTTATAGAAACCCAATATTGTAATTAATATTAGAAAAAGTCTTTCGTATTAATATATTTTTCAATTAAATTTGTAGGTTGAGTTTTTATATCATCTCTTGAAATGTACAATAAAACATCATTTTTATCGTTGTTTAATTGAGGCCATTTTATAGACTTTTCATGATAAAATTCGCCTGTTTTAATTTCAGGAATATCGTTCTTTATAAAGTTAACAAGTAATCTTTGGAAAAATTTTTCTACTTTTGAATATTCATTAAATCCAAAAAATTCAGATAAAACATTATTACTTAGAATTGATAAAATAGCACCAATAGATGAAGAACCAAACTTTTTAATTGGAGAATATAGATTCCAATAAAAAATTCTGGTAGTCCCTTTGCCTTTAACATGCATTTTGCTTAGATTTAATAAATTTAATTTGAAGAAATAATCATTAAATAAACGCTGACGAGCTTCTTTTTTTGAAAAACCGTAGTTTTCTAATTCTTTTAAATAACTAGTTAAAGACAATTGCTTTTCTTTTGGAGAATTTTCTATTAATTCATTTAAATAAACATCTGTATAAGCTTCAGCAATATCTTCACTCATAAAAGTTACCCATGAGCCAAATTCATTACCTGAAATTCCAATAATAATATCAATGTCTTTTGCTAATCCTTGTTCAAAAGCTTTGTGTATATTGCTTTGAATATAGACATCATCAGCAACAGCACCAAATAACAAATCTTCATTTACAACAGGCATGATTTCGGAAATGTCTAAATTTATTAAATCATTAACCTTAGTAGCATTGAATTTTTTTAATAATCTATTCGAGCTAGTTTTAAGAGCGTTTTGAGAAATTACAAATTCTGTATATGCTGACAATAAGATTGCTTTTTTGAATAAATTTTTAGCTTTGTTGCAAACTGCTAAATGAGCTATGCCCATAGCTCCTGTTGTATCACCGATTAAAGTAATATTGTCAGGATTTCCTCCAAAATTTGAAATGTTTTCTTTTATCCATTTCAAAGCAGCTATTTGGTCTTGTAAAAATAAATTTTTAGAATCTTTATATTCATCAGCATCTAATGTTTCAGAAAAATCAATGGATCCAAATAAATTTAATCTATAGTTTATAGAAACATAAATTATGTTTTTGTTCTTTTTTACAAACCTTTGGCCATAATAAGAAGGAAATGCAGAAGTTCCGCTTGAGTATGCTCCACCATGAATATATACCAAAACGGGAGCATTAGATAATTTTCTTTTTGAAGATTTCCAAATGTTTAAATTTAAGCAATCTTCTCCCATATTAAATAATGAAAAATATTCACTTTCAGGTTGATAACAAGAACTACCAAAATAATAAGCTTCATAGACTTTATTATCATCTTCTAAATCTACAGGAGCTTTCCAACGAAGATGTTCTATAGGTTGTTTTGCATAAGGAATTCCTAAATAATGAACTACTTGATTTTCTTTTTTACCAACATATATTCCAGTTCTTGTTTTTACAGCATATTTTTTTGTGTACTCTTTTTTTATTTCTTTGTTTTTGCCAATATATTTATTGACTAGCTTTGAAAATAATTTTGTATTAAGTAGAACACCATCAGAACCGTCACCATATAGCTTTCTTAATTTTTTTGCTCTTAAGTTGTGCTTTGTTATTGTAATTAAAAATCCGATTAAAGGTATGAAGAAAAGGTAAAAAGCCATTTCTGCAACATCGTCAATTAAGTTATGATCTAATGATTTTATTGAAACGATATTTAATGTAATAAAAACTGTAGCAATTAATATTGTTAGAAAAATTTTACGTAATAGGCTTCCTTTAAAGAAATCACTGTTTATAAAATTTGCCATTAAATTTTCAATTTGCCAGCCAAGAAGACAACATATTGCAACGCTAAGATATATATTAATACCTAAAGCTGTAGGTATTGTATATGTAAATCCGTATGCCAATGCGCCAATAAAGCAAATTAAAATATCTTCATAACAAAATAAATGCTTCATAATAATTACATCCTGTTTTTTAAATAAAATAAGCCTCTTTAATCAAGAGGCTTATTAAAAAAATTAAATTAAGCTTTAGTAATTTCAAAAGTTATTTTTGCATCACCAACATCTTCGCAAACGCCATTATTAGTAGCTTTTTCAAATGATGTTGCTAATACCTGTTCACAAATATAATCTTTATGTTCAGATAAAGCCTGCAAAACTAACTCGCTATCACTATTGTATTTAATCAAAATTCTATCAGATACATCAAAACCTGAATCTTTACGATTTTGTTGAACAGAACGTACAAAATCTCTTGCGATACCTTCACGTTCTAATTCAGGATGAACAACTGTATCTAAAACAACTACAGCTGTATTGTCAGGTAAAGCTTGGCCAGATTTTGAATCCTTTAATACTAATCGTAATTCAAATTCATTTTCTAATAAAGTTTGACCAGCAATTGACAATGTGCCATCGCTATTCTTTGACCATTCATTTGTCTTAGAAGCTGCGATAATATCTTTCATATATTTGCCTAAGCGCTTTCCAACAATTGGAGTTAAAATATATAAAATATTATCAGCTAAGTCTGCAACGTTTTGACTTAATTTTACTTCTTTAACGTTAACTTCATCTTCAATTAATTCAGCATATTTAGCTAAACAATTTGCTCTAATACCAGCAACTGTTAAAGATGCTAATGGTAAACGATTGCGGAGCTTGTTGTCTTCACGAACAGCTTTAGCAACAGAACAAACAGCACGAACTAAATCCATATCAGCAACTAATTCATCATTTGCTGGGAATTGGTTGTAATCAGGATAATCAACTAAGTGAACACTTTCTTCACCTGTTAATGCACGATATATGTATTCACATGTTAATGGCATTAATGGTGCAATAGCTTTAGTTAAAGTTACTAAAACTGTATAAAGTGTATCGAATGCTTCTGTACCGTTTGAGATGTCCCAGAAACGAGCACGAGAACGACGAATGTACCAGTTGTTCATGATTTCTAAGAAGTCAACAACATCAGCACAAGCTGCAACGATATCACATTCATCTAATTTAGTTGTTAAGTTATGAACTAAATCACGTGTTTTTGTTAAAATGTATTTATCTAATGTATCGGAAGGATTTGTTATAAACTTAGCTTTTAATCCTTCTGCGTTAGCATACAATGTGAAGAAGTAGAATGCGTTCCATAATGGAATTAAAGCTTTTCTTGATGCTTTTGCAATTTCTTTTCCTTCACGGTCAATTGATAAGTTTCCGCCTCTTAAAATTGGGCTAGATACTAAGAACCAACGTAATGCATCAGAACCAAGTGTCTTAAATACATCATTTGGATCTGGATAGTTGCGCAAACGTTTAGATAATTTTTGTTGATTTTCATCTAATACAACACCATGACATAAACATGTCTTAAATGGTGCACGATTAAATAAAGCTGTGCTCATTACCATTAATGTATAGAACCAACCACGTGTTTGAGCTAAATATTCAACAATGAAATCAGCAGGTGAGTGGTTTTCAAACCATTCTTTGTTTTCAAATGGATAATGAACTTGAGCAAAAGGCATAGATCCTGATTCAAACCAGCAATCCAATACATCTTCTACACGGCGCATCATTGATTTACCTGTAGGATCATCCGGGTTAGGACGAACAAGAGTATCAATAAATGGACGGTGTAAATCTGTAACTTTTACGCCGAAATCTTTTTCGAGTTCTGCGATAGAACCATAAACATCAACACGAGGATATTTTGGATCATCAGATTTCCATACAGGAATTGGAGTTCCCCAAAATCTGTTTCTAGAAATAGACCAATCTCTAGCACCTTCTAACCACATACCCATAGAACCGTTCTTTACATGTTCTGGGATCCAATTGATTGTTTGGTTGTTCTTAACCATATTGTCGCGGAAAGCTGTAACTTTTACAAACCAAGAATTAATTGCTTTGTAAATCAAAGGTGTATCAGTTCTCCAGCAGTGTGGGTAGTTATGCTTGTACATTTCTTTGCGAACTAATTTACCTTCAGCTTTTAAACGCTTGATAATTGGTTCGTTGGCTTCAAATACTTGTAATCCTTCGTAATCTGGAACTTCTTTAGTGAAGCAACCTTTGCCATCAACTGGACAAATAACAGGAATATTGTAAGGAATACATGCATTCATATCGTCTTCACCAAATCCTGGAGCAATATGAACAATACCTGTACCATCTTCTGTAGAAACATAATCAGCACAAATGATTTGGAAGCAGTTCTTTGTTCCTTCAAAATAATTGAACAAAGGTTTATATGTTCTTCCTACTAATTCACTACCTTTAATTGTGCGAACTTTTGTAGCATTTGCTAATTCACGTTTGTATCTTCCTACTAAAGCGTCAGCTAGAATATATTGTGTACCATCTTCTTCAAAAATGTCATAATCAATATCTTTATTTACGCATAAAGCTAAGTTTGAAGGTAATGTCCATGGAGTTGTTGTCCATGCTAAAGCTTTTATAGGTTTTGTTTCGCCTTCAATTGGATTTAACTCAAACATAATTGTAACAGAAGGATCTTCTCTTTCACGATAAGAGTTGTCCATACGAGTTTCAAAGTTTGAAACAGGTGTTTCTGCTGCCCAAGAATAAGGAAGAATACGAACGCCTTCGTACATTAAACCTTTTTTGTAGAGTTCTTTGAATGCCCAAATAATAGATTCCATATAAGGTAAATCCATTGTTTTGTAATCATTATCAAAAGCAACCCAACGAGCTTGACGTGTAACAGTTTGTTGCCATTCATTGGTATACATCAAAACACGTTCTTTACATGTTTCATTAAATTTTCCAATACCAAACTTAGAAATAGCAGCTCTGCCAGAAATTCCTAAATGCTTTTCTGTATCCATTTCAGCTGGTAAGCCGTGGCAATCCCATCCAAAACGACGTTCTACTCTATGTCCACGCATAGTTTGGAAACGTGGAATAATATCTTTTACATAACCTGTAACCAAGTGTCCATAATGAGGAAGGCCATTAGCAAACGGAGGTCCATCATAGAATACATATTCATTAGAACCTTTTGCACCAGCATCTCTTTTGGATATTGACTTTTTAAAGGTTTCTTGTTCTTTCCAATAAGCTAAAATTTCTTCTTCGATTGCAGGAAAATCTGCTTTGGAAGAAATTTCTGGATAATATTTTGTTTTGTTAGACATATTATTTTTCTCTTTTGCAAAAGTTAGAAATATTTTTTATTAAACTTTTCTAAACAAAATAATGGTAAAGTCAAATAGAATTTACATATTTTTTATAATATTGGGATTTTGTTGCAACCGAATAAAAGGAAAAACGCATGTCACCGCAAGACAATAACGCATACAGTAATGTAAATAATGAGATGTTATTTACTCAAATAAGACCAGAATCAAAGTCAGATAATGCCATAATATGGGCAGGGTTAGTTATTTCTGCTTTGTGGTTAATATTAGCATATGGGTGGTTAGAATATTCTGGCTGGTGGGAAATGCGATTCGATATGACACCTATGGAATATTTCTGTATGTTGTCTTCGGGGTTGATGCCATTAGCGTTAATTTGGTTGGGTACAATATATTATTGTTCTCATAAGCGTTATTTAAGAGAAGCTAAGACACTTGCGGGCTTTATTTCTCAAGTATTAAATCCAGACACAAAAGCAAAGTTATATGTGCGTTCTTTGCTTGATGAGATGAAAGGACAAACAGCAGAACTTAGTGCTGTTTGTGATAAGTTATCAAATTGTTCCGATTCGGTTGAAGATAAGGTAAAAAATAAAATTAAAAGTTTAACAGAGTTATCTTCTACATTTGAAAATACATGCAAAGATAATTTAACAAAAATCGATTCGCAAGCAAAGGAATTGGAAAAGACGGTTGCTGATGCTCAAAATCAAACAAATAAGACAATTGACTTGTTAGAAAATAGTGTTTCAACTTTGAAGACCACGACAAAAGAAACAACAGATGTTATGGCTCAAGCAAGTGATACATTAAAAGATCAAACAAGTTTATTAAAAGAAACGGGCGATAAGATTACAGACGGTACAATGCGCATTAGCCAAGAATTAAGAGAGCAGGGCACTGTACTTATAAAATCAGCTGAAAAAGCTCGTGATTTAATTAGCGAACAAACTGTTAATGCAGCAACTGAAATTGAAAGACATGCACAATCATTAGTTGCAACAGGCGGTGAGGTTCAAGTTAAATTAACTGAACAAGCTGATAAAATTAAAGATTCTTTGAGTAATCAATTAAATATAGTTTCTTCTGCATCTACAGATTTAACAGATAAGATGAAATCTTTGTCAGATCAAATTGCAAATCAGTCTAATGAATGGAAATTGATGAGTGAAACTGCTGTTAAGAACACAAATGAAATGGCAGAGGATATTGAAAAGAGAACAAAGACCTTAGGCGAAATCTTTGAAAAACAAAATCTCATTTTGCAAAGCAAAGACGATGAATTGATTAATTCTTCTGATAATTTATTAAGCACATTTAAAGAACAAAATGTATTCTTAGACCAAGAAGCTGAAAAAATTGTTGCAAGATTTAGAACAATTGAAGCTACACTTGATACATACATTAATGAAATCAATTCAGCATCAACAACTGCTGTAGAACAAATTGGCACAGTATCTGAAGCTTTAAATGGTAAGGCTGATCAAGTATCTATGGTATCAACAGATGTTCATACACTTTTAACACAAATTGGAGAAAAAGTTGCTGAAAGAACTGAACAACTTACTGCAGCATTAAAGACAATTAAGTCTAATACTGAAAGTGTATCTGACATTATGGATTCAAGAGCAAATTCTGTTTCAGTTGCATTAAATGATACAATGGTACGTATGGATAAGATTAAAGAGACATTTGATGAAGCTGTAAAATCTATTAATGAAAGTATGGATGCTACAGGTGAAAAGACTGATGATGTTTGCCAACGTTTAATTAAGCATTCAACAGAAATGACAGATTTAAGTGGCGCTCTTGCTTCACAAACAATGGTAAGTGAAACATCATTAAGTCAACAACAAAAATATATTAGTGCTACAAGTCAAAAGATTGAAGAAATCAAGACTGCATTAAAAGAACAATCAGATGATTTAACATCTATTGCTGATTTGTTAGAAAATAGAACTGCACAAATGATTGAAAAATTGGGATTGCAAATGCAAGACACAATTTCTAAATCAGGACAAATTACAGATAAGTTCGCAGAACTTGATGCAACATTATCTAATAAGATTATGTCTATGGATATGTCTTCACAACAAGTCATTCGTGTTAATACAATGCTTCATGAAGAATTAGATAGACATAAAGAAATGTTAGATAGCTCAGCTCAACGTATGAGTACATATACAGAAGAGTTGACAAATGAAATTGCACGTCAAACAACTCAAATGGATATTAGTGCAGACTTGTTAAAAACAAGAGCAGAAAAAGCTGTTGCTCAATTGGATGAACAATTCAAGTCATTATCTGCAAATGCTCAAAAGATGTTGAATGATGCTATGGACGCAAGTTCTAAGATTTCAACTCAATCTCAAGAAGTTGAGGAATTGTTTGATCGTCAAACAACAACATTGTCTGATGTTTCAACTAAGTTGACAGAACAAACATCAAATGTTGCAACATTGCTTCGTGAACAATCAGAACAAGCTGATAAAGATTTAGAAAGATTAGTATCTAGAATTAAATTAATTGAAGAAGGATTAACAGTTCAAACAAAAGAATTGTCTAATGTTTCAGAATTAACGGTATCTCAATTAGAAACTGTAGGTGCTACACTTGCAACACAAGCTGATAACTTAAATAATATGGGTGCGGCTGCTAAAAATAAACTTATTGATGCTGTTGATGCATTTACTTCAAGAACTAAAGAATTGTCCGAATTGTCAAATGCTCTTACAGCAAAGAGTACTGAGAATTTGGATTTGTTGGAACAAAAGCATGCTGATTTCTCAAAAACTGCCGGTGAATTAATTAGCAGAGTTGATGCATTAAAGAATGAAATTGCTGTACAAACAGATAATTTACAAAAGCAATCAGCAAAATCAACTCAACAAGCTGTTCAGGTTAGAGATTCAATGCAAAGACACATTATTGATTTGGGTGATGTTGCCAATATGGTAACAACACAATCAAGACTTGGAGAGTCTGCATTAGGACATCAAACAACAGCATTAAAAGAAGCTGCTGAAGATATTATGAATCAAATTCATACAGTAAGTGAAGCTGTACGTCAAAATACAAATGACTTGTTGGCGGCATCTTCTAGAATTGGTTTTGAATTAGATGCAATGGGTGAAAATTTACGTCGTCGAAATGAAGAAGCTACAAAGACTGCTGAAGATAGTTTGAATAGATCTAAAGTTGCTTCACAATTGTTAGAAGAAAAGGCAAATTTACTTTCACAAGCAACACAAACAGTGCTTGAAGGTTTGGCTACAGCTGGTGCTGAGTTCGATAATAGAAAAGAACAAATGCAAGCAGCAGGAGAAATTGCAAGAGATCAAATTGAATCAACAGGGGATACTTTTGTTGTTCAAGCTCATCAAATTTCTCGTTTGTCAGAAGAAGCTCAAAAAGCAATTAAAAATTGCGGCATTGTACTTCGTGAAAGAGCAATCGACTTTAATAAAGTTGCCGATAATGCTAATAGTAGAGTTAAAGGACTTAACGATAATGTTCATCAAATTGGTCAAGAATTTGAGGATATGTCTAATAAGGGTGTAATTCAAATCGATTTGGCAGGACAACGTTTGCGTGCAATGATTTCAGAGGTTGCAGGAAATTCTGAACGTATTGCATCTGAAGTTCGTAAGTCAGGTGAACAATTTGTTGAACAATCAGAGTACTTAAATGTTGCTGCAGATGATTCATTAAAGAAATTATCTGATTTGTTGAATTTAATGAAAGATAACTCTAAAGAAATCATTGATTCAGGTGATAAGATTTCAGCTCAATCATTAAAGTTAGGTGGTGCATTTACTCGTCAGGTTCAAGCTTTAATTTCTGCATCTAGAAATGCTGAAGAATATATTGCTAAATTAGATGAAAAGAAACAACAAGCAAATACAGATAAGTTTATGACTGAAGCTGCGTTTGTTATAGAACAATTACAAACTTTAGCGGTTGATATTGATAGATTATTTAATCCAAATGTTGAAGAAGATTTATGGAAGAAATATTATTCTGGTGATAAGTCTGCATTTGTAAGACATTTATCTAGATCAATTGATAAAAACCAAATTCGTAAATTAAGTGAAAAATTCACAACAGATACTGAATTTAGAGAATATATTTCTCGTTTCATGGGAACATTTGAAGCTGTATTAAGTAGAGCTCAAGAAAATGAACGTTCTGATGTTTTGACTGGATTAATTTTAGGATCAGATGTTGGTAAGTTATATATGGTTTTGTCAAGAGCATTTAACAAGGAAGTATAATCATGAGAAAGTTTCTTACTTCAGCTGTTGTTATTAGTATGTTTGCATTAGCTACACCTGTTAAAGCAGGCCCAACTGCTAATGAGCTTTCATATCGTATAGATTTGTTAGAAAAATCTCTTAAGAGTGTTAATAAAAAACTTTCTAACAACTATGTGGGACCAAAAAATCAACAGGTAATGAGTGATGCAAAAAACGAACAAGTTTTTGTAAAACTACAAGAAAGTGAAGAACAAATAAGAACTTTAACAAGTGATGTAGAACGTTTGACCATGGAACGTGAAGAACTCTATGAAAAGCAAAAGCAAATGCAAGACGATTTTAATATGCGTTTTTCTGAAATGGAAAAAAGACTTGCTAGTGCAGAAACAAAAGTTAATGCTTTAATTGAAGAAAAATTAGCTATTAAGCGTGCAGAAGAAGAAGCTGCAAAGAAAAAAGCAGAGAAAGTAGCTGCAGAAGCTAAAGCTAAAAAAGATAAAGATACAAGAATAAAAAATGACTATGGCAAAATGAAACCTGGTGAATTGTATAACTTAGCTTTAACTTCTTTAAAAACACCTAAAAATAAAAACTATGGTCCAGCAGAAAAACAATTTGAAGCATTTTTATATTTATATCCTAATAATAAATTGGCAAGTAATGCAAAATATTGGCTTGGTGAAACATATTTTAGCATGGGTAAGTTTGAAGAAGCTGCTACACAATTTGGAGAAGGATTTGAAAAATATAGAAATTCAGCTAAAGCTCCAGATATGTTAGTAAGATTAGGTGATACTTTAGTTAAGATGAATAAGAAAAAAGAAGCTTGTGTAGCATTTAATGAATTTGCTAATTTATATGCAAATGCTGTAAATGCAAAGTTTAATGAAAAAAGAAAAAATGCCGGTTGTAAATAAAGTTGCTGTAGCCGTATCAGGTGGCGCTGATAGTATGGCATTAATGCATTTAGCTAACAGATATTGTAAGAAACATAATATTGAACTTATAGTTTTAACTGTTAATCATGGCCTAAGAGAAAGTGCTTCTAAAGAAGTTCTTTTTGTAGAAAATGAAGCAAAAAAATTAGGACTTGAAACAAGAATTTTAACATGGAATGGTGATAAGCCTAAAACAGGTATTGAACAAAGTGCTAGAATTAATAGATATAAACTTTTGTTTAAAGAGTGTGAAAAATCTGATATTCCTGTACTTTTAGTTGGTCATCATGCACAAGATCAAGCTGAGACATATATAATAAGAGAGAGCTCTCATAGTGGCGAACTAGGATTGGCTGGTATGAGTATGGTTAAGCATTTTGGTAAAAATAGATTGTTATTTAGACCATTAATGAATTTGTTGCCTGAAAGTTTAAAAGCATTTAATAGAAAACATAATATTCCTTGGGTTGAAGATGAAAGTAATAAAACAGACCAATTTGAAAGAGGCAGATTACGTCAACATTTAACAAAGGAAGACATTATATATGCTTTCAATAAATCTGTAGATTATGGGAAAAAAAGAGAAATATGGCAAGCAAAGTTAGCCAAATTCTATAGTGATTATGTAAGATTAAATAATTATAATTATGCAATAATACATATTGATGCATTAAATGATGAATTACTAAAAGATGCTATTTGTCAAATTGTTAGATTAATTGGAAATAAAAGTTATTTGCCAGATGAAAATTCTGTAAAATCTATTGTTGAAAAAATGAAAGAGCCAAAATTTAGAGGAGCAACTATTGGTGGATGTGTAATTGATTTTGGTAAAAAAGGAAATATTTACGTTTATAGAGAACTATCTAATATGAGCCCTGAGGTAAAAATTGATGGGGCTGGTGAATATGAATATGAAAACTTCGTGTTCAAAATAAGAGATGAAAATTTTAAAGGCATTATAAAACCTGTTGGATTGGGAAATCAGGATGATGACGTTTTAAAAAGTGCTAAGAGGGCTTTTTATAGAACAAATTATTCAAATAAAATTTTTAATACTATCCCAGGAATTTTTGATTCATTAAATGATTTTATTTGTTTTATTCCTTTTTTAGAGTATAAAGGAAAAAAGATGAATATAGAAGGAATGTTCTATACTGATTATCCTTTGGAAACAGTTTGGAAAGCTCCTCATAAGTTTATGTAAAGGAAATATACCTTGAAAAAGAATATGATAGCATGGCTTATTGCCGGGTTGGTAATATTATCAATCATTAATAATTTTGTTGATAAAAAATCAGTAAGAGGAAGTACAGAAATTTCATTTTCTGATTTTGCAAAGTTAGTATCAGAAGACCGTGTAAAATCTGTTTTTATCAATGGTCGTGAAGCAGCTGGCCAGTTAAAAGATGGACAGACATATTATACAACAATGTTGTATCATGAAAATACAATAAATGAATTAATGTCTAAAGGGGTTGACGTTAACGTTGTTCCTGAAAAAGATGCTAATCCAATTATGTCATTTTTAATGTCTTTTGGTCCTACTATATTGTTTTTAGCTGTATGGATTTTCTTTATGAGACAAATGGCTGGTGGTGGAAAAGCTATGAGCTTTGGAAAGTCACGAGCAAAAATGCTTGAAAATCAAAAGAAAGTTACATTTGCTGATGTTGCAGGTGTTGATGAAGCTAAAGAAGATTTGGTTGAAATTGTAGATTATTTAAAAGATCCAAAAAGATTTTCAAGACTTGGTGGTAAAATTCCACGTGGTGTTTTATTGGTAGGTCCTCCGGGAACAGGTAAAACATTATTGGCAAAAGCTATTGCAGGTGAAGCAGGCGTTCCATTCTTTACAATTTCAGGATCAGATTTCGTTGAAATGTTTGTAGGTGTTGGTGCCTCTCGTGTAAGAGATTTGTTTGAACAAGCAAAGAAGCATTCACCTTGTTTAGTTTTTATTGATGAAATTGATGCTGTAGGTCGTCATCGTGGAGCAGGTTTAGGCGGTGGTAACGATGAACGTGAACAAACATTAAACCAATTGTTGGTTGAAATGGATGGTTTTGATACAAACGAAGCTGTTATTTTAATTGCAGCAACAAATAGACCTGACGTATTAGATCCAGCTTTATTAAGACCAGGTCGTTTTGATAGACAAGTAGTTGTTCCAAATCCTGATGTTGCAGGAAGAGAAAAAATATTAACAGTCCATATGAAAAAATGTCCGATGGGGCCAGATGTAAACGTTTCTACTATTGCCAGAGGTACACCTGGATTTTCAGGAGCTGATTTAGCTAACTTAGTTAATGAAGCCGCACTTTTAGCTGCAAGAAGAAATAAACGTGTAGTTACAATGGCTGAGTTTGAATTTGCAAAAGATAAAGTTATGATGGGGGCTCAAAGAAAATCTCACATTATGACTGAAGAAGACAAGAAAATGACGGCTTATCATGAAGCTGGTCATGCTTTAATGATGCTTGAATGTCCTCATAGTGATCCTTTGCATAAAGTTACAATTATTCCTAGAGGTAGAGCTTTAGGTGTTACTATGTCTTTACCTACAGATGATAAAGATTCAAAATCTTATATTTATTTAAAAGAAGAAATGGCAATTTGCTTTGGTGGTAGAGTTGCTGAAGAGTTGACATTTGGTTCTGATAATGTATCAACAGGAGCTTCACAAGATATTAGAGTTGCAACTAATATTGCAAGAAATATGGTAACTCAATGGGGTATGAACGATGAAATTGGGCCTATTGCTATTGAAGAACCAGATGGTGAAGTATTTTTAGGATATTCATTATCAAAACGTAAAAATGTATCTGAAGAAACTGCAGCTAAAGTTGATTTTGAAATTAAGAAATTAATAGATGAAGCTTATAATTTAACAAAAAAGACTTTGACAGAAAAGCGAGATGCTTTGGAAGCTGTTGCAAAGGGGTTGTTAGAATATGAAACTTTGTCTGGTGATGATGTTAAGAAATTGATAAACGGTGAAGAAATATCTAAAGATGATCCAAATGTTCATATTTCAACACGTTCAACAGTTCCTGTTACAGAAGAATTTGCTGTGAAAGAATAATTTATTCAAGGATTAAATGCTATGCGTGAATTTAAAAAATCTTCTCGTTTAGATGGTGTTCGTTATGAAATACGTGGACCAGTTTTAAAGGCTGCTCAACAACTAGAAGAGGCTGGTTATAAAATATTAAAATTAAATATTGGAAATCCAGCTGTTTTTGGATTAAACGCGCCAGAAGAAATTACAAAAGATGTTATCTTAAATATTCCTTATTCTGATGCATATTCTGACTCAAAAGGTATATTCCAAGCAAGAAAAGCTGTTATGCACTATTGCCAACAAAAGAATATTCCTGATGTTCAAATTAATGATATTTATTTGGGTAATGGCGTTAGTGATTTAATTTTGTTTTCAATGGAAGCTTTCTTAGATAACGGTGATGAAGTTTTAGTTCCAATGCCTGATTATCCATTATGGACAGCTGCTATTTGTTTAGCTGGTGGTAAAGCTGTTCATTATAGATGTGATGAAGAGTCAGATTGGTATCCAGATATTGAAGATATTAAGAAAAAAATTACTCCAAAAACAAAAGCCATTGTAGTTATTAATCCTAACAATCCTACAGGTGCTGTATATCCAGTTGATGTATTAGAACAAATAGCTCATTTAGCAGAAGAAAATCATTTAGCCGTATTTTCAGATGAAATATACGACAAAATTTTATACGATGGTGTGCAACATATATCTTTAGCATCATTAATTCATGATACTTTTTGTTTAACATTTAATGGCTTATCAAAGAATTACCGCGCATGTGGTTTTAGAGCAGCATGGATGATTTTAAGTGGTAATAAGAAAATAGCAGAAGATTATATTGAAGGATTAAACTTATTATCAAATATGCGCTTGTGTAGTAATGTTCCTGGACAATATGCAATTCAAACAGCTTTAGGGGGATATCAAAGTATTAATGATTTGGTTGCTCCTGGTGGAAGACTATATGAACAAAGAACTTTATGTCATAAGTTGTTGGTTGATATACCGGGAATTTCATGCGTTAAAGCTAAGGGGTCTTTATATATGTTCCCTAAAATTGACGTGGAAAAATTCAATATTAAAGATGATCAAAAATTTGTGCTAGACTTGTTGATGGATAAGCGAATTTTGCTCGTAAATGGTAGAGGATTTAACTGGGATAAACCTGATCATTTTAGAGTAGTATTTTTGCCAAGAGAAGAAGATTTGAAAAAAGCTTTAACTGCTATGAAATCTTTCTTGTCAACATATAGACAAGCTGATTAGTTAAAATCTATAAGTTTTTAAATGCTATTTTTAGGTCATTAGTCGTAGCAATGTTTAATTTGTATAAAAAATAGATTATACAGTTGCTTATTTCTTTACAAATAAAATAAAACCCTTTACACTATTTTGCAGTCAATAACTTATAGGAGTTAAAAATGCAAAAATTAGAAAAACAATTTCATATTCGTTGTGTTGAAGGTGATGTAGGTCGTTATGTAATTTTACCTGGCGATCCAGGTCGCTGTGAATCAATTGCAGCTTTATTTGATAACGCACACCATGTAGGTCAAAATCGTGAATATAATATCTACACAGGCACATTGTTAGGTGAAAAAGTTTCAGTATGTTCAACAGGTATTGGTGGGCCTTCAGCATCTATTGCTATGGAAGAATTACATAATATTGGTGCAGATACATTTATTAGAACAGGTACATGTGGTGGTATCGATTTAGATGTTCAATCTGGAGATATAGTAGTAGCAACAGGTGCTATTCGTTTTGAACATACATCTCAAGAATATGCTCCAATTGAATATCCTGCAGTAGCAAATTTAGATTTGACAATAGCTTTACGTCAAGCTGCATTAGCAATGGGTAAAACAACACATACAGGTGTTGTACAATGTAAAGATGCTTTCTATGGTCAACATAGCCCAGCAAAAATGCCTGTTTCTTATGAATTGTTACAAAAGTGGGAAGCTTGGAAACGTTTAGGTGTTAAAGCTAGTGAAATGGAATCTGCTGCATTATTCGTAGTAGCTGACGCATTAAAGTGCCGTTGTGGTTCATGCTTCCATGTAATTTGGAACCAAGAACGTGAAGCAGCTGGTTTAGATCAAAAAATGAGTGAAGATACATCTTCATCAGTAAAAGTAGCTGTTGAAGCTTTAAAATTGATTATTGCTCAGGATAAAGCAAATAAAAAATAATTTATTTTAAATTATTAAATAATATGAGGAAAATTCATAATGGGTTTTCCTCATTTTTTTCTTGAATTATCTTTAGACTATTTAGAAAAGAAATCTCTATAATTTTTTTGTAACGAAATTCTATTTCAAACGTTATACTGTTATAGAAGCGCTTTTATTGGAGGATAGCTATGGAAAAAGAAAATAAATTAACTGTCGAACAAGAACTGAAAAATGTTGAATTAACTGATAATGAATTGAACAATATTGTTGGAGGTACTGGAGCACAAGAAGATGTATTAACGAAAAACAATATACTTATACAAACGGCTACAGCTATGCTTGAACTGGCTGGTCAGCAAAATCAAGATACATTAACCTTTTTACAATAACATTTTTTACAAGAGATTATAGTCATGAAAAAAGGAATTCTAGAAAACAAATTAAAAGCAGAACAAGATATAACAGATAATGAAGTTGTTGAATTAAAAGATGAAGAATTAGAAAAAGTTTCTGTTGGGGGTTCAAACGGTGTTTTTGAAAGCGCTGGAAACTTGAATGATTGTTCAGGACTTGTTTCTTATGTTTTGGCAGGGCAGAAACTTGGAAATTTACAAAAGTAGCTCCTATTTATGCCTGCGCTTTGATGCGGGTGGAGTGATTTAATTGGGAAATTGCTATGGAAAAAGAAAACGAATTGGCTACAGGACTGGAAATGAAAGATGATGAAATCGTTGTACTCAAAGACGAAGAATTATCATCAATTGCTGCAGGTGATGAGATAGGAAGAAATATACTTTTGGACGATATTTCGCTAGATGGATTTGCTCCTGTTTCACGGGATTATTTATCACAAACTTCTACCAATTAAAGAGAGATTTTTAGCTTCACACAAAAGTGTGTGAGAGGAAAACATAATTCAGATAATAAGGATTAAGTACATGGAAGAAAATAAATTAACTGCTAAACAAGATACAACAGATAATAAAATTGTTGAATTAAAAGGTGAAAATTTGAAAAATGTTTCAGCTGGCGATTTGATTATTATGGGCCCCCACTACAAACCTACGTTAAAAGTAGAAAATCTAGAATTTAATTAAAAAACTCTGAATTTATTACAAAAAGTCACACTTGCTTTATTTGCACATCGCAATCTTTTTTGTAAACAAAATCATATTTCAAACGTTATACTGTTATAGAAGCGTTTTTATTGGAGAAATATCATGGATAAAGAAAATAAATTAATTCCTGAACAAGAAGCGAAAGAAAACGAAATCGTTGAATTAAAAGATGAAAAATTGGAAATAATCACTGCAGCAGCAGGAATATCTTGCGATGAAAATATAACAATCAGTATGCTATTGGAGAAAAAAACGAGCCCATAACATAATTGTTCACATTAATAATCTCTTTCTTAAAGCAATTTCAGAGATATATCTTTCGCCTTGATTAACTTTTATTTGTATAATGCAGTCAAGGTATTCTCTTTATAAATAAATTCTTTTTCAAATGGTGGAAGAACTTTACTTATAGAACGGATTTTATGATTTTGAACTATCTTTTTAATTATAAACTTAAACAAATATTTTGCTCTAGTCTCGCTAAATAATAAGTTGAGAGCTCATAATAGGCTCTCTTTATATTTTGTCTTTACGAATAAGATGATATGTGGTAAAGGAACCTCCAAAAATTTTGTTAAGCTAGAGGTTCTAAAAATGAAAAAAATTTATTTGTTTAGACATGGAAAAACTCAAATGAATTTAAAAGGCAGATGGCAAGGATCTGGAAATGATGAACCTCTTGCTGAAGAAGGAAAAGTTCAATCAGAAGAATTGGCTAATAGGATTTCTAAATTAGGCTTAAAAATTATCTATACTTCACCTTTAAAAAGAGCAAAAGAAACTGCAAATATTGTAGCTAAAGCTTGTAATATTCCACTAGTTGAAAATAAAAATCTAATAGAAGGCTGTTTTGGTGATGCTGAAGGATTAACATTAGCTCAAGTATATGAAAAATTTCCAGATATAACCCCTCATTGGCAAAGTTTAGAAGAAGATGGAATGGATGTATGTTTCCCGCCAAATGGCGAAACGAAACGCCAAATGCAAACAAGAATGATTGCTACGATTAAGGAAATTTTAGCTAATGATACAAATGATGTTATAGGCATTTGTATTCATAGTGCATTGATTAGGTGTACATTGTTATATTTTGGCGAGAAATTATTATCAATTCCACATGATAAAATTTTTATGCTGGAAGCTGAAGATAGTAATTTAAGATTTGTTGAAGCAAAATAATTTTTCAATAAGCTTTATAAAATGTTGACTTTATGCAGAAATTAGCGTATATCATTGCGCTATGAACTGTAAAGGTCTTACAATTCTACTTCTGCGGAAGTTCGTCAGCCGGTGAATACGCCCACTGACGCAATTTTTGTCGTAAGTAATAAAATAAAGGAATGAATGATGTTTGACACATTATCGGAAAAATTATCAGGTATCTTTAGTCGCCTGACTGGACGCGGAGCGCTTAGCGAATCCGACGTCGATTCCGCAATGCGTGAAATTAGAATTGCTTTATTAGAAGCTGATGTAGCTTTACCAGTTGTAAAATCCTTTATAGAAAAAGTGCGTGAGCAAGCAGTTGGACAACAGGTTATTAAATCTGTAACACCTGGACAACAAGTAGTTAAAATTGTTCATGATGCCTTGGTTGAAACTTTGGGCGAAAAAAATGAAGAATTGAATTTAGCTGCTGTTCCACCTGTACCAGTTTTGATGGTAGGATTACAAGGTTCAGGTAAAACAACAACAACTGCGAAGTTGGCACTTCGTTTGAAAAAAGACAAGAAACGTGTAATGATGGCATCACTTGACGTTTATCGTCCAGCTGCAAGAGAGCAATTGGCAATATTGGGTGAGCAAATTGGCGTTGATACATTGCCTATTATTGAAAACGAAAAGCCAACAAATATTGCAAGCCGTGCAATGAGCATGGCAAAAACTGGTGGATATGATGTTGTAATTTTAGATACAGCTGGTCGTTTACATATTGATATGGAAATGATGGCCGAAGTACAACAAATCCGTGATATTGCAAAACCACATGAAACTTTGCTTGTAGTTGACTCAATGAGTGGTCAAGATGCAGTAAATGTTGCAAAAGAGTTTAATGATAAGATAGGAATATCGGGTATTGTTTTAACACGTATTGATGGTGATGCACGTGGAGGTGCTGCTTTGTCAATGCGTCAAATTACAGGATGTCCTATTAAATTTATGGGTGCTGGAGAAAAGGTTGAAGCTTTAGAGCCTTTCTATCCAGAACGTCTTGCTGGTCGTATTTTGGATATGGGTGATGTTGTATCACTCGTTGAAAATGCAGTTGAAAAAATAAATCAAGATGAAGCAGAACGCGTTGCTAAACGTATGATGGATGGTCGTTTTGATTTAAATGATATGCTTTCTCAATTTAGACAAATGCAAAATATGGGTGATATCAAGGGGTTAATTGGAATGTTGCCTGGAATGGGCAAATTCAAAGCTCAAATCGAAGCTGCCCAAATCGATGATAAAGTTTTTAAACGACAAGAGGCGATTATTCTTTCCATGACGCCTAGTGAACGTCGTCATCCTGAAATCATTAAGGCTTCTCGTAAGAAGAGAATAGCTTTAGGCTGTGGCTTAACTGTCCAAGATGTCAATAAGTTATTGAAATCTTATGAACAAATGGGCGACTTAATGAAGAAGATGAAAGGTTTTGGAAAGTTCGGCGGTTTGGGTGGTCTGTCCAAGATGGCCGGATTAGGAAAAATGATGGGTGGATTTAATAATCCATTTGGAAGATTTCCTGGATAAACAGACTAGTTATAATTTTTAAAGTAGAGGTAATTAAATATGACAGTTCGTATTAGACTTGCACGCGGCGGAAGCAAAAACGCTCCTTTCCATAAGATCGTAGTTGCTGATCAACGTTTCCCACGTGATGGTCGTTTCATTGAACGCGTTGGTTCTTACAATCCATTATTGCCATCAGATTCCGCAGATCGCGTAATCGTAAAGGCAGAACGTGTAAAATATTGGTTAGGCGTAGGTGCACAACCAACAGAACGCGTAGCAAAATTATTGTCCAAGTTGGGCTTGTGTGACGCTCCAAAGGTAAATGCTCGTCCACAAAAATCAGCTCCAAAAGCAAAAGCAGTAGAACGCGCTAAAGCTAAAGCTGCTAAAGCTGAAGAAGCTGCTGCAGCAACAGCCGAAGCTTAATTTCGGTTGATATAAGGAATTTTTGATAATGGCTAGTTCATTAGAAGACAAAATGGTTTGTTTAGCTATGATAACTACAGCCCATGGTGTCAAAGGACAAGTCAAAGTCAAAAGTTGGACAAAAGAACCTAAGGATTTTGCATCGTTTGATTGTCTTTATAATTCAAAAGGTGATGTAGAATTTAAGGTTAAGATTGTTGGTCAGATTAAAGAAGATTTTATTGTTTCTATTGTCGGTATCAATGATCGAAATCAAGCTGAGGCATTGCGTGGTACAAAATTATATGTAAAACGTAGTATGTTGCCGAAGCTATCACAGGGTCAGTTTTATCATACAGATTTAGTCGGTTTAATGGCTAAAACAATGGATGGTAAAGAGTTAGGAAGAGTAAAAGCTGTTTATAATTTTGGTGCAGGGGATATGTTAGAAGTTGGTGATTTGGTAGACTATTTACCTTTTACTAATTTAGTTGTTCCTGAAATTGATATAGAAAATGGTTTTGTTCTTATTAATATGCCTGACTATGTGGAAGTCAAATCTGAGAAGTGAATGCTATGAGTAGTTCATTTCAAGCTAGGGTATTGACTGTGTTTCCAGAGATGTTTCCAGGTTATCTTGGATATTCTTTGGCAGGAAGGGCTCTAAACGACGGGATTTGGTCTATGGATGTTGTTAATATTCGCGATTTTGCGAGTGATAAACACAGAACCGTAGATGATACTCCTTTCGGTGGTGGTGCTGGGATGATTATGCGTCCTGACATTTTAGGAAGTGCTATTGAAGCAACCTATAAACCAAATGAACCTTTAATTTATTTTTCTCCTCGTGGAGAGCGTATTTCGCAATCTATGTTGGAAGAAGTAAAAGATGCAGGAAGCGCAACATTCTTATGTGGAAGATTTGAAGGAATTGATGAACGAGTATTGGAAGCTTATCCTTTCCGTGAAGTCAGTTTAGGGGACTTTGTCTTATCAGGGGGAGAACCCGCCTGTTTAGCTATGATGGACGGTATTGTTCGTTTATTGCCAGGCGTTATGGGATCACCTGAATCCTTAGATGAGGAAAGTTTTAGTAATGGCTTACTAGAATATCCTCAATATACCAGACCCGCAGTTTGGAACGGGTTATTGGTACCAGAAGTTTTAAACTCTGGACATCATGAGAATATAGCGAAGTGGCGTTTAGCTAGGTCGCAAGAATTAACAAAACAGCGTAGACCTGATATGTGGAATGCATATTTAGAGAATACGCAAGCAAGAGGATTAAAAAAATGAATTTAATTGAAACGCTTGAAAAAGAACAACAAGCAAAATTAGCAAAAGCTGATTTTCCTGAATTTAAAGCTGGTGACACATTACGTGTTCATGCAAAAGTTGTTGAAGGTGAACGTGAACGTATTCAAATTTATGAAGGCGTTTGCATTGCTCGCAATAACGATGGTTTGAATTCAACATTCACAGTTCGTAAAATTTCATTTGGTGAAGGTGTAGAACGTGTATTCCCTGTATATTCTCCAAATGTAGCAAAAGTAGAAGTAACACGTCGCGGTAAAGTACGTCGTGCAAAGTTGTATTACCTCCGCAACTTACGCGGTAAAGCTGCTCGTATTACAGAGGTTAATGAATCCAAGTAATTAACAATTACCTCTTGCACCGAAAGGGATAGTTATATTTTTTTATAAACAATTCCCTTTCGGTAGTTAGGTAATAATTATAAGGATGAACTTTTTCCCTTTATATTATAATAGGGAAAATTGTTCTTTTTAAAAAAGGGGATAAACATGGTAAATGTAGCAGTAGTAGGTGCAACAGGTAATGTTGGACGTACAATGTTGGATATTTTAGCTGAACGTAAATTTCCTGTAGATAAAATTTATGCTTTAGCTTCTCCAAAGTCAGTTGGTAAAGAATTATCTTTTGGTGATGACGTTGTAGTTGTTGAAGATTTAGCTAAATTTGATTTTAGTAAAGCTGATGTTGCTTTAATGAGTGCTGGTGGATCTGTTAGTGAAAAATGGGCACCAAAGATGGCAGAAGCTGGTTGTGTTGTAATTGATAACTCAAGTCAATGGCGTATGGATCCTGATGTTCCATTAGTTGTTCCAGAAGTAAATCCACAAGCTATTGCCGGATATAAGAAGAAAGGCATTATTGCTAATCCAAATTGTTCTACTATTCAAATGGTTGTTCCATTAGCTGCATTGCATAGAAAATTTAAGATTAAACGTGTTGTTGTCTCTACATATCAATCTGTTTCTGGCGCAGGTAAGGCAGGAATTGATGAATTGTGGGATCAATCAAAATTAGTTTATGAAGGTAGCATTGGTTTAGATAGAATGGGTGAAACAGTTAAGAAGTTTACAAAGCAAATTTCTTACAATGTAATTCCTCATATTGATGTATTTTTAGATGATGGTGCTACTAAAGAAGAATGGAAAATGGCAGCTGAAACAAAGAAGATTTTAGATCCTTCAATTAAGCTTCATGCTAACTGTGCTAGAGTACCTGTATTTGTAGGTCATGGTGAGTATGTAAATATTGAATGTGAAAATGAAATTTCAGATCAAGCTGCTAGAACAATATTAATGAAAACACCTGGCGTTATGGTTGTTGATAATAGAGTTGATGCAGGATATCAAACCCAAGTTGATGCTGCTGGTTTAGATGATGTTTATGTATCTAGAATTAGATCTGATGCAACAGTTGATAATGGTTTGAGCTTTTGGTGCGTAGCTGATAACTTGCGTAAAGGTGCAGCTTTGAATGCTGTTCAAATTGCAGAAGTTTTAGTAAGAGATTATTTAAATAAATAATTTTATTAATTAAGTTTGAAAATGCCATCTTGAAATATAGGTGGCATTTTTTTTAGTTGAAAAAATGCTTAAATTCTTAGACAATATTCATTAAAACAATGTAACATATTTAAAGGAATTATTTTATGGAAATATATAATTCAGAAAAGCTTAAAATTAATTTCTCTATAGAAGAAAATGGCCAATTTTCATTATCTATAAAAGAAGATAATAAGGTTTTGGTAAATAGAGTTCTTTCTCTACATGGATGTGAGATTACTGATATAATTGAATGCTTAAAATCTTATCAAAGTGATATTAATAAAGTTATTGAAAATAATATTAATGTTCTAAGTGTATTGAATAATATAATTATTACTTTGAAACGAGAATTTCGTGAATGGTATTTATCTAAGAATATAGTTTCTAATCCTTTATGGTTTGCAAAAAATGAAGGAAATACATGGTTTAGATTTAAAGTTAAACCTGTTTTTAATGATAATAAATGGTCATGTCCATTTAAAGAAACTTTTATTGATTTTGATACTTTAATTGATGTTCCTGAAAAATTTGATGATATTCCAATTGAATATTCATTAATCTGCATTGAAACTCCAAAAGAAGATTAATTTTCATAAAAAAATTAATAACGAAAAACTTAAAATTTTTTGTATAATTTTGTCTAAAATATATTGCAAATATATTGAATTTTTGCTATATTCAATTAAATAGTACAATTAAGGCATAGATTATGGAAAACAAAGCTGGAAGTAGTGTTGACGAAATCCTTGATAACCCATTGAATCAAGTAAGATATTGGGCTGCGGGAAAGTTTGGAAAACGCGAATTTACACCTGAATTATTTGACGAATTAGTAGGGAAAATTCGTCCTTTGGCTACCGATTCGACTTCTTTTGAAGAGGAATTGGACAAAGTTCGTGAAGCTATGTCTACAGGTAAAACATCAAAAACACCAGCTTTAAAATCCCCTTATAACCAAATGCTTTGGGGCGCAGCATTAGCAACTATTGATAATACACCAAATTTAAGACAAAATTGGGAAAAGAATTTAGTTGGAAAAAATATAAATGAGCCTTTAACAAAATTGCCTTTATGGGACCAAATAGCTCATTGCCCTGATGCTAGAACTGAATTAAGAGAAAACGCATTTATTATTGCAACAGCGATTAAAAATCCAGGAACAAAAATTCGTTGGGGTATGCCAGATCAAGGATATCCAGATGTATCTTATTACTATAATTCTCAAGATAAGATGATCAATTTGGATATGGTTTGGAGCTTGATGATTGGTGTTGAAAATGCTCGTGCAGCAAATATGCATGAAATTGGACACTCTCAAGGTACAATTTATCAGCCAAAAGGTTCTGATGAAGCTTATAAGAAAGTTCAAGAATGCCGTGAAGTAATGCGCAAGCTTAATGAACTTCCTAAAGATGAACAAAAAGTTGCAGAACACAATATGTTAATGGCGATGACTGATTATAAAATGCGCTATTACATTTTTGATGAAGCAGAAAATAACTATGCAAATAGATATGCTGTAAATCAATCTCAACGTTCTGCTCAAGATTTTGGTACAGCTGTAAATACAGTTGAAACAACATTATGCCTTGGTTTAAGTGGTGGTTTGCCTGAAAAGAAAGAGAATCCAGAAATTATGGATTTGTTTATGAACGTTAAAAACTTAATGCGTTATTCGTTCTATGTAAATAACGGGTTAATGGAAGACGAACCAAATGGTTGGGAAAGATTAGGTGTACGTAAAGAATGGTTGGTTGGCGTAGATAAAGAAGGAAAACCTATGACAGCTGATCAGTGCTTTAATGAAATTCGTCATATGTGCACACAATTAGAAGAAGCTCAACCACAAGCACGTGATAGATTAATGGGTGCATCTTTCTATGCAAAGAAGATGGAAGACTGTTCTCATAAACGTTGTGATATTATTGACGAAATGTATGATCGTTTTGTTTCTCCTTTAATTCCTGAAATTGTTCGTCAACGTGAAGAACAAATGAACAAGAAAAAAGAAGAACAAGAAAGACAACAAGAAGAAAACCAAAAGAATTCTCAAAATGGCCAAAATGGAAATGGTCAACAGGGCCAAAATGGTGATCAAAAACAACAAAATTCTGATCAACAACAAGGTCAACAATCACAAATGGGACAACAAGGCCAGCAGGGACAAGAAGGTCAAGGCGAAGATGGTCAAGATCAACAAAATCAAGCACAACAAAGCCCATCAATGCAGATGGGAAATGGTGGTGCTGGTGATCAACCAAAGAATGATAATCAACAACAACCTCAACAATCTCAAAGTGGTAAGTCTACTTCTCAACAATCTTCCAATGGAGAGAGAACAGGAGAACAGTCAAATAGTTCTCAAGATATAGATCAGCAGATGCAACAAATGGAAAATCAAATGAGTAATTCCATTAAAGATTTGCGTCAAAAACAAGAAGATAAAGCTGATGGAAAAGATGAACAAAATGGCCAAGAAGGAAAAGAGGGCCAAGAAGGCCAGAATGGTGAAAAAGGCCAGGATGGTAAAGAAGGAGATAATCAAGACAATAATCCTGATAAAGGAGAGTCAATTGAGGATTTAGTAAATAAAGAAAATAACGAAAACAATACTAAATCAGCTGAAAATGATAAAAATACAAAGGGACAATCTTCACAAGCACGTAAAGGTGATGAAGAATGGAACCCTTCTGGTAATTCAGATAAAGAAGGTGAACAACATTCACTTAAAGATTTTATTCCTTCAGAACTTCGTTCTTTAAATGAATACACACAAATTATTAAAGATCATCAACAAACCGCTCGTAAAGTTAAAGTTGCATTAAAGCAAATGCAAAATATGTATATGGGCGAGCCAAAAGATTCAAATAAACGTGAATTAGTACCTGAAGATGGTGATTTAGATAAGTTTGATATTGGATCTTATGTAGATCGTAAGGTTAAATTGGCAACAGGCCAACAAGTTGATGAACGTGATTTTGAACATTTTAAAGTAAAGGGTGAACCAGAAAAGAAACCTGCTCCAATTGATATTGCAATTTTAATTGATCATTCTGGATCTATGGGTACAGGTAAAGATAGTCCATTTGAAACAGCTTTAGCTACAGCTTGTGTAATGTATGAAGCTGCAAAAGATAATCCTTGTTTCAATGTATATGTAGTAGGAGCTGGTGATCCTTATTGCTATCCAATTGCAGAACCTGGACAAAATTCAAAAGATATTGCTAAGAGAATTGCAAGTCTTCGCGATAAATGTGGTGGCTCTGCTGATATGATGTCTGATGGCATTGAAAAGACCATGGAAAAAATTAAAAATAATAAGAAGGATGAGTATGCAGGAGCAACGCACTTCTTCATTATATCTGATGGTGATTTCAATGATCAAAATAAGTCAGTTCCTATGATTGATACCTTATGTGAAAAATCAAAAGGTGAAATTACATTTAACTTAGTATTGACTAAAAAAGGTCGTAATAAGATTGAAGATTTAGCCGATGAACGTTCAAAAGGTAAGGGATCTCAAAGAATTGATAGAGTTCACATTTCTGGACCAAAGGATATTGATACAGCCTTAAATATGATGTTAAATCGTCGTATGAAAGAAATGGGAAAAGTTGATGCTCAAAAGACATCAAAGAAGTCAAAAGATTTTAATAGCTTGTTAACAACTATACAAGCTCAAAGAGGAAATAGTTGGTTTTAAAACCATTTTAGGAGAGAGAAAATGGCTGAATTGAAAGAAGTTTATTTCGGATTAGAAGAAACACCATTGCCAGTTGGACACAATAAGGCTGGTGAATTCGAAACTCTTGCAAGTGATGATGGATGTTTGACATTCCAAACACTTCGTGAGGGAAAAGAAGGTATATCTGTTGATGAACGCTTATATTTTGAATTAATGCGTAAGCTACCATCACGTAGTATGCTTCCTTACTTAAAACAAGAATTAACATTGCGCGATCCAAATAGAACTGATGCTGCTAAGAAAAGTTATATTTCTGGCTACATTGGAGCACCATCAATTGGTAAATCTTTCGCATTTAAGACTTTAGGTAAGTTAACTCACCCTAAAGGAGCTTTAATGGTTAACTGTAAAGATGTTGATATGGGAACATTGTTCTGTGAAACAGTTTTCGATACATCAGCAGCTGATGCAGAAAAAGCAGCTATTGATTCAAAATTGATGCTTGGAAATAAAGATGCTAGCCAAGGATTGCAAGAACAAAGTATCGCTTTATTACGTAATGCTTTAGGTAAAGCTTTTACTGAAGAAGAACGTAATGGAAAGAAAGTTTATGCTATCGATTGGAATGGTATCCAAGTAAAAGGTGATACTTTTGAACAACAAAACTATCAAAAACAAGTTCTCTCCTCTTGTTTGAAACAAGTTTGCAAATTAGAAGGTATTGAAGATAAAGGCGGTGCTCAAAGTATTGGTATTACAACACGTGATGGCGCAGCTGTTCGTGTATTAGATCCAAATTCAGCAGATTATGGTCGTCCTTTATTATTGGATGAAATTAACCGTTGTAAACCTGGTACATTACAAAAATTATATGAATATACAGCTATGTTAGCTGATCCAAAGGTTGATACATGTGAAGTATTAGCTGGTGGTAATCGTCCTGTAACATTGTCTCGTAATGCTTTCCCTCCAACATTTAGAGTAAACTTTACAGGTAACCCTGCTACTGAAGGTATGGGTTCTGAAGATATGGATAAGCCATTCGTTTCACGTTTAGGCGTTGAATTAGATTTGATGAACTTACCAGATCCATCAGAAGCTGATATTGCAGATCGTATTGCAGGATCTTTATCAGGAGTTCCTTTAACTCAGTTGTATTATTCAAATGAAGAATTATATAAGAATGATCCAAATGCATTTGTTGAAGACTTAATGGTTTATAGAACAGGTGGATTAACAGAAAAAGAAAAAGCTGCTATTCCACAGGAAGAAATTTTAAATATTCAAAATGCTCCAAAAACATTACAAGTTGCAGAACAAATGGCTGGTTTCTTTGCTGATATTAGACAATTGACAAATCCTGAATCTGCTTTATATAAGAATTCTGATTTACAATTGAGCCAAGAATATGAAACATATTTGAAGTCATTAGAAATCGATTTGCGTTTAGCCACAAAGTACATGGAAAATGCATCTGTTGAAAATCCAACTGCTACAACTACTCCAAAGAGAATTGGAACAGGTAGAATTGGTGGCGGTCGTATCGGTAAACCTCGTGAAGGATTTAAACCTCAAAAGAGTGATATGACAGAACGTTTGGCAACAAGAGGTGATCGTTTAGAAGCAAGCTTAGAAGCTTGGATGGAACGTATCTTTAAGCCAGGACATGCTGAAACATTAGGCATTGAACGTGAAGAAATGGAACAAATGTATGCAATTGCTAAAAAGATTGCAGCACATCATGGTATTGGCGATCCTGAATTAGAAGAAGGAAAGCTTTCTGGTGCAAGTCGTTTGAAAGACGTTTACAATGTAGATCGTTCTCAATTGCCTTCAGCACAAAATGCTGTTATTCGTGAACAAGTTGTTGATGCTATTGAAAAATCAGCAGGATTTAGAATTGAAAATCCAAATGAAGCAATTTCTGATTTTGCTATCAATACAAGTTTGAAACGTGCTCAAGAACGTGCAGCAGCAGAACCTGAATACAAACAAGTTCGTGAAATGTCTGTAATTAATGATAATGTTGATACAGTAGCTGATCAACCAATTGTGCCAGCTGTATTATCAGATGTTACAGTTATGGAAGCTCCAATGCCTCAAGATTTAGTTCCGCACAATACATTTGTTGGAGCATTAGCAATCCCAGCATTGTCTCAAGCAAACATGAAATCTTTATGGAACCAATCATTATCAACTTTAAGTGAAGTTGATCGTGAAGATGAAACTGTAAAGATTGCTGAAAATCGTTCAGAAACAGGATTAGGATTAACAACATTATTAACAAACGATAAGGGCGAAGCTGTAATTACACATGTTATTTCAGATGAAAAGGCTCATAGAACTGTTATCGTAAGTGAAGACGTTGATCAAAAAGTTCAAGAAATGTTTGCTCGTAATTCTATTACATACATTGATAGAAAAGATCCAAAAGCAGCAGAAAAGATCAATAAAGAAGTTGAATTCATCACAAAGGGACGTGAAAATCCTGATGAAGTTTCAGCTTACTTATCAGGTGCTATGATGCTTCGTGATAGTTCTGTTGGAGAGACAATTGGTGAAGCTATGGTAGCTAGTTCAACGGAAACAGTTTATAATCCTATCTTTGTAACTAAGATGGAAAAACGTAGTACAATTGATAAAGAAAAATTAGTAAATAACGAAGCTTCTAAGTCAGGTAAGTCTGATCTTCAATCTAAATTAAAGAATGTAGAAAATACTAAAGAACCTACAGTTCCAACTTTATCATACGCTGCAGAAATGCGTCGTCGTGGTGCTAGATAGTACGGAGAATGAATATGTCAACTAAAGTTGATATTGAAAAAATGGTTCCTGAAACAGCTTTACAAATGGCTATGGAATACAAAAAGCCAAAAGTTGCAGATTGTCCTGTTTATCAATTAACAGAAGAATGGCAAGAAAAGATTTTGGTAAAAACAGGTTATGCAAGTGTTGCTAAGACATTATCAGAACTTGAAAATCTTTTGGGAGAAAATGATCCTGAATGTATTATTTTACCTGATGATGCAGCTATAACAACTGAAGCATTAACAACAGTATTACAACGTAATAGTGCAGAAAAAACAATTTTATGGGGTGTTCCTTTAAATGGCTGAAAATAAATTAAAAGCAACAAGTATTTTATACAAAGCAGGTTATTCTCCAGAAAAAGCTGCTGAAGTTGCTGATGCTATTTTAAATCCAAAAGATGGTGAAATTGTTATAGGTTATGGTTTCTTTTATGATTCTCCAAAAGAAGCAGGTAAGGCTATTGCGGAAATTCTTCCTATGAGCACAGCTAAATCTTTAGTAATAGATCAACATAATAAAATGTGGGGATTTACAAAAACGCCTTTAGCTGTAATGAGAACTAATGCTGGAAGAAATTGGGGCGAACATAATGCTGTTGGAGATGTTTTAGAAGCTTTAGCTAAAACAGAAATTGAAAAAATTTCTTTAAATGAAGTTGCTTTAGGTGATAATTGCTATCGTAAATTCCAAAAAGGAATTGAAGAAAGTAAAACATTGAAGAGTGTTTCAATTACTCATAGTGATGTAGAACCTTCAATTGAAAATGGTACATTTTTACCAAATTTGGCTAATACAAAAATTGAAGAATTTAAGTTGGGAGATTGCAATATTAATTCAGATAAATCGAAAGGTTTTTTTGAAGGAATTGCTTCAGCAACAAATTTAAAGACTTTAGATTTGTCTGGTAATCAATCATTGTTTAGAGATAATGGTGGAGAATTTATTGCTAAATTACCAAGTTGTGTTACAAATTTAAATGTTTCAAATTGTCCTGTTCGTGATTGGCATTGTGCAACTCAAATTGCTGCAAATTTAAGACAAAATAAAAATTTAACTGACTTAGGTTTGTCTTCTTGCTATATGGGTGAAACCGAAGCTAGAGATATTATTAAAGTTTTACCTGATACAAATTTATGGAGAATAGATTTATCAGGTAATGTTTTAGATGATAAAGCAGCAAAAGATTTGACTACTTCATTAAACAATGAAGAATGCCATGTTTATGAAACAAAATTAATGGATAAACCTAAAAATCCTGTAACTGATATTTTACGTAGAGAATGTGAAAATATTGCTGAAGAAAGTACTTTAAATGAATTGAAGGAAGCTGAAGCAAAAAATTACAAAAAATATGAAGTTGTAAGAGATCAAGAAATTGCAAGAGAAGTATATGCAAATCAAAGCGATGAAGAAAGAGCTAAAGATGTATATACTGCAGCAAAAGCAGGTAAAATAGGGGAGTTTTTAAAGTTAAAGCCTTTAAAACCACAAGATTATTTAGTCGCTGATGAAAAAGGCAAAACTTTAATTGAACATATTTGGGAATCAAAATCTTTAGATCAAGTGTTTACACCTAATAATTGGTCTAATCCAAAGGATATGCAAAATTTATGGAATAATGTTCCTGATAAACAAAAAGAACAAATGGATGGAAAAGAAGGACGTCCAAGCTTTATCAAGAATAAGAGTATCGTAACAGCTAATGCATTGAGAAAATCAATGTCTCATGGCCGTTAAGGGGGAGAAAATCTATGACACCAGTACAAAATATGCCAGCAGAAAATACACCAGAACGTGAAGCTTATTATAAAGCAACAGATGCAGCTTACACAATGGGATATAAGATTGGTAGAGGTTCTGATCCTAGTACTATTAATGATGTATGCCCAAGAGTTGCTACAGAATTGGTTGATGCTTCAAAAGCTGTTTGTATTGATTTAAACCTTTTTGATCCAGATAAAATTATGGATACTGTTAAGAAGTATGACAAAAAAGCATTGGTCTTAAAACATTGTTCATCAAATAATCGTTTCCAAAAAGATTTAGATAAAAAAATTAATGACCAAGATTTTCCTGTAAGAGATTTAACATTAGTTAATGCTGAAATCGGTATGTATGGCACACCAAGATATGTAAATATGACAAGCTTAACATTAGTAGATTCAACATTTAATGGAAAGATGGAAGAAGATTTGCAAGGCAAAGATTTGGTTTCATTAAAAGTTGAACGCTGCAAAGTCGATAGAAGCTTTTCTGGTGTGATTGCTAATTCTGTTTTAGAAGTAGCAGGTCATAATAATTTAAAGAAATTCACTATGCGTGAAATGTCTTTATTAACAGGAAGTGATGATAAAAAAGTTGATTGGTCTAAATTACCAGAATCTCTTGAATATTTAAACTTATCTAAAACAGATGTTATGAATGCTGATTTCGATGGCTTAATGGAAAAACTTCCTAAATTGAAAAATTTAAAAGTTTTTGAAATGGCTTCTTGTGGCTTAAGTGATGAGCATGCTCAAAAATTGTCAAAAGCTTTACAACAAAGTGAAGTTAAACATATAAATTTATCAGGTAATCCTATGAGTTTATCTGTTAATGATAAAAATGTTATTTGTGGAGATTATTTTGAATGGTCTGGTGCTGAAATCAATAAGATGGTAACACAAGGCAAGACATTACAAGCTCAAGCGTCAAAAGAATTGAATAAAGATCAATTGCTTAAATCAGGTTTATTAGCAGCTGCTGCTAAATCAGATAATTTTGAAGATTCTTTGAAGTCTTTAAAGGCAAAGGGAACATATTTATCTTCTCAAGATTATTTGGCAGAACAAAACGATGGTAATACAATAATTCAAGATTTAACAAAAACACGTCAATTAACAAGTGTATTTAAACCTGAATATTGGTTAAATCCTAAAGAAATGCAAAAGGTTTGGGATGCTGTATCTGATGAAGGTAAAGGACAATTAGGTCCAAATGGTGGAAAAGCAGCTTTCCAAGTTAGAAAGAACCAAGTTATGATGAATGCGGTTCGTATGGCAACTCAAGCAAAATCAAGATAAATTTAGAGATTAAAAAAAGCCACATTATGTGGCTTTTTCTTACTTAGAAGTTTCTATAACTGCATCTGCAAATCTTGAAACGGCATCAATCATTGCAAGTTTTTTAGCATTATCAGATTTCTCTTTTAATTGAGAAGGATCATTTAATAATGATAAAATTAATTCTTGTAGTTTTTCTGGTGTAAAATCAGGTTCTTCAATTAACCAACAAGCATCATTTTTACCCATATATTCCGCATTATGTAATTGATGTAAATCTGGTGAATGTAATATAGGAACAATAATTGCAGGTTTACCTGCTGTTGTTAGTTCGGCAATTGTTGAAGCTCCTGCACGGCAGATAACAATATCTGCAACTTGTAGTCTTTCAGCCATGTCTGTAAAGAAGGAGCCTGTTTCTACTTTTAAATTAATTCTGTCATAGTAGTTGTTTAATTCAGCTAAATCAGCTTGTCTTGCTTGTTGTGTAATTGTTAATTTTGATTTTTCTGATTCAGGAATTAATTCAAAAGCTTGAGGTATTACTTTACTAAATATTGTAGCACCTTGAGAGCCTCCAAAAATTAAAATATTAAGCTTATTATGTGGTGCTTTATATTCTATTTTATTTAATTCTAATATTTGAGGGCGAACAGGAACTCCTGTCCATTTTGTTTTTAAATTAGCTGGTATTCTAGCTACTTCAGGGAAAGTTGTTGCAACTAATTTTGCTCCACGAGCCAATACTCTGTTTGCTCCACCTAAAACACTGTTTTGTTCATGTAATATTAATGGTGTATGTAATAAGCCTGCAGCAAAAGCTGTAGGAAATGAAGCATATCCTCCAAAACCAACAACAGCAGCAGGTTTAATTTTATTTATTAATTTAATTGCTTGTAATATGCCAATGCCCATATTAAATAAAGCTTTAAGTTTACGTATTTTGCTTAAATTTGCATAAGCTCCAGCATGTATTCTATATTCTTGAGAATTTGGAAACATTCCAGAAAAAGAAGTTCCTCTTTTATCTGTAATAAATACAACTTTATGTCCACGATTAATTAGTTCTTGTGCTAAAGCTTGAGCTGGAAATACATGACCGCCAGAACCGCCTGCTGTTAATATAAATGTTTTAGACATTGATATACTCCATAAAAAAACTTTAAAACTATACTATACTTATTTAGGTAAATTATTGTTTAATATATGAAGTGTTTTATAACGAATTTATTACGTATATTATAAGTTAAAATAGCTTTTATTTTTTAATGCTTTTTTTGAAAACTAAGGACATAACCAAAGCAATAACCCATGTTGCACCATTAATGATGCTTAACCATTGAAGTATTTTTATGAGCTTTACATATGAAGGATCTAAGTTCTTTTTTTTAGCAATTTTTGTTGGAACATTAAATGTAATTATACCGATAATAGACCCTATTACTAAAGCAATAATTGTATAGTAGCTAAATGTTAAATCATAATCTTCAAAATTTTCATACATATAGCATATAGATCCTTATTATATGAATTTTAGCATAAAATTATTAGCTCTTAATTTTATTAGTTTTTTTGTTTTAAAGTCAAATGGTTATTTAAATTTTGATAGGATTTAGTTTTAAGGATTGATATGAAAGTCTTATTCGTTAAAAAAGACTGTTTTATATATTGATATGTCTAAATATAACAATTTGAAATAATTTTGGTAATAATATACAATATTAAAAACTTTTTTAGGAGAAAGAGTATGGCCAATGAAGAATTAATGAATGAACTCCTCAAAAAACATGGTATTAATGCTAATTCTTTTGAAAATAAAGAAGAAAATGTACCTGAAAAAACAGAAAATTGTGAGAAATTGCTAGAAATTTATTACGATTTAAAAAATACCGTTGATATGGAATATCCGTATTGGTTTAACAGAGCTTGGTTCGAAAATGCAGGTGATGTAACAATTATTCGAAAAGCTAAAGCTGAAGCTGCTGCTCTTTCTCATTCTACTCCTACTATTTTGCCTTGGGAAAAATTAGTAATGCAGAAAACAAGGAATGTTCGTGGTGCTTTCCCATTTCCTTGGATTACAGCTAGTTTTTTTAATGCAGCTGCAGAAGCTTTAATGAACGAAGTTGATGCTCCTGTCGAAGCTGAAGCAGATGCTGTTTCTATAGTTGGTGCTGGTGGGGGTAATGTTACAAAAAGTTATGGAAATATCATTTCTATTGCAAAAAAATTTGGTATGAGAAAGGAAGATGTTCCTGTTTTAGTCAAAGCCTCTAAATCATGGGACGGCTGTTCTGTCGAAGATGTTAGTACAAAATATGGAAAAGATACTCCTAATTATAAATTACATAAGGCGATGATGGATTCAGTAATATGTATGTTTGATTCATATTGTATTCCTCAAGGCCGTGAAGTAATGAATTATTATTTGCCTTTGCAATATGGTTGGGACGGAATTGTTGAGCTTTGTAATAAAAAAATATTAGAAACTATGGGTGAGGCCGGAGATGATGAAGTCTTAGGTATGAGCCGAGGATATTATTATGAAGCTATGAAGATTATGGCTCAAGGTATGAGCAAATGGTGTCAAAATTATGCTGATCGTGCAAAATATTTAGCTTCAATTGAAACGGATCCTAAATTTAAAAAGAATTATGAAGAAATAGCTGTTGTTATGGGAAATATTGCTCATAAAGCCCCAGCAACTTTTAGAGAAGCTTTACAAATGACATTGGCATGTCATTATGCTGTTGTTAATGAAGATCCTATGTCAGGAATGTCAATAGGTCGTATTGGGCAGGTGCTACAACCTTATTATGAAAAAGATATAGAAGAAGGAATTACTTCAGAAGAGGAAGTTATAGAGCTTTTGGAATTATATCGTATTAAAATTACATGTATAGAATGCTTTGCCTCAGCTGGTGTAACAGGGGGTGTTCTTTCGGGAAATACATTTAATAATCTATCTTTAGGAGGATTAACAAAAGATGGGTTATCTGCAGTAACTCCATTAGAGTATTTAATTGTTGAAGCTGGTATGCGCTGTAAAACTACTCAACCAACACTGTCTGTTCTTTATGACGAAAGAACTCCTGATACATTCCTAATGAAAGCTGCATCTTGTACAAAATTAGGTATGGGTTATCCTGCTTGGATGAATAATCAGCAGGGAATGAATTATATGCTTAAAAATTATGCTTCTGAAGGAATGAATGTCGAAGATGCCCGTGCGTGGTGTTTAGGGGGATGTTTGGAATCTTCTCCGGGAACATTTTTGCCATTAAATTATAACGGAAAAATAACTTGGATTCCTGGAGGTGCAAGTCCAACTTGTGGCAGTGGTGTTCATTTTATTGCTATGCCTAAAGTTTTAGAATTAGTTTTAACTAATGGTTATGATAATCGTTTAAATAAACAAATTCTTCCAAAACATGACAAAAAGCTTGATTCTATAAAGGCCATTGAAGATCAATGGTTAGAATATATGCATATGATTATTGATGCAGCAAATAAAGTTAATAATATTCAAATGGATATATGGAGAAGACAAATGCCACCTGTTATGGCATCTATGCTTAAACCAGATTGTTTTAGAGATGGTATAAGTTTAAGTGATGGGGGGTGCCGTTATAACGCTTCTATTAATTTTGAATCTTGTGGTACAATTACTTTTGTAAATTCATTAGCGGCATTGAACAAGCTTGTATTCGTTGATAAAAAATATACACTTGATCAAGTCGTTGATGCTATGCTTAATAATTATGGATTTAAAACGGCTTATGAGACGGGAGTGTTTAGTCCGGATTATCGTGAAGCAACGCAAAATGCAAGTAAATATGAAGAAATATTTGCCGATGCTGTTAATGCACCAAAGTATGGAAATGCTTTATGGGAAGCAGATCAGTTTTTAAAATGGTATGAAGATGCAATGATACCATTTATTCATAGTTTTAAGTCTTATTATGCAAAGCCTTTGTATATGTGTCAAATTTCTGTATCAACACATGGTCCTCAAGGCTTTATTACTTTAGCAGATCCAGCAGGACGCTTAGCAGGGACAACATATTCAGATGGTTCAGTTTCTGCAGCGGCAGGTACAGATAAAAATGGAATATATGCAGTTTTTGAATCTGCTACATGTTACGACCATAGTGATTGTCAAAATTCACAATTAAATTTGAAAATACATCCGAGTGCTTTACAGGGATTACAAGGAACTAAAAAGTTGTTAGATGTTGTCTCAGCATATATGCGTAAAGGAGGGTTCCATGTTCAATTTAATGTGGTTGATTCAAATACATTACGAGATGCACAAAAGAAACCGGATAATTATCGTGATTTGATGGTTCGTGTTGCTGGATTTACGCAATATTGGTGTGAAATAGGCAAACCTATTCAAGATGAAGTAATTTATCGTACAGAATATGAACAAGCATAAGTAGGGGGAATATATGAAACATTTTGATTGTAAAAATTATATTCATTTAGACTGTGAAAAAGGCATGTGTGCTTTAAGCAAAATGATAGTTCCTATTGATGGTGAAGGTAGTGAAGCTTGTCCTAAATTTGTTTTAGCTGAAAAATGCGGTAATTGTGCTTTTTTTGAATGCCCAAATAAGTATGGTATTGGGACATGTAAGGGATTTGAAAAAGAAAATTGGGCTTACAATACTTGTGGTGCATGTGGTTGTGAAAAATATAAAAAACGTTAAATTGTTTTTATCGTAAAAAGGAATATTAAATAATAATGACTAATGAAAAACAATCAAGAGCATTAATTTTTGATATTCAAGCATTTTCTGTTCATGATGGACCAGGTTGTAGAACTAATGTTTTCTTTTCTGGATGCCCTTTGCGTTGTAAGTGGTGTGCAAATCCTGAAAATTTCGAAACAAAACCGCATTTAATGTTTTCAGACAAAGTTTGTAAATGGAAAAACGGCTGTCGAGCATGTGTGAAAAGATGCAAAAAAAACGGTGTTGTTTTTGACGAAATAAGTGGCCCAAAAATAAATTGGAAAATTTGCAGTGAATGTACATCATTTGAATGTACAAAGTATTGTGCAGCTCATTCTTTAAAAGTTTGCGGAAAATATTATTCTGTTGATGAGTTAATGAATGTTCTCATAAGAGATTCTAGTAATTGGGGGCTAGATGGAGGAGTAACTTTTTCTGGAGGAGAACCTCTTTTACAATATGATTTTTTGCTTCAAGTTCTAGAAAAATGCAAAGAAAAAATGATTCATACAGCTGTTGAGACTTCAGCTAATATTCCTTCTGAAAAGTTTTGGAATTTGATGCAATACATAAATTTTGCATTTGTAGATGTAAAAAATATGGATGATGAAAAACATAAATTAGGAACAGGTGTTTCGAATAAACAAACACTTAGCAATATTAGTATGCTAAAAGAAAAAAAATGGAAAGGCAGACTGGTATTACGTTATCCTGTAATTGCAAACTTTAATGATAGTATAGAAAATGCTCAAAAAATTATAAAATTTATGAAACAGAATAATTTGTTTGAGATTAATATCCTTAAATTTCATAGATTAGGACAAAGTAAATGGGAACAGTTAGGCCAAAAATATGCTTATGAAATTGGCGGAGATGTTTCATTGGATTATATGAATAAGCTTCAAGAATTATATTTAAAAAATGATATTATTTGTTATGTAGCAGACAATACTTCGTTTTGATAAAACAGTTTTATAAGAAATCTAGCATAAAAAAATCCTATCACCTTATAAAGGAGATAGGATTTAGTTTTACGGAGAGTTATGAAAAAAATCTTATAGGCTAGCTAAAACGACGACCATCACCATACTTGTGAAGCATACTAAGAAAACGCTTACATATTGTTGATTAGTTAAATTTTTCAAGTTGAATTCTGGTCTTTCCATCTTCGTCGTCCTTAATCGTTCTAGTTAAAGTCTTTTTATGTGTTAATAAATTTCCGTTTTTGTTTTTCTATACCCTTTAAACGTGCTAGAATAAAATAAGTTACAAAAAAAATTAAAATTTTTATTTGTATAAAAAAATATCTAATAAAAATAATGGGTTAAGATTTTTAAAATGGAAGAAAATGATATAGATAATAAGAATAATTTAAATTTTAAAATTGCTAATTTTACGGTCTTGTTCTTGTTTGTTTTCATGTTTGTTTTTGGAGAATTAATTGGACATCCAATAACATATAATCGTTTAGTATGTGAAAATAATGTTTGTAAATATACAGAAAAATCAATAGTTAAAAATAAACCTGTATATGAAATTGAATTTAGTCAAAAAAATATAAAATACTCATACTCAAAACGCTATGGTGTAAGTGAAGATAAACAATATTATAATTATATGCCAATTGATTATGTTACAAAATGTTTTTCAATAAATGAATATGATTGTAAATATGTTAATTCACAAAAATTCGGCCCATATTATTGGTTAAAAAGTAATACTGATGCTTTGCATAGTAAATTATTAAATGGTGAAAGTTTAAATATTACTCAAATACATTATATTTTTTGGTTTCTACTTTCTTCTGTTTTATTTGGTTATGCTTTAGGACTTTCTATTTTCTTTTATAATCTAAGAAAAAAGAAATAGAATATATTCAGCGCTTTTCCCATTCGTCTTTTGAAATCATATATACTTTTGTGATTTTATTCTCGTCATCTTCAAATTCATCTACAAGATGACATCCAAAAGAAATAGCTGTTTTAATAGAAGGTTCATTAGTGTATTTCATATATGAATAAATTTGCCTAAAAGGTGTATTGGTAAAAGTCCAATCTCTAACGGCAATTGCTGCTTCTTTTGCGTATCCTTTTCTTTGTTGATCAGCACGTATATGATACCCGATTTCAGGTTTTATTACACCATTTATATTTTGAAGTGTTAAACCACAATCCCCAATCATTTCATTAGTGTCGTTTAAACACACTGCCCAAAGACCAAATCCAAAAATTTGATAACGTTCAATATTTCTTTTAATCCATGAACGGACACGTTTTTCATCAAATGCATAAGGATAATGTTTCATTATATTTTGATCAGCTAGAACTTTATAAAGATAATCAAAATCTTGATCGTTCATTTCCCGAAAATATAATCTGCTAGTTTTAATAAGCATTTCATTAATCTTCATTAAGTCGAGCTTTTACTTGTTCAGGCGCTGTGCCACCATAACTGTTTCTTGCATTCATTGAGGCTTCGACATTAAGAACATTGTATACATCTTGAGTTATCTTTGGACATACGCTTTGCATTTCTTTTAAAGGAACGTCCATTAATCTCATATTATGTTGTTCTGCAAATTTAACAATTTTACCTGTAATATGATGGGCATCTCTAAAAGGAATGTTTGCTTTTTTTACTAACCAATCTGCTAAATCTGTAGCAGTAGGGAAGCCTTTTTCCAAAGCATTTAACATGTTTTGTGGACAAGCTTCAATGCCAGATATAATTTCTGATAATACTTTTAAAGATAGTGATAATGTATCACAAACATTAAATAAACATTCTTTGTCTTCTTGCATATCTTTTGAATATGCTAAAGGGAGCCCTTTCATGGTTGTTAAAAAAGATATAAGTCCGCCAAAAACACGCCCTGATTTTGCACGCAATAACTCACATGCATCAGGATTACATTTTTGAGGCATAATAGAACTACCAGAGGTATATTCTTGTGGAATTTTTACAAAGCTAAAAGGTTGGGAAGAAAAAATAACTAATTCTTCAGCCAATCTAGAAATATGCATAGAACAAATTGACGCTATTGATAAGTATTCTAAAACAAAATCACGATCAGAAACGCTATCCATTGCATTTTTAGTAGGTTGCTTAAATCCTAATTCTTTTGCTGTAAAGAAACGATCTGCATCAAATGTTGTTCCTGCCAAAGCTGCAGAACCAAGAGGGCACTCGTCCATTACGTCAAAAGCATTTTCAAAACGTTTTATGTCGCGTCCAAACATTTCATAATAAGCATGTAAATAAAAACCAAAACTTACAGGTTGTGCTACTTGTAAATGTGTGAAGCCTGGCATAATTGTTTTAATATGTTCTTTTGCTTTTGTTTTTAATTGTTTGCGAAGTTCTTTTAATAAAAGAATATCTTTTTGACATTCTTCTCTTACAAATATTTTAAAGTCTGTTGCAACTTGATCGTTTCTAGATCTAGCTGTATGTAATTTGCCTCCAACATCGCCAATTAATTCTTTTAATCTAGATTCAATTGCCATGTGAATATCTTCTAGTTCTTGCTTGAATTCAAAATTGTTTCCTTCAATTTCATTTAAAACAATTTTTAATCCATCAATAATCTTTTGGCTTTCATCTATAGATAATATCCCTTGCTTTGCAAGCATTTTTGCATGAGCAATTGAACCTGTTATATCTTGTCGGTATAATCTCTTGTCTACAGATAAAGAAGAATTAATTTCTAACATTAATTCTGTAGGAGCTTTATCAAATCTTCCGCCCCACATTTGGTTTGTCTTTGTCATATAGACCTCACTATAAAAGATATGTTGAAATATTATTTGCGATGTTTCATGTTGTAATCGCCAATTAAGCGAACAGCATTAATTTTGATAAATCCTGCTGAATCTTGTTGATCAAACCCTCCATGGACATCCATTGAGGCTATATTTGCATCATAAGGAGTTGTATCGCTTGAACGAGCTACAGGATATACATTACCTTTATATAATTCGCAAACAACACGTCCATTTACATTTTTTTGGCAGGCATCAATTGATTTCATTAATACTTCAAATTCAGGAGAAAACCAAAAACCGTTATAAATTAAATCAGCTAATTTAACTCCAAATTTTTGATTTAAACGATAAACTTCACGATCTTCGCACAATCCCATTAAATCTATATGAGCCGCATGTAAAATAGCTCCTCCTGGTGTTTCATATACGCCACGTGATTTAATTCCAACAAATCTGTTTTCGACCATATCTAAACGGCCTATACCGTTTTCCGCACCAAGTTTATTTAAAGCAATAAACATTTCCAAAGGATCTGTTTCAACATAACCTGTTTCTAAGTTTTCAAGTTTTACAGGGATACCTTCTTTAAATGATAATGCTATTTTTGTAACTTTATCTGGAGCATCCATAGGAGATACAGTTTTTGAATATACAGATTGAGGACATTCATTGTTTGGATCTTCTAATATTCCAGATTCGTGACTAATATGTAGTAAATTATCATCTTCACTATAAGCTTTGCCTGCATGAGTTTTTATTTCAATGCCATGTTTTTCAGCATAAGCTAACATATCAGGTCTTCCCTGGAATTCATTTAAAAATTCAGCATTTTTCCATGGAGAAATAATCTTAATTTTTGGGTTTAAAGCATAAGCTCCTAATTCAAAACGAACTTGATCATTGCCTTTTCCTGTAGCTCCATGAGCAATATATTCAGCATTTTCTTTTTGTGCAATTTCAACATGATGCTTAATAATTACAGGACGAGCAATTGAAGTTCCTAACATATAACGATCTTCATAAATTGCTGCAGCTTTGAAAGAAGGGTAGATATAATCTTCAACAAATTCGCGGCGTAAATCTAATACATATGATTTTATTGCACCACATTTTAAAGCTTTCTTTTCAACAGCTTCAAAATCATCATCTTGGCCCACATTAGCTGTATAAGTGATAACATCAAAGCCTTTTTCTATTAGCCATTTTAAAATAACAGATGTATCTAAACCGCCTGAATATGCTAAAACAACGCGAGGTTTATTCATTATTTTTTTCCCTTTCTTCAAAAAAAACGTTCTAATAATTTTTAACATATAATGCTTTAATTACAAAATAAAAAAGAACCTCTTTGTTATTACGAGGTTCTTTATATAATACTGTTAATAAATTTGATTATTCAGCAGCAATATTCAATTCTTCAACACGCTCCATTGCAATTTTTTCACTAAAGCACTTACGTTCGTTATATTCTGCTTTTTTGCCTATGTTAAAATTGCTTACAGGACGAAAATATCCCATAACTCTTGTCCAAACTTCACAAGGTTGACGTTCTTCATCTTTCAATTCGATTTCCATTTTAGGTCCTCCATTTAAGTTGTATTTTTTGTTCTCACACTAAAAATGTTATGCAGTAAAAATTAACAAATTACTAATGAAAAATTTCATAAAAAATGACCTTTAAAGATTTACAACGAGTCATCAATATAAAATAATTTTCTTGACATATTGGCATTATATGCATGTTTAAAAAAATGATTTGTGACTCTCTTGAAGTGAGCAGAAAATGTGGATTTTCTCTTGTTTTTGAATTTTGGTATATATGATTTTTTAGGCGCTAAATATTCTCTTTCGAATCCTTAAAATTTCTATTGTAAGAGGTGAAATTTTTACTACTAAATTGCGAATCCTTTTAGTGAAAAATTTAAAAAAGAATCGCTTTTTGTTTCATAAAAATAGATTCTAAAAAGACTATAATTTTATCATTTTGATACAGATGTTTTTTTGTTTAAAAAAATAATTCATAAAAAAAATAATTTTTTTGTAAGTTTTTTTTATTCGTTCCGTTTATATTAATGTAGTTAGAAAAAAAGGAGACTTACCATGAATAAAAAATTATATATATTATTAGGTGTATCATTAGCATTAAATTTTGCTTTAGGAGGATATGTTATAGGAAAAGTATCAAATCCTGTTCCTCAACAAAGGCCTCATTTTGTCAGAATGATGCCAAAAGGAAAAGACCATAATTTGTTTAAGCAAGCATTTGTTCAAAATGCAAAAGAAATGAAAGAAGTTCATAAAGCTGTTGTTGAAGCTTTTAAGAGCGGTGAAGAAACGAAAATTCGTGAAGCTTTAAAAGTAGCTGGAGAAGTTCGCCGTAAAATGGATGAACAGATTCAAAATAAAATGATAGAAGACTTTATGAAAATGAGTGATGAAGAAAAGGCTAATTTCTTAAAGAAATTTGATAGAAAAGGGATGAAAACTCATCATTGTCATAAAAAATTTAAAGGTAAACGCCATCATAAACATGAGTATATAAAAAAGATGCCTGTAGTTAATGAAGCAAAAGAAGCTTTACCAGAATCAAATGCTCAATAAGGCTATAAAATTATGCAAGACAATGAAATTGATTTAATGCGTAAAATTGCTAAAGGTGATGCTAAATCATTTCAAGAATTGTTTGCTTTGTATGAACGTCCTGTTTTTAATTATGTTTGGCGTATGACAACTAATATTTCATCTGCTGAAGATATTACACAGGACGTTTTTTTGAAAGTTTGGAAAAATGCTAGTTCTTGGAAACCTGATTATCAATTAAAAACATGGTTGTATAAAATTGCATATACAACTTATGTAGATAAATTTAGATCTGAAAAAATTACAACAGAATTGCCGGAAAATTTAATAGACAATTCTCTAAGTCTAGAACAAGAATGTATTCAACAAGAACAACAAAAACGTGTTGAAAATGCAGTTAAAACTCTTCCAAAACAACAGCGCCATGCTCTAGTTTTGTGCTATTATCAAGGATTGAAAGCAAAAGAAATAGCTGAGATTATGAATATGAAAACAAATGCTGTTGAAGTTATGATTCATAGAGCAAAGCAAACTTTAAAAGAATTGTTAGGAGAAAATCATGGATGATAATCAATTAAATTCATTATTAGATAGTTGGACGGTTCCACAAACTCCTTCTTTGTCAGATAAAATTATGTTACAAATCCTAAGTGAACAAAAATTTTGTTTTGTGTTTTGGAAAGTTGTTACTGTTTTATCTATAGTTTTATTTCTTGGCGGATTTTTTGGATTTGATATGCAAATTACAGATAATAATACTGAGGAATATTTTAATTCAATGTTTAATGATTATATAGTTTTTTAATTCGAGATATATTTTAAGTTAATTATCTATATTATAAAGTAAGAAAGACATAGAGTTATAAAAACAATTAATCCTATCTTTTTAAAATACGAAGATAGGATCGCTTGTTTTAGAATAATTATACGAAAATGATTAATTAACCAAAGATAACGTGCATTATCCATTCTACGAATTCAATTATTTTATCATTTATAAATTCATCCATAATAATTCTCCTAAATTAAAAATTGATTATAGACTAGCTAAAACGATGACCATAAAAATACTTGTAAAAGAAATTGCGATTACGCTTGTTAGTTGTTTATTTGTTAAATCTTTTAAGTCTAGTTCTGGTCTTTTCATCTTTGTCATACTTAATAGTTCTAGTTAAAGTCTTTTTGTGCTTTACACTCTTTAAACGTGTGAGAGAAAAATAGGTTACATAAAAAATATTTTTGAAAATACTACAATGATGATGTCATTTACACTTAACATGGTTATCATATTGATTCTTAATTATAACGCAGTTATAGGTGCTGTTGCTTGCTTTAAAGTAAATGAAAATTTTTAGAAATATATATGGATGACAACTAACAGAATTTTCAAATTGATTAATCATATTTTTTTGTAACCAAAGCGTATTTCAAACGTAATACTGTTACAGAAATATTTTTGTTGGAGGATAGCTATGGAAAAAGAAAAACAATTAACTGTTGAAAAAGAAACTAAAGAAAACAAAATTGTTGAATTAAAAGATGAAGATTTAGCAATAATTTCAATAGGGGCAGATTCCAAAGAAAATGAGAAGGCTAAAACATTGATATGTTTTCTTCCTGATAATCCAACAGGCTGTAGTTATATAGATTAGATTTGTAGCTAAATGAATAAGCCATAATAAAAGTACCCAAAAAGGGCGGTCTCAAACTGGCCAATATGGGCTATAATAAAAATCACTGTAAAAATAGTGGGAAGGATTATAGCTAGTGCGGACAGAATTGTTAGATATAATAAGGGTACAAATTATGAATGGAATAAAACCAAATTTTTCAAGACTGGCAAAACAATATAATGTAGATAGGAAAACAGAACGAAGGTACTTTTTAAAAGGGTCTTCTGCATGTATAAGAAAGCCAAGAATACTTAAAAGTAAAATAGATCTATTTTATAAAGTTGCTTTATTTTGTAACCAAATTTCTATTTCAAACGTTATACTGTTATAAAATGTATTTTTTACTGGAGAATAGCCATGGAAAAAGAAAATGGACTGACTACTGAACAAGAAACTGCAAATAAAGAAATCACCCAATTATCTAACAGTGATTTAGATAATGTTGTTGGAGGATGTACGACAAGAGATAGATTTCAAGATGGCTATATCAATAATCAGGGAAAATATATCACTTCTCCACCTCCTTATTTTATATGCATAGATGAAGATACTAATTAAGGATAGTGTTTCAAACGTTATACTGTTATAAAATATTTTTTTACTGGAGAACAGCCATGGAAAAAACAGAAAAAAATACTATCGAAGAAACAAAAGATAATGAAATTGTCGAATTGAAAGATGACGATATGTCAACAATTACAGCTGGTTCAGGGAAGCATTGTTCAGGATCACACAATAATGGGTGTGACAAAAACATTCAGGACAAATTCTGGATTTTTCATCTGGGTTTAGAACCACACGATGATGGGGGTGGCAAAATCCCGCAAGGCCTCGACATATGAAAGTCATTTGTTTTAGGGACACACAAAAATGAGTGAATTCAAAATTGGAGAACAGCCATGGAAAAAGAAAATAAATTAGCTGCCGAACAAGAAACAAAAGATACCGAAATTGTTGAATTAAAAGACGAAGATTTGAAAACTGTTTCTGCCGGCGAATTAACAGTCTCTATTGTTGTCAATGGACAAACATATGCTTCAAGTGGGATATTTTTAGAACCTCTCGAAAATGAATAAATTCAAAATTGGAGAACAGCCATGGAAAAAGAAAATAAATTAATTGCCAAACAAGATACAACAGATAATAAAGTTGTTGAATTAAAAGACGAAGATTTGAAGGATGTGGTTGGTGGTGAAATTAACGGCTTGCCGACGATTACGATTACGGCTCAGCCTTCAGGACTTTGTGATGATAGTCATAATTGTAGCTATCCTTAATGAATAAAATTTAAATTAATCATCTTTTTTGTAACCATTTTCAATTTCATCCGTTACACTTAATGTAGGAAACATCTTCATAGGAGAACTACCATGGAAAAAGAAAATAAATTAACTGCCGAACAAGAAACAAAAGAAAATGAAATCGTTGAATTAAAAGACGAAGATTTGAAAAATGTTTCAGCAGGAGATGTTCTAGCTTCTTCTCCTAAACCCATAAAAAGAGACTGCAGTCTTAGGGAAGATGGGTCAGGTAATTGTTCAACTCTTTATTGCATTGAGGATGAATTGGGTAATCCAAGTGACTGTTATTATATGTGATTTTACTAAACAAAACTGAAGAACGTTATACTGTTATAAAATGTATTTTTTACTGGAGAATAACCATGGAAAAAGAAAATAAATTAACAGCCAAACAAGAAACAAAAGAAAACGAAATTACAGAATTAACTAATTGTGATTTAGATAATGTTGTTGGAGGTTTACCAGATTATGATTCAAGAGCCCCCTTAACTATCGAAGAAGCATGTATTGAAAAAGCATACGCAAGTCCAAAGTCGAGTAAGTATTTTGATGAAGCATATAATGAATGTATTATTGAAGAATTAAACAGATAAAACTTTTGTTTTTAGATACTCTATAAAAAGAAAAATAACGTAGAAGAAAACAAATTAACTGCCGAACAAGATACAACAGATAATAAAGTTGTTGAATTAAAAGACGAAGATTTGAAGGATGTGGTTGGTGGTGAAATTAACGGCTTGCCGACGATTACGATTACGGCTCAGCCTTCAGGACTTTGTGATGATAGTCATAATTGTAGCTATCCTTAATGAATAAAATTTAAATTAATCATCTTTTTTGTAACCATTTTCAATTTCATCCGTTACATTTATCAAGCATTTGTTCGAGTTCAAATCCTACTACTTTCCCAGAACATGTTTCAATGATAACCTTATTTCATTGTGGAATGAGGTGGCCTATTTACAATATATTTAGGTTATAGTATTCTATATTATTCTCATTAAGTGTAATAACACCTTTACTCATACATTTAAGAACTAAACAATTTTTCTAAAGGAACTATTTAATTAATTGAATATATTGTGGTGGGATTACACCATCCTTTAAAATCAAAAAATAGAAGGGAACAAAAGCGAAACGTCTGCCACTTACATCATCACAAACAGTCCAATCCACGGGCTCTTTAGAAATATCTTTCATTTCTATAAGATAAAATCCGTCATTATGATTTTTTTCTATTGTATCACATTGCTCTTTACGAATATTGTCATCCATAGATAAAGCGGGATTGATATAAATTTTTTCCAGTAAGCCATCTTTCTGTAATTTATCGGCATCAATTAATAATAAATCACAAGAATCAACCATTTCTTTTAATCTTAGAGAATGAGGATACCATTTGATAGGTTCTGAAAAACAGCGAATTCCACGACTATAACCTTCAAAGAATTCGTCCATCCATTTTGAAATCTCTTTTTGTGTTGAAAATCCGGAACGCTTAGTATAATAGTTTAAATCTACATTGGGACTTTTTGAAAAACCAAATAAACCTGTTTTAAAAACATTGCTTCCTTTGGTAATATAGTGATAAAACTTCATCAATTCACCTTTTTGAAAAATTTTACCTAAAAACATATATAATGTCAATGTTGAAAATAAGTAAAACATTTTCGAAGAAGTGGTTATTTCCAAAATGGAAACAACCACTCCATATGAGGCAATTTCTGTGCTTTACCTGTGTATAATGGATAAAAATAAGAATAGGATATTTAATGATTTTTTGATATATGTAAAAAAATATTCAGCATTTTTTTAGAAACTTTAAAATGAGAAAGCTTTAAAAAAAATTATGAATAGAGCAAGAAAATACAAAGGATTAAAAAAAATTATTGAATAAGAAATTTACGCCGTGAACGTTTTTAATTTCAATTAATGTTGACGACGTTCTTTCTTTTGTATATAATAAACTTGAAATTTACGCCGAATGCGGAAAAAATATCAGGTGCTGCTATGGAAATAAAAAGAGATTTATATTTAGAAAAACTTGTTCATAAAATGGACAATGGTTCTATTAAGGTGATTACAGGTGTCAGAAGATGTGGGAAATCATACATTTTGAATACAATTTTTTATAATTACTTAAAAGAAAATGGTTTTGATGAAGATCATATTATTAAGTTTTCATTTGATGCAGCAGATGATTTGATGAAAATAGGAGAAAATTTAATAGAATTAGAAGCTAAGAAGCAAAAAGCTAGTTATGTAAAATTTATGAACTATATTGCATCTCGAATAGCTGATTCCAAAAAATATGTTTTTTTGTTAGATGAAATTCAAAAATTAGAATGTTTTGAAAGTGTGTTGTTGTCATATTTAAAAAAAGATAATGTTGATATTTATGTAACAGGTAGTAATTCAAGGTTTTTATCAAAAGATGTTATAACTGAATTTAGAGGTAGGGGTGATGAAATACATATTTTTCCATTATCTTTTTCCGAATATTGTGCTTTTTTGAATGAAAATTCAGAACAGCAATTAGAAAAATATATGTTTTTTGGAGGATTACCGAGAGTTGTTCTTGCAAAAACAGATGAAGATAAAATGGATTATTTAAGAACACAAATGCAACATACGTATCTAAAGGATATTGTTGATAGATATGAACTTCATAAGGATAATTGTATAGAAGAATTGTTAAGTATTATAGCATCTGGGATTTCAGGATTAACAAATCCATTAAAAATCTCAAACACTTTTAATGCTATAAAGAAAATGAAGATTTCTAGTGAATTAATTAATAAGTATATTTCTCATTTTGAAGATGCTTTTATTTTAAATAAGGCAAAACGATATGATGTTAAAGGTAAAAAATACATATCGACGCCATATAAAATATATTTTGAAGATATAGGATTTCGTAATGTTATATTAGATTTTAGACAAGTAGAATATACACATATTATGGAAAATATAATTTATAATGAATTAAGATATCGTGGATACAATATAGATGTTGGAAATGTTGAAATTCGTGAAAAAAATAGCGAAAATAAGGAAATTAAAAAAAATTTAGAGGTTGATTTTATTGCAAATAAAGGTAGCAAAAGGTACTATATTCAATCAGCTTACGATATTCCTAATGAAGAAAAATGGATACAAGAAACAAAGTCGTTTGATAATATAAAAGATTCATTTAAAAAAATTATTATTGTGAATAAAAAAATAGTACCTCACTACACAGAAAAAGGATATTTTATATTAGGATTAAGTGAATTCTTATTGAATATAAATAGTCTCGAATTGTAATCTTTAAATGAAGAAAAAAGCAAAGTGCAAAAATTCAGATAAGTAATTTTTTTGCCAGATTTTAGTTTCATTTACCCAAAATCCTACCGGAAAAGGTGAATTTTAATAAAAATCAGGTTCTACTTGCCAATGACCATTTTTGTCGGCACCTATGCGTTTTATTATACCATTTGTTTGAAGCTTTTTCATGTTTTCAATTATGCTTTTCCTTGAAATTCCAACGATATGAACAAGTTCTTCTTGAGTAATGAACGGATTAGATTTGATAACTTCTATAATTTTCTTTTGATTTGCAGTCACCTTTGCGGTTACCTTTACAGTCACCTTTTTAGATAAAATAATTTCTTCTATTGTACTTAAAATTAAGGAAAGCATAAACTCTATAAATTTTGTGCCATTTGCAGATTTATCACTTGTCCGTAAAGCATTATAATAATCTGCTTGATTTTCTTTTATTAGTGTTTCAACAGGTAACCAAGCAAAAACATCTTTCCAATTTTTTAAAATAACCGTCTGCCATAATCTGCCCATTCTTCCATTTCCGTCTTGAAATGGATGAATAAATTCAAATTCATAATGGAAAACACAGCTTTTAATCAGAGGATGAACGTCACTTGTTTTTAACCAATTGAATAAATCTGACATTAGATTTGAAACTCTATATGCTGGTGGAGCAATGTGAATAACTTTATTTCCATCAAATATACCAACATCACCAGTTCGATACGTCCCACTCACATTTACCAAATCTTGCATCATCAACTTGTGAGCTTTTAATAAATCTTTTTCTTTGTAGGGGTTTAAATCTAAAAGCAAGTTATATGCTTGAATTGAATTTTGTACTTCTCTTATTTCATTTGGATTTCCTAAAACCTTTTTACCTTCAATAATTGCTGTAATTTGTTCCAAACTTAAAGAGTTGTTTTCAATAGCTAAAGATGAATGAATAGTTTTTATTCTATTTTCTTTTCGTAGCTGTACGTGTCGAGTGTTGTTTTGCAAATAATTTATTTCTCCAATTTTTTCTGAAATATTGGAAATAAGCTCAATCATTTTTGACGTAATTTCGAATGGAGGTTGATACATTTATTCACCTTTTTCTGTATTTTTAGCATATTAAGGCAAAATACGAGATATATCAATTATTAATTAAAAAGCTTGATTTTTACTGTTGCTCAAGGCGAGCCTTTTATCGTTAGGTTGGCAGCAGATATTGCTTTGAAAGCTTCCGGTTGAGATAAAATAATTTTATGTATTTATTTGATTTATTTTGTAAAATGATAAGATAAATGATAAGATAAATGATAAGATAAGTCCGACAGATTGGCTTATTATTGAAGCAATTAAGAAAAATAATTATATAACTATTCCTGAATTAGCTGTATATGTTTCAAAATCAGAACCAACTATTTCCAGACGGTTAAACTATCTGATTACAAAGGGAATAATAGAACGTGTTGGCTCTCGAAAAAGTGGATATTGGAAATTAATAAAAGAATAGAAATTGTAACAAGGCCTTATGAAATTGAGAATATAAATCAAGCTTGATTATTACAATTGCTTAAGGAGAGCACTTTATCGTTAGATTAGCTGCTGATATTACTTTGAAAACTCCGGTTGAAATTAGATAATATTATGTATTTTTTATTTTATCATTCTCATAAGGAAATTCAGCTTTCAATTGCCCGTTTTCGTAATATAATTTTTCCAATCCTTCTCTTTTATCATTTTTGTAAGGCGTTTCAGTTTTCAATTGACCGTTTTCGTAATATGATTTTCTCAATCCTTCTTTTTTATCATTTTTGAAAGGAAATTCAGCTTTCAATTGCCCGTTTTCATAGTAGGATTTGCCCAATCCTTCTTTTTTATCATCTTTGTAAGGAGTTTCAGCTTTCAATTGCCCGTTTTCATAGTAGGATTTGCCCAATCCTTCTAATTTATCATTTTTGTAAGGCGTTTCAGTTTTTAATTGACCGTTTTCGTAATATAATTTTCCCAATCCTTCTCTTTTATCGTTTTTGAAAGGAAATTCAGCTTTCAATTGTCCGTTTTCATAGTAGGATTTGCCCAATCCTTCTATTTTACCATTTTTGTAAGGAGTTTCAGCTTTCAATTGCCCGTTTTCATAGTAGGATTTTCCCAATCCTTCTAATTTATCATTTTTGTAAGGCGTTTCAGTTTTCAATTGACCGTTTTCGTAATATAATTTTCCCAATCCTTCTAATTTATCATTTTTGAAAGGAAATTCAGCTTTCAATTGCCCGTTTTCGTAATAATTTTTGCCCAATCCTTCTCTTTTATCATTTTTGAAAGGAAATTCAGCTTTCAATTGGCCGTTTTCGTAATAATTTTTGCCCAATCCTTCTTTTTTATCATCTTTGTAAGGAGTTTCAGTTTTCAATTGCCCGTTTTCGTAATATAATTTTTCCAATCCTTCTTTTTTACCATTCTCAAAAGGAAATTCAGCTTTCAATTGCCCGTTTTCATAGTAAGATTTTCCCAATCCTTCTTGTTTATCGTCTTTGTAAGGACATTCAGATTTTAATTGGCCATTTTCATAATAATTTTTGCACAATCCTTCTTGTTTATTATTTTTGAAAGGCGCTTCATTTTCTAATTGGCCATTTTCGTAATATAATTTTACCAATCCGTTTATTTTACCATTCTCAAAAGGAAATTCAGCTTTCAATTGGCCATTTTCGTAATATAATTTTCCCAATCCTTCTTTTTTATTATTCTCAAAAGGAAATTCAGCTTTCAATTGCCCGTTTTCATAATATTCACAAAATTGTTTTGATGATGTTGATTTCATAAAAATTTCCTTATATATAAAATGTTTAAATTTCTTATACTTCTTTTTTCAAAAAAATGGAATCATAAAATACACTATAACTATATTTGGTTTTAATTTCTCAAACTCATATCTATCGATTGTTCATGTCGACAAGAGAGTTCTAACTTAATTTTTTGTTGTTCTTTTTGAGATAAAGAAAATGTTTGTTTGAATAGGGGATGAGGACAAAAAGTTGGACCAATAAAATAAATTCACTTCGGAAAATTTCCGACTTTTTCAATATGAGTGAATGGAACAATCCTAGTAAAATAGAAGTATTTGCAACAATATTAACTAGGATTAAAAATGAGACGAATTTTATACGTAATTATATTAGCTTTAATAGCTATTCCAGCTTTAGCTGAAGAACCAACAAAAGAAGAAATTACCCCACCAATTATTATTCATCTTAAAGATATGCTAAATAAGGATAAAGACGATGATTTACCTTATAAATCAAAATTCGATATCCAAAAGGCAGATGAGAGTTTGCGTAAATATGATTTAAGCATTGTAGAAATCTCAGGATCTGATAATGAAAAAGATAAATCTAAAGTTGATTGGGAACAATTAAGTAGATTAGATAATAAAAAGAAAGTTCTTATGGCAGAGCCTTTAGTAAGTTTCTAAGGAATTTAAATAATATTTCCAAGCTTTCCTTTGATTTCCGATTCTATGTAAGAAGTAAAAGTTTAATAATATCAATGTGTTAGACGTTGATTTTTCCTGTTTTTCCCATTTTCCGTTGTTCAATAATGGAAAAAAGAGTTTGAATTTAAAAAAAATAGTTTTTTTTTATTATTTTTTTGCGTTTTGTTAATAAAGGTTAACAAATTAGACAAAAAATAGAGCTTCAACTTCGTCCGAGATTTGTCAAAATTTTGTCAACGGCGCTTTTTATGAAAAATAGCAAAATGCTGAAACCCCTGAATTTCCTTGGTGGAGCTAAGGGGAGTCGAACCCCTGACCCCTTGAATGCCATTCAAGTGCTCTACCAACTGAGCTATAACCCCACGGTTTTTCGTACACGTGTAAATTATCATAAAAAAATAATTATGCAATATAAAAATTTTTTTAGAAATAATTTTTATATTCAAAAAGTACAAAAAAAAATTGACTGCTGAATATTTTAATTAAATGTTTTGAAATTTGTTAGTTGAAACTTTAATTTATATTCATTAATTTTATTCATTCCAAGTTGATGTTTCTATTCCAATAACTTTTGAATTAAAACATTTTTGATTGTTTTCATCATAATGCTTTTTAGCTTTTTTAACATATTTAAAGCCAACATAAAGTAATGGTATATTTGTATATATTAACAAAATATTTGCTAGATCTCCTAAATTCCATAATGTACTTAAATCTAGACCAGCTAAGTTACAAATTAATCCAAAAGCAATAAGAAGAATTGAGATTATTCTTATTGAATTTATAAAAAATAATTTTTTTGAAATTAAATTAGCACAAATTTCAGCAAAAGAAATTAGGCCTATTAATGTTGTAAATGCAAATAAGCCAAAACAAATTGAAATAATTATATTTACTATAAAATGAATTGATGTATTAGGAAGAAGTTCATTAACAGAAGCTGTGAATCTTGATAGTTTCCCTAAACTAAACCATTGGGATGCCATATCTGTTTGCCAAATTCTTGCCATAACAAGAATAAAGCCTGTCAAAGAACAAATTATAATTGTATCAATAAAAACTCCAAAAGCTTGTACATATCCTTGATCACAAGGATGCTTTGTTTCAGCTGTGGCTGCAGCCATAGTAACCGTGCCTTGGCCAGCTTCATTTGACATCAAGCCTCTTTTGATTCCGTTTGATATTACTATTCCGAAAGAGCCTCCAAAAATAGCTTCAGGTTTAAAAGCCTCGGTAAATACAGAATAAAAAAACCAAGGAATACGCTCAAAATTTAAATAAATAATAATAGTGACTGTTAATATATAAGTTATGGCCATGAAAGGAACTAATCTATTTGTTTGTTTAGCAATAAATTTTATTCCACCAAATGTAAAAATTGTTAAAACAATTATTAAAAGTATAGAGGATATTTTATAGATTGTTGAATTGCTTTCAATTTGTGCTCCCTGTACTATACTTGAGATTTCACCAATTGAGGATATTGTATTAAAAGCTTGAGAAGGCAAAACTAGGTAAGCATATAAAATATACATACAAGACAAAAAAATACCAATAACAGCAGAGTTTTTAAAAAGACTTTTCCCATAATATGAAAAACCTCCCAAATATTGGTCATCCTTTTTTATCTTAAATATTTGTGAGAGTGTAGCTTCTACAAATGATGTAGCCATGCCAAAAAAAGCAGAAAACCACATCCAAAATAACGCTCCAGGTCCGCCTGTTGAAACAGCTCCAGAAACGCCTACTATATTTCCAGGACCAACTCTCATAGCTGTTGATAATAAAAAAGAAGATAGTGGAGAAAGCCCTTGCTTTATAGGAGCTCTTTCTTTTAGTATCGTAATTGCTTTATTTATGGTTTTAAATTGAATAAAATTTAATGCTACTGAAAAATATATGCCCGAGTAAATCAATAAGATGATTGAGAAGGGGAGCTTTCCTAATATTGGTAAAGACGAATATGCTTCTATGTTTGTTGGAAATTCCCAAAAAAAGTCATTAATGTATTGTAATTTTAAACAGATTAATTTTACATATTCGAATAATTTTTCCAAAACATATCCTCTTTTATAAATGAAATAACACCATTTTTGACCTTTCATAAATAGAATATGAGCATATGTCAATACTTTAATTAAAGGTTCAATTTCATTCTTTACTTTGATATAGCATAATTGCTATATTGTTCTTAAATTTTTTTTAGGACTATAAAGAATGAATAAAAAGACATTAAGTATAATTATTTTAGGAATTTTAGTTTTATTCTATTTGTTAAAAGATATTTTGTTCCCTTTTGCTGCTGGGGCTGTTCTTGCATATTTCTTTGATCCAATAGCTTGTTATTTTGAAAAGAAATTTAAATCAAGAGGATTAGCTGTAAGCTTGATATTTTTAATAGCGATTTTAGTTGTTTTAATAGGATTATTAATTTTATTTCCAATTATCAAACGTCAAGTCCTTTTATTAACAGACAATATTCCAAATTATGTTAGAATCTTTTGGAATAGGATTAATCCTTTAGTTGTAAAATTGCATGAATTAATGCCTGAATCTTCAAGTAATATTGAAGAGAGCTTAAATGAACATGTAACTTCTTTATCTAAAATTGTAGTGTCTTCAGTTAAGAAAATTTTATCTGGAAGCTACGCTTTATTTAATTTCTTATCATTATTGATAATTACTCCTGTTGTTGCTTTCTATTTGCTTTGCGACTGGAATGAATTTTGTAAAAAAATTTCAGATTTAATTCCAAGAAAATCTAAGGATAAAGTTATTGGATTATACAGAGAAATGGATAAGATTTTATCAGGGTTTATCCGCGGACAAGCTACAGTATGTGCATCATTAGCTCTTTATTATTCCATAGGTTTAACAGTTACAGGTTTAGATTTTGGAATTTTATTGGGGATGCTTACAGGGTGCTTATCATTTATTCCTTTTGTGGGTGTTGGATTAGGACTTGTTTCAAGTGTAATCTTAGCTTTGGTTCAATTTAATACTTATGGACCATTAATTGGTATTGCTGTTGTATTTTTAATCGGTCAAATCTTAGAAGGGTATGTTTTAACACCAAATTTAGTTGGGGATAAAGTTGGTTTACATCCTGTTTGGATTATGTTTGCTTTATTAGCAGGAGGCGTTTTGTTTGGTTTCTTTGGAGTAGTAATTGCCGTACCTGGCGCTGCTTTAATAGGTGTTTTAGTTAGATTTGCAACAGATGAATACAAAAAATCAAACATCTATTTGAAGTAATTATTTATTCTTTTTACTACATTTATGAGGACAGTTAGCACAATCACAAGTGCACTGTCCTTTGTTTTTTATGTATCTATAAATACACCAAATTATATACAAGGATAATGTAGTAATAATAATATAATCGTATATGTTCATTATATTATTCCAAACATTGAGCAAATATGTTTCACAATAAAAGCAGCTATCCATGCAATTGAACTTTGGCCCAATATTGCAAATATAGTGTATTTTATTCCTAATTCACGATTTATAGCGACTAATGATGCTACACATGGAGTGTATAATAAACAAAATACTAACATTGTTATAGCATTTAAAGGTGATAAATATGAGGAAATATTTTCAGCTCCACCTAGTAGGATAGTTAGAGTAGAAACTACACTTTCTTTTGCTATTAATCCAGTAAATAGGGCTGATGTTGATCGCCAATCCCCAAAACCTAAAGGCTTAAATATTGGAGCAAAAAATCCAGATATACGTGCTAAAATACACTTTTCGGGATTATCTGTTAAAATAAAATGAGAATTGAAAGATTGTAAGAACCAAATTAAAACAGTTGCTACTAAAATTATTGTAAAAGCTTTTTGTAAAAAGTCTTTAGCTTTTTCCCATAATAATTGGAAGGTGTTTTTTAATCCAGGAATTCTATAATTTGGAAGCTCCATTACAAAAGGAACAACATTGCCTTTAAATACTGTGTATTTTAAGATTATAGCAAAGATGGTTCCAACAAATATTCCAAATATATAGAGCAATGTTAAAACAAGAGCTGTGTGTTTAGGGAAAAAAGCTGCTATGAAAAATACATAAATAGGAAGTTTTGCTGAGCATGACATAAAAGGTGATAAAAGGATAGTCATTTTTCTATCACGTTCAGAAGGAATTGTTCTTGTTGACATTATTGCAGGGACTGTGCAACCAAATCCAACGAGTAAGGAAACAACGCTTCTACCAGATAAACCAATTTTTCTTAAAATTGCATCCATGAAAAATGCAATTCTCGCTATGTATCCACTATCTTCTAATAATGATAAAAAGAAAAATAGAACAACAATTAAAGGCAAGAAACTAATTACACTACCAACACCTAAAAAGATGCCATCATTTATTAAATGATATAAACTATGATTTATATGTAATTTTGTTAAAAATACGTTTGTTTGTGAAGCTATAAAATCAATTCCTGATTGTAATAATTCTTGTAAATAGCTTCCTATTACTCCAAATGTTAACCAAAAAATGAGAGCCATAATACATAAGAAAATAGGTAAAGCGGTATATTTTCCGGTTAAAATTTTATCTAATTTTTGAGATCTTAAATATTCAATACTTTCTCTTGGAGCTTTTAATGTTTGATTGCAGATGTTTCTAATAAATGCATAACGCATTTGAGCCATAGCAACATATCTATCAACGCCACTTTCTTTTTCCATTTGTTGAATAATTTTATCAATAGTTGTTATTTCGTTTTTATCTAATTGAAGTTTTTTGATTATAAGTGAATCGTTTTCTACTAATTTGCTTGTAGCAAATAATGTTGGAATAGAATATTTTTCAGCATGATCTACAATTAAATGTGAAATAGCATGTTTGCATCTATGAAGAGCTGCGTTAGTTCCATCTTTATCGCAAAAGTCAAAAGGTAACGGTTTTTCTTGATATTTTGCAATATGAATTGCGTGTTCAATTAATTCGTTAATACCATCATTCTTTAAAGCAGAAATTGGAACAACAGGAATACCTAACAAATTTTCCAATTTATTAACTAATATGGATCCTGAATTTTTATGTAATTCATCAATCATATTTATAGCTAATACCATTGGAATATTTAATTCTAACAGTTGTGTTGTTAAGTATAAATTTCTTTCTAAGTTTGTGGCATCAACGATATTGATGATAGCATGAGGCTTTTTATCTAATATAAAATTTCTAGTTACTATTTCTTCACTCGAATATGGAGATATAGAATAAATGCCTGGCAAATCTGTAATTAAAGTATTTGGATATCCCCTAATAGGACCAGTTTTGCTGGAAACTGTAACTCCTGGAAAATTGCCAACATGTTGTTTCGATCCTGTTAGCTGATTAAATAGTGTTGTTTTCCCACAATTTTGATTTCCAACTAAAGCAAATGTCAATGTCGTATCATCAGGTAATGGTTGTTCGGTATCTTCATCATGGAATTTGCCACCTTCACCTAAACCTGGGTGAAAACATTCATTATTTGATGATGCTGTTTCTACAGGAGTATTTATGTCTTCTTCTGGCGTGCTTAAATTTTTTATTTTAATTAATGCAGCTTCAGATTTTCTTAATGTTAAATCGTATCCTCTAACTAAGATTTCAATAGGATCTCCCATTGGAGCTAATTTTTTTACAGTTACACATGTTCCTGGAAGTAATCCCATATCTAAGAGATGCTGACGTAATATTTTATCTCCATCTATTGATAAAATTTGGGCTGATTTTCCAATAGGTAATCTTTGTAAAGTTGTCATTCTATTATGCCATAAAATTTTGTATAACCATCTATTTTCTTTAATAAATCTAATATTGCAAAAAAGCAAAATAAAAAAATAAAAACTTGTTTTAAAAAGAAGAATCCTTTATATTTTTTTCTAGTCAAAGAAATTAAGAGAAATATAGGAAGGTTAAGCCATGTCAAATAAGCAAAACATTGGTCAAGTAACAGCTATTCAAGGTAGTGTTGTTGATATTTGTTTTTCAGAAAATTTACCACCGATTTATAATGAATTAAAAATTGATAATTTGACATTAGAAGTTCAATCTCATTTGGATGCAAATACTGTTAGAGCATTAGCTTTAGGTCCAACACGCGGTTTATCTCGTGGTATGGATGCAATTGATTTAGGTCATTCATTGCAAGTACCTGTTGGTGATAAAATTTTAGGACGTATGTTTAATGTATTTGGACAAACAATTGATGGCGGCGATCCTATTGATGAAAATTTAGATAAGCGTTCTATTCATAATCATTCATTACCTTTGGCTGGCCGCAGCGTAGATTCAAAAGTGTTCGTATCAGGCATTAAGTCTATTGACTTGTTAGCACCAATGGAACGTGGTGGTAAAGCAGGTTTGTTTGGTGGTGCTGGTGTTGGTAAAACAGTTCTTATTACAGAAATGATTAACAACATGGTAGGACGTTATGAAGGTGTTTCTTTGTTCTGCGGTGTTGGTGAACGTTGCCGTGAAGGTGAACAGTTGTACCGTGAAATGCGTGATGCTGGCGTTTTAGATAAAACTGTTATGATGTTTGGCCAAATGAATGAGGCCCCTGGTATTCGTTTTAGAGTTGCTCATGCTGCTTTAAGTATGGCTGAATATTTTAGAGATGAAAAGAAACAAGATGTTCTTTTGTTGATTGATAATGTATTCCGTTTTGTTCAAGCTGGTTCAGAAATTTCTACATTAATGGGTCAAATGCCATCACGTGTGGGCTATCAACCGTCTTTAGCAACAGATATTGCTTCTTTACAAGAACGTATTACATCAACAGCTACAGGTGCTATTACATCAATTCAGGCTGTTTATGTTCCTGCCGATGACTTGACAGACCCTTCAGCAAGTCATACATTTGCTCACTTGTCATCCAATATTGTATTGTCTCGTAACCGTGTAGCACAAGGCTTGTATCCAGCAGTTGATCCTTTAGCATCAGGATCTAATATGTTAACTCCTGTTATGGTTGGTGAAAGACACTACAAAGTAGCAACAGAAGTTCGCCGTGTATTAGCTGAATATGAAGAATTAAAAGATATTATTGCTATGTTAGGGTTCGACGAATTGCCAGAAAATGATCAAAAGACTGTTAATAAGGCACGTAAGTTGGAACGTTTCTTGACACAACCATTCTTTACAACAAAACACTTTACAGGTATGGACGGTAAATCTGTTGAATTAGAAGACACATTAAAAGGTTGTGAAATGATCTTAAATGGTGAAGTTGATGATTTGGCTGAAAGTTCTTTCTATATGGTAGGTACAATAGAAGATGCTATTGCTAAAGATAAAAAGATGAAAGAAGAACTCAAAGCAAAAGATAGTTCTGAAAGTAAGTAACTTAATAGGTGAAATTAATGCATTTAAAGACATTATTACCGACGGAAGTTGTTGTTGACGAAGAAATATCTAGAATTCGTTTTGAAGCTAAAGATGGATCTAGAACTTTTTTGCCAAGACATATTGATTTTATCACAGCTATAGCTCCAGGTATTGTATCATTTAATCCTATTAAGAATGGTGTTGAACAAGAAGAAGTCTTTATGGCTTGTGATGAAGGAATTTTAGTAAAAGAAGGACCAATGGTTTATTTGTCTGTTCGTAGAGCTGTTATGAATAAATCATTAGATTTTTTGGTTAAATCAATTAGTGAAGAATTTAAAAAAGCTGAAGAAGAGAGAAAAACTTCTCATGCTGCTTTAGCTAGACTAGAAGTCAATTTGACACAAGGCTTAATGAGATTAAATTCTAAACGTTAGGACGATTAATATGCCAGAGTTATATGAACATGAAATAAAAGATAATAAAACAAAAAAGCAAGAAAGTGCTTTGGCTGCTCGTTTATCTGCAAGAGCGACAAGACAATATGTAGGCCGTAAAGAAAATCAATCTGATCGTGTAAAAGGTCGCTCAGGTATGGCTTATTTAGGTGCGGCAGGATGGTATATCCCTGTTCCTACAGTTTTAGGAGCTTTATTTGGACAATGGTTAGATAAACATTATCCATACAATAGTGTTTCTTGGTCTTTAAATTTTTTGTTGTTAGGCTCAGCCATAGGTATGTTAAATATGTGGTTTTGGCTTAAAAGAGAAGGTATAGATAAAGCTAAAGAAGAACAAGAATTAAGAGATAAGGTTTTAAGTGAAGTTCAACAAGAATTAGAAGAAAAGAAAGAAGAAAATAAGGATTAGTAATTAATGAACATTCTACCAATTGGAACATTGCTATATTGTTTCTTTATGGGAATAATCACGGGGATTATTTATTTCGGTGGTTTATGGTTCACTGTCCAAAAAATAAGAAAAGCGAAGAAGTATGTTTTAATAATGCTCTCTAGTTGGATAATAAGGACAGCATTTTTAATTGGTATGTTATATGTTGTTATGCAAAATAATATTCAAAGAATTTTGGTAATGATGTTAGGCATAATTTGTGTTCGTTATTTAGCCCCAAGAGTTTTAAAAAAATATAAGAAAATACCGAATTTAGATGTCAATATGAATAAGGATTTGGCCAATGGAAAATTATGATGCGCAAATAGCATTTACATTGTTTGGATATGGTATTAACTGGACAATAGTTTCTACTTGGATAGTTATGGCTGTTTTAGTTTTATTAGCTTTTTTTGCTGGTAAAAATATAAACACAAATAAGAAACCAAGTAGATTACAAACGGCTATGGAAGCAATTGTTTTGTGTATGCGCAATCAAGTAAGAGAAATGTCAAATGATGAACCATTGAAGTATTTGCCATTAGTGGGTACACAATTCTTGTTTATTGCAACAGCAAATATTTTATCAATTTTACCATGGTTCAAAATTCCTGTTTCATCATTATCAACAACAGCTGCAATGGCATTTATGGTACTGATGGCAATTCCTTTTTATGGAATTAAAAATGCAGGTGTAAAAGGCTATTTAAAAAAATATACAGAACCAACAATTTTGTTGTTGCCTATGAATGTGTTGAGTGATTTTACATCAACATTAGCAATGGCAATTCGTTTGTTCGGAAATATGTGCAGTGGCGTAATTATTGGAAGTATATTAATGTTATTAGTTCCATTTATATTGCCATTACCTATGACAATTTTAGGATTGTTCTCAGGTTTAATTCAGGCATATATTTTTGCTGTTTTGACAATCATTTTTGTATCTTCAGTTTCACCTGTAAAAAAGGAAACTAAGGAAGAAAAGTAAAAGAGTTTTAATTTTAATATTTTTATTTAAGGAGAAATAAAATGGATATTATGGCAATTATCGGTGCAGCAAGTGCATTTTCAGCAGCAATTTGTATTGCAATTGGTGGTTTTGCAAGCTGCGTAGGTGAAGGTTATGCTGCAGCATCAGGTTTGAGCGCTATGGCTCAACAACCAGATGAAGCTGGTACAATTTCAAGAACAACATTCGTATGTATGGCTATTTGCGAAACAGGTGCAATTTATTGTTTCGTTGTTGCTATGATTTTAATCTTTGCAAACCCATTCTGGAATCACGTTATTTCTTTAGCTGCAAAGTAATTTAAAATTACTAAATATTCTAATATCATATAATCCAAGGAGTAGGATATGAGTCTTGATCCTGTAACATTTGTTGCTCAAATAGTAAACTTAGCTATTTTAATATTTTTGCTTTATAAACTTTTATATAAGCCTTTATTAAATGCTATTGATCAACGTGAACAACGTATTACAGAGCAAACTAATAAAGCTCGTAGTGACATGCTTTTAGCTGAAGAAAAGTTAAAAGAATTAAATAAACAAGCTCAGGAAACTGAAACCAAACGTGCTGAAATAATGGCTAATGCTATGAAAGAGGCTGATGCATTAAAGGCTGATTTGGAAAATCAAGCTCGTGAAGAAATTGCAAAAAAACGTGATGCATGGATGAACGAATTAGATGTTGAAAAGTCTAATTTGGAAGCAGAGCTACGTACAATGATTGTTGATAATTTCAATAATTTTTCTAAAAAGGCATTAAAGGATTTAGCTGATACAAATTTAGAAACTCAAATAATTTCTGTATTAGATAAAAAATTTAATTCTTTATCAAAACAAGAAAAAGATAAAATAATCAATAGTGAAAAATGTGAAGTTGTACATTCATTTGATATGGATGATGTTAAACGTAAAGCAATTTTGCAGTTTTTAAAGAATTGTTTGAAAATTGAAGAAGAAAATGTTTCTTTCCGTAAAAATGATACTTTGGTATGTGGTATTGAAGTAATAGCAAATGGTAATGTTTTGTCTTGGAATTTGAATGAATATTTAAAATTGTTTACAAATACAATGTCAGATTCATTAGCTCAAATGTCAAGACGTGTAAGAAGCAAAGATTAATTTGGAGTATGCCATGTTAACTGAAGCATTAAAGCAAGCAAATAAAATTGTTAATGACGCTGTAAATCAATTAGATGCTGATATTGATATAGATGAAATAAGCACAATTGAATCTATCTCAGGTTGTACAGCAGAAGTTAGTGGTTTAAAGTCTGTAAAAATGGAAGAATTGCTTACATTCCCAAATGGTGTTCAAGGAATGGCATTTACTTTATCAAAAGATAATGTAGGTGTTGTATTCTTAGATGAGCCAAAGGGATTAAAAGCTGGAGATAGAGTTACAAGAACAGGTCGTGTTGTTGACGTTCCTGTTGGAGATGCTTTATTAGGTCGTGTGATTGACCCATTAGGTAAACCTTTAGATGGTTTAGGTGATATCAAAACAGATATGCGCATGCCTATTGAACGTGAAGCTTTCCCAATTATGGCACGTTTGCCTGTTAGTGTACCTTTGCAAACAGGTATTAAGGCAATTGATTCTTTTACACCTATTGGTAGAGGTCAACGTGAACTTATTTTAGGTGATAGACAAAGTGGTAAAACAGCTTTAGCAGTTGATACAATTATCAATCAAAAAGAAACAGGTGTTATATCAATTTATTGTGCTATTGCTCAACGTGGTACAGCTATCGCTCGTGTAGTAGATAATTTGAAAAAATATGGTGTATTGCAAAATTCAATCATTGTTGCTGCTGAAGCTGATGAAACAGCAGGTATGCAATATGCTGCTCCTTATGCTGCTGCTGCAATTGGCGAGTACTTTATGCAAAAAGGCAAAGATGTGCTCGTTATTTATGATGATTTAACAGCTCATGCACGTGCATATCGTGAAGTTTCATTATTGCTTCGTCGTCCACCTGGTCGTGAAGCTTTTCCTGGTGATATTTTCTATATTCACTCAAGATTATTGGAACGTTCAACAAGATTAAAACCTGAATTAGGTGGTGGTTCTTTAACAGCATTGCCTATTGTTGAAACAGAGGCAGGAAATATTTCTGCATATATTCCAACAAATATTATTTCTATTACTGATGGACAAGTATATTTGTCATCATCAATGTTCCAAAAAGGTATTTTACCTGCTATTGATACAGGTCGTTCTGTATCTCGTGTAGGTGGTGATGCTCAATTACCAGCTTATTCATCATTAGTTGGACCATTAAAATTGTCATTCTCACAATTTGAAGAATTGGAAAGCTTTGCAAAATTCCGTTCTTCAATGGATGAAGAAACTGCAAAACAATTGAAACGTGGTCGTGCAATTCGTTCTGTTATGAAACAAAAACAATTTGAGCCAATGGATGTTGTAGATCAAATTGCTATTTTAACAGCAACAGTTGAGGGATTGCTCGATGATGTTGTTGAAGCTGATAGAGCTAAAGCTTATGAAGTTATTATAAGCATAATTCATGGAAGTAAGAAAAATGTTGCTGATATGATTTTAGCTCGTCAAAAATTGTCAAAAGAAGTTAAGGCTGATTTAATTAGTACTTTAAAAAATGCTTTATTAAGTGCTAATTTAATTAAAGTAAAAGAAAATTAATTTAGGGATTTCGCTCTATGGAAGGCTTAGAAGCATTACAAAAGCGCATTAAAACAACAAAGGACTTACGTTCTATCGTAAGTACTATGAAGTCTTTATCTGCTGTAAGTATGATACAATATGATAAGGCTTTAAAAAGCTTGGTTGATTATGGTAAAACAATCGACTTAGGCATGTTGGCTTTAATGAAACATGGTGTTGTCCAAGTTCCTGTAAAACGTAAAATTCCTGAAGACAAAATGAAAGGTCTTGCGATTGTTGTAGGGTCTGATACTGGTATGGTAGGCAGATTAAACAGAGATGTTGTAAGTCTTTGTGATAAAATGATGGCAAGACAAGGATTTTTAAAAGAAAATATTTCTTATATTCCTGTTGGTAGACAAGTAATAGGTTTAATGGATGATGGAAAACGTAATATTGTTTCTAGATATCCTATTTCTAATTCCATTAAATCAGTAAGTATTACGGCTACACATATTTTGGTCGAAATGGATGAACAAATTAGATCAAACGGGGTTAACTATGTATTTTTGTTCTTTAATCAAAGAAAAGGTGCTGGTGTTAGAGCTCATTCTAATTTATTGGTTCCTATGGGAGAAGAATGGTTAAAGAATTTAGCAAGTCAAAAATGGGAAGGAAATAGTTATCCAGAATATTCTATGGATGAAGATAAATTATTCTCTTCATTAGTCCATGAAAAAATGATGATGACTATTTCTACCATATTAACAGATTCATTGTCAGCAGAACATCATACAAGACTTACAACAATGCAAGCTGCTGAGAAAAATATTGATGAAAACTTAGAACAAATGAATCAGACTTATCAACAAATGCGTCAAGAAAATATCACTACAGAATTGTTAGATGTTGTAAATGGCGCAGAAGCAATGAGAAAGCAGAAAAAATAAATGATAATAAGCAAGAGAGAAATTAAGCGTGTTATTAAATCAGGATTTTTTCCTGCTTTTTGGCTTATTCTGTCTGTTTATTTCGGATATCATGCTATAAATGGTGAACATGGTATTAGAAGGTATTTTGAATTAAAAAAAGATATTCAAATAGCAAAACAACAAGCAAAAGAAATTGCTTTACGTAGAGAAGAATTAGAACGAAAAGTAAAGCTATTAAATGCTGAGAGCCTTGATAAAGACATGGTCGAAGAAAGTGCTCAAAACATTTTATCAATGGGGGTTGACGGAGATTATATTATTATTGAAAAAGATTAGAAAACAAATCTTTTTAAAAGCTCCATAACTAATAACCCATATATTCCAGCAAATACATCATCTAACATAACGCCTGTTGCACTGTGAAGCTTTTTATCTGCCCAACATGCTGGATATGGCTTTGTAATATCAAAAAGACGAAATAAAGCAAAAGCTATCAAAAAGCTATAGTAGTTCATAGGTGTTACTAGTAATACAATCCATTGGCCAACAACTTCATCAATTACTATGTATCCAGGGTCTTGTATATTTTTTACTTTCATAACAATATTAGCAGCCCAAACCCCAATAAAATATATTAAAGGAATTGCAACTAATAAACCATTAATTCCAAAATATTTTAAGATTAAATAGCCAAAAGGTAATGCAGCTAAAGATCCAAATGTTCCTGGAGCTTTTGGAGCTTTTCCGGAATATAACCAAGTAGCTAAAAAATAAGCTATTTTAAATTTAATGGATGACATTGTTTTTTTCCTATGAATTTAAAAAAAATAGATTTAAATATATATACTTAAATTGAATTTAAATCAATAATCAAAAGGTGTTTTTTTATGATAGATACAGAAATAGATGATAGATTAATTACTTTAGAAAGTATAATAACAGAACATGAAAGAACTATAAAAGATTTAAATGATATAGTTGCAAAACAAGCTGATAAAATTGATCAATTAGAGAAAATGGTATTCTATTTGGTTCAGAATTATGATGGAAGTGGTACGATAAAACCTTTAAGTGAAGAGGTTCCTCCTCCTCATTATTAATTGAATTTTTATGGTAATTTTGATAAAATAAACTAAGTTTTTTTGTTTTGGGGCTTAACATGATTTGTAAATTCTTAAGTGCTTTGATTTTATCAATTTCTTTTTTGGTAAATCCTGTAAATGCAAAATCCGTAAAATTAGGTGCGTCTGAGGCATTGTCCGATGGAACTGGTACTTCAGATAGTTCGTGGAGTAATATTTCGGATATTACATATCGTGAATTAAGTGCAAACAAATGTCTTAATGATGAAGACTGCCCATCTCACAGAGAATGTTTAGATGGAGAATGTGTTGATATTTGCTTAAATAATCCTTGTCAATCAAAAACAGATGGAAGAACGGTTTGTACTGCAGCAAACCATGTTGCAATCTGTTCTTGTGATAATACATCATGCAAAAAAGGATATAGATGCGTTTCAAAATCAGAAAGTAGTGGCGGAAAAATTGTAAGTAAAAGACAATGTGAAATTTGTCCTGAAGGCTCAAGTAATTCTCAATGTGGCTGTGAAAGTGGTCAAGTAGCTGACGGAAAGGGCGGATGCAAGTGTGGTGGCGTTGATAGTTGCAAGCCTGGTTATAAGTTTGTTTATTCAGGAAGTTCATGTGGATGTTCACCTTGTACAAGTAGTGATGCAACTGATAACAGTTATTGCAATTGTTATTCTAATATGCATTGGATTTCAACAAAACAAAGGTGCGTTTGCAAAGATGCTTCTGATATGACATGTTATGATGTAGCTTGTACAAAGGATGCTGATTGTGGTGCGACAGCATGTAATGGACAATCTCATTGTGTTTTAAAGAAATGTGATAACGGATATTGTAAAAGTGCAGCTTGTGGTGGAATGTCAGAATGGGATTCTTGTGAGGTTGGATATCAATGTATAAATCCTGAAAGTTATGAAAATGCAGCTTGTGTAATTTGTAGTAATGGAGAACCTTGTGTTACATGCCGTTTAAAATCAGTTGATACACCTATAAGTGGTGGTGACGGTAAGTGTTATGAGGATTGCTCAAAAGTTTCTGGTTATACTTATAATTTACAATTTAAAGGTTGTGTAAAAGATAGTACAGCTGCTTGTCCTGAAGGATGCTCTTATAAATCTGTATGTACAGGTGATTTAATTGCTCCTGCAAATGATAGATATGTTGTTGAAGTTAAGTCAAAAAGAGGTACAGGAAATTGTGTGCTTTGTTCTTCTGTTATTCCTCATTGTACGTCATGTCAGAGAAAAAGTATTTATCATGATGTTGTAAATTGTACAGTTTGTGAAGATGATTACGAATTAAAAAATAATGAGTGCGTGCTATCTCCAAGGGTTAAATGTTTTAGAGATGGACTTGCTTATGATGCTGCAACAGACTCTTGTTATCGTTGTGAGGATAACGAAGTTTTCGATGCTGAAACAGGCACTTGTTATGAATGTGATAAAGGAACTTTCCCTTCATTAGAAGGTGGTGTTTTAAAATGTGTTCCATGTTCGTCTAAGTTTGGACCAGACTGTATATCATGTACTGTTAATGAATGTGAAAAGTGTGGTATTAATGGTAAAGATTATACATCATATTATGGTTTAAATAAGACACAACTTAATAAAGCTTGTATGAAATGTGGAGGTCTTGCTTATCCAAGTAAATATTGTACAAGTTGTTCTTGGTCTGCATGTTTGAATTCAGGAAATTTAGATTCAAAATGCCCAAGTACAGGAAAAGAATCTGAAACAATGACTATTGCTTCAGGAACAGATGGCGAATTTTGTTATTATTCTTCTGAAAAAGATATGATTATTGGTAAAACTACAAGAAAATCTATGACTTATGCTGCTGCTGTTTCTGTTATTCGTGGATCTAATAGATTTTTCCAAGAAGGATGTGCAGAAGGCAAAAGTAATAGTGATTTAGTTTTTAAATGTATGTATAAATATAGTGGTTCTGTTATTGAAATTACTATTAAGGATTTTTTTTAATAATTAGGAAAAAAAATGAATATTGAACAATATCAACAAAAAACTATTAAACATGAAATATCATGTAAAGGTGTAGGCTTACATACAGGTAAAGATATTACTATGGTTTTAAAGCCTGCTCCTGTAGATACAGGAATTGTATTCCATAGAGTTGATGAAGAAGGCCACGATGCTTTAATTCCTGCTCATCATGATTATGTTGTCGATACTAGAATGTGCACTTGTGTAGGCAATAAAGATGGTGTTAGAGTTGCAACAATTGAGCATTTTATGGCAGCTCTTCATGATATGGGAATTTCAAATTTAATGATTGATATTGATGGTCCAGAAACTCCTGTTATGGATGGATCTGCAGAACCATTTATTTTCTTGATTGAAGCTACAGGTATTAAAGTTCAAAATGCACCTTTAAAAGCTATAAGAGTTTTAAAAGAAGTTTGCTTTAAAAATGGTGATAAGGATGTTACTTTAAAACCAAACGATGCTGGTTTAAAAATGAAATTCTCAATTGATTTTCCAGCTAAGGCAATTGGACATCAGGAAGTTGAATTGAATTTTTCAAAATCTAACTTTAAAAATATGTTTTGTAGAGCAAGAACTTTTGGGTTCTTAAAAGATATTGAAATGTTAAGATCAATAGGCTTAGCCCGTGGGGGATCTTTAAAGAATGCTGTTCTTGTTGATGGCGATAAAATCTTAAATGAAGAAGGTTTGCGTTATAAAGACGAATTTGTCCGTCATAAAATGTTAGATGCTGTTGGCGATATATATATGCTTAATATGCCTGTTATAGGTGAATATATAGGAAACCGTTCTGGGCATGCTGATACTAATGAACTTTTAAGCGTATTGTTAGCGGATAAATCCAATTATGAAATTGTCGATTTGCCTTCTTATATGGTTCAATTAGAAGCTAAAAAACATACTGATAAAGATGAAACAGATGCGGATTTTGTTTTCTAGTTTGTTTTAAAATTTATTCAAAAAACAGCTCGGATGAGCTGTTTTTTTGTTCGATAAATAAAAGGTGATTTTAAGACGGAAAATTATAATTTTATTATTTGTTGAAAAATAGCAAAAATTGGTTAAAATGCTGAACTAAAAATTATGTTTTAATTTAGGAATTTTTAATAATGAAAAGAGCTCCATTTAAAGAATTATCAAAAAAATATCTTAACATAGTTATTAGATGTTTGTTGCTTAATCTGATTGGTATAATTCTTTGTAAAACTTCATTTGCTGAAATTGATCCTGTTGTAGTTACATCTTTATCAGATTTAAAAGAGAAGGTTGAAAATGGCTATTCTCCAATATATATAGAGCCTTCTGAAATTTGGGGATTAGAACTTAAAAAAGACTATGATTTTAGTGGGCCTAATAATGTAAAAACTGTATTAGATGGAGAAGGCTGGTATGGAGGTTTTTACATCCCATCTAAAAAAAATTTAACCTTAGAAAATATTGATTTAAAGAAATTTTATAGAGATGATGGAGCTGTAATTTATAATGAAGGAGGATCTATAACCTAATTTCCATATATTAAATAATATTGATGTTGAAAAAACAGTTTCGAACGGAGGTTCATTAAGTGCAATTAATAATGATATTAATTCGTTGAAATTGGGAACTTTAGATTTAGTTGGAGATTTAAATTTATCTTTTGATGTTAATTTGGCTGATGCAGAAATGGATTCTATATCATTTGGTGGTTTAGCTTCAAAAAGTGGAAAATTAAACATTATAGAATTAAATTTTATTTCACAATCTGAAAAAGATGAAACTAACGTAATATTTTCTGAAAATAGTAATTTGTTCGAGGTAACTCAATATACAGGACCATCGTCTTATGTATTAGGTGATTTTTCATATTCAGTTAAATATGAAGATGGCGTATTTACTTTTGTAAGAACTTTGGTTCAGAAAAGTAGTGTAAATGAAAATGTTGTAAAAGGTGTATTTTCAGGAATAAATAATGCTCTAGTTTCTTCAAATAATGCAGTTAAGTCTTCACTTAATGGGCGTATTTCTCAATTAAATAGTGTTCATGTAAAGTCCTCTACTAATAATAAAAAAGGTCAAAGTGGTGGCGATGAAGATGCTAAGTTTGGTTTATGGGCACAAGCACTTTATGGTAGGGTAGATAGAGAAAGAACATCATCATCAGTAGGCTTTAAAGGACATTCAGAAGGCGTTGTAATTGGAAGCGATGCAGAGATTATAGATAATGTAATTGCAGGTGTTGCATATGCATATACAAAATCTAATATGAAATCTAAAGGTGTAAAGTCAGATATTGATACACATGGATTTTATGCTTATGGTCAATATATGATGGATGATAAATTTATAAATGGTTCTTTAGGCTATGGTTTTAGTAAAACTGATCCAAAAGATGGTGATAAAGATATTAAATCGAGTTTTTATTCTTTAGATACATTAGCTGGATATAAAATGCGTTCAAAAGTTGGCAATTTTACTCCAGCAATGGGATTACGTTATGTTCGTATTGAACAAAAGTCATATCATGAAGATGATGTAAAAGTTAAATCTAAAAATGCAAATACATTAACAGCTGTTGTTCAAGTAGGCTGGAATGGCTATTATAAATTTGCAGATAAAAAGATTAAATCTAAAGCATCTGTTGGTTTTGTTTATGATTTAAAATCAGATAATAACAAAGTAATAATTTCATCAGCGGGAACAAAAACATTGGCTGAAGATGGAAGATTAAAACGTTTTGGAACAGAATTATCTTTGGGGGCAGAAACAAGAGTAACTAATAATTGGAATGTGTCATTAGATTACACAGGCGAATTTAGGCAATACTATGAAAATCACACAGGAACATTATCTGTAAGATATGATTTTTAACAAAAATTATTTTATAATTTATACTGTTAACTAATTAAAAATGAGGTTGGATTACATCCAACCTCATAGTTTTTTTATAAATCTATTTAGATATTAATGTCTTAAGAAATCAGGTAAATCTGATTGGTTGTCTGCTGATGATACTACATCATCAGATTTGTTTCTACGGGTTACAAAATCTAAAAATGAATTGTGAGGTTTTTCTTCTCTTGCAGCCGGTTTTGATGGCATTGAAACAACAGGTTCTAAAGCAAATAAAGGTTCTGCAATAGGAGCTGGTTGTGGAGCAGGTTCACTTACAACAGGTTCTTCAGGTTTCGAAAATTCTGGAGCCATAAATGATGGTGCTTGATTTGGGAATGAAATATCAAAACTTGGTTGTTGCTTTGTTGTTGTTCCAAAGAAATCTGTTGCAGATGGCATAGCAGGAATTACTGTGCTCTGTGTATTTGCTGATTCATTTTGTACAGGAGCTTGTGTTGGAGTTGGTGTACTTGTCAATGAAAAAGCAGGAGCGTTTGTTTGAGCTAATGATGGAATCTCTGCAATTGGTTCTTGCACAGTTTCTTGAGCCTTTGGTTCTACATGTGTTTCAACTTTTGAAACTGTACTTGCTTTAAATGTTGAAATTGGTTTTGTAATAGGTTTTGATGATTTTGGTATATCAAACAATTTACTTGTTGTGCCAGGTTGTGTATAGATTGTAGGATCAATAGATTGATTGTTTGTAATACCTGTTGCAACAACGCTTACTCTAATTTGACCAGCTAAAGCTTCATCTCTTGAAGCACCAAAAATAATATTTGCTTCTGGATCAACTTCTTCACGAATTCTGTTAGCAGCTTCATCAACTTCAAATAAAGTTAAATCATCGCCACCAGCAATGTTAATTAAAATTCCTTTTGCTCCGTGCATTGATGAATTGTCTAATAATGGATTGTTGATAGCAGCTTCAGCAGCAAGACGTCCACGTCCTTCGCCTTCAGCAATACCTGTACCCATCATAGCTCTTCCCATTTCGCTCATAACAGCACGAACGTCAGAAAAGTCTAAGTTAATAATTCCCGGTGTGATAATTAAGTCAGTAATAGATCTTACACCACTTTGTAAAACTTCATCCGCACGCTTAAATGCTTCAGAGAATGTCATTTGTTCATCAGCGATTAAGAATAAGTTTTGGTTTGGAATAACAATTAATGTGTCAACATATTGAGCTAATTCTTCAATTCCACGTTCTGCTGTTGCCATACGATGACGACCTTCGAATGTGAAAGGTTTTGTTACAACACCAACTGTTAAAATATCTCTTTCTCTAGCCATTTTTGCTACAATAGGAGCGGCACCAGTTCCTGTACCACCACCCATACCAGCAGTGATAAATACCATATTGGCTCCATCTAAAGCGTTAGCTATTTCTTTTTCTGCTTCTTCAGCAGATTCTTTACCTACTTCTGGGCGTGCACCCGCACCTTGTCCCTTTGTTGTTTCAGCACCTAATTGAATTTTGTGTTCTGCCAAAGATTTTGATAAAGCCTGAGCATCTGTATTTGCAGCAACAAATTCAACGCCTTCTAATTTTGATTGGATCATATTATTAATAGCGTTTCCGCCAGCACCACCTACACCAACTACTGTTATTTTAGGTTGTGCCAAAACAAATTGTTGTTCTGTTATATCTAATTCTATACCGCTCATAAGGATGCTCCCTTTATAAAATAAATTCTTTTATTCATTATAATAATAAAGCAATTAACAAATTCTTTAATTTGTAAATTTTTTTTATGGATTTTCTACAAATTTTGTAAATTTTGCCCAAAATCCTTTTTTCTTCTTTTCCCGAGTTTCTTTTTCTTGTTCGAGTAGCTTTGTTGTTATGTATGATAATGTTCCAATACAAGTCATATATGATTGAGTAAATGCTGGGAATATTTTATCTATATCTTTTTGTGTAACATGAAGCATTTTTGCCTTATGTACTTTTTTGGTAGCTTGTATTAAGTTAGTTATAAAATCTTCAATTCCCGATAAGTTTGCTCCACCGCCAGTTATTACTATTGAATTAAAACAGTAGAACAGTTTTTTGTTTACTATATCATCAAATATAGAAGTAAATGTATTGTTTAAATTTGAAACAATAATATTGCATAAATCAGCTTGATTAATTACTACATTATTTTCTTTTCTATCATCACCTAAAGAATTAAATTGAAATTCTTTCGTTTTATAATTTTCAAATAATATTGCTGATCCTTTTTCTTTTTTTAATCTTTCAGCATCATCATTTGAAATACCATATTTGTTTGTAATTTCTTGTGTTATATTATTTTGGCCAAATGGAAATATTTTGCAGTAAACGCATTGGTTTCTAAAAAATAAAGATGTTTTTGTTGTGCCTGCACCTAAGTCGATTACTAAAGCTCCATTGTTCAATTCTTCTTTGTTTAAACAGGCTAGTCCAGTTGCAATTGGTGCCGCAATAATTTTTGAGGCCTTTAAATTGGCTTTTTCAAAAGCTCTTGTTTCATCTGTTAAGGTATTTTTTGAAACTATAATTGTATTTAAGGTAGAATATAAATTTTTGCCTGTTAAACCTTCAGGATTTTCAATGCATTTTTTTCCATCTAAATTATAAAAAATAGGGTAGCAATGTAAATAATGAGGATTTGCAATGATATTTAATTCATTCTCATTTTTTTGCTCATTGTTTTCTTTTGTTTTTGCTTCTAATTTTTCTAATTCTTTATTGATTTTTAGTTGTGTTTTGCTAATAGCGTTTTCCATATCACTAATTTCAACTTCTTCAGCAGGCAATTCTATTGAGTCAGTCGTACTAATAGAAATACAACTTTTTATATTAGCTGTAGCAACAATATTTTTAATTTTTTTAGTGTTTTTTGAACCTTCAGTATTTGACAAAACTTTGCTAATAATATTTGCAATAGCCTTGATATTAACAATTTCAGATTGTTCAATTCCTTCAGATTTTATGCTGCAAATATTTTCAATATTAAAGCCATGATTGTTTTCATTAGGCTTTGCAATAACACAGCATGTTTTTTCTGTGCCAATATCTATTGCACAAATTAAGTCATCTGGATTTAAAACTGAAGAAGCCATTTTGTTTCCTTTTTAAAGTGATAATTCTTTATAATTTTTTGTTGTTGATTTAATCTTTTTGCCATTTCTTGTATGAATTCTTAATTCATCGGTTCTTCTTAAATCAATTGTATCAATATCTCTATCTAATAGACGCATTTCCTTATCTAATTTGTATAGTCTATTCCATGCAGTAGCAGGATCATTTTCTGGAAGTTTAATTATTACACAATTAGGATCATCATGAACTCCATCTAAATAGATATTCCATCTACGATGTCCCATTCTTTGTGCTGCTCGTACTCTTCTATAAAGTTCTGGAATTTGTTCTAATATCTTTAATAGTTCAGGAGTTTTTTCAATAGCTTCTTCACCAACTATTAAAGGTAACCCTAAAACAGTATGAACTTCGATTTCGACTAATTGACCTGTTTCATCAATTGGTTTATAGACGTTTTTCTTTTTATAAACAGCAATAGGGGTTCTTTCTTTTATATCTATTTTTAGAGTATCTGGAAGACGCCTTTTTATAGTAGCTTCTTTTACCCATGGCAATCTTCTAATTTCTTCTCTTGTTCTCCATAAGTCTAAATTAATAATATGATTTCCAAGAGGAAAATATTTACTAATTTCTTCTTCTTTTGTTCTATTTAAACCTAAAATTTCTACATTTTTAATTTTATAATTAGAACTATATAAAATAGAATTAATGAATAGCTGAACCTTAGCTATACTATCTATATAAAAATTAGAATTTTTAACTAGTTTTGGACCTTTTAAAATAACCAATGCTATAGCACAAACAAGAATGCTATATGAACTTAATTTGATTATGTTCTTTTTGTTTAATTCCCACATTTTGCTGTCTCAACAAGAATTGAAACTAATTCTGGATAAGAAATTCCAATTGATTTAGCAATATCTGGAACTAATGACAAGGATGTCATTCCAGGTTGTGTATTTGTTTCCAAAATAATTATTCTAGCAGGCTTAGATTTGTCTGTATCATCATATCTAAAATCAGATCTTGAAACCCCTCTACAACCTAAAGCATTATGGGCTTTAACAGCATATTCCATCATTTTTTCATAATCTTCTTTAGGCATTTTTGCAGGGCATTCATGAACTGCTCCACCATTTGTGTATTTTGCTGTATAATCGTACCAATCAACAGAAGGTTTTATTTCTAATACACCTAATGCTTTTCCATCTAAAACAGCAACAGTCATTTCTCTTCCTGGAATATATTCTTCTGCCAAGATTTCTTCATTTTCAGCATAAGGATACTTTTCTCCTTCAAAAGGTTTTTTCTTATCATCTTTGTTAAAAATATAAACACCTACTGAAGATCCATCACTTAATGGTTTTGTGATATATGGACGTGGTAATACATTATCATTTAAAATATCATTTTTGCTTACAATTTTGTCTTTAGCAACAGGGATTCCTGCCTGTTTATATACAGCTTTTGCTGTTGCTTTATTCATAGCTAAAGCTGATGCTAATCTTCCTGAGTGAGTATAAGGAATTTGCATTAAGTCTAATAAACCTTGAATGCAACCATCCTCACCAAATTTTCCATGTAATGCATTGAAAATTACTTCTGGTTTTTTCTCGTTTATTTCTTTAACTAACTTTTCGATATCAGGAGTTAATTCAATACCAAAAGCGTCATATCCTGCTTCTTTTAAAGCTTCTACAACATTTTTCCCGCTTGAAAAAGAAACTTCTCTTTCGGAGCTCATGCCACCCATTAAAACGCCAACTTTATTATATTTCTTATTCGTATTCATAGTAATCCTCTTATTATTTAGCTCCGCCAAATGAACTGTACTTTTTTGTTTTGACACCAATACATCTAACTTCAGGTTCTAATAATATATTGCAACTTTCATATACTTTATTTTGAACTGTTTGTATTAGTGTCTCAAAATCCATTGCTGTTGCTTTGCCTGTATTAATAAAAAAGTTTGCATGCTTTTCACTAACCTGAGCATCTCCTACACGCATTCCTCTGCAACCTGCTTTTTCAATTAATTTCCATGCTTGTAAACCAATTGGATTTTTAAATACAGATCCTGCAGTTCTTACGCCTTGTGGCTGAGCAGCTTTTCTTTTTTCTTTAAATTCTTCCATACGTTTTTTGATAACGTCTTTTTCTTCAGGAATTCCGCTTAAAATAGCATCTGTAAATATCCAACCAACAGGTAAAGCATTTAAACGATAATCAAAAGGAATTTCTTCTCTAGTTAATGTTATTTTAGTACCATTATTTGGTTCAATTCCATCCATTTGTAATACGCGTTCTGAAATAGAAGAATTGAAGGCGCCAGCATTCATTCTTAAAGCTCCGCCTAATGTTCCTGGAATGCCAGATAAAAATTCAAAACCTGATAAATTATTTTCATATGCAAATTGTGCTAATTCCATATTTTTAGCTGCACATCCACATGAAATTTTGTTGCCTTCTAATAATTCAATTTTTGAAAAATTTTTACCTAATTTTACAACTACACCAGGTATTCCACCATCTCTAACTAACAAATTAGAGCAACCACCAATTATGGTAACAGGTATGTTCTTTTTAGCTTCGACAAAGAACATTAAATCTTCTTTATCTTCAGGCTCATATAAAATATCAGCAGGACCACCTACACCTAACCATGTTAATTTTGATAAAGGAAAATTGGTTGTGATTTTTCCTCTAACAGGAGGCATATAATCCATAAAATTAAATTTCTTTTTAAATAAGGAACTAAATATATTAAACATAATTTTTAGCCTTTTTTATTTAAGTTTTTGAGTTCATTAGCAAGTTCTTTTGCCCAAGAAGATATAGTTCCAGCTCCCAAGCATAAGACTATATCACCAGGTTCTGCTATTTCATTTACTGTACGTGCTAGCTCGGTAGAAGATGCTAATTCTAATACATTTCTATGTCCATGTACTCTTAAGCCTTCTGCTAATGCATGTTTATTAATGTTTTCAATTGGAGTTTCTCCGGCAGAATAAATATCAGCAATAACAACTGTATCTGCATCATTAAATGCTGTGCAGAACATATCAAATAAGTTCTTTACACGACTGTATCTGTGAGGTTGGAATACCGCAATAACTTTATTTTTTGCAACATCTCTAGCTGCTTTAATGGTTGCCATGATCTCTGTTGGATGATGTGCGTAATCGTCAATAATAGTGATGTTATTAAATTCACCACGTTTTGTGAAACGTCTTTGAACACCTTTGAATTTTGATAATCCTGCTTTTATAGTTTCGCCGTCAACACCAATATGTAAACATACGCCAATACATGCTAAAGCATTTTGTACATTGTGACGTCCATAGCAAGGAAGAGGGATGTTTTCAATTTTATATTCTTTTTTAGTCGGACTTATTTCTGGGGCAATTACAGCATCAAATGTAATTAATCCAGGTTCAGCTTTTATGTTTTGAGCATGGACCATTGCTTGATTGTTGAAGCCGTATGTAATTAATAATCTATCAGAAACTTTGGCTATCATATTTTGAATTTCTGGATGATCTAAGCATAAACAAGCAAATCCATAAAAAGGAATGTTTTGTACAAATGATAAAAAAGCTTCTTTCATTTTATCATATGAACCGTAATAGTCTAAATGTTCCGGGTCCATATTAGTTACAACAACAGCTGTTGCTGGTAACTTAATAAAACTTCCATCGGATTCATCTGCTTCAGCAACTAACCACTTACCTTGTCCTAGATGAGCGCTTGTTCCAAAAGAATTTATTATTCCTCCATTTGCTACTGTAGGATCTAATTTAGCTTCTGTTAATACTGTGCCGATCATAGATGTTGTTGTTGTTTTTCCATGTGTACCACCAACAGCTATAGACCATTTTAAACGCATTAATTCAGCTAGCATTTCAGCTCTACGAACTACGGGAATTCTGTGTAATCTAGCAGCTTCGACTTCAGGGTTATTGTTATGAATAGCACTTGATACTACAACTACACCAGCATTTTTAATGTTTTCTGCGTTATGACCGATTTCAATATGTATTCCCATATCGCGTAATCTTTTTACGTTTGATGAGTCTGAAATATCCGATCCTTGTACAGGGTATCCCAAATTATGCATTAACTCAGCGATGCAGCTCATTCCTGAACCGCCAATTCCTACAAAATGCAATGTTCCCATTTCAAAAGGTAAATTATTCATCTAAGTTTGTCCTAAAAGTAGCATAGAATTTCACATACTTAGTATGAAGTTTAGCTTAATCTGGTTAAATTTTATTTAAATTTTGAAAAAAACGTAATTATTCAATTGTGTAAATAAATATTTTTGCTGGTAAAAAAAAGTAATTTTTTTTGTCAGTGTTTACTTCATTGATACATTTTAGCTTAGGTAGTTCAAAACATTCAGAAATGATAATTGAACCTTTTGGCATTTCACTTGCTAATTTTTGAGATAATTCTTTTGCTATTTCGTTTCCTGTAAACAAAATTGCAAAATTGGTTTTTGTATAGTCAGCTTTCATAAAATCTTGACGATATACACTAACATTTTTACGCTTTTTGCATCTAATTTTTGCTAAGAAATATGGAAATTTATCCCATTCGTAGCCAATAAACTTATGGTTGGAAAATTTATCGGCCAATTTGCATATAATTCTAGCATCTCCACAGCCTAATTCAGCAATGTTCATTTGGGAATTGTTTTCTAAATATTCTGAAATGATTTTAACAATTTCATTAACCACTTTTTTGGTTGTAGGAACAAAAGGAGGGTACTTGCCTCTTTTTGATTTTATAAAAAATACATATATAAAATAATATTCTGCTATAATAGCAATAACGATCAAAATGAAATTTATTATATCTAAAATCATTTGTTTTATTTGGATTTTGAATTTTTAACTTTGCCAATAACAGCATTCATCATAACTTGGTTTTTGTTTCTTTGGAAAACTCCTTTGCCGTATTTTTCTAAATAAGGAGCTCTGTTTTCTTCAGAAACTAAATTCCATGTTTTTTGCATTTCGACAGCATCTTTCCAATTTTTATGATTAAATACTCTGTCTAATTGTCTGTTCTTTGCAATGATGTCAATCAATTGAATACCATCAGCATTTTTGCTAGCAAAGTCTGAACTGTCTAATTGAACGTTTAATTCTTTAGTTCTTTTTGTAATTAATTCAAAAGCGTCGCATGAAGCGGCATCAAAAATAACACCAGATTCAATTAAATCTTTTTTACTTGTAGCAGATTTAATTTTCCCTAATAAAGGCTGCGATCTTAAAAGTTTTTTAGAAATTAAAGCTTCAGAACATTCAAAGTAAGAGCTTGTATCAACTTCAGTCTTTAAACCTTTAAAGTTATTTTCGCCTTCTTCTGAAAAACAATTGCCTGATAAATTAGCATATTGAACAGATGATTTAGTTAATGCTTGAGATAATCTAGATGCATCATAGTCTTGTAAATGACAGCCCGCTAATTCGATCATTTTTAAATTTTTTAATTCAGGCAATTTCTTTAAAAATCCATCAAAGTTGCATTCTTTAATGTCAGTCTTTGAAAGGTTAATATATTCTGTTGATGGAGATAATTTGTTCCAATCAAATTCAGCGTGAGCACGTCTAGATAATCCCTTTTCTAAAGACATGTTTTTATACGTAAATCTGTGAAGTAAATGATTTTCTGCTAAATTTAGAGCAGATTCTCCTAAAGCTTTTTCTTTATTATCAATAAAAGCTGCACGACAGTTGTCAAATTTCAAAGCTTTTAAATTTTCACAAGTAAGGTTAACCCCAATACTTCCTACAATTTCACAATTTACTAAAGATAAGGCTTCGACAGCGTGATAGTTTTTAGAACCTTTAGTCTCAATTGAGTAACTTCCGTTTTGAAGAGTTAAGTCTTTAATTGGAGATTCTTTATCACATAAAGCGGCATTAATATTTTCTTGTAAAAAATTTTCTGAATAATGATCTAAAACAACACGATCTTTTTTTGATTTTTTTACAACGCTTAAAACTTCTTCTGCATTAAAAAAGTCTAAATCAACATTTGCTTTTTGGTTTTTATCAAAAACTTGTGCTGCAAGACCACGGCCTAATCTGACCATATTAGGTTCGTCAATTTGCATGCTATCACATTTTTGATCATTTCTGATTTTAGCTGCTTCAACGCATGAATTGTATGCTTGCATTTCAGTGTATTGTTTATCTTTATTCATGTCAGTACTCATTAATTTTTTATAAGATTACTGAGTATAATATAAATAGGAGCAAATTTCCACTAAAGTTTTATTTTTCCGATTCTTTCGATTGCGCGAATTGTGTTTTCTCTTGTTCCAAAAGATGTTAAACGTACATAGCCTTCGCCGTATGTACCAAAACCACTTCCTGGAGTTGAAATTATTTCAGCTTGTGTTAATAATGCTTCAAATAATTTAACAGAAGTAACCCCATTTGGTGCTTTCATCCATATATATGGAGCATCAATACCACCAAAAGCCTCAAAACCACATTCTTTTAAGCCTGTTCTAATTAAACGTGCATTTTCCATATAGTAATCAATTGTGGCTTTTACTTGTTTTTTGCCAGCTTCTGTGTAAATAGCTTCAGCACCACGTTGAACAATATAAGCTACACCATTAAATTTGGTTGTATGTCTTCTTGCCCACAATGGATTTAATTCAATATCTTTACCATTTGGATCTAAAGCTTTTAATGCATGAGGAATTACCATATATGCACAACGTACGCCAGTAAAACCTGCTGTTTTAGAAAAAGATCTTAATTCTATAGCAACTTCTTTAGCGCCTTCAATTTCATAAATGCTTTGAGGAATTCCAGGTGTTCTTATATATTCTTTGTAAGCAGAGTCAAAAATGATAATTGCATTTTTTTCTTTTGCGTACTTAACCCATTTTTTTAAGTCTTCTTTTGTCATAACAGATCCTGTAGGATTGTTTGGAGAACATAGATAGATTAAGTCACAATCTGTTTGCGGTAGAGAAGGAGAAAAATTATCACTTTCTTTACAAGGCAAAAATGTCAATTCTCTTCCTGCCATTATATTAGTATCTCTATATACAGGGTAAACAGGATCAGGAATTGCAACTTTTGCAGTAACATCAAAAATTTCTTGAATATTGCCTACATCGCATTTGGATCCATCAGATATAAAAATTTCATCTAAAGCGATATCAATTCCTTTTGCTTTGTAGTCATTTTCAATGATAGCTTTTCTTAAAAATTCATATCCTTGTTCAGGACCATAACCACGTAAAGTTTCTGCTTTTGCCATTTCATCTGTGGCTTTGTGCATAGCTTCAATACTTGCCATAGGAATAGGTTGTGTAACATCCCCAATACCCAAAGAAATAACATCGGCATTTGGGTGTGTATCTTTATATTCTTTTACTGTTTTTGCAACTTGTTGAAATAAGTAAACAACAGGCAACTTAAAGTAATTTGGATTTGCTTTAATCATCAACGTATTCCTTAAAATATTTTTTAGACGCTTCTAAAAATAGGAGCTTTATAAATTTGCTCAGGCTCACCATGAGCATCAATTTCACAAACTAAAATAGATTTTCTATCTTTAAGTTCGTTTACTAATTTTTCTGGTAAATTTTCTATTTCAAATTGAGGTTGTTCTGTAGATTTAATTAAAATAGCATTTGATTTGTCTAAACTAATAAATGGGTCTTTTGCAATTCCTGAAATGGCATTATTAAATACTAGCATCAAATCATCATTCAATGTTGTAGTAAAATCATATTCATTCATTTTAATTACAGTAGAAAGTAAAGGTTTGTAGCTTTCAGACTTCTTTTCTTTTTTTAATACCATTCTTTGCTACCTTTTTCTCTTTTTAGAGCTTCGAACCATTCACCAACTTGATTGTTCTCTTTGTCAAATAATACAAACATTACACCAAGAGCTTTTTCTTCAGCATTTTCATCAGATTTTTGTTCAACTTCGCTTAACTCAACATCTAAAACATAATCGTAAGGTTCTGTTCCATCTGTCATCCATACTAAACGAGAATGCATCAATTCTTGTTCTACAGCTTCATGAATAATTGCTGGTCTGATTTTTGATGCGTTAGGGTTATAATTTAAAATATCTCTTAGTGCAATTTTAGGACGGCTTTCAGCATTCTTAAACAAGTCATCTTTGAGCATTTGTTCAAGCACTCTGTTAGATAAAACTATGTAGTCTTGATCTAAAGGACCTGCACCATCTTTAATTTTTAAATATGTCATATAGTCAACACTATGTTTCCAATCATCGGGTTCATCATAGATAACATCTGCATTTTGTGCCCAATATTTTTCATTTGTAGATGAACAAGCCGTTATATTAATCAATATAAAAGCTAAAGAAATTGAAAATATAAAATGTTTAATTATATTCATTTTTAGTGCTCTTAAAATGTAGAACCGTTAAATCCCCACATGTTTCCTGGAACTGATGAAAATTCAATATAAATACGATTAGATGGTACGTGTAATTTATCTTCAATCATTTTTGTTAATGTTGCAGATAATTCAGGTATTTTACTTTGTGGTAGCCCAACACTTTTCATTTCCATATAAACACAAGGTGTAACTTTAGCACCAAAAATTAAATGTTGATTTTCTACAACGTTTACCATTACATAAGCTTCTGGTTTTTCAACTGTTTCTGCTACAACTTTTGAAGCATAATTCATTAATGCATTGCATACAGTTTTTTCTAAAGGTAAGTTTGTTTTAATCATTAAAAATGGCATTGTTTATAATCCTTAATCTTAATAAATAAAATGTTTAGAATCGTATATTTGTCAATGGATTATATATAAATTTTTAACTGATTGATATAAAAAAATAAATCATTTGAAAATATTGTCTAAAAAATAATCTAAATTATTATATTCTATAAAAAAGTCCCACAATTTATGAGGGACTTTTTTTTGAATTTTAAATTTGTTAAGTGCTTATAAATCAAGAACTAAACTTTTTTAGTTTGATCAAAGCTTGCTTCTATATTTCCACCAATTACATTATCTAATCCAATTGATGTTTGAGTCCAAATTTCCTTGTTTACTAACATATCTACAGTTTCAACTAATTGGAAATTTCCTTCGCCTAAATCTTCAAGTTTAACAATAGCTTTTACTATTTTTATTCCTTCTAATTTTGTTGAATAAGTTACAACTTGCTTACCGCCAATTGCGCGACAAAAATCTATTTTAGCATCTTTAATATGAGAACCTTTCATGCAAGCTTCTTGTAATTTTGGTGTAGCACTATCTACAAGATGTTTAAAGGTAAAAGGCTTAAAAATACCACGTCCAGCTGCATCAGGAGAACCTGTCATAATAGATTGTTCTGCTCCATGTGAAAAATCTAGAATATCAATCCACTTGGAGTGAATACTATCTTTAGATTCTCCATCGATTTGATCAATTTTTAAAAAAATATCTTTTGTTGATGCAAGCATATAATTATCTCCTTGTTTTTTTAAGTTAAATTTTATTTTATGCCATATTAACGTTTAATATTTAAATAGGTTACAAAAAAAATGTTTTTTTAAATTTTTTTTTGTTAAAAAAATATTTCCCTCAACTATAGCATTATAGATGAGGGAAACAATTAATTATG
>JAKSVT010000020.1 GCA_024407875.1 Alphaproteobacteria bacterium
CATATCATGGTGGTGGTGGCGGCGGTGGCGCTCGCGCAATGCATGAAGATATTGTAAATGAAATGGAATATAATTCACTTAGATAGTCTAAAAGTATAAAATTTTATCAAAAAAAGCCCTAATTTTAGGGCTTTTTTTGTTTATTTATAAAAAAATTAAAAAATTTGCCATAATTTCGACATAATTGTGTTATATATTCTATAATATATAAGTGTATATTTAATAAAGGACACGTGTTATGAAAAAGATGTTAGGATTATTGTTCTTTTTGTTTGCATCTTTATATTTAAATGATGCAAACGCTGCAAGTTGCACTTCACCTAGTGAACAAAGTGCAGGATGTTCTAGAAAAGGAGATTCTTGTACAGTTCCAAATGGATCAGGTACGTGCGGTGAATATACCGGTAATGGTAAATTGACTTGTGGTCAATTAAATTGTAATTCTGGGTATTTTTCTATTGGTGCAACGATGGGATGTGGAGCAACGAGACAAACATACTCAGCGTCAGCATGTCTTCCTGATTGTTGTAAAGGGTCAACATCTTCTTCTGGAACAGGATCTTCTGGAACAGGAAGTTCTGGATCAGGAAGTTCTGGATCAGGAAGTTATGGATCAGGAAGTTCAAGTTCTGGATCAAGTAGTTCAACAACTACTTGTGAAGCAGGATATTTTTTACCAGAGCCACAAGCTGGATGTCAAATATGTCCATATAACGCATATTGTCCAAAAGGAGCAACAACGCCAACATCTTGTCCGACAGGAACTTCAACAAATGGAAACGGTAAATCATCAGTTAGTGATTGTATATCTGTTGGAGCATGTCCAAGTAGCACTTCATCAATTCAATTATATTCAAGCTGCCCAAGTGAATGTGGTGGACATTGTATGGATTGTATGAGTAATGGAACGAAGAAATACATGTGTACGGCATGTGCTGATGGATATACATGGGTAGCACAATCACAGACATGTTCTCCTATATCATGTTCTTCTGGAAAAACATTAAGTACATCATCTTCAATAACAGGCTGTGCTGAAACATATAAGTGCTTTAGTAGTGGTAATGCTAGATATTATTGCTATAAATGTAAAGATGGATATACATTAAATAGTGATGGTACTTGTTCATTAGCTAATAATTGCCCATCAGGAAAAACACTTTCCTCAACAAAAACGATTACAGGTTGTAATTCTACTACATCTTGTTTAAAGAATGGAACAACATACTATTATTGTACATCTTGTTCAGCAGCTTATGAACTTCAAACTAATGGTACATGTTTAAGTGGTGGGTATTCATCTAATGGATGTCCATCTGATAAATTGGTTGCTTCATCATGTCCAAAGGGATGTCCAAAATTGTTACAAGGATGTGAGCCATGTGGAGATAATATGGATGGTGGATTCTTCTATTATTGTTCTTCATGTATAGACGGATACTCATTGGGGTCAAATGGTACTTGTAGTCAAACTATATGTTCTACAGGTTATGTAAATGATGGCGGTGTTTGCAAGAAATGCTCTGATTTAGGCTCGAATTGTTTAGAATGTTCTTTAGGACAATGTGAATTATGTAAGCCAGGTTATGAACCTCATCATGGAACATATGGTTGCGTAAAATGTGGAGCTGGTATGTATGGTGATGGTACTGGAACTGGATGTCAATATTGTCCAAGAGGAACGTATCAACCTAGTGAAGCACAAAGTGAGTGTATACCTTGTGAAAAAGGGTATTTAACAACTTATTATCAAAATGCTGGTACTGGTAATACAGCATGTAAAAAATGTCCAGATGGTACAACAACTTCAACAACAGGTAATTATGCAGAATATGGTAGTGAAACAACCGTATGTAAATGTTCTCCATCCTTAATTGATATTCCAAATGGTACATGTACTGAATGTTCTGGGTTGTTATGTACAAAAGCAACATGTGCAAGTGGTACAACATGGAATAGTACTCTTCAAGGATGTGACTATCCTGCAAGTCAATGCACTCCTTCAAATAGTAAATTCTGTTTAAGTGAATATGGTGCAGGAAGTAATCCTTGTGGTGGATATGCTAACAACATTAAGGGATGCTCACAATGGTCTGCTGCATCAGATTGTTGTAGTAGTGGAATGAATGTTTCATCCAATGGATGTAGATGTACAGGAACAGCAAACCCAGGATATCACTGGACAGCAAAAGATAAAATTAACAGTCCTTATCCGATTGACTGCGAGATTGGATATTACTGCACAGGTGGTACAGCTGATCATACATTATGTCCTGCAGGTAAGACCTCGAATCCAAATGCAAAGAGCGAATCAGATTGTTTTGCAGCAGCTGGTACTTCATGTTCAAAAGGACAATATTTGTCATCTGGAGTATGCACAGATTGTCCACAAGGAAAATATCAGCCAAATGATAACTCAACAGCTACATCATGTACTTCTTGTGGTGGTGCAGTAGCTTCTTGTGATCCTGTAACAGGTTCTATTATATCTTGTTCACTAGGTTATCAAAAGAGTGTTTCTGGCCAATGTGTAATGCCTGTATGTCGTTCATGTGATTCCTCACAAACAGGTATTACAGATAACGTTAAGGAAATTTGTAAAACTTGCGCTTCTGCATATGGTGAACATTGTACTAAGTGTGATTGCTTTGGATGTTTAACTTGTGAAACAGGTTATGCTGTAAATTCATCAGGAACATGTGGTGTATTATCTTGTGATAGTGGCTCATATCTTAATGCTACAACAGGAGCATGTGTACAATGTTCTCCTGGATATTATCAAGGTAATGTAGGAAAAACTTCATGCTTCGAATGTTCTGTAGGTATGTATTGTCCTAATACTGGTATGATAGGTGAAATACCTTGTGAAAAGGGATATTACAATGATACAACAGGTAATACTAAGTGTAAGGTATGTCCTCCAGGATCTCATACAACACTTTATGGATCACCAAAATCGCCATATTCAGGTATTGCAGCTCAAGGATGTGAAGCTTGCGCACCAGGTTCATATTCAGCAGGATCAGCTACTGAATGTACATTGTGTCCAGGTGGTACTTATGCTAATGGAACAGGCCAAACATCATGTTCAAATTGTATAGCTGGTTATAAGTCTGGTAGTTCAATTGGTAGTACATCTTGTGATATTTGTCCTGCAGGTACTTATTCATTATCAGCATCTTCTACATGTACTGCGTGTTCAACAAATTCAACACAATGTACAGCGGGTAGTGGTGCTCCAATGCAAGCTGCATGTCAAACATGTGCATCAGCAATCAATGTATTAAGAGGTACATGCTACACATGTGATGGAAACTGTGGTGCAACAAATGCATGTAAGACAGCAACATGTGTTCCAAGTACAGGATCTGTAAATGGTACATACGAATTTAATGTTTCATTACAAGCTTGTATGGCTAAATCATGTGATCCGGGATACTATATTTCAGATGGCGTATGTACAATATGTCCAGCAGGTTCTTACTGTCCAGGTAGTACAACTCCAGCGATACTATGTTCAAAAGGTACATATTCAAATGGTGAAGGTCATACATCATGTGATATGTGTCCAGCAGGTATGTACACAGATACAGAAGGATCTGTATTATGTAAATCTTGCCCAATGGGTACATACTCATCTGCACCAAGAAGTATAGCATGTACAACATGTCCAGCAGGTTCACATACAACAGGATGGGATACCTCAACTAAGGATAAAGCAACCTATTGTACAAAGTGTGATCCGGGTACATATAGTACAACATCTACATATCAATGTGATCAATGTGGAGCAGGTACTTATGCAGCAGATTATGGTAGTACATCATGTACAGAATGTGATTATGGTATGTATCAAGATTTGACTGGTTCAATTTCATGTAAAGAATGTCAAAGAGGTACATATACAGATCAGAAGAAATCTTCAAAATGTACAAAGTGTCAAACAGGTACATATCAAGATGCTACAGGTCAGTCTACATGTAAACCATGTCCAGCAGGAACTGTAACAGATATGGAAGGAACAATAATGTGTGAACCTTGTCAAATGGGATACTATCAAGGATCAACAGGTAAAACATCTTGTTATCAATGTAATTCAGTTGGAACAGGTGCATGCCACGCATGTGATTCAGTTTCAGGTGAATGCAAGAACTATACTTGTGCTGATGGTATGATTGACGATGGAACAAAATGTGTAAAATCTTGTGTTGAAGGTCAATACTTTAACTACATTACAAAAACATGTGATGCTTGCCCAGCTGGATTTATCTGTAGAGATAATAAGATGGAAGCATGTACAGGTGGTACAGTTCCTAATGCAACACAAACAGCTTGTGAAGGTTGTAGCTCACAATTAAGAGTAGACAATGGTACATGTACAACATGTGATATGACAGGTATTGAACCTGCTTGTAGAAATGTTCAATGTAATACAGATTTCCATGCTGTAAGAAAAGGTGATACTTTATTATGTGAAGCATGTAAATCTGGTACTGAATACACAGAAGGTCCTACAACTTATGGTATTACTGATTTGAATTTAAGCTGTAAGAAGTGCTCAGAGGGCTTTACTATTGAAAACGGTACATGTGTTGTTTGTGATAGACCATCAGGTAGTGTTGAATGTAGAGCTGTTGCATGTAAAGCTGGATTTGAACCAAAAGGCAATGTCTGTGGAGCTTGTGCAACAGGATACTATAAAGCTGCAGATGATGATACAAACATTACAAATGCATCAACATATTCAGGTGTAGCATGTAGTTCTTGTGGTGAGTTAACTTCTGTTAAATGGATCGTTAATAAATTAACAGGTGGTTTAGAAGAAGCAACAGCTGCACAAATGGCTTTGGCAAAGACTTTGTATACTGATTACAAGAAATCAGGTGGAACATTAGGTGCATACCCATATGTTTCATGGTCAGGTCCATTGAAAGCAATTATTTCTGGATCTCATTCAGCAGATGAATGCGCAATTAATCCAGACGTAATTGGATTAACAGCAACGTGCGTATACCCATTAGTACAAGATGGCTTATGTTGTCGTTATCAAGTTCAAGGTGCTGCAGAGTAATAGGAAAGGAACAAAAAAATGAGAAAAATAGTTGTTATTTTGGGATTAGCAATGCTCCTGAATATTACTCAGGTTCAAGCAGCATCAAGAAAACTTGGTCAAGATGGTGGTTTTTTTGAATCCATAACCAATGGTTTGAAAGATTTGTTGAATAAAGAACATAAAGGTGTTCTTTGTTCATCAACATCAAATTATTGCCAAGATTTACAAAAAAAGACATGTAAGACAGGTGAGAACTGCTATGCGGCATATTGCTCAAAGACAGAGCAATGTCAAGAGTTTGCAGGAACAAATAATGTTTGCCAAAAGGGTAGATGTGTTCCTACAACATGTTCAGATAATGAATATTGTCGTAAGATTGGCTTTGGTGTATGTTCTTCTGCGAATATTTGTGTTCAATGTGAAGTTGCTTCTGATTGTATGAGCATTACAGGTAAAGCATCAAATTGCGTATCTGGTAAATGTGTAGCTTGTGAAGTAGGTGATACAGCTTGTACAGGTTGTGGTGATAATCAAGTTGTAGTTTCTGGCGGACAGTGCGCTTGTTCAGATGCCGCATTTGAAGCTGAAGGAAAGTGCTTGTTATATTGTGATTATGTAAAGTCATGTCCAGAAGGATATAATTACAAAGTTCCTTGCGATAAAGGATGCTGTTGTTCAAATATTGAGAATCCTGCTTTTAAGATGAAGGCTTCAATAAATAGTCTTACTGCAACGGAGCTTTCTATTGATGATGGTTTAAAATTAAAAGAAGGCGTTACTATTTCCAAGTAGTATTTAATAAAAATTAAAAAGCAGCTTTTTATAAGCTGCTTTTTTTAACGGTAAAGACTTTAAAATCTAAAAATTTAAACAGGAAGTTTTTTTCCTGCTACAATATGAACGTGAAGATGTGGGACTTCTTGCCCCCCGTTGTTACCAGTATTCATTATTAAGCGATAGCCATCTTCAACAACACCTAATTGTTCAGCAACTTTACCAACAGCTTTGAAAAAGCCTGCAACTTCTTCTGGTTTTGCATTAGAGGTAAAATCAGAAAAATTCATATATTTTCCTTTTGGAATTACTAATACGTGAACAGGTGCTTTTGGATGAAGATCTTTAAATGCAATTGCATATTCATCCTCATATAATTTGTTTGTTGGAATTTTACCCGCTAATATTAAAGCAAATACATTGTTGTCATCATAAGCCATTATAAATCTCCTTAAATTGACTTAAATTAAAATTCTTTTTTTCGTGAAGCTTTTTCGACTAAACCAGAAGTTCCTTCTCTTTGTTCTAAAATGTTCCATACATCTTCAGGTTTAATGTTTGCATCAGCCCATAAAACTAATAAATGATATAATAAATCAGCACTTTCACTCATAATATGCTCTTTATCATCATTTACACTTGCAATAACAGTTTCAGTAGCTTCTTCACCCACTTTTTGAGCTATTCTGTTTCTTCCCCTATAATATAAAGAAGCTGTATAAGATGATTTAGGATCAGCTCCTTTTCTAGATAATACTGTTTTATATAAATCGTCTAATATCATTTTATAATTTTTTCCTATTTAAAATTTCTAATGCTTCAGGAATAGTGAATTTATGTTCGTATAAAGCTCTTCCTGTTATAATTCCTGTAATGTTTTGAACATTTGTTTTTGCGCATAATGCTATATCGGATAATGAACTAATACCTCCAGATATTATAACTGGCGTTGTAATTGATTTAGCTAAATTTTCTGTAGCTTCAATATTTGCACCTCTTAAAACACCATCTCTTGATATATCAGTATATATAATTGCTGATACACCACAATTTTCAAATTTTTTTGCCAATTCAACATCTTTAACAGTTGAAGTTTCTGCCCAACCTTCAACAGCAACATATCCGTCTTTGCAATCTATTCCCACAGCAATTTTATTAGGAAATTTATCACAAGCCATTTTAACAAAGTCTGGATTTTTTAAAGCAATTGTACCTAATATAATTCTGTCTACGCCAATGTTTAGCCAATTTTCAATATTTTCTAAACTTCTTATTCCACCACCTAGTTCAATTTTCGTATTTACATTATGTCTTATTGATTTAACAGCATCAATATTAATAGGATTTCCAGCAAAAGCGCCATTTAAATCTACAATATGAATCCACTTGGCTCCTTCTTGCTCAAAGAATTTTGCTTGATTACAAGGATTATCATTAAAAGTATCAGAATCTTCCATAATACCTTGTTTTAATCGCACACAACATCCATCTTTTAAATCTATTGCTGGTAGTAAATCCATTATTTAAACACCTTGTTAATCATTTGTTGCTAGTATATGATAGAGTAAATATAAACAGGTATTAGATAAAAATGAAACGTTTTTTATCGTTTTTGTTGTTTTTTGTTGGCTTAATGTGTTTAGCAGAAAAGTCAAATGCTGTTGTTGGAAGTTCTGAATCAGCAGTAAATGTAGATAGTTTAGGTGATGTAGGAGAAAATCTATTCCAAAATTATGATGGGAAGGTTGCTCCGGTTGCATTAGCTTATGTTGATTTTAAAATTGATAGAGCTAGAACAGCAAACCAATATGGTAAAGATATTGGTAAATATAATTTTAAATTGTTCGGATGCAGACGTGTAGATAAAAAGATTGTTTTAAATCAAGGAAGAGCTATGCGCCGTGATATGCATTTTAATGATGTATTCTTTGAAGAATTAAATGAATTAATACCTGTTGTTATTCCAAAAGATAGTAAATATTATCCTTATAGTGTTGGGGATGTTCCTGCTGGTTATTTGTTAACTGCAGAAATTAAAGATTTATACGTTAATGCTTGTGATCACTATGATTGGCGTACAAGAGTTTATTCAAATATGCGTTCAGGTACGGCTGAAATTAAAGTTAAATGGCGTATTATGACACCTTATAACCATAAAGTTTATTGGGAAGGTGAAACTGTTGGTTATTCACAAATAGATGATCCGATTCGTAGAGGTGAAGTAAGATTAATTGAAAAAGCCTTTGGTGATGCTCTTGTTCGTATGGTTGGATCATCAATGGACGTTTTGCATAATAAACCTGATTTAGAAGCTCTAGCAAAAGCAAAGGCTGAACATGATGCTCTTGCTTATGAGCATTTACTCAAAAGACAAGACTTACAATCATCTTATAGAAGAAAACGTCAAAGATTTTATAATGAAAGAATTCGTCAAAGAGAATTACAAGCTTTAGAAAGATTAGAACCTGAAGAAAAAGAGTTTGATGATTTTATTGGTACAGATATGAGCGGAAAATTGCTCGGAGGTATTGGTAAATTTGATAATGGTGATGATCTTGCAGGTTCTCTTGATAAAGAAGGAAAAGACGCAAGTAAATTAGGCGCAATGGGAAATGGAAATTCTGATAAAGAGCGTGATTTGGATGGTTCTGAAGGTGGAATTTTTGGGCGCTTGTTTGGCGAAGGGGGAAATGGTATTGCTGGTAAATTAATGCTAGGCGATATGGAAAATGGAACCTTAGGTCGATTACTAACAATGAATTTGGTAGGCTTGTTTGACGGAACAGGTTTAGATGGATTAGATAAAGAAACTCAAGATGCTATTACTCAAGGTGATTTTGACAAGTTTGGCTTCTCAATATCCCCAATTGATTCTTGGATTACAATTAATAATATTAAGCCATTTAAAAAATTAACCCCTTTGCGTATGTATCGTATACGTTCTTCTGTTGTTGCCGTAATTTCAGGAGATGATAGTGTAGGCTCAGGTTTAGTTATTGCACCTGGATTGGTTTTAACAAACTATGAAACTATTAAACATTCTCCATTTGCAGGAATTGAATTCCTAGATGGAAGAATGTCAGATGGTGTTGTATTGCGTGTAAATAAAGAAAAAGATGTTGCTTTAGTTTATATGCGTCCAGATGGATTTGATAAATACAATTGGCCTTTGCCTTTACGAATTGATTTACCAGAAGTTGGTGAGCCTTTCTATGCAATTGGAACTCCTATGCGTGGTGGTTTAGAAGGTGCAATCGATCATGGTAAAGTTGCAGGATATAGATATATTGATAATGGCGTTGATATTTTGACTAATACAAACTTACAAAGTGTATCTTTGGGCGGTACTTTAGTGGATGAAAAAGGTAATGCTATTGGTATATCTTATGGTGGCGATAAACTTACAGATCAAGTAAGAGATAAATTTATTCCTATTGGTGATGCTTTCCAAGCTTTAAAAGTTAAAATTTTGGATAGAGATATGGATGAATCTCCAACGGATAAAGCTAATTTGTTAAGAAAACAACGAGAAGACTACATTAAGTAATATGCATAAAGTTTTAGTGTATACAAAACAATTAGAAGTATTTGAACAAATTAAGCAATTTGTTAAAAATGATATAGAATTTGTAATTTGTAATCATTTTGTAGATACAAGAGCTAATTTGCAAGGTTGCGAGTTTTCTGCTGTTATTTTTGATGATCCTAAAGATTCCAAGTTGCCTAAAATTAAAGATTTAAAGTTAGTCTTACCTGTTATTTATTTATGGTCAAAACCAATTTTGAGTGAAGGCGTTGTATTCCAAAAACCTTTTAATTTATTTGATTTTGTAAGCTCTTTAAAAAAGATTGTTGAAAATTATGAAAAAAGAAAGAGTGAAACATTAAAAATAGGTTTATGGTCATTAGATAAATTTTCTAAAAAATTATCGTATGAAGATAAAGAAATACAATTGAACGACAAAGAATGCCAATTACTTATTTGCTTAACAAATTCAAATGATTGTGTTGAGAAAGATGAGATACTTCATGAAGTTTGGGGATATGTCGATGGTATTTCAACTCATACTTTAGAAACACATATTTATATGCTTCGTCAAAAATTAGAGTATACAGGACTTGAAATTGTTTTAGATTCGAAAGGTAGATACGGATTAAAATAGTATCTATAAATTAGAGTGGATATAGATATATTATTATGGCTGCAAAATTTTAGAGAAGCTTCATCAGGATGTTTCGATAATATAATGTTATTAATAACAAAGTTGTCTGAAGAGCATGCTATAGCTTTTTTGTTGGCTGTTTTATATTGGGTAGTCGATAAAAAAATAGGAATATTTGTATATTTTTGTTTTTGGTTTAACTGGTTAATTAATTTCTTTTTAAAAGCAACTTTTTGTGTATATAGGCCATTTGTTAGAAGTAATTTAATTCATCCTGTTAAAGGAGCAATAGCAGAAGCAACGGGATATTCATTTCCTAGTGGTCATACATGTAGAGCAATTTCTGTTTATGGTGGTTTATCAATCTTTACATCTAAATGGATTAAGGCCATATTATATTCAATTGTCTTTTTTGTTTTGCTAAGTAGAATGTATCTTGGAGTTCATACTCCTCAAGATGTATTAGTTGCATTACTTGTTGGATTTATAGGTATATATGTTGTAAAAAAATTCTTTGTAAAATTAGAAAAAAATCCAAACTATGATAAAAATATTTTAATATATGGTTTATTAGTTACAGCATTATTGTTAATATATATAATATTTAAAAAATATCCGATGGATTATGTTGATGGTAAAATAATTTATGATCCAAAAGATATGATATGTAATTCTATAAAAAGTATAGTTGGTAATACATCAATCATTATAGCTTGGTATTTAGAACGTAAATTTGTGAATTTTGAAGTTAATGTTTCTAATAGGCAAAAATTAAATAGATTGTTTGTTGGATTTTTCATATTAGGTATAATGAATTTTACATTATTTCCATGGTTAGAAACATATGGTTATATTGGAAAAGCAATTTTATATTTTTTAGGCAATTTTTATGTGCTTTTCTTTGCTCCGTTAATTTTTAAATGGATGCAAAAGAGAGGCTTTTAATTAAAAAAAGCAAACTTTGTTTTTTTGTGTTTAAATTTTAGTTTAATTGTTTTAAAATCCCAATGTCTTAGATGACAATTTAAATATAAAACAGGATTATAATATTATGATAGATTTTGATTTTTCTATTCCTACGAAAGTTTTATTTGGTGCTGGCAAAATGGATGCTTTAATGCGTGAAAAATTACCAGGTAAGTTGGCTTTGTTAGTTATATCTTCAGGAAGTGTTGTAAAAGAACGTGGCTACTTAGCAAGAATGGAAAATATCTTAAAACATCAAAATATTGATTATTTTATTTATGATAAAGTTTCTTCCAATCCAAAGAAAAATGAAATTATGGAAGCTGCTCAATTTGCAAGAGATAATTTTTGTGATTTTGTAATTGGCTTAGGTGGATCAAGTGTTGTTGATTCTGCTAAAGCAATTGCTTTTATGGCTAGAAACCCAGGTGATTTGTGGGATTATTTCGTAACAGGATCAGGTAAAGGTTTGCCTCCTAAAAATCCTGCTCTTCCAATCGTTGCTATAATGACAACAGCAGGAACTGGATCTGAAACAGATCAATGGATGGTTGTAACAGATGATAAAATTGGTGAAATGATTGCATTTGGTGTTCCATCAACATTTCCTACTTTGTCTGTTATGGATATTGATTTAATGATGTCTGTTCCACCATATTTAACAGCCATTCAGGGTTTTGATGCATTTTTCCATGCAGCAGAAGGTTTTATTGCTAAAATAGCAACACCAATTAGTGAAGCTTTTTCTTTACAAATTCTTCGTTTGGTAAACAAGTATTTACCTAGAGCAGTAGCAAACGGTAATGATGCTGAGGCTAGATCAAATATTGCTTTAGCAAGTATGCTTTCAGGAATGGTTCAATCAACTTCTAGTTGTACATCATTACATGCTATGGATCATGGTTTGACATCTAATCACCTTGATTTGCCTCATGCTGCAGGATTATTAATGTTATCAAAATCTTATTTTGAATTTTTCTCAAAATATGTTCCTGATAGATTTATTAAAATGGCTCACATTATCGGTGGTGTTACTGCTAATTTGCCAGAAGAAGAAAAGCCTATGGAATTTGTAAATCAAATGGTTCGTTTACAAAAAGAATGTGGTGTAGATAATTTAAAAATGAGCGATTATGGTATCAAATTTGAAGATATGGAACAAATGGCTCGTAATGCACATCAAACAATGAGTAATTTGTTTGCTATGGACAGATATTCTTTGTCTTTAAAAGAAACAGTTACTATTTTTGAAAAGGCTTATAAATAATTATGAATAGTGCTGAGTTTCGTAAGAAATATTTTCCAAACGTTTTAGATGAAGATTGGAACGATTGGAAGTGGCAAATGAGAAATCGTGTCACAAGCTATGACCAATTATCAAAAATATTTGATTTAACTGATAGCGAAAAGCAAGCTTTAACTATGGATAATGCTTTTCCTGTTGCAATTACACCATATTATTTAAGTGTTGCTATTGATTGTTCTAGTGTAAGACGTACAATCTTACCAAATCCTCAAGAACATAATATTTATCCAGGAGAAACAAATGATCCTTTAGGTGAAGAACCTGCAATGAAAGTTCCGGGTTTGGTTCATCGTTATCCTGATAGAGTTTTGTTTTTAACTACAGAATATTGTTCAACATATTGTAGATATTGTACAAGATCAAGATTAGTTGGCCGAAATAGTGTAAAACCATCTACTTGTATGAGTAAAAAACAGCGTTGGGAAGAAGCTTTTAAATATATTAGAGATCATAAAGAAATAAGAGACGTTTTAGTTTCTGGTGGCGATCCATTAACAATGGATGATGAATCTATAGATTATCTTTTATCTAATTTGCGTAAAATAGAACACGTTGAAATGATACGTATAGGTTCTAAAACGCCGGTAGTTTTACCACAACGTTTTACTCCAAATTTGTTGAATATAATTAAAAAATATCATCCTGTTTATTTTTCATTGCATTTCACTCATCCATCTGAACTAACTCCAGAAACAAATAAAGCATGTAATATGATTGCTGATGCTGGGATTATAATGGGTTCACAAACAGTTTTGCTAAGAAATGTTAATGATGATGCAAAAACATTAAAACAATTAATGCATAAATTGTTATTAGTTCGTTGTAGACCTTATTATTTATTCCAATGCGATCCAATAGAAGGTTCGGCACATTTTAGGGTAAAAGTTGAAGATGGCCTTAAAATAATTGATGAATTAAGAGGATATACATCAGGTTATGCAATTCCTACTTATGCAATAGATATTCCTGGTGGTGGAGGCAAAATAGTTTTAACACCAAATCATGTAATTGGGAAAGATGGTGATTTTCTTAAATTACGTAATTTTGAAGGTAAAGAATATTTATATCCAGATTATATAACAGAGGTTTAATTATGAAATTATTGATAATTGGTTGTGGAAAAATGGGTGGATCCGTTTTGGACGGATATTTATCAAAGCATGATGAAGCAAATAATATTCGTGTTATTGAACCAAATGAACAAATAAGAGAAAAACTCAAACAAAAAAAGGTTATTTCTTTTGAGAAAATAGAAGATTTAAAAGATTTTAATCCAGATTTTGTTTTTACAGCAGTAAAGCCATTTTTAATAGGTGATATAATTGATTCATTAAAAACTTTTATTGATAAAGGGGCTGCTTTATTTACAATTATTGCTGGTAAAAAAATTGCTTTTTTTGAAGAACATTTAGGTAAAAATGCTAAAATTGTAAGATGTATGCCTAATACTCCAGCATCTATTGGTAAAGGAATTACAGGTTTGGTTGCTAATAAAAATGCAACTAAAGAAGTAAAAGAATTTGTAAACGATGTATTTGAAGCTTGTGGAGAAACTGTTTGGCTTGATGATGAAAGTCAAATAGATGCTGTAACAGCAGTGTCAGGAAGTGGTCCTGCTTATTTGTTTTATTTAACAGAAACATTAGTAGAAGCAGCAAAAGCGACAGGCTTAAATGAAGAACAAGCTAAAAAATTAGCAAAAGCAACTATAATCGGAGCTTCTGCATTAATGGAGAAAAGTTCTGAAGAGCCTTCAAAACTTCGTCAAAATGTTACAACTCCAAATGGTACAACAGCTGCTGCATTAGATGTATTGATGAATGAAGAAAATGGTGTTGGAAAATTAATGACAAAAGCCGTTTTAGCAGCACAAAAACGTAGCGTTGAACTTGGAAAATAAAAAAATATTAGTTTTTTTGGCTATTTTATCGTATAAGTAAAATTTATGAAGATTTAAGATATATTTTAAGGATTTTAAGATGTACGTTATTATTGGTGGAGCTGGATTTTTAGGATCAAATTTAGCAGCAGGAATTGAAAAAGCCGGATTAGGCGAAATTAGTGTTGTTGATAATTTTGAAACAGATGAACGTTGGAGAAATATTGCAAAAAGAAATCTACGTTCAATAGTAGCTCCACGTGATTTGTTCGAGTACTTAAATTCGCATAATGAACAAATTGATGCAATAATTCATATCAATTATACGGGTGTTACTAAAGAAGCTAGTGTTGATGATTTAATTGAAGAGCGTATTATTCTTACATGGAAGTTATGGTGTTGGTGTTCAGAAAACCGTGTACCATACATTTATGATTCAACAAGTGGCGTTTATGGCGATGGATCTCAAGGGTTTAAAGATGATGACTCATTAGAAGCATTGTTGAAATTACAACCATTAAATCCGGCTGCTTGGACCAAATTAATGATTGATAGAAAAATAGCAACTAATATTGCTGAAGGTAAAAAAGCTCCACCACAATGGATTGGTTTTAGATGCTTTAACTTATATGGTCCAAATGAATATCATACAACAAATCATAGAAGTGTTGTTCCTGGTATTTATCAAGCTGCAAAATCAGGTAAGTTGTTCCCATTGTTTAAATCGGAAAATCCGGATTATAAAGATGGCGAACAATTAAGAGATTTTATCTGGGTTGATGATTGTGTAGATATAATTATTTACTTTTTACAACATCCAGAAATTAGTGGTATTTTTAATATTGGAACAGGTGAAGCCAGAACATATAAAGATGTTTTAACATGTGTTTATAATGCTATTGGTGAAAAACCTGAATTAGATTTTATTGATATGCCAAAAGATTTGAGAACACATTATCAATACTATACAAAAGCAGATGTTACTAAATTGCGTCAAGTTGGGTATGATAAGCCATTTACTTCTCTTGAAGAAGGTGTATCTAAATATGTTCATGATTATTTAGAAAAAACAGATATGTATAGATAGGACAAGTATTATGAGTGCAACTTCAATTGCTTTAGGTTATTCAGGCATACAGTTTCCAAATATTGACCCTGTTGCAATACATTTAGGTCAATTTGGAATACGTTGGTATTCTCTTGCATATTTGTTTGGAATTTTGTTTTGTTGGTTTTTAACGAAGGCATTAGTACGTCGTTATCCTTCAAAGGTTGATGTTGATGATTTAGATGATGCATTCTTTTGGATGACTTTAGGTGTAATTTTAGGTGGTCGTATTGGATATGTTTTATTTTATAATTTCCAATATTATTTAGATAATCCATCTCAAATTCTGGCTGTATGGCGTGGCGGTATGTCATTCCATGGTGGTATTTTAGGTGTTATAATTGCAATATTTTTCTATACACGTTCTATAAGAGTAAGTTTTTTTGATTTGTCTGATTTGTGTGCCTGTGTTGCGCCATTAGGATTGTTTTTTGGACGTTTAGCAAATTTTGTTAATGGCGAATTATTTGGTCGTATTACAACATCTGTTCCTTGGGCTATGATATTCCCAGCAGGTGGTCCTTTACCTCGTCATCCTAGCCAATTATATGAAGCAATGTTTGAAGGTTTGTTCTTATTCATATTGTTGTATACATCATGGACAAAATGTGTTTGGATAAGAGTAAGAACAGGTTTTGTATCGGGTATGTTTTTATCAGGTTATGCAATTGCAAGATTTTTGCTTGAAAATTATCGTGAACCTGATCCTCAATTAGGATTTATGTTTGCTCGTATTACAATGGGACAATGTTTGACATTGCCTATGTTGATAATCGGGTTATTAATTATGTTTATTACATCTCGTCGTGTCTAATAACTTATTAAAAAAACAAGAATTAGGTCAATTCTTTACAGTTAAAGAAAATTGGCTTTTGCCTCATATATTAGATTTTATTAAAAATTCTAAATGTAAAATTGCCTATGATCCATTTGCTGGGGCAGGTAATTTGTTGAATGCTGTAAAACCTTTTGGTATAACAAAAACTATAGGATTAGATATAGATAAAAATCTTAAATGGAAATTAAATGATTCTTTATTAAATATTCCAAGGATAGAAAACTCTATATTACTTACAAACCCTCCATATTTAGCAAAGCAATCAGCATCAAGAAAGCATCTTAATTTAAATTATTTTAAAAATTCTAGCTATGATGATTTGTATTTAATTGCTTTAGATAAAATGCTTGAAGCATCAAAATTTGTAGTGGCAATTATACCAGAGTCTTTTATTAACTCAAATTATAAGCAAAAAAATTTATTAAGCTCAATTACAATTTTAGAACAAAATCCTTTTCTTGATACAGAAAATCCAGTTTGCATTGCATGTTTTGATGGTGAGTATAAAGAATTATCTAAGGTAAAAGTTTATAAAGAAAATAAATTCATAAATGATTTAGATAGTATATTGAAAATTAGATTAGAACCAAAATTTAACGTTGATATTTCTTTCAATGATTTAAATGGTTGGTTAGGTTTAAGAGCTATTGATAAATCTGATGATAAGACGTTTATAAAATTCGATTTTAAAGAAAATATTAATTATGATTGGGATAACAATATTAAAGTTAGTTCAAGACATATTTCTCTTATAAATATTGATATTCCAAAGAATAAAAGAAATCTTTTAATAAAAAAATCAAATGAAATTTTACAGGAAATTAGAGGATTGTCAGCTGATGTTTTATTAACTCCATTTAAAGGAAATACAAAAAAAGGAAAACGTCGAAGAAGAATGGATTTTAGATTAGCGAGAGCTATTTTAGAAAAAGCAAAAGAAAAAATACTTGATTGAGAACAATTTAAAATTTCTTTATTTCGAAAAAAAATTAAGATATATTTATTCTAGAAGGTTTATCATAGAAGGATTTGCAATAATGGAAATAGAAAAGAAAATCGAAGATGGTATGACTGTTTTGTATTTAAAAGGTCGTATTATTTCTACTCAATCTGGTGAAGTAGAAGGAGCTATTGAAGAGGCTCTTAAGGAAAATAATAAATTGGTTCTTGATTTGAAAAATGTTGATTTCATGGTTTCTGCTGGAGTTAGATTGCTTCTAGCAACAAATAACGAAGTTGAGGAAAAAGAGGGAACTTTTATTGTTAGAAATGCAAATAATGTTATTATGGAAGTTCTTAAAATTACAGGTCTTACAAAATTCTTAAATATTCAATAAATTATTGTTTAGAATAAGGCGTATTTTATGCGTAAGATTTTCCGTAGATGGTTGCTATTATTAATCGCTTTAGTATTTTCTCTTTCTATTGTTTCTTTTAATTATGGTTTCAGTATTTATGAAAAACAATATGGGGCTGACTTCTTACAAGTAAAGCTAGATTATGCTCTTAAACAATTAAATAAATCTCATCAAAAAATTCATGAATTTAATACTAATTATAAACATGAAACTTTAAATTTGGCTTTTTTTATTTCAAAATTAGTTCAAAAGAACCCCAAGTTTTTAAAGGTACAAAAATCATTATCGGAATTAGCTGATGATTTGGACGTTGAAGAAATAAATATTACAAATGAAAAGGGAATTATAGTTGCATCTTCTAAAAAAGAAAATAAGGGAAAAGAATTAGAAGATAAGCCTAGTGAATTGCCGTCAAATTTGTTTGATGATAATAGTGCTTGGGAAAAAAATGATGAAGCGTTTTTTTCTAAAAATAGAGAATATTCTGTAAAATTAAATCGTTTTGAAGCGCCAGGATATATTCAAATTGTTCGATTATATGATGCATTAGAAGTTCAAAAAGATTCAGAACGTAAAACATCATTTTTAGAAGGATTTGAAATTGGTGATACGGGATTTGTTTTGTTAATTGGTAGCGAGAGTAAACGTATATTATCTTCCACATATAAAAATCATGTTGGAAGATTTGCTCATGAAATTGGTTTAACTCCAATTGAATTGTGGCCTGATAGTGGATTGTTCTGGATTGAAACAAAAGAAGGTAGATATTTATGCTATCGTATTTCTACGAATTTAGATTTAGGAGCGTTCTTAGTTGGGGTTTATCCTGAAAAAGAATTGGTTCAACAACGCAAAGAAACAATGATTTGGTTAATCATTAGTTTCATGCTTGTTTTGATTGTATCATATTTTGCAATTTCTTTTTTGTTAAATAAAGTTGTTATTTCAGGTATTTTAAAAACAATTCATATTTTACATAAAATTACAAAAGGCGATTTAGAACAAAGAGTTGATATTTATTCAAACCCTGAATTTTCATCATTATCAACCGGTATTAATACAATGGTTGAAGCTCTTCATAAAACAATGATTGAAAGAACAGCAAGAATAGAAAAAGAATTAGATTTGGCTAAAAAGATACAAATGAATGCAGTGCCATCTAAATTTCCTGCTTTCCCAAATGATTCAAGCTTTGATGTGTATGCTATTATGCATCCAGCTCGTGAAGTTGGTGGAGATTTCTATGATTTCTTTACTTTAAGTTCTGATCATTCAAAATTATGTTTTGTTATCGCTGATGTGTCAGATAAAGGTGTTCCTGCAGCTATGTTTATGATGAGTGCAAAAGCTTTAATTAAACAATTTGCAGAAAGAGGATTAAGTCCAGCAAAGATTTTTGAAGAGACAAACAGAGAATTAAAAATTAATAATACTACTTTTACTTTCGTAACTGTATTTTTGGGCATTTTAGATACAAAGACAGGACGTTTGGTTTATTCAAATGCAGGCCATAATATGCCGATTTTTAAACATGAAAATGGTGTATGTGAATATATTGAATGTGATTCAGGATATATTTTAGGAGCTGTTGCTAAAGCAAAGTTTGTAGATAACGAGATTTATTTAAAAGGTACAGAAGGATTACTCCTTTATACTGATGGTGTAACTGAAGCAGAAAATGAAGATGAAAAATTATATTCAGATCAGCGTTTGTTGGACGTTGTAAATGAAAATCCTGCTAAAAGTTCAACTGAAATTTTAGATTTTGTTTATAATGATGTTTTAGCTTATCGAGGTAAAGCAAAACAGTCTGATGACTTAACAATGTTGGCAGTGTCATATAATAGGCATACACTTGAATTACCTGCAAATGAAGATAATTTGGATAAATTCTGTGAATTTGTTGATAATTTCTTGGATAAACAACAATGTTCTGATGAATTTAAGGCTAAGATATATGTTGTTTTAGATGAAATGATTTCTAATGTTGATAAATATGCATACAAGAATAAAAATGAAAATGAAAAATTGTTGCGTTTGTCTTGTTGTATAGGCGGAAGCCCAAAAGCTTTAGAAATTGTATTGATGGATAAAGGTACACCATTTGATCCGTTAAAAGAACCTGATTTGAACATTGATTTACCTCCAAAAGAAAGACCTGTTGGAAAGATGGGGATTTTTGTTGTTAAATCTATGGTGGATGAAATGACATATTCTTATGAAGATGGCTATAATATTGTGAAATTAAAGAAATTCATTTGATAAATGAGGTTATAAACATGAAGAAATTTAAATTATGTAAAGTTATTCTTCCTTTGTTGGGCTTATTAATTGCTTGTAAACTTGTTAATGCTCAAGAACTTAAAAAAGTTATATTTAATTTAAGTCAAATGAATTCTCCTAAGTACACAATTTCTGTTCAAAGTGGCACTTATGATGCTGAAGTTGCTTATCAAAAATTTCCGGCAGCTAACATAAAGGAATTCTTTAGTGGTGATGATGCTGCAAAAGCTTTATTGGAAGGTAAAGTTGATGGTTTCTTTGGAGCACATATTATAATGCACCATTTGGTTAATTCAAACTCTAACTTTGTATTTTATCCTGAAATAGTTAAACAAGCAAAAGCGGCTATTGCTGTTACAAAATCACGTCCTGATTTGGTTGAAAAATTAAATGCTTTTATTGAAAAATCTGAACAAGATGGTAGTTTGCATGAACTTTACACTAATTTAGTTTTAAATTTAAAATATCCTGAAAGAAAAAACAAAAACGAAGTTCAAGTTTTATCAGATGAAGAAAAAATAGTACGTTATGTAAGTGATGAAGAAAAATCAAATACAATTATTGTTGGCATTGAGAAAGACTTTGTTCCTTTATCTTATAGATTAGATAATGGTGAACTAGATGGCTTTTTAGTTGTTTTAATGAGAAGATTTTCTAAAGAAACGGGTATAAAAGTTGTATTTAAATATGATTATTTTGGAACGTTATTATCTGAATTGTTGCTAGATAAAATTCAAGTAATTGCTTCAAATACAAACGTTACGGAAGCTCGTAAAGAAAAAATGTTGTTTACGAAAGATTTTTTAGGTAATGACTTTTCTATGCTTGTAAAGAAAGAATTACTTCCAACAGAAGAGAGTTTCCATTCATTTGTTAATGCAAAAATTGGAGTAATTGCAGATGCTTATAATGGGGTAATGGCATTAAGTAGAATTCCTACAGCAACAATTATTAATTATGATACAAATGCTAAAATGCTTTCTGATTTAAAAGAAGGGAAGATAGATGCTATTGCTCATGATTTGTCATTATTGGAAGATTATGCAAAATCAAATAATGATTTAACTGTTTATCCAACGCCAATATCAACAGATTCTTATGCTGTTGCTACTAGAAAATCAGAAAAAGAATTAATTAGAGATATTAATAAGATTTATGCCAAATTTAATTTAGATGGTACTTTTTTCAAACTTGAACGTGTTTGGTTCGGCGATGAAAAGAAGTTTGATATGCCGGTTTCCAAACCTTCAGGAATAAAAAAACTTTTAAAGATTGGATATATTCCTGATGCATATCCATTTTCATATGTTGATAAGAATGGAGAGGTTTTAGGTTATTCTATTCATGCTTTGTATATGGCTATGCAAGAATTGGGATATGGCATTTCTGAGATGATACCTATTGAATATAAGGATGTTGTTACGGAATTAATTTCTAGAAATATTGATTTAGCTGTTGGGGCTGTATCTATAACTCCAGATAGATTAAAAATTATTGGTTTTACAATTCCTGAATATTATACATCTAACGTTATGTTAGTTAAAAAAAGTAGACTGTTAGCAGAAGCTAAAAAAGAAAAAAATAAAAAATCTTTTTTAAGTAAATTGTTAGGCAAGTGATTTTAATTTGACTTGATACTTGATATAATATATGAGTTAAAAAGGTAATATTGGAGATTGTGGCTTGAAATACTTGTTGTTATTGATATTGTTGCTTTGTGCACTTAGCGTATATGTTTTAGAGCCGCAATTAAAATCATTTTCTGTAATTGCAATTTTGGCTATTATCTTTTATTTCCTATATGATATTGCGATGGGAAAAGATGAAGAAGAAAGTGTTGTGAAAACACTAAGTAATGATGAAAAAATTACTTATATTACTATTAAAAATAGGGGCAAGATTGCTGAACCTAAAAATATGGAAGAATGGAAAGCTCTTCGTAAAAGATTAGAAGCTGATTGGGATAAAGAATTAAAAGATCAAGAAGCAGCATTTCAGCGCCAGGTTGATATGATTACAAGAGCCCATAATGAAGCCTTGGCAAAAATTAAATCTCAATATGATGCTTTTGCAAAAGATTTTGATAAAAAATCAGGGATTAAAGCTGTTGAAAATAAAGCTGTTGATGAAAAGAAACCTGAATCTTACGTTGAATTAGTTAGGGCTCGTAAAGAAAAAGAAATGCGTGAAGCCAAAGAAAGACAAGCTGCTTGGGATAAAGAAGTTAGCCGTATGTCTGAAAAATGGCAAAAAGACAAAGCTTCAGCTCAAAAACAATGGAAAATTGAGGCTGATAGAATTCAACAAGACCGTTATAGTAATAAAAATAGAGCTAAAGAAGAATGGGATGCAGAAATTCTTCGTTTGCTCAAAATTGAAAATACTGCTGTTGGATAATATTTTAAACACGATTTAAATTTGGCACAAAACTTGCATATTAGTTTGTAGAAAAATTAATGTGTGAGGTATCGCCATGAAAAATTTGTTGAATTATATTAATAAGTGGACTGCTTTAGTATGTGGATTTGTAATGTTTTTATCCGCATCAGCTGCAGCAAATTCTCGTATTAAAGATATCACAGATATTGAAGGGGTGCGTGATAACCCTTTGATTGGTTATGGCTTAGTTGTAGGTCTTAACGGTACAGGTGATAATATTTCATCCATGGTGTTCACAGAAGAAAGCTTAATCGGTATGTTAGAAAGATTAGGCGTTAATACTCGTGATGGTAAAATTAAATCTAAAAATATTGCTGCCGTTATGGTAACTGGAAATTTGCCAGCATTTGCTCGTCAAGGTACAAAGATTGATGTTATGATTAGCGCTTTGGGTGATGCAAAAAGTTTGCAAGGTGGCGTTTTATTAGTAACACCAATGCTAGGTGCTGATGGTGAAGTTTATGCTATTGCTCAGGGTGCTGTAGCAATTGGTGGATTTAATGCTGAAGGTAATGGACAATCAGTTGTAAAAGCTGTTCCTACTTCAGGTCGTATTTCAAATGGAGCAATTGTTGAACGTGAAATTCCATTCAATTTTGCAGGCCAAAATAATATTAGAATGACTTTACGTAATCCTGATTTTACAACAGCTTCACGTGTTACATCGGCAATTAATTCCTATATGGGTAATATTTGCGCAAAAACTCTTGATAGTGCAACTATTCAAATCAATTTACCTTACACAAAGAAAGATCAATTAGTTCAATTTTTAACAGATATTGAACAATTGCGTGTTGAACCAGACCAACAAGCAAAAGTAATTATTGATGAAAAAACTGGAATTATTGTAATTGGTGAAAATGTTCGTATTAATCCAGTTGCTATTGCTCAAGGTAATTTAACAATTCGTGTTAATGAAACACCTTTAGTTTCTCAACCAGCTCCTTTTGCAATGCAAGGCGAAACAACAATAGTTCCAAGAACTCAAATTGATGTCGATGAAGAAAAAGAAAATCGTATGTCTGTACTAAAATCCGGTATTTCTTTGCAAGAATTAGTTGATGGATTAAATGCTTTAGGAATTGGCCCAAGAGATATGATTTCTATTTTACAAGCAGTTAAAGCTGCTGGTGCTCTTCAAGCTGAAATTGAAGTTATGTGATAAGACGAAAGGAATTGATCATGAGTGATTTTAATGCAATGAGTGCCGCAATACCAACAAGTGTAAATGAATATACACAAGCTCCAAATCTTAATAAGTTTGGAAGTATGAGCAAGGCTAGCTATGAAGATGTTAAAAAATCTGTTCAAGACTTTGAAGCTTTCTTCTTAACACAAGCTTTTGAAACTATGTATAACACTGTTCCTGTAAATGAAAATTTTGGTGGTGGTAATGGAGAAAAGATTTTCCGTTCAATGTTAATGCAAGAATATGGAAAAATGACAGCTCAAGCTGGTGGTATTGGATTGACAAATGAAATCATGGCTCAATTGGTTGCTTCTGGTAAAGTTGTGAAAGATTAGGGAGTAAGCTCATGAGTGTATCAGAAAAAATTCAAACACAATTGGCAATTATGAGTGAACTTTGCCGTTTGTTAAAAAAAGAAAATACATTGTTGCAAGATCAACGTCAGGATGAATGCAAAGATTTGTTAGAACAAAAAGAAAAGTTGTCTTTTGCTTATGCTGATGGATTTAAAGCTATTACAAAAAATAAAGAAAACTTTGCAGAACTTAGCGATCAACAAAAAGGTGTTTTGCGCAAAGCTGCAATGACTTTAAAAATGTTAACGGATGAAAATAAGAGACTGTTAGAAATCAATAAAGATGCAATTAATAGATTATTAAATGCAATGAAAAAAGATGTTGAAGAACAATCTCAACAAACACCTCTTTATAATGCTGATGGAGCTATTGTCGGTGATAGTGGTCATCCTGTTGCATTGAGCTATAACTCAGTGCATTAAGATAGAAAAGGAGTAAGATCATGGGTTTAACTTCTGCACTTAGAACAGGATTGAGTGGATTAAATGCAAGTCAAAAAGCATTGTCCGTTGTTTCAGAAAACGTTGCTAACGTTAATACTGAAGGATATTCACGTAAAGTTTATTCTCAACAAACAATTGTTTTGCCTGATGGCTCAAATAGTGGCGTTAAGGCTAATACAAATTTCCGCCAAGTTGATGATGTTATTAGAAAGCAATATAGAATAGAAAGCGGTAATATGCAAAAGAGCTATGTACGTTCTTATTATTTGGACTTAATCCAAAGTAAAATGGGAACAGTATCATCTCAACAATCATTGGCTAACCGCGTAAACTCAATTCAAACAACATTTGAAAGTTTAGGTATTGATGCTGATAAATTAAATTCTCAATCAGCTGCTGTATCATCTCTCGATATTGCAATTAAAACATTTAATTCTTTATCAAATGAAATTCAATCTGTTCGCCAAGAAATTGATGCTGGCATTACAGATTTGTGTGAAGAAGTTAATGATATTTTATATCAATTAGATGAATTGAATAATGATATCGTTAGAACAGAAGCTATGAACAATATGACTTCTGATGATTATAGAGATAAAAGAGATACATTAATCACTAGATTATCAGAAATTATGGATATTCAATATTATGAACGTTCAAGCGGAGAATTAGTTGTTTTAACAAAAAGTGGTAAATCTTTATTAGAAAAAGATCCTTCTTCACTTGACCATAAAAATGCACAACAAGCCGGTTCATTAATTAGTTATTCTGGTGGTGGTATTCCTGGCTTATATTGTGGTGAACATGATATTACAAACGAAATCAAGTCTGGTGAATTAGCAGGATTGATTGGTTTGCGTGATACAGAATTGCAAGACATGCAATTGGAAATGGATGAATTGGCTTATCAATTAAAAGAAGCTTTGAATAGTATATCTAACCAAGGTACAAACTATCCAAATATGACTTTTGAAATTGAGGGCTCAAGAACATTCATTGATAGTTCTGTTCAATCAATTACTATTGGTGATGATCAAGACGTTAAAATTGTTTTGTTTGATGAAGATGGCCAAGAAAAATTTTCAACATCATTGGTTTCTATTTTAGGAACAAGAACAACAACAATTGATAATTTGACTGATACAATTCAAAAATGGCTTCAATCAGGTGAGGGCGGCCCTTCATTGAATTTTGCTTCTTGCGAAATTGATAGAGATGGCAAATTTAAACTCGATTTAGGCACAAGTACTTTATCTATTTCATTTAGAGAAGAAAATTCTATCGTATTTGGATCTGAACAACAATTAGTTGATTTATCATATAATACAGATGGAAGTGAAAATAATCAATCTACTCGTAAATTCCAAGGATTTTGCTCATTCTTAGGCATTAATGATATTATTTTAACATCAAGAAAAGAATGCGTTTACGATTCTTCTATTACTTCAAAAGCTGCTGCAATGGGTATTAAAGGAACTACAACACTTTCTTTCTCAGATGATAAGTATGGCTTTGATTTTGCAGAAGTTACTGTAACTGCTCAAGATACTTTAGTTACAATTGCTCAAAAAATTAATGAAGCTTGTAAGAATTCAGCAAATGAAAATATTATTGATGCACAAATAGTAAAAGAAGGTAAAGGATATCGTTTACGTATTATTGATAAAGAAGGAAATCAATTAGAAATAAACGAAAGAAATACAACAGGCGTAAGTTTGTTAAATAAATTAGGTATAAAAACTTCTCATGCCGGTGTAGCAAATGATATTGAGGTTCGTCCTGAAATTTTAAAATCTCCTACTTTATTAGCAACAGGACAATGTGAATATAGTACAGAATCTGGATCATATTATTTGTCAGAATCAGATAACTCTTTAGCTAATAAATATTGTGAAGTATTTAGTAAAGCTATCAATTTTGATTCAGCAGGAAGTTTTGAAAAGATTAGTACCTCATTAACAAAATATGCAAATAGTATTGTTGATGGTTTAGCTGGTCGTGTATCAGATGCTAATGCTTCTTACTCTTATCAAGAAGATTTAGTAAATACATTATATACGAAAGAACAGGATATAAGTGGTGTTGATTTGGATGAAGAATTATCCATGATGTTGTTATATCAACGTTCATATTCTGCATCAGCAAAAGTTATGTCAACTTCAATAGAAATGTTAGAATTGTTAGATTCATTGTTTTAATTAGAAAAAAAGAGAACAGAAAGTTTAAAATAAGGAGGAATGGACCATGCCAACAAGAGTACCTACGACAGCTTCTTATAATTTATATATGAGAAATATTGCTACACAGAAAAATTCTGCTAACCAATATTCATATCAATCTATTACAGGTAATAGATATGAAACCTATGATCAATATGGTGTATCTACTTATCGTTTATTGTCACTTGAAAATGAACAAGCAAAAGCAGAAAAATTCTTGGATACAAACAAAGTAACACAAGTTGTTATTGAAACACAAGAATCTGCAATTACAAGTATTCGCGATGCAATGATTAATTTCAGAAGCGATTTGCGTAATTTCTATTCAAATGACTTAGAAAACTTATCAAAAAATCCTACAAGTGAAGGTATGACTGCATTAGCTTCAATTCAAGAATCTGCATTTGAAGCAATGTCATTGTTGGCATATTATTTAAATACTGAAGCTGATGGTACATATGTGTTTGGTGGTGGTGAAGCTAACGTAAAACCTGTTGACTTCAATTATAAGTGTTTAGAAGAATATCAAGCTGATTATGATGGCAAAATGAATGTTTATCCTATGAGTTATTCTGCTGTTATGACAAAAATGTATTCTGACTATACACAAACAGGTGGGCTTACAATTTCTAGAGATTATCAAACTGTAAACCCTCATGAATGGCAGATGTTTGGTTCGGTTCAAAATTCATTCCATGCAGACAAAGATACTAAAGTTTTATCTGCTGTTTATGAACATACTTTTGATAATTTAAAACCTGGTGATGTTGTAACTATTGATACAGATACAACAAATCCTGGAAGTGAAAAATGCATAGATTATACCGTAGTTTCTGTGAGTGAAGATGGAAAAAGTGTTGAGTTCGATAGAACGTTTTTATTTGATATTGATAATCCAGACTCTGATAATATTTCAATTACACGTAAAGCTATGTGGAACTTCACTTCTGAAGATAATTCATTAAAGGGTGCTGTTGGTGAATTTTCTAATTTAAAAGAAGGACAAAAATTATTTATTGAAAATACAAACTTCAATAATAAATATTATACTGTTGAAAAAATTTCATCTGATGGTTCAACAGTTTATTTTAAAGAAGATGTTGTTCCTGAACAAAGAGAATTGCCAACAAGAGAACAATTAGAGCAATTTCCTAATTTAAAGATTCCTACATTAAAACAATCTGTAGAATCTGGTCGTTTAACGGCAAAAACAGGAAACTTTATTACTTCAGAAATGGTTGGTAGTGAATTACAAACAGGTACAGTTTGGTTTGAAGCTAATGAAAATACAATGACAGCTACTGCAAAAGGTGCTTTTAGTTCTTATAAACCAGGTGATACCATTATGGTAACAGGATCAACAGAGGGCAAAAATGATGGGGCTTATATTGTAAAATCTGTTTCATCTGATGGCCGTACTGTAACTTTTGATGAAAGTACAAAACTTAAAGAAGATCAAGACTTGAATAATGGCAGAGCTGTTGTAAATGGTGAAGGATTGGTTCTAGGTAAAACATATCCAGTTGGAACTACAATTTCTTTAACAAATACAACAAATCCTTATAACACAAATTACACAATTATAGATGTTCCTAAAATTGATGAAAATGGTAATTGGTATTTAAAAGTTAATAACGATACATTTCCTGAATATGATAAAGCAAGCTATTTTGAAAAAGCCAGAATTGATACATATTCATATTACAATGGTGAATATTTGGAAACAACATATCGTATTAGTGAAGCTTCTGTTGTAAAAAATGATATTAATGCTAGTGCTGATGCTTTCCAAAAAATGTTTTCTGCAGTGGGATCAATTGCGCAAGGTAATTTATTAGATAGTGAAAATATTACTTCTGCAACTCAGCGTGTAGAAAAAGCTCTTGATATGCTAGAAGAAGCTTTAAATGCTAATAAAGGCACAAGTAATAAGCAATCTTTGACAACTATTGAATATTCTTTAATTACTAAATTAGACCGTGTTAAAACAACTATTGATTCTCAAACAGAATTAAATAATTCTCTAACAACATACTTAGATAATATGACACAAGTTGATAAGACTGAAGCTGCTACTTACTTGTTGCAAGCTGAAAATAACTTAAATGTTGCCTATAAGGTTTTAGCATCAATTAATAATTTAAGTTTGTTAGATTATATTTAGTTGAATGAATGTTAAAATATTTTGGGGCTGTTTATGACAACAGCCCCAAACTATCAGTTTTTTATATAAATATAGTTAAAAATCCAGGGATCGTAGTTTTGTTGTTGCTAGTTCCAATATTGCTTGATGTAATTTTATAGGCAATATTAGGCTTAAATTCATTTATAAAATTGTTTAAAGAAGGAGTGTTCCCATTTTTTGATTTTACTTCAATTGGAATTATTGAATTGTTCCTTTCTATTAAAAATTCTATTTCTTGAGTGTTTTTTTCATTTTGCAATTATTTTGACCATGTTGCTGGTAAAAAATGCAATTATTTCGACCTTGTTATCGATGAAATATGCAACTTTTTTGACGTTAACTAATAAAATATTATTATTTAGAGCAGTGTTTAAATAAAAATTTCAAAATTAAATAAAGTAAAATAATACAAAATGGTAGGACTAGTAATGAAAGATTTTTGTTAAAATTAACAGCTAAAAATCCTAATAAAATATATCCAAATACAGATAATGAAGCAATTAATGAAGCGTATGGAAGTTGTGTTGATACGTGTTCAATAAAATCACATTTTGCTCCTGCTGCTGACATAATGGTTGTATCAGAAATGGGAGAACAATGATCTCCAAATACAGATCCTGCTAAGCAAGCTGAAATATTTATAGTTAATAAAATATCTGTTGGAGAAAATAGACTGCATATTATAGGAATTAGTAATGAAAAAGTTCCCCAGCTTGTTCCTATAGAAAATGATAAAAATGCAGAAATAATAAATATAATTGTTGGTAGGAATATTTGAATGCTTGATGCAGAATTAGCAACTATATTTTCAACGTAAAATTTAGCACCTAATAAATTAGTTATTCCAGAAATAGTCCATGCTAGAGTTAAAATTAATAAAGGGGCAGTCATTGCTTTAAAGCCACTTGGAACACAATTCATGAATTCTTTAAAAGAAATAACGTTTCTTGATATGTAAAAAATAAATGAAAAAATTAAAGTTAAAAAGCTTCCTAAAACAAGACTTTTTGAAGAGTCTGCTTTTGTAAGAGCTTCTTTAAATGAGCTTTCTTCAAAGAATCCACCTGTATACATTAAGCTTAAAAAGCAAAAAAGAATTAAAGCCAAAACAGGACAAATTAAATCAATTACATCACCTTTTGCTGTAAATTGCTCGTTTGTAGTATTAATAGTAACATTTGATGCTTCTTGCACTTTTTTCATTTCAGAAAAGTCTTTTTGCATAAATATTAAAAACACAGTCATAAATAAAGTTAATATAGCATATAGATTATATGGTATTGAACTTAAGAATAACGAAAAGCCATTTATTCCTGTATCATGAGGAACTGATGCTACGACAGCTGCTGCCCAACTAGAAATAGGAACTATTATACAAATAGGTGCACATGTAGCATCGATAATATAAGCTAATTTTGCGTGGCATGACTTATGTTTATCTGTTAAAGGAGACATAACAGAGCCTGTTGTTAAACAAGCAAAATAGTCATCTATAAATAAAAGTAATGCTAAAACAAATGTTGCTAATTCAGCTCCTAATTTACTTTTAATATGCTTTGATGCCCATTTACTAAAAGCTGTTGAACCACCAACTGTATTGATTGCAGAAACTATTATTCCTAATGTAATTAAAAAGATTATAATGCCTATATTTGCTCTATCTGAGATTTTTGAAATCATTCCTCCATCTTGTTGAAAAAGAAATGAATTTAATGCAAATTCAATATTACCATCTGAATAAAATAGAGCTCCAATTATTATTCCTGTAAATAAAGATGAGTAAACTTCTTTTGTAATTAAGGCCATTATAATTGCAAAAATTGGAGGAATTAGCGCATAAAAGGATCCAAAAACTTTGGGTTGATAGTTAAGTTCATTAGTATAATTGCTAAAATTATTTATAATAAACAATAGAGCTATTATTGCTGTTATAACTATAATAAATGGATAATTTAATTTTCTCATTTTTGTTCAAATGTATCGGGCATTATTTTAATAATGAAAAAAGTCTATCATAAAAAAATATAAAAACAATTTATAAATATTATTGAAACGTGTATTTATTTTGCTTATTTTTTATGTAGTTATTTTTTTTAAGGGGACAATAATGCATTTCACTTTAATAGCTTCTTTGGTTGGTTGCTTTACAACTACGTATTTGTATTTTAGATATGCTTGGTGTTGTCCGTCTGTTAATGTTTGGCAAAGAACAATTATTTTGGCAGTACTGTTATCTATAGTTTTTTTCCCAATGTTAGCTTCATATAAATTTGAACAGCCTTTAGGTAAATACTACATAACTTATAGAGAAACTTTGTATATTGTTTTCGTATCAATGGTTATGTTGTTCACTTTTACCGTATTTAGAGATGTTGTTTGGTTAATATTGCATTTTATTAATGAAAAATATCATCCTATAACAAGCAATAATCTTGGAAAAATTAATTTATATACAACTATAATTTCAATTATATTTGGGCTTTTTTCTTATTATTCAGGAAATAGTATTCCTAAATTAAAAACTTTTGAAATTAAATCAGAAAAAATTGTTGAAGCAAAAAATGTTTTAATGATGAGTGATTTACATATTCATAGAGCTTTGAGAATTTCAAAATTAAAAGGTATTGTTGAAAAAGCTAATAAATTAAATCCTGATGTTATAGTTCTTGTCGGCGATATTTTCGATGATGATATTGATAGGATTAATGATTATTTAAATATCGTAAAAAATCTTAAAGCTAAAAAAGGTGTTTATGTTGTAACCGGCAATCATGAATATTATATAGGTTATGGCAATGCTTTAGAAATTTATAAAAGAATGGGCTGGAATTTCTTAGAAAATAGCGGTGTTTCTGTATACGATGATCTATATATAGGTGGAGTGCCTGATATGACAATTGTAAACAGAATGAGAATGATTAAAGATGCAAATTTAGGCAAAACTTTTGATGATTCAAAAGATAGTCAATATAAGATATTGCTTTCTCATACGCCTACAAATTTTAAAGATAATAATTTTGACTTAGAATTATCAGGTCATACTCATGGGGGCCAAATATTCCCATTTACAGCTTTTGTTTTGTTGCAAACACGTTATATAGCAGGTTGGTTCAATTTATCAAAGAAGGCTAGATTGTATGTTTCTAGAGGGACAGGCCAATGGGGACCACAACAAAGATTTTTAGCCCCATCAGAAATGACGATGTTCAAATTTATTAAATAACTTTATTTTACATCAACAAGTAAAGCTGTGCCATTAGGAATAACTTTTACTTCAGCGTAAGATATTATTTTTGCAAATTTTTTGCCTCTGATAAAATTAGATGCGTAAAGAATTTTTGGCTCTTTCCCTTCATTTAAAATTTTATAACTGAGTATGTATTCGTGTGGTTTAAGTTTTTCTAATGGATTATACGGTTTAGCAAAAATAGCTCTGTTATGAGTGTCAGTTGTTACTACAATTTTACCGTTTAAATTGTTTATCTCATCAGCAGGTAATAAATTCATATATTTTAATTTTAAATATTCGCTAATAAAATCGTTTGAATGACTTTCAACAAATACAGGCAAAAGTATAGTTGTTCCGTTATCTTTTATGTTTTTATATTGGATAAATGGAACTAGTAATCCTAAAACAATAACTGATGAAATTAAGAAACTGTTATGTGTTTTGATTAAAGATGTATATTTAAAGTTTTTAATTATATTAAATAAATTGGAAAAGTTTTCTTTTTTAAAGCTAATTTTAGATTTTAT
>JAKSVT010000021.1 GCA_024407875.1 Alphaproteobacteria bacterium
ATATCAATTTAGCCTAATCATAAATATTAACTTTCCATATATTCATTAAACACCCTATTCTTATTTTTCTCCATCATGCACAAACAAAGCTTTGATAAATACTCTAAACTAATTTGATATTTGACATCAGGTTTTGGAAATTCCTTCCATTCTTTATCATTATAATCTTTTGATAGAATTAGCTTTTCTAAGTCATTAATTAATCCAACTAATTCATTCTTTGTTTTAATTAATCGCTCAAAATCTTCATCTTTATGTTGTTCAATATAAGCTTCAGAATTTATCATAGTATCAGCCTTTACAACCTAAAATAAAATCTTTTCTATTTCTTTATTTAAAATATCTTCACTTGGAAAATGATTGTCAAAATTTTCATATTTCTTATTAATTTCTTCTAAGATGTATTCGTCAAATACAGGAATAGAATCTATTTCATCTCTTTCTTTTCCAGACTTTTTAATTTCTATTACTTCATTTATTTTATTAAAAACAATTTCAGGAATTTCATCTTTCAATTCATAAACCTCACTTTTGAAAGATAATGGTGGAACTTTATTTAACAAATAAACATATTTTGCGTTAATCAAACCTCTTAAACTATATAAATATTTTTTATACGTTGTTTTATCTTTATCAAAAACATACCTATTCCCCATTTTTTTAAACAATGAAAAATAATGATGAAACAATCTTACTTGAGAAAAGTTTTTATTAATATATTCTCTTAATGGAATATTGTTATTACCTAAATAGCATATATGACTATTTAACCATTCTATCGCAGTTGGATTAGAACTTTTTAACAAATCAAAATACTTAAATATATCAAAACCAGAAAGATCATATAATGAATCTTGCGCATCACAAGGAATTAGATCTTTTGTAAAAGCACAATTAATTACATCTTTAGCCTTAGATAGTTTTAAATAATCTTTATAGCCTCTATAATAAACAAACCTTATATCAAAATCGCTATTAGCACTTGCCATATCCCATGCTCTTGATCCATTTTCAATAGCAAATAAAATTTTAATATTTTCTTTTTGCTCAACATCTAAAAGTATTTTCTTTATATTTTCTTCAGACATAAAAGTTCCCCTACAAATAAATTTTCATTCATTAGTTAAACTATAACTATTTAAAACGACAAAACGTGTCATAATTTAAAACAAAATTAAAACAAAAAATATCTGCAAGGTAGACACAATTTAGCAAGTGAGCTAGATTATCTAAGTTTTCCTTCATTTTAAACTGTTAAACTTCCAAATTGCCACATCTCTTATGAAAGTTAAAGATTTGTTTATTGATTTTTTGTAAAAAATATGGTGTAATCTTAGTAAGAAAATCTTACTAAGGAATAAAATTATGAATGCTCAAGTTTTAACAGTATCATCAAAAGGACAAATTTCTTTACCTGTTAATATTAGAAAAGATTTATCAATAGAAACAGGAGATAAGCTAGTTGCTTATACCTCTGGTGATTTGATTATGCTTAAGGTATTAAATTTGCCTTCAATTAAAGAATTTGAAAAGTCAATTGTTCAAGCTGAAGATTGGGCAAAATCAGTTGGTTATAAAGAAGAAGATTTGAATGATATCATAAAATCTTTTAGAAAAAATAAAGCTTAATGAAAATTGTCATTGACACTAATGTTTTAATATCAGGGATATTTTTTGGAGGATATCCTAAAAAGATATTGCTATCTTTAATTAATAATAAATTTACAGCTTGTGCCACAGTTGAAATTATAAATGAGTATTATGAAATAATTCAAGAAATGATAAACAGGAAACAAGGAAATCTAAATAAAAGTATTTTAGATCCATTGGTCTGTAATTTAGATTTAATTGAAACAAAATCAAATGTTAAGTTAAGCCGAGATCCTGATGATGATAAATTCTTAGCTTGTGCAAAAGATGCTGGGGCTTTGTATATTGTTAGTGGAGATAAAGATTTATTAGTTTTGAACAAATTTGAGAATATAGAGATTATTACAGCAAAAGATTTTTGTGACAAGTATTTATAATTTTGAATTGCTTAAAAACAACTTGTTAAAGAATAATCAATTTTTGTTTTATAAATAGCCCATTTAATTCTGTTAATCTTGATTAATAGAAAAGTATATAGAGGGGAAAATTTAAAATGAATATAAGAAATGAAAATCAAAGTGATTACAGAAGCGTAGAAGAAATGATAAAGAAAACATTTTGGAATTTATATGTACCAGGATGCAATGAACATTATTTTGCACATCAAGTTAGAAAAAACAAAGATTATATTCCAGAACTAGATTTTGTTTTGGAAGAAGATGGAAAAATTATTGGCCATATTTTATATGTAAAAGCGAAGCTTGTTTCAAAGGATGGAATTCAAAAGGATATTTTATCTTTTGGTCCATTTACCATTCATCCCGATTATCAAAGAAAAGGATATGGAAGAAAACTTTTAAATCACTCATTGAATATAGCAAAAAAAATGGGATATGATACAGTTGTAATTTGGGGAAATCCTGAAAACTATGCTTGTTATGGATTTAAAAATTGCAAACGATATAATGTGTGTATAGAAGAAGGAGTATATCCTGTTGCTCTTATGGTCAAAGTTTTAAAAGAAGATGCCCTCTCGAACAAACATTGGAAATATATAGAAAGTTCGGCTCATCAACTAGACGAGAGTGGATTTGAAGCATTTGATAGCTCCTTTGAGCATATGGAGAAAGGTTATTCATACACACAAGAACTTTTTTATATATATTCAAAATCAAATGTTATACGCTAATTTTAACTTTAATAAGATACAACATAACACAACCATATGATGCATACAAAAACATAGCTTTAAATTTTGACATACTCAATAAATAATGCTAGTATCTCTAACAGATTGAAAAAATTTATTTTTTTATTTATCACAAATGGAATAAAAAAATGGGAGTAGAATTTAAAGAAAAAGACAATAAAAAAATTGCTTTTCTAAGTGGAGCTCTTAAATCAGAAGCTGTTTCAGATATAGATTCTCCTTTATCTGAATACGCTGAAGAAAATCAAAGCATTTACTTAGATTTTTCTAATGTACCATTTATAACATCTGCATTTATTCGTTTAGTATTACAACTTGGTAATATCTTATTTTCAAAAAATGGTACAATATACGTTCAAAACTGCAACAAAAATGTAAAAGACGTATTATATCTTACTGGCATAAGTAATGTGGTTGTTTTTATTTAATACAGACCTAATTTAATACATTCTTCGCTAACAAATATATTCTTATTTCCTTGAATGCTTTCTATTCTTTTTGCTCTTTCACATTCCCATTCATCAACAGGATACATTTTGTTCCATGCTTCCATAAGTTTTCTTTGAGAATCACTCATTTTATAAATTCCATATTCGTGTTCAAAATACAAATATGTTCTAGCAATACTTCCTCTAGTATACTCTGGCGGTTCAACTTTTCTAGCATCAATTTTCATAGGGCAACTACCAAATGTATTTTCAACACCATATGCAAATTTAGTATACCTATAATTTGATCTCATAGCATTTACAGATCCAATTGCTGGATATAAATTATACATATCTGCTTCCATATAATTAAATTCTGGGCTTACTAATTCTACACATTTTCTATTTGATAATATCTTACCTGTATTTTCATTAAAACATTTTGGATCACTATTTCTCCAAGCATCAAAAAGTCTGCCAAAATTTTCAGCAGGAATTACATGTTCCCATTCTATTCTTAACGCTCTCTTTTTAAAATTAGATGTATAAAATCCCTTAGGTAAAGTTACATTACCTTCTTCATCGTATAAAGCCTTGCAATAAAAAGTTTCTCTATGATCATAATAAACTTTCGTCGCCAATAGTTTTTTTGCACGAGAAAAAAATTTAATTTTTTCATTTCCTTTTGCAAAAGCTTGAGTACTAGCCAATAAGCAAACTATCATCAAAACTATTTTTTTCATAGCAAACCTCTTTAATTATATTATTTTCATTATATTCAAACTTTTCTTCTCATACAATTAGAACATTTGTAAAAAATTAAATCTTTTCATTTATAATGATAAGTAGTTTTTACAAAGGGAAATACAATGAACGATAATATTAAACGTTATTTTGCTGAATTTTTTGGAACATTTTGTTTAATGTTTTGTATTTTGGGGGCAGACTTATATACAGCTCCTTTTATTGGATATTTAGGAATTGCAATGGGATATGGTATTTCATATATGCTAGTATTATCAGCATTTCCAAATTGTCAATTTAATCCTATTTTTTCATTAGCTTCTTGTTTTATGGACTTTAAAAAAAATTATAAAGATACTGCTATAAATTTAATTCTACAATTCTTAGCAACCGGCTTAGCTATCTTTACATGTATTCTTATTTTAAAAGGAAAATTTGGATACGTTGAAGGAACAGTTTTCAACTCAACAGTGCCAACAAGATATAATCCTAAAACAGTTTTAATAACGGAAGCTCTATTTACTTTTATGCTAGTTATTATTTATTTAAAAACAGTAGGACAAAAGAATTTTTCAACTATCCTTGGATTATACTTTTTCGCATCAACATTGGTAATGTATCCAATTACAAAAGGATCTTTGAATTTTTTTAAAACATTTTGGATGAGAATATATACAAAAGAAGACTTTTTCAAACCAGAATATTTTGTATTAATGACTATAATAATTACTATTTTGTGTTCGCTAATTCACAAAAAATATATAAGAAAATAGCACTCAATAAAATTGATTTAGAACGTGAGCACTTGCAACAATATTACGCAAGTGCTCAATTGGTTTATGAACACGTAAAATATCAACTTTATTTGACAAAACCGTACTCAAAGCCAATGTTTCAATATCCCTATTATTTGCTTCTTTATTACAAAAAACTTTCATAAATGATTTTCTCGAATGACCTATCATTATACGAACGCCTAAATCATAAAAATGTTCTATATTCTGAATTAATTGTAATGACTGGCAAGCATTCTTATTAAATCCTATTCCTACATCAAATATCGTGTTGTATACAGGAACATCATTTTTATTAAATTCATCTATCTTTTTTAAAGCCCAATTATGTACAGATTTTACTGTATCTTTTAAATCTAAATTTGAAATATTTTCATTATGATTAAAAATAAAATACTTATCCTTATACTCGTGTGCCAAGTTCATCATATCTTTATTTTCAAATCCTTTGACATCATTGATAATGTCAAATCCAACTTCCAAAGCTTTTCTTGCAACTAATGGATAAAATGTATCAATACTAAAAAATGAAGTTCTAAATTTATTATTTTTCTTAAAATTGTTTACAAAATCAAAAACAAAATTCAATCTTTGAAGCTCTTCAGCTTCGCTTATCATTGTTGCGCCAGGTCTTGTAGATTGAGCTCCAACATCAATTATTTGAACATTAGCATCAATCCATTCATTTAATATTCTACTTATATCTTCTTCTTTGTTTAATTTTCCATCACCAGAAAAAGAATCAGGTGTAATGTTTAAAATTCCCATAATCATGGACTGATGAGATTTAACATATAAATTATTGCTATCAACTTTTTCAAACCAAGATAAAGGATCTAAAACAAAACTTCTTTCCATACATAATTTATGAGGGACTGTTAATTTTTCAGTATTGATATTTTCATTATTATGTTTGATTATATCCAAATCAATCGTTCTAGGAGACCAACGAATATGATCCGTGTTTCTCCCCATTTTTTGTTCAATAACTTTTAAATCCTCTAATAATTTAAATGCCGAAACATTTGTTTCTATTTTAAATATAGTATTTAAATAAGGTTTATTAAAACTATCTTGAGCTGTTTCATACAACAATGCAGCTGGCGTTTCATATACAGGGGCAACTCCTGTAATATTATAGCCAAAATTCTCCAATAAAGCATAAGCACTCTTCAGATTATTTAATCTGTTTTCAATATTAGAGCCAACGGCAATATAGCTAGTCATTTATAACTATTTTTTCAACATTGCTAACTTAGCAAAAGGAGAATCTGGATTTACACTAACAGTTTCTTCTTTCTTCGTATTTTTCTTGAAAACTGGACGCATTTTCAATTGTTCATTTTCAACAAAAACTTTAAATCCCATTCCAGAGAATACTTCTACAGCTTCATCACGTTTCAAACCTGCCAATGATAACAACTCTGGCGGCAATGTTACATAGCCTTTTTTGTTATTTTTCTTATTATCTTCACTTGAAGTTTCTTGTGCAGTTTCTTCAGTAGCTTCATTATTAATGTTTGTTTTAAATACTTCACGCAATTTAGCCGTTAATCTTTCCATAACATCAACACGTACCGCACGTGTACCTGCTAAAGCATATCCTTGGACTAAATATAAAACATGAGGAATTTTTTTATCTACAACGATATTCATTCTACCGTCAATTAAATATCCCTTATCATCAACTTTTTCATTCCAAATTTTCCACAACATTGCACATAAACGTTGAGCTGCTGGTTTTAACAATACTGGGAAGAATAAAAAATCATGACCTAAACGAATACCTGTTTTAGCTAAGGCTTTTTTATCTGTATCAGACAAATCTTTTAACAAAGGTTGTACATTTGCTCTTGGCATTGTTCCAAATTTTTCAATGATTTGAAAAATAATTGCACGAGCAGAACCACTACCTTTTTCATTTGTTATAATATCCATAGCATTAACTAATGGACGAATATTATTCATAAATAAAAATTCAATCCATGAAGATAACTTTTGTTTTATTTTATCTTGAACAGCAAAATCAACACCTTCACGAGGTACCATTTTTACAACAGGATGAGTATTATCACGGCCCCTTACTAACTTTGCTAGTATTTCTTCTTTAAACCAAATCTCTGCTGTATCAGACAAAGTAAAATCATTTTCTGTAGCTGACATTACTTGGTTCAAATATTCTGTTTCCGTCATATTATATTCCTTCATTTCAAAATAAAAAATTCTCGAATTGTTTTAAATCGCTTACTTATTCAAGTCAAGCAAAATAGCGTATTTTTTAGTTTTTTATTGATAAATCTTTCATATCTGTAAAATCAAATATTTTAATATCAAAATTTTCTTCTATATGTATTGTTTTTATAGGCTCTTTACATATCCAATCTGTAAGTCCTGCTAATGAGCCATACCTATTTTGTTTAGGTTCTCTAATTTTATAACAGTTATTTTCCATTTTAGGATTAATGCTAACATAATAAGAAACATTATTCTTTTTCATTAAATCACTAAAATTTTCTCGCATTTTTAAACTAGAAAACAGCTCTTTACTTTCTCCCCTACCATCAAGCCTTATTACTTTTCTGCCTGTAAAATATTCTAAAGCACTAGCACCGTTTCCCATTGCATATATTCCAGAATTTTCTTTTGCAAACTCTTTAAGATTATTTACTGCATTATAAACAGAGGGTTCAAAATTTTTTATTGGTTCAACAATTGCAAAAACAAAGCATAAAGTTCCTAAAACGAACCAATATCTTCTAGCCCTTTTTAATTCTTTTACTTTTCCAGCTTTTTCAATTTTACCATCTATTGTACCAACCGTATAAACGATAGCAAAAGACATACTAACAGCAAAAGAAAACCAAATATAATTAGGAACTAATATATAAGAATAACAAGCTAAAAACAAACTTTGTGCAGGTGTTAGCCATATTAAAGAATAAAACAAAGTATCTTTAGGTACTTGTTTTCTTTCATCCCATGGAAATGAGTTATAAATTACCAAAAAAATCAATAAAGTTGGGAAAGTCTTCCAAAAAATATCATAAGGAATATATTTTATTGCTGTAATAGGTTCTACAATCATTTGAGTAATAAGTTTCCATGGATATACTCCTTGCTTTAATGAAAGCACTCTTATATCAACAGGAAGCCAACACTTATATTGGACTCTTGTATAAAATAAGAAAACTAAAAATGGTAAAAACCCAATAGTAAACCATAGAAATACTTTATAGAAATCTTTTTTAGAAATAGGTTCTCCATCTTTAAATTGAAAATAAAAAACTAACATAAACGTGCAGACATAAACTAAAGCATCAAACTTATAAAAACACGCTAATGATGAAACCAAACCTAACAATAAAGCATTTTTTATACTTGTTTTTTTTAAGGTTCTAATTAGAAGAAATGCTAAGCAAAATATTATAGGAATTAATAAACAATAACTAGGTTCTAAAGATGCTATTTTAAAATAAAAAGCAATCAAAGTTCCGTATGGAGCTATTTTTTCGCACTTTTCAATCTTATAACCAACTTCTTTTATTAATCTACCAAACAGCCAAATAGAAACAAACTCACCTATAATTATTAAAGTATAAATTATATTCAAATTTAAGAACTTATACTTATTTAATAAAATAAAGAAGTGTTCATGAAAATGAAATAAGGATTGGTAGCTTCCATCTTTTGAATAAAAATAAATAAAAAGAAAAGCAACCAATCCAGATAAAACATTAATCGGATCAATTAATAGATTTAATAATTTTGATATTTTAGATAACATTTATTCAACTGGTTCTACTTTTAATGTAGTTCCATCAATAGAAACAACTTTAACTTTTTTACCAGCTTCAACGTCAGTTTCACAAATTACTAGCCATTGAGAATCATCAATATTAATCTTGCCTCTGCCGTTAACAATATCTACAGCAACGTTATATACTTGACCTAAGAATCTTCCGCCTCTATTATTTAAAGAATTATCATCAGCTTGTTTTTTCTTCATGATTTTTCTACCAAGCCAAACTGAAATACCAGATAGTACTGCGAATACAAGACCCAATACATAAAAAGATTCTATTCCGAATATCAAACTAAGCAAGCCTGTTAAAACAGCACCAACACCTATCCATATAAAGAATACTCCTGGTGTAATTACTTCTAAAATCATGAAGAATACACCTATTGACATCCATTCCCAATGTGTTGCAATACCTAAATCGAACATAAATTAAATTCCTTTAGATTTATAAAAATTATTTCTTTAAATCTTTATCTTTCAAAGCTTCTTTTGTAAGTTCACCAATACCAGCAATTGAACCTAAAACATTAGTAGCTTCGATTGGCATCATAACAATCTTAGAATTATTCGCTGTACCAATTGACTTCATAGCATCTAAATATTTTTGACCTAAGAAGTAATTCAAAGCATTCATATTACCTTTTCCAATAGCTTCTGAAACAGCAGATGTAGCTTTTGCTTCTGCTTCAGCTTGACGTTCACGAGCTTCAGCATCTCTAAATGCAGCTTCTCTACGACCTTCTGCTTGTAGAACAGCTGATTGTTTTTCACCTTCAGCCTTTAAAATCTGAGCTTGACGTAAACCTTCAGCTTCCAAAATTTGAGCACGTTTATCACGTTCAGCTTTCATTTGACGAGCCATAGCATCAACCAAATCACGTGGAGGAGTAATGTCTTTAATTTCAATACGCATTACTTTAATACCCCAAACATCAGTTGCCTTATCAACAACATCCAACAAACGATGATTGATAACATCACGTTGAGATAACAATTCATCCAAGTCCATAGACCCCATAACTGTTCTGATGTTTGTCATAACCAAATTCATTATAGCTACATTTAATTGTCTAACTTCATAAACAGCTCTTTTTGCATCTAATACTTGATAGAAAACAACTCCATCAACAGTTACCATAGCATTATCACGAGTAATAACTTCTTGTGAAGGAACATCTAAAACTTGTTCCATCATATTTACTTTAGCACCAATTGTATCAACAAAAGGAACAATAAAATTTAATCCCGGTTCTAATGTTGTTGTATAACGACCAAAACGTTCTACTGTATATTGCATACCTTGAGGAACAGTCTTAACTCCAGCCATAATTACAATAACAGCTAATGCAATTAAAAATATAACGAAACCACCCATATTAAACTCCATAAGTTTTAAAATTAATTTATAAAAATAGCTTAATGATTTATTAACAAAATATCAAGAATATTCACTCTTTATAAAACAAAAAAGTAGGAAAATTTTCCTACTTTTCTAAATTATTTAACGACTAAAATGTCTCTTTTTCATTTCTTCAAGCACACTTGTTTGAACTTTTGTCTTCTCTTTTGCCCTATTTTCTTCTCTAACGGCTTTAAGAACAACAAAAGAATGAGGCTCTGCTAAATAAGAATTTCCTTTAACTTCACGTTTTTCTTGAGACATTTTTTCAACTCCTAAATGAGCTGTATCAAATGCAACTTCCCATTTTTGTCCGTTCGGTGAAGCTGGCAATTTAAAATCTACAGGACCATTATAAGCATTCATCATAATCATAAAGTCATCATCTGCAGGCTTGCCTTCTTTCTTGGCTTTTTCTCCTGCTAAAACATAAGATAATGTCTTAGCATAACCACAATTCCAATCTTGTCCCTGCATTTCAGCACCATCTGGACGATACCATGTAATTTCTTTAGTACCTTTATCGTCAACAGTTGCACCAGAGAAATAATTTACATTAGCCAATACAGGGTGTTCACGACGTAATTTTGTCATAAAGCCAACCATTTCTGCTGATTTGGCGTCACGATCTGTAATTTTGTCCCAGTTTACCCAACTTGTCTCATTATCTTGACAATACGGATTATTATTTCCATTTTGAGAGCGATTAAATTCATCACCAGCAACACGCATTGGAACACCTGAAGCCATCATTAATGTAGCTTCTAAGTTACGAACCATTTTATTACGAAACTCATCTAAAGCTTCATCTTTATAGCCTTCATGGCCCCAGTTCGTACCATTATTATTCCCACAACCATCGTTATTATTCCAAGGATTATCCCAATTGTGTTTTTCATTATAAGACCACAAATCCTTTGCTGTAAAGCCATCATGAGCAGTAACAAAGTTAACACTTGGAGATTTTTGTTCTCCTTCATTACGCATATCGTCTGATGCTGTCATTCTTTGTGCCATTTTAGCAGCCAAACCTTCACAACCACACCAAAAACGACGTGTATCATCACGGAATCTATCATTCCATTGCATCCAATTCTTCTGGAAATTACCTACTTGGTATCCCCCATTTCCACAATCCCATGGTTCTGCAATCAATTTAACTTTAGATAATACAGGATCATTCTTTAAAGCTTCATAGAAAGGATGATTTTTATCGAAATCACGATTATTAGGATCACCTTCACGTCCACGTCCCATTACTGTACATAAATCGAAACGGAAGCCATCAACACCCATTTCTTCAACCCAATAACGTAAAGATTCCACAGCTAAACGACGAGCCATTGGCTTTGTCATATCTAAAGAGTTTCCACAACCTGTTTCATTTCTAAATTCAGATTTATCATCTTGGTTATGAACATAATAATATGAACTATCAATGCCTTTCAAACTTATCATTTGAGAGTAAGAATCACCCTCGCCCATGTGATTATAAACAACGTCCATAATAACTTCTTTGCCTTGAGCATGATAAGCATTAATCATTTTCTTAAAATCTGCAGGAGAGCCATAATCAGGATGTGGTGCAAAATATGCAATTGGTTCATATCCCCAGAAATTTGTTAAACCTTTATCAGCAACACCTTTATCTGTAGCAAAAGCTTGAACAGGCAATAATTCTACTGTAGAAATTCCTTGTTCATCGATGTATTGCATAACTTTTTCATTAGCCAAACCTGCAAATTTACCTTTATCAGCATCTTTAACATCAGGATGCTTCATAGTAAATCCTTTTGCATGCGTTTCATAAACTACTGTTTGATCCCAAGGAATATTAGGTCTTTCAACAGTACCTATTGCTGCCAAAACAGCTGGATCTTGTACAATCGCCTTTGGACAAATTTTGCCAGTATCAACAGTATTCATAGATTTATGATCACCAGGATTCGAACAAAGATAATCATCACTCCATTCAAATTCTCTATCTAATTCTCTAGCATATGGGTCAATCAACAATTTATTTGGATTAAAACGTAACCCTTTTTCAGGATCATTTGGACCATCTACACGATAGCCATATCGAATCCCTGGTTTTGCGCCAGGAAGATAACCAGACCAAATACCATTTTCATCACGATTAGGTAATTCTATCCTTGTTTCATTCTCGTTTTCATCAAACAAACAAAGTTCAACCTTTGTTGCATGCTCTGAAAACAAAGCAAAATTAACACCTTTGCCATCATAAGTAGCGCCTAATTTTTCAGTACTTCCTGCAGTAATTTTTTCAGCCATATGATTAGTTTCCTAAACTTATTAAGTATTTTTTTAGATTTTATCGAAAAAAGTATTTTTTCGCAAGTGTTTTTTGTCTATTTTTTTCATAAAAAATTGTCTCAACCTTTAAAATTGAGACAATTTCATTATATATTTTCCTTAAATTATTAAGCTTTTGGTTCACCGCCTACAGAAGGAGGCAAATCAGGAACATTTTCTTGAACATTAGGAACATCTTCATTAGATTGTGTCTCTGTTTTTGGCTGTCCTATTTGTGATAATGTAGGAATCTTTAATCCTCCCAAACCTTTACCTAATGTAGATTTAAAAGCTTTAATAACAGGCATTTTTATTTTCTTAACTGCCGGATTTTCTGCAGGAATACTACTTTGAGCATTCTGAGCTTCCATTTGTGCACGTTTCCATGCAGGCAAATCAGAATTTTCATCTCCATCAGAATTTAACTTAAACGTTGGTGGCGGTGGTGGTCTATCATCAACACCATCATCCATCTTCTTTTCAATTGTTACTGCTTCATCTAACTCTTTATCTTGTTCGCCAGGTTTCAATACGACAATTTCAACACCTTTTTTGTCTTTTGGTCTTATAATTTTTACCAAATCATCCGGACCAACCTTATCGTACATCATCAAAACAGATAATGGGTTTTCAATATGATGTTGAATTAAACGTTTGATTTCACGAACACCATTTTTTGCAATAAACACTTCATCAGCAAACCACTTTCTAGCTTCTAATGTAAGTTCTGCTTTAACATTAACAGCTTTAGCACGCTTTACAAATTTATTTAAATGAATATCAACAATAGCAAGTAAGTTTTCTTCTGCCAAACCATGGAATGGAATAATATCATCAATACGTGCCAAAAATTCAGGACGTAGGTTTTTACGTAAAAATTCCATACGTTGATAACGTGGTAAATTTGCACCTAAGTTAGATGTCATAATTACAACTGTATTCTTAAAATCAACTGTTAAACCTTTACCGTCTGTTAAACGACCTTCATCTAACAATTGCAACATTAAGTTAAGAATATCACTATGAGCTTTTTCTAATTCGTCGAACAATACCACTTGATAAGGTCTTAAACGAACAGCTTCAGTTAAAACACCGCCCTTTTCAAAACCCGGAGTTCCTGGAGGAGGTCCTAACATACGTTGTACTGAACTTTTTTCCATATATTCAGACATATCCAAACGAAGTAAAGCTGTTTCATCATCGAACATAAATTCTGACAATGCCTTAGCTAATTCTGTTTTACCAACACCTGTTGTACCAATAAACAAGAATGTACCAAGAGGTCTATTTGGATCTTGCAAGCCTGATTTCATACGGCGAACAGCACCAGAAATAACTGAAATAGCTTCTGGTTGTCCAATAACACGACGACCTAAGAAGTTTTCTAAATCAATTAAACGTTGCTTATCTTCAGCATCAACTTTATCCATTGGAATACCTGTCCACAATGAAATAATGTTTGCTACTTGTTGTAAATGAAGTTCTCGATCTGTAGTCTTTCCTTCATCTAAATCCATCATCAAACCTGTAGCAGCTTCATCTAACAAGTCAATTGCTTTTTCAGGGAATAGACGTGACTTAACATATCTGCCTGACATTGTTACACAACTTTTAACAATTTCATCAGAAATTTTAATTTCGTATTTTTGTTCCAAATGTTTTGCAAAATCAGAAATAATATCTGTAGTTTCTTGAGGATTTGGCTCCTCAACATACATTGTTTGCAAGCAACTCATTAAATCCGGATCTTGTTCGATATATTGTTTAAAAGCATTTAATTCTGCTTCAACAACACACTTAATTCCACCGTCTAATACTTTTGGTTTTAAAAATTTTGGAATTTCAGGATTGCCATTAGGTGTCTTAGCCAAAAAACCAAGGTCATTAATGAACAGAATCATTTTACCAGCAGCTTCCTGAATTTCTTGGAATGCTGTTTTTAAATGGTCTTCATATTCAGCTTGTGTTTTTGAATCAATCATCATTGAAGCAATATCAACAGATACTAAATGATGACCTTTCAATTTTGGAGGAACATTTCCTTTATATAAACATTCAGCAAAACCTTCGACAATAGATGTTTTACCAATACCTGTAGTTCCCAATAACATTGGATTATTTTTTGTATCACGCAATAAAATGTGCATAATACGACGGCGTTCTTTTTCACGTCCAACAATATGTTTTAAAGTACCATCTTTTGCTTTTTCTGTATAATCAACAATGTATTTGCCACTCATAAATAAAGCTCTCCCTTAAACGATGTATGTGTCGTTCCGGTCATGATTATATCATGATTTTTATCCCATTCAATAATTAAAGAGCCTCCATCCATTTGGATCTTTGCTTTATTATTTGATAATTTTCTTCTAACTGCTGCTGTTAGTGTCGCACAAGCCCCAGTTCCGCAAGCTTCTGTAATACCTGCTCCCCTTTCCCAAACTCTCATTCTAATTAAATCTGGCTTAACAACCTGTGCAAATTCAACATTTACTCTTTGTGGAAACATTTCATGATGTTCAACATAATTTCCCCATTTTGATAAGAATTCGTCATTTATTTTATTAATATCATCAACAAAAAATACAGCATGAGGATTTCCCATTGATACTCCAACTGGTAAAGGAAGCTCATCACTTATACCTTTTATATTTAAAGTATCTTGATCTTCTTTAATAGGTATTTCATTCCATGCTAACTTTGGTTGGCCCATATTAACACTAATTAAATCACCTTCAGCTCTTTTTCCTTTTAATAATCCTCCCGTAGGAGATTCCATTATTATAGAATCTTTATTCATTTCATCCATAAGTAATTTTGCTGTACATCTGCTTCCATTTCCACATGCACCCGCAACAGATCCATCTGCATTAAAAAACAAAATTTTTATTTCTGCTATTTTAGATGGTTTTAAAACAATAAGCTGATCAAATCCGACACCAGTTTTACGATTGCCAATAGCTCTTATTTCATCTTCTGTTAAATCAATATCTCTTAGGATGACAAAGTCATTACCTAAGCCATCCATTTTAATAAAAGGAATTTTTTTCATATGATCACCAAATAATACTATTTTACTGCTGTTTGAACCTGTTGATAACGAACACTTTTATAGTTGTCGTTTACAGCTTGAGGAACTGGATTTACAGCATTTACTTTGTTAGCTACAGGAGCTTGAGTTACTGCTGGTTTACTAACTTTTGCAGCATCTTCATCTATTTTTTCAGCTTTTAACCCCAATTCTTTAATTCTCTTAGCAATAGAAACTGCACTTCCAGTTCCTGTTGTTAAACTCTTTACAGCATCATCATACTTGCCTTGTGCAATCTTTAAAGCTTGATCAACCCCACTTAATTCATTTACAAATGAAGTTAATTTATCTAACAAATTTGAACTCAACAAAGCCATGTCTTTAACATGTTGATTTTGTTTTTCTAATTGCCACAATTGGCTTACTGTTCTTAATATTGGAACCAAAGATGATGGAGTTGTAATTGCAACTTTTTTATTTGCAGCTTCTTCAATTAATCTAGAATCAGCTCTTAACGCCTCCAAATATGCATGCTCTACAGGAACAAACATAAATATATACTCATTAGGATTTGTTTTTAATCTTTCTTCGCTCTTTTGAGCTAATTCATTCATATGATTACGTAAAACCGCTACATGTTTAGTTAATGATTCCGCACGTTCACGTTTTGTCAAAGCATTTACATAATTTGTATATTGAGAAAGAGAAATCTTACTATCAATTATAATCTTACGACCAGCTGGGAGTTTTACAACATAGTCAAATTGACGTAATTTTTCTGCATTAACACCATATCCTTGATTACTATAAGCTTGTTCTCTTACAACATAATCAACATTCTTAACTAAACCGGATGCCTCCAATAATTTTTCCAAACGCATTTCTCCCCAATCGCCTTGGAATTTTGTATCACCAACTAATGCCTTAGTTAAACCTTTTGTATCTAATGATAATTGATTATTTTGTTTCAATAAATAATTTAATCTCTCATTTAAAGCAGCTTGATCTTCACCAGATTTTTGCTTAAAGCTATTAATATCCTGATTAAACGAATCAATTTTTTCTCTTAATGGATCCAATAAATTGTTTAAAGCTGCTGTTTGACCATCTTGGAATGATTTTGATTGTTCTACAATAATTCTTTCTGATAATTCTTTAAACTGTCTTTCAGCCAAAATATTTAAATCTTTTTTATGTCTTTCAATTTCTAATAATTTTTCAGCAATATGTTTTTGATCTATTTCTATTTGTGTTTTTAAATCAGCATTTGATACGGATAAAGCTTTTGTTTCAGCAATTAATTGATCATTTTTACGTGTCAATTCTTCTTTATCTTTTGACAATAAGAAAACTTGCTCTTTCAATCCTGTTACTTCACCATTTCTGTGACGTAAATCACCATTTTCATTCTTCAGTCTGGAATTTTCAACTTTTAATTCATCCACTTGTTTTTGCAAAAAAACAACACTTGTTTGAATCATTTGTTTATTTTCTTCAGTCAAAGCCCCATTTCTAACAGCAAATGTTAAAGCTAAAGCCCCGAAAATCACAACTAAACCAATACTGACATATCTTAACATATTTTGAAACCTTTCCGTTCAAAAAAGCACTCTCATATTCTAAACTTTAGCACAAAAATAGTTAACAAATTGATTAACATTGTGATATAATTTGAAAAAATAATAAATTTTAATAAAGAAAAATAATAATGCTTAAATTAAAACATTTAAAAATAGATACAGGTAAAGCAAATGCAGCCTATATCAATCGAGAATGTGCCGATTTACAAATGACATTCGTTGATAACTGGGCAGAACGTGTCGAAATCCATGGAGGAATAGAATCTTTATTTGCTGATTTATATTTAGTTGATGACGCAAGTATTGTTGCTCCAAATGAAATTGGATTATCCACATCTACTTTTAAACAACTAAATCTTCCTGAAGGTTCTGATTTAGCTATTTCACCAGCATCACCTCCAGCTAGTGTTGAATCTATTAGAAGAAAAATTAAAGGGGGTATTTTATCTTCAAAGGAATATTCTGCTATTATTGCTGATATTTCAGCATATCGTTATACACCAACAGAATTAGCTGCATTTCTTGTATCAAACGCTTCATTTAATTCACCTCAAGAAGTTTTATCATTAACTCAAGCTTTATGTGAACATAGAACTCCTATGGATTGGGGAATTGATTTAGTTGTTGACGAACACTGTATTGGTGGCGTTCCTGCTAATCGTTTTGCAATGATTGTAACCCCAATCGTTATTGCTCACGGATTAACAATGCCTAGTACAATAACTCGTTCTGTTACTTCTTGTTCAGGAACAGCTGATGCTATGGAAGTCTTTGCAAACGTTACTCCATCTACTCAAAAAATGAATGAAATGGTTTCAAAAATTGGTGGATGTATGGTTTTAGATGGAGGCAGACTTTCTTTATCTAATGTAAATACTCTTATGGGGTTAGAAAAAATAATTGGAATTAGTACCCCTCATCAAATTGTTAGCTCTATTCTAGCTAGCAAAATATCAATGGGTATTACTCATCTTTTAATTGATATTCCTGTTGGAAAAACCGCAAAAATTCGGACAATGAGTGAAGCTATGTCTTTGAGAAAATTATTCGAATATGTTGGTGATATGATGAACATTACAGTAGATGCCATCATTACAGATGGTTCTGAACCTGTTGGAAATGGTATCGGTCCAGTACTTGAAGCCAGAGATGTAATGAAAGTTTTACGTAATCAGCCTGATGCTCCTGTAGATTTATTAGAAAAATCTTTATATATTGCAGGAAGAATTATTGAATTTGATCCTAACATGCGGGGCGGACAAGGATACAACACGGCAAAAGAAATTCTTGAATCTGGAAAAGCCTTTGAAGCAATGCAAAAATTAGTAAATGAACAAGGTGCTTTACCTATGCCTATGCTTGGACAATTAACTAGAGATGTTACTGCTCAATCTTCCGGTGTTATAAGTGAAATAGATTGTTCATTTATATCTAAAATTGCAATGACTGCTGGTGCACCTCAAGATAAAGGTGCTGGTATTGATCTTATGAAAAAAGTTGGTGATTATGTAAATCAAGGTGAAATCCTTTATAGAATTTATGCTACAAAGCCAACATCTTTTGCTTTTGCAAATGGTTTAGCAGAAGGATCAAGCGGATATACTATTATTAACCAAGGTATATCAACAATTTAATAAAACTATAGGAAAAAATTATGCTGATTGAATTAGCCAATTATATATTAATATTTGCATTAGCCGCTATTGGTTTACAAACATTGCTTCTAATGCCAACATTATGGTCAAAAGGATCGGCTATTCCTATTAAACTCGCATTTCATGGAGCAATTTTTAGCGTATCATTAATTTGCTATGCTATTTTTACTTTAATATATGCATTTATTTCCAGAGATTTTTCTCTAACAATTGTTTTTGAAACCTTCGGAACACAAACACCTATTTTTGCTTTATTCCCCGCAATTCTTTCATCTAGAGAAGGTTTTTTCTTTACTTTTATTTGTATCTATTGTCTATGTTGCATCTTTTCATTTTCGAAAAAAAATCTTCCGACATATCAAGAAAGAGGTAAATACCTTTGTTCCTGCGGAGTTTTATTATTTTTCTTACTATTACTCTTAATAACTTCCGCAAATCCTTTCGATAGAGTATTAAACCCACCTATGGAGGGAATGTCTCTAAACTCTGTGAAATTTGGTATTCTCTTCTCATTACGTGTAGTTTCATTATTAACAGGTTTTGGAATTTTAATAACATCATATATTACATCAATTTGCATGCATTCAAAAGGCCATGCTTTTTGGGCTCCTGTTCTATCATTAACAGAAAAAGCTTTTCTTTGTTTAGTATTTAGTTGTGGTTTAAATTTAGCTAGCAAACCTGAATATACACCAGAAACAGGCTTTTTTGGTTGGATGCCTTCTGGAACATTAGAATTATCTGTTTTATTTTTAATTTTAGGACAAATGATTTGTTTATTTCAAATTAAGAAAAACAATAATTTTTACCCATGGTACTACGCTACAATTTTAGCTGAAATAGTTTTATTGTGTGCTGATTTCTTTGCTTGTGAATATAGATTGTTTACATTAAATTCATCTCAACTTTATTTTCCAAATCCTATAATTGCAACAATGGGATTATTAACAATATTTTCTTTAATAAGTGTAATTTCAACAATGTTATTAAAACAAAAGCCTCAAGAAGCTGCCGTTGAATACAATAAAGAAAATATTTATTTTGGTATTTCCATTGCATCTACATTATCAGGAGGAATTATTACGGGAATAATATCGTTCTTACCTGCATTATTCTTATTATTACCAAATCTTCCTTTAAAACAATTACCTAATATCTATCATGGAATTTTATTAGTTCATGTTTATGTATTTATAATTAGTTTTACTTTAGGCTTATTAAGCATACATATGAAAAAGAATGTTTTAAGCAAAAAAACTTCATATGTATATGCAGGATTTTGCTTTGTATCTTTAATTTTCTTAATTAAATATGGTTTAACAAGAACATGTATTCCAGCTCTGATATACGGTTTCTTCGTTATTCACTTATTTTCATGGAAAATACCTAAGAGTTTTAAGGTATGTTTAAAAGAATTAAAGAAATTGCCATCTTTAACGAAAGGTTGTACTTTTTTTGCTATTGGGCTTGTATTTCTAACAATAGGATATGGAAATTTCCTAAATGCTGATATTTCAAATGTTAATGTAAGAATTATGGTTAATGGTGTCTTTTGGATTATTGTTGGAACAATCTTTTTCGGCATTCGTATTAAGGAGCTTCGTAAACAATGCTAAAATGGATCTGGAACGTATTAGTAATTCTATTTTTTATTTCAACACTTTCAAATTGCATGAACCGTGTTAGAATAGACTATAGTAGTCAAAAGACATTAGCTCAAAGAAACATTAAAGTTCCTAGTATTAAACTAGAGTCATATGATTCTTCTGAATTTAAATTACCTACAAAGCCTTCTGTTATAGTCTTTTTTGCATCATGGTGTAAACCTTGTCTTCTAGAAATGGATACATTAAATGAAATTGCAAAAACTAAAAACATTGAATTAATTGGCATTGCATTCAAAGATGATAAAAAGAGATTAACAAGAACTTTTTCTAAGATTTCAAATCCTTTTTCTAAAATAGGAATTGATATTGATGGTGATTATGCAAGATCTTTACGTATTTATGGAATACCAACTGTATTAATATTTGATGGTAAAGAAACATTTACATGGGAATTAGGTGGATTTTTAACTGATGAAAACTTTGATAATCTAATTTTGCCAAAAATTAAAAGCATGAATGAAAAGGATAGCTCAAAATGAAAGTAAAATTATTTTTTATTTTTTTATTATCCACAGTAATTTTAAGTTTTCCTCTAAAAGCCAACGATAATTTATCAATCGAATCTGAAGCTATAGAAATAGCCGAACATATTCGATGTCTTGCATGTGCTGATGAAAATATTGAAAGCAAAGCTAATGCTTTTAATGGAACAGCTAAAGATTTAAGGCATTTTATTAGAAAACACTTACAAGATGGGAACTCGGCTGAATTTGTTACAAATTTAGTAATTTCTCAATATAGTGATATAGTATCCGGAGAAGAAGTACAAGATAGTAAAATTTGGCCAGAGATATTATTCGCCATATTAACAGCTTTATTGATTTTTTCTCTAATGGGTATATACTTGCTAAAAAACAAGAAAGCAATGGGAAACAAGGAATAGAAATATGCTCTTCTTTTTAATTAGCGTCTTATTATTAACAATTGGATCCTTGTGCTTATTTATATTTCCAATTGTGCCATTAAAGCCTCAAACAAAATTAGGAATCTATGCTAAACGAGGTTATATAGTTTTTGTATTTATTCTATTTGCTATAATTGTTCCAACTGGATATACATGCAATAAAAATGCATTTTTGCCAGATTGTCCTTTAAAATCTAGAGACAAAATCATAATGGAAAAAGATCCCCATCTTATGGCAGAATTAAGAAGGTATGAATATTATTTAGAAAAAACTCCTGATGACAGCTATATATGGTCTCAAATTGGACAACTTTATCGTGATGCAAAATTATTTGATCAAGCAGCTTCTGCATATAGAAATGCAATCAAATGGGGAATTCCTGCTGATATAACAAATTGGCATGCTTTAGCACAAACAACAATTCAAGCAAGCAATGGAAAAATCACAGGAGAAGCACAAAAAGCCTTTGAGAATGTTTTAAGATATCGCCCTGATGATGCCACTGCATTATATTTTATTGGTTTAGCTAGATTACAAAATAATGAACCAAGAAAAGCTCTCGCAATTTGGAGATATTTAGAACAAATTCTTTCTATTCATGATCCGTGGCTAGAATTAATTCAAGAAAGAATAAAAGAATTATCTTTAGCTTTAAAAATGGATCCTGCATTAATTACACCAGCAACAACAATTTATTAAAACAGGTATTAAAAATGAACACAATTAATAATGATTATATCATTAACTTTGATAATGCTCTTCAAAATTTAATTAAAAAATCCACTATTCCTTTGCCAGGATATATAATTGGTTCTGATGCATATGATAAAGCAGCAGAAATTTTACCTAAATATGGTAAAAAAGCTGTTATTGTTGGTGGCAAAACAGCTATGAGTGTTGGAGCTGATGAACTAACGGAAAAATTATCCAAAGTTGGCATTAGCATTACAGGAAGAGTTTGGTTTGGTGGAGATTCGACATATGAAAATGCTGACATGTGTGCGAACAATCCATTAGTTCAAGAAGCTGATATGGTTTTGGCTATGGGAGGAGGCAAATGCTGTGATACTTGTAAAGTATTAACAGAAAAATTGAACAAGCCTTTATTTACATTCCCTACTATTGCATCTAACTGTGCTCCATGTACAGCTCTTGCAATTATGTATAATGCAGATGGATCTATGAAAGGAAACTTTTATCTAAAAAGACCTCCTATTTATGTATTCATAAATGATAAAATCATTGCTAATGCACCAATTAAGTTTTTACAAGCAGGAATTGGAGACGCTTTATCTAAAGAACCTGAAGTTTTATTAGCGTTAAGAAATGTAAAATTAGAAGGAACATTAACTTTAGGAAAAGAATTCTGTGCATTTTGCTCTGAACCTTTATTGCAATATGGAACAAAAGCTATGGATGGATGCAAAAACAAAACTCCAACTCCAGATTTGAAACAAGTAATTCAATCAATTTGTATTACAACAGGATTAGTAAGTTGTATGACTGTAAATCCTCAATATTATTACAACACAAATTTAGCTCACTGTTTTTATTATGGAGCAACAGTTTTACCTCAATATCATGATTATCTGCACGGTTATTGGGTAGCTTTCGGTGTTTTGGTTTTATTGCATTATGACAACCAAATTAAAGAAAGAGATAGAGTTATTAATTTCTATAAAACAGTAGGTTTACCTACAAAATTATCTGATCTTGGCATTACAAAAGATCATTTAGAAAAATTAGTAAAAAAATCAACTACTGTTCCAGGATGGCATGTTGAAGGATATGAACTTTCAGCAGAAAAATTTAAACAATCTATATTAGAAATAGATGCATTATAATTTTGGAGAATAAAGAATTATGAGTTTTGAATTTACACCTATTAAAACTAGGTTAGTAAAACCTCCTAAAGATGATATTTACGATATAATTGATGCATTGCCCAAATTACATGAAAAAGATATTGTTTTTATTACATCTAAAATCATGGGCATACATCAAGGACGTACTGTTTTATGTAGTGAAGTTGATAAAACAGATTTGATAAAACAAGAAGCTGATTATTATTTAAACTATAATCATCCATCAGGCTTTAACGTAAATCTTACTATTAATGACAATGTATTAATTCCCGCTGCAGGAATAGACGCAAGCAATGCTGATGGTTACTACATTATGTGGCCAAAAGATTGTGATAAACTTTGTTCAGAAATACGTTCTTATTTATGTAAAAAAAATAACATTAAAGATTTAGGTGTTATATCAACTGATAGTCATACTACTCCTCTACGTTATGGTGTAACTGGACTTGCTATTGGTTTAGCAGGTGTAGAACCTTTAAAAGATTATAGGGGTCATAAAGATTTATTTGGTAGAGAATTAGCTATTACACAAGTTGATGAGATTGATGCTCTAGCCTCTATGGCTGTTTTATTAATGGGCGAATCAGATGAATGCACCCCAATCGTCTTATTAAGAGGATGGGATAAAATTGTATTCAATGATAAAGCTTCAATGGCTGATTTTAAGATTGAACCAGAACAAGATTTATATACGCCTTTATTATCAGTTATGCAAAAAACAAAATAATAAATTCAATACGAATTTTATTTTTGTTATTGATTATTCCAATCAAATTTGCTAAATAATCAACTTGTTATTTTGACGCGGCTATGGTGGAATTGGTAGACACGCAAGCTTGAGGTGCTTGTTCTTTAACCGGAGTGCTGGTTCGAGTCCAGTTAGCCGCACCATAAAAAAAAGCTCCTTATTAGGAGCTTTTTTTATTATCTATAATATTCTCTTTGATTATAATTTGTTCTAGGTCTTAATTGTTCTCTTGTATAGTTTTTTACTCTCATCATACATGGAGAAATTAACTCAATTATTGAAAGTCCCATCCATGTTGAATTTTCGCAAACCATACCATTACCATCAAAACCTCTGACACCTGTACAACTTGATAAAACTAACAAGCTTAACAATGTCAAAAACATCTTTTTCATTTTTGTCATCCTAAAAATTAAGATAACCAATCTGGATGGAACAACATTACAAATCCTAAAGCGAACAAAATTAATCCGCCAAATAATTTGCACCATACCATATATTTATCACCAGCATATTTATTTACAGCAAATGCTGCCAATGAGAATACAATAATATCATCTAACATAAAGAACAACATATAAACACTAATATAAAAATAGTGCATTAATGTTGATAGATGAGAAAATGCTAATACACTTGTAAAGATTGCTGGTAAAGCTGCTGAACAAACAAATTCAATACCATTTACAACAATAGCTAAAGCAAAAACTCCTGTTAATGTACCCCAACTTAATGGTTTTTCTGCTAAAGCCTTAATACGAGCTTTAATTCTATTTCTTCCTTCTGCTGATGTAACTTTACATCTTGGGCCTTCAAAGAAAGATTTTAATGATTCGAAGCCTGTATATACTGCAATTGCACCAATACCCACTGTCAATAATCTTATATAACCAATAACTTTAAACAAGTTAATCCAACCTGCCATTAATGCAAAATAGAATACTGCAGAAGCCGCTAAGAAAGATCCTACAATGACAAAAATCTTACGTTTATCATTTAAATCTACAATTACAGAAATCATAAATACAAGAACCCACATAGCACATGGGTTAAAGCCATCAACCAAACCTAAAACTACAGCCAAGAATGGAATTGATTCTTGGAACACGTCAATTTCACCAAATACAGGTAATTTAACAATTCTAGAAGGACGAGCTGTTTCTTTCTTAACACTCTCACCTCCCATTAATTTAGCAATGTCTTCTGCTGTAATTTCTACAGAAGTTTCAGCTTGATCACAACCACCTTCATCACCAATAGCACAAACAGCACCTTTTTTATTTGCTTCCAATGTACCATTTAATAATGCTCTATAATTTGGCTCATCTTTTCCTTTTTCAAAGCCTTCAACATACTTATCCTTATATTTAAATACAGGAACACCTTTAATGTTATTTTCTGTTGAAAATTTCATAAAATCTACACGCTTAGCATCAGAAATTTGTGATAATTCCATCGTAATAATTTTCTTATCAGGGAATTCAGTTTTTAATGTTTGTTCAACAAATTCTATAGCGGCATGACAATGAGGACAACCATTTGTATGGTATAGCTCTACAATATTTTCATTTTGAGCTGCATCAAATACGTCAGCTTCATTATTTTTAAAAAAGCCTACCCAAACAAATAAAAAAATACTAAAGAAAAAAGCAAATGCGTGAACTTTATCATCACGCAAGTCCAAAAAGAAATTCTTCAAAAAAGTCATTTATTTACCTCTTTGACTTAAAAAATAAAAAAACAGTTTAGATTATTTATATTATTTGCTGCCCAATAAATCAAGAGAATTACCGATAACATTATCAAATGTCATACCAGTTTCATTTTCAATTGTCTTTTTAGCAAATTGAGCTGAACGAGAAAGAGGATCGTTAGCATTACTCATTTCATTCATAGCTTTGAATATTCTTTCACGAACTGCATTTGGAGCATTCTTAATTTTATTTTCGAATTCTGTTGGAATATTATATCCCATACGACGCAAATGTTGTGTAATAGAAATCATATTATGAATATTAACTTCAGGAGCATTAACTTTGCCACCATCACCCCATGTTGTCATTTCACCTGTAAATTCAGGCATCTTTGTATTCCAAATATTTGAGGAACCACCTTCATATGTCGGTTGATATGGTTGTGATCCGTAGACTACAGGACCTACTTGCTGTACTCTAATAACTTGTGCATTTGATGCACCTGTTGTAACAGAATTATCTGCCCAAGGATCTGCTGGTAAAGTCTCTGCTTTTGCATAATTTGACAAAGCAATACCAAAAGCTAATGTAGCAACGAAAGCATATTTATTCATTTTCATAATCGCCTCACACACTATCTATTCTACTCATATAGTAACTATACGATATTTTTTTTTAAATAAATAGTTAAATAAATATGACGGTCGATTACACCCTCTTCCATTGAGCTCCATTTGGAGTATCTTCAATAACGATGCCTTTCTCAGCCAAATCCTTACGAATAGCATCTGCTGTAGCATAATCTTTTGCTTTTTTTGCATCAGCACGTTTTTGGATTAACTCATTAATTTCTTCATCTGATAAAGAAGCACCTGTTGTTTTTTCATTTGCTGCAGGTTTAAATTGGAACCATTTTTCAACATCCCAATAGAACAACCCCATTAAATGACCACTTGCTAAAAATTTCTTTTTAGTTTCAGCATCTTTTGTTTTATTAAGTTCTGTTGCTATAGCATGCAAAGCAGCGATTGCTTTAGGCGTATTTAAATCATCACACAAAGCTTCAACTACTGCTTCATCAGGTTTAGCATCACTTAAATCAACATCTGGTGTATTACGTAATGCTGTATAGAATTTATCCATTGTAGCTTTTGCAGCTTTTAATCCCTCATCCAACCAATTCAATTGTTGACGGAAATGAGTACTTAAAACAAAGAAACGAAAAGCTTCACCAGGAACCTTATCTAAGATTTCTCTAATGGTAAAGAAGTTACCTAAAGACTTAGACATTTTTACACCATTTACCATTAAATGCCCATTATGCATCCAATATTTTGCATAAAAATCATGACCAAATGCACAGCATGATTGGGCTATTTCATTTTCATGATGAGGGAAAATTAAGTCTTCACCACCACCATGGATATCAAATGTTTCCCCTAAATATTTAGAACTCATAGCTGAACATTCCAAATGCCATCCTGGACGACCATATCCCCATGGGCTATCCCAACCTGGTTGATTTTCATCACTAGGTTTCCATAATACAAAGTCTGCAGGATCTTGCTTATAAGGAGCTACTTCTACACGTGCTCCAGCAATTAAATCTTTTAAACTTTTTCCTGACAATCTTCCATAATTTGCCATTTTAGGAACATTAAATAAAACATGGCCCATTGCTTCATAAGCATATCCACGATCTATCAAACGTTGTACCAAGTTAATCATATCTTTAATATGAGCTGTAGCTCTAGGCTCAACATCAGGAGATAAAGCATTTAATTCCGCTATATCTTCATGGAAATAATTCGTTGTCTTTTCTGTGATTACATTGATAGGCTCACCAGATTCTTGAGACTTTTTTATAATTTTATCGTCAACATCTGTAATATTACGAACATAAGTAACCTTAGGATACAAATGCTTCAACAAACGATATAATGTATCAAAAACAATAATTGGTCTTGCGTTACCTATGTGAGCTCTGTCATAAACTGTAGGTCCACAAACATACATACGAACATTAGATTCGTCTAAAGGAATGAATTCCTCTTTTTTTCTGCTCATAGTATTAAAAACGGACAACCTCATTTTTATTTCCTTTTAAATATTTCAATTAACCTTTTAGTCTTGCAACAACTTTTTCACGTCCCATTAAAGGCAAAAGCATCTTTAATTCTGGACCTTGTTCTAAGCCTGTTAATGCAAGACGCAATGGATGGAACAAATCTTTTCCTTTTTTACCTGTTTGTTCTTTAATCTTTGACGTCCAAGTTGAGAATGAATTTTCATCAAATTCACCTTGTGGCAACAAATCAACTGTTTGACGAACGAATTCACGATCTGCATCATCTAATTTGTATACATGGTCGTTATTGCAAATATCACTCCACAATTCGACATCATCAACTTTTGCTAAGTTTGGACTTACAGCATTCCAGAAAGCTTCTGTAATTTCAGATTTTCCTTGAGCTTTTAATCTATCATTTACTTGTTTTAAATCCAAAGCATGGACAATACGAGGATTTAATTTGAATAAATCATCTGTATCAAAGTGAGGTTGTGCACGACCAAAATCAGCCAAATCAAAATGAGGAGCTAATTTTTCTAAAGAATTTTCAATAACAGGAGCAACAGATGTTCCTAATTTTGCTAGCAAACAAGCTATTGTCATTGGTTCAATTCCATCAGCTCTTAATTCTCTAAAACTTACAGAACCTGTTCTCTTTGACAATTTACCTTCTTTACCTGTTAATAATGGAGGATGTCCAAATACAGGAACAGGAGCCCCTAAAGCTTTAAACATTTGAATTTGTACAGCTGTATTCGTTACGTGATCTTCACCACGAATAATATGAGTAATACCAAAATCAATATCATCAATTACTGAAGGCAACATATATGGGAATGTACCATCTTCACGTACAATAATAGGATCTGACAAATTTTGTCCTTGATATGAACAATGTCCGCGAACAATATCATCCCATGCCATTTCATTATGTTCCAAAACAAAACGGTAATGTGGACGACGACCTTCAGTTTCATAAGCCTTAATTTGTTCTTGTGTTAAACGCATTCCTTCACGGTCATAAATTGGAGGCAACTTTCTGTGTAACAAACGATTACGCTTATATTCCAATTCTTCAGCAGTTTCGTAGCAAGCATACACTCTGCCCTGCTTTTTCAATTGCTCTAAAACTTCATGATATCTATCTAAACGCTTTGATTGGTGTTCTAGTCTATCCCATTTCATACCCATCCAGTTTAAACATTCATAAACCGCATTTTCGTATTCAATTTTAGAACGAACAGTATCTGTATCATCCATACGCAAAACAAACTTTATTTCTTCACCTTTTGCTTTTTGATTTAAAGCATACAAATAGTTTAATAAAGCAGTTCTTAAATTCCCGATATGCATATATCCCGTCGGGCTCGGAGCAAAACGAACAACAATCACTTTTTTAAATCCTCTTAGTAATTGGATAATTCCAATCTACATCAAATGAGCGTTTAGAAACCTTAATACCAGCAGCACTTTGCTGACGCTTATATTCTGCTTGATCAATCAATTTTCTAATTTTCAAAACAACTTTTGAATCATATCCTTGATTGATTAGTTCCTCAACACTTGTATCATTTTCAATTATAGCTTTCAAAATTTTATCAAGCATTTCATATTCTGGCAATGTACCAAAATCTGGTTGATTTGGATGCCATTCAGGTATCGGAGCTTTCGTAATCATATGATCTGGCATAATCTGCTTTACAGGATTTTTCATCCATTTACATACATGTGAGTTACGCCATTTTGCTAACGCATAAGCATCCGTTTTATAAACATCCTTTAAAGGAGCCATATCACCACACATGTCTCCATACAAAGTTGTATAACCAATAGAACATTCACTTTTGTTTCCTGTTACCATCAGCAATGATTTTTCTTTATTAGCAATAGCCATTAACATAGCTCCACGAATACGAGCTTGCAAATTGGCTTGCATTGTATCTCCATCAAGCACTTCAACCATAGGTGCTAAGCTTTTTTCAAATGCAACAACGGGTTCTTTTATTGATAATTTATCAAATTTTATACCCAAACATTTTGCAACTTCATCAGCATCAGCTAAAGATGACTTTGATGTAAAATCTGACGGCATCATAATTCCATGAACTTTATCTGGACCCAACGCATCAGCAGCAATTGCTGCACAAATAGCGCTATCAAATCCACCAGACACTCCTAATGTTACACCATCATAACCATTTTTTTCTACAAAGTTAGCAACACCCATTGTTAGTGCACGCCAAGTGTTTTCTGGTTCAGATGTCCAAGGCCATGAAATATCATCAACACGTGATATACCTTCTTCCCACAAAGGTAAACACTCGACAAAACCACCATCCATATCCAACATAAATGATCCGCCAGCATAGACTACGCTATCATTTGCACCAACTAAATTAGTATAAATCAATGGCATACGAATACGAGAAGCAAATGTTCTTGCATGTTCTAATGTTTCTGTTGCAGCATTTGAACGGAAAGGTTTTGCATCCAAAACAACTAACATATCAGCGCCATCGCATAATACAGGTTCAAAAGATACAGAAACAGCAATTGTTAATCCTGCTGTTACAGAAAATCTATTTCCATATTGAACATCATTTTCAGAAATCAATACGGGAGTCGAACCACCTGCTCCATCTGGAATGCAAGTTAAGACATAATGATCTTTACGTTGTAATTTTCTTAAAGCTTTATGAACTTGTGTGATAAAAGATTTTGAAGTTGCTAAATCACCCAACGGCCAACCTGTAAGAGCATAAGCCGGCAAAATTAAAGTTTCTCCAGGACTTGTAGTACACTTATCCATAAATTTATGAATCTTTTCCAAATTTCCTTCGATATCACCGGAAATCGGATTGATTTGAGCTAATAACATATTGTTTCCTCATTCACAAATAAATTTATGGTAATTTATCACTCTTTAATTTCAAAATCAAGAATGTCTAATGATTAACTTTGAATTAATTACGCTGTAAGCTTTTTTTCTTTAAAATCAGCAAAAAATTATCTA
>JAKSVT010000022.1 GCA_024407875.1 Alphaproteobacteria bacterium
ACACATAGTTGATATACTTTGAACAATGAAATATAGTTGTTTTTTTTACAATAGCAGTTATTTCAGCTTTTGCAGAAATCGAAAATAACAAAACGAAAATAAAAAGGAATTTTTTTAAAGTTATAATCATCTTATATTGTCCTGAATTTGTCTATGTCTTCTAATTCTTGCTCTTAATAAACCAGAAGGATCATCTTTAATTAATTTTAGCCATTGTTCTTGTTCTGCTTTTTTTTCTTTTTGTTCTTCATCTCCTGATGCACTAACAGGAATATCTTGTTCTTTTCCAGTTTGCTTGTCATCTTCTTTTATATTGTATTTATTATTGCTTGTTTTTTCTTCGTTAGATTTTTCTTTTGTAGAATTTTGATTTTTGTTTATTTCAGAATTATCTTCTTTTGCGTTTTGATCTTTTGAAGATGATTGATTTTGAGAACTTTGTTCTTGAGTGTCATTGCTTTGATTGTTTTGCTGATCATTGTTTTGTGATGAATCTGAATTGTTTTGGTTAGACTTGTTGTTCTGATTATCCTTTGACTGATTTTTATCAGTATTATTTTGCTGCTGATTTTGTTGTTGCTTTAAAAGATCTTCTATAATTTTTTTGTTATAAATTGAATCAGCATGATTAGGATTTTCTTTTAAAATTTCATTGTATAATTTTAAAGCTTCTTGAAGTTTTGATGCTTTTGCTAAAGATGTTGCTATATTATATTTTGATTCAATATCTCTATTTAGAGAGAAAAATTTTATAGCTTTATCATAATTTTTATTTTTATAATTTGCTATACCTTTCCAGTTTAAATCATCAAAAACGTTAGGATCTACATCCGTTTTTCCATCAATAATTTTTTTTGCATTTTCATAATCAGAGTTTATGAATGGTGTAGCGTTAGATATAGAAGGGGATAAAGATAATACGATAATAAATAGCCAGCCTTTTCTAAATAATAAAATAGCAAAAGGTATTAAAGCTAAGCAAAAATAAATTCCAAAGTCTTGCCAAACGTCAGCTTTTATATCATTGTTTAATGATTGTGAATTAGATGAATTATCTAATTTTATCTGATTTATAATTTTTGAAATATCAGAATCATCTAATGAAATTTGTGAATATGTTCCATTTCCAATATTAGTAATTTGTTTTAACTCATTAGATGTTAATGTTCCTAAAATAGCTTTACCTGAAGAGTTTGTTAAAAACTGACCATTTGTTTTTATAATAGGTGTTTTTTCCTTTGTCCCAATACCAATTGCAGATATTTTATAATTATCATTTGCTATTTCTTTAGCTGTTAATATAGCTTCAGAATCTGCATATCCTGTAAGTAAAATTATATGACCATTTTTTGATTTGGCATTTTTTAATAATGAATGAGCAGCTTTTAAAGCTTTAGATAATTGGGGAATGTTTTCTCCCATAATTCCACTTGATATTGATGGTAATATTGATTTTATCATTGATGTATCAGGTGTTAAAGGCATAGCTGTAAAAGGAATATCATCATATAAAATTAATCCTAATTGAGTTCCTTTTAATTGATTTGAAATGTCAGTAATTTTAAATGTAGCTCTTGTTAATCTATTAGGTTTTAAATCAGCAGCTTTCGATAATATTGAAACATCTAAGACATAAACGATGTCAATTCCTCTATTAAATGTTGGCATTGGCAGCTTTTTATTAGTAGGTCCAGCTAAAGCAATAATCGCTAATGACCAAGTTATAATTAAAAGAGTAATTCCTCTCTTGTTGCCTTTGCTCATTTTTTTTATTGTTTGGGCCATAAGTAAATTTTCATCACAAACTTTTGACCATAAATTTTTTTGAGCAATTTTCTTTTTAAAGAAAAATGGAATAAATAAAAAAATTAAAAAGGCATATAAAAATGCAGGTCTTATAAAATGGAAATCACTCATTTGCATCTCCATTTTGTAATTTAATGTTCTGTAATATTGTAATTAAGATAGGAAAAAGACTTAATAATAAAGCAATAGAAAGAGGATAATAAAATAATTCTTTTATAGGTTTAATGTATACATCGTCATTCTTTATAGCTTCAATTTTGTTTATTTCATCATAAACATGTTTTAATTCATTTGTTGTTTTAGCCCTAAAATATAATGCGTTTGTATCAGTAGCGATTTTTCTTAAAGATTCTTCATCAATGTCTTCACTACGAGGACCAAAAAATCCAATAAAATCTTTCGATTGAGAACCAATGCCAATTGTATAAACTTTTACTCCAGCTTTTGCACAAAGTTCAGTAGCTTTTTCTGGAGTTAATGTTCCTGCATTAGATACACCATCAGATAATAAAATAATTACCTTGCTTGATGCAGGAATGTCTGTAGATTTTTTTAATGCTAAACCTAAAGCATCTCCTATAGCAGTTTGTGTCCCTGCCATTCCAACTTCAGCTTCGCTAATTAAAGTGGATAAAGTATTTAAGTCAAATGTTAAAGGAGCATATTGGTATGCTCTTTCTCCAAATAATATTATTCCAATTCTATCACCTTGGCGTTTTTCAATAAAATCAGAAACAACATATCTAACAGCATCCCAACGTCTTACTTGTTGATTTCCTATAACAAAATCTGGTTCTGCCATAGAACCTGATAAATCTAATACAAGCATAACATTACGTGCATCAGATGAAATCTTTTCAGCTTCACCAGCCCATTGTGGACGTGCTGCTGCTGATAAGATTAGAAACCAAATAATAAATGAAAACAATAACTTAAATAAAGCATAATTGTTTTTAAAGACATTATGTTTGGTCGATTTAATATTGATTAAATCTTTATAAAAAGGAATAGATAAGGCATATCCTCCTTGTTGAACAGGAGAAAGAATTGCTCTTATCAAATAAGGCAAAGGTAACAAGCAAAATACTAAAGGCCAAACAAATTGAAACATTTCTTTTTTTTATCTTTTTAATTAAAACCATTAGGATTTAATTTTTGCCAATTCCATGAATCTCGGCACATATCTTCTAGGTCGTACTTAGCTTCCCATCCTAGTTCATTTTTTGCTTTAGAAGCATCAGCATAGCACATGGCAATATCACCAGCTCTACGCGGTTTTATACTATATGGAATTTTTACATTGTTTACTTTTTCAAAAGCGTTAACAACATCTAATACAGAATATCCATGCCCTGTTGCAAGATTATATATAGCAACGCCACATTTGTTATTAATAGCTTTTAAAGCTTTTACATGTCCTTGTGCTAAGTCTACAACGTGAATGTAATCTCTAACTCCTGTGCCATCATGTGTATTATAATCGTTTCCAAATACAGATAATTCAGGACGTTTGCCAACGGCAACTTGAGTTATATAAGGCATCAAATTATTAGGAATGCCATTTGGATTATCTCCTATTTTACCAGACTTGTGAGCTCCAATAGGATTAAAATATCTAAGTAAAACAATATTCCACTGAGGATCAGCTTTGTTTAAATCTATTAAAATTTGTTCAATCATACTTTTTGTTTGACCATAAGGATTTGTACATTGTCCTTTTGGACATTTTTCTGTAATAGGAATGATAGCAGGATCTCCATATACAGTTGCAGAGGATGAAAAGATTATATTTTTGCAATTATTGTTTCTTAAAACATCTAATAATACTAATGTTCCATTGATGTTGTTTTCATAATATTCTAAAGGTTTTGCAACAGATTCACCAACAGCTTTTAGTCCAGCAAAATGTATGCAACAATCAAATTTGTTTTTAGAACAAAGTTCATTTAATTTTTCTTTGTCTCTTATATCAATTTCAAAAAAAGGAACTTTTTTACCTGTTATTTCTTCTACTCGTTCTAATGATTTTTTACTAGAATTTGATAAGTTGTCAATAACTACAACTTCATGATTAGCTTCTTGTAATTCAATGATTGTATGTGAACCAATATATCCAGCTCCACCTGTAATTAAAATGTTCATAATAAATTCCTTGTTTCGTTTATATAAATCTTTGTGTAATTTACTTCGTTTAAAGGAGAAAATCAAGGATTTGAAGTCAAAAAATCTTTTAAAATAAACAGGATTTATAAGTAAGAAAATTACAAGTTTTACATTTTTTTATAAAAAATATGAAACTAAAGAAAAATATATGTAGTATATATATAATTAAGTTAAAAAAGGCGAACTTATAATATGAAAAAATATATTGTCGGTGGTTATGTAAGAGATAAATTGTTAAATAAAAATCCTCATGATAAGGATTGGGTCGTTGTAGGAGAAACAATAGAGAGTATGGAAAAAGCAGGGTATAAAAGAGTTGGAAAATCTTTTCCTGTTTTTTTAAGTTATGCTAACAATGAAGAACATGCATTAGCGAGAATAGAAAAAAGAACAGGGCCCAAACATACAGATTTTGAGTTTGTTTTTTCTCCTGATATTACATTGAATCAAGATTTACAAAGACGAGATTTTACGATTAATAGTTTGGTTATGGATGAAGAAGAAAATCTCGTTGAGACAAGTATATCAAGTAGAGCCCTATCAGATTTAAAAAATAAAAAGCTCGTTATGGTAAACAAAGAGCATTTTGCAGAAGATCCTTTAAGAGTTTTAAGATGTGCTAGATTTGCAGCAATTTTGAATTTTGATATTGAAGAAAATACAATGAATAAATGCAAAGAAATTGTGAATAATCAAGAATTAAGTTTTTTATCTAAAGAACGGTTGTATGCAGAGTTTGACAAAGCTTTTGAGAATAATGTTGGAGGAAGATTTGTTGAAATTTTACAGGAAATGGGGGCTCTAAAATATTATAGTAAATATTTATCTGATTTGTTTGAAGCTTCGCCAGAAAATTTAGAATTTCACCCTGAAGGAAATTCTGGAGGACATGTTGTTCATGCATTAAATTGGGCTGAAAAAAATATAGATAAATTTGCCTTATCGTTAGATGAAAAAAAGATGATTTATTGGGCTGTTTTACTTCATGATATCGGCAAAAGTTTGACTGATCCGTTAATGTTTCCTAAGCACCATAATCATGATAGTATAGGAGCAAAATTAATTGTAGATGGTAAATTAAATGATTTGCGTATTCCAATAAAATATATGCAATTATGTTCTTGTGTTTGTTCAAAACATATGCATGTCCACAAAATACATAGTATGAAATCAACGACGGTTTTTAGATTTGTAAAAGAAACTCTAAAGTATTGCTATAACGGAAAACTAGAATTGTTTTTAGTTCCTTGCTTTGCAGATAGATTTTGTAATAATACTAGTGATGTTTGGATAGAAAAATATAATGCTTATAAATCAATTTTTTCAAAAGTGTATGAAATTACAAAAACAGTATTACTAACACAAGAAGAAATTGAAAAAATCATTCCTCAAAATAGGGGAACTTACTTGCATGAAAAACAATGCTTAAAATTTAAATCTTGGTATAGAAATTTTGATTTAAGTGCTCTTGATTAGAATTCTTCAAGTTTGCTTTCGAAAACCTCAATTTGATCTATTTCGGACATCTTCTTTGATAAAGCAATTTCATGTTCGATTGCCTTTTTTGAATAAGGATCATTTGGATCTTCATTTTTTATAACACGTTTTTCTGGAGAACCACCATTTTGTGCTAATAAATCTGATTTCCACCATGCAACAGAGAACAAGTTTTGTTGTGCATCAATGCCTTTCAAATCAAACATGCCTATATCATAGAATGTATAGTTCTTACCTGTTGCAAGTTCTTTAACAACATTTGAAACAACAATTTGCTCAGCATCACATTTTTCGCAAACTCTAGCTGCTATTTGAACTGTTGCACCAAATAAATCATTATCCTCGACAATAGGTTCGCCAGAATTCAAACCAATTCTTACCTTTAATTCAACAGTTGGCTTTGATTCATTAAATGCTCTAATTTCTTTTTGAATTTTAATAGCAGCATCAAGAGCATTTGAAGCCCATGAGAATGATGACATAATGCCATCGCCAGTATGTTTAATTTCTGTACCGTTGTATTCTTCAATAGCTTTTCTAACAATAGCATTATGTTTACGTATTAATTTTTGAGCAACTTGGTCTCCAAAATCTTGCGTCATTTTTGTAGATCCAACAATATCAGTAAACATTACAGTGATAATACCACCTGAAGTCTTTGAGATTTTTTTATCAGGATCAATCCAACTTTGAATTGCGTCAGAAACTGCCATTACTAATTCTGAAGAATGAGAACCATTTTTTTCATAAATCATATAAGTATTTGAACCATTTTTGAACATTGTTAAATAGTGAGGTTCTAGCATATACTCATCTATTTTTTCATAAAATCCTTCAGCTACCTGTTGTGTTCTACCTAATAACTGCAATAAAGAAACCAATAAATGGTGATTTTCTTGTCTTGTTAAATCGCTTGTATGACAAACAGCATCACAAGCTCCGGATAAAAATAACTCTATGCCAAATCTTGCATAAGCATTAAATTGTGTGTTTTGCTCTTGTAAAATTTTTAAAACAACAGATAAAAAAGATGTTAATTGTATATTATATTTCTCTAATTCTGATGGCATTTTCGTATCTTCCAATTTAGATGATTTATATTTTTCTTTTACAGGAAATTCAATATCTTTAAGTTCAAGCTCTTTTTCTAAATCTTTTGCTTTCTTTTCCCGCTCTTCTTCTAAAAGTTTTTGATTTTTTTCTTCTTCTTTTAAAGCTTCTTCTTTCTTTTTCTTCTCTAACTCTTCTTCTTCTTTCTTTTGTTTTTCTATTTCTTCTGCACGTTTTTTCTCTTCAGCTGCTTCTAATTCATCTCTTTTTTCAAGATCTGCTTCTAATTGATTGAGCTCAGCTTGTCTTTTTTCTGCTAATTCTTTTTGTTGTTGTTCAATTACTTTTCTTAAATGTCCATTCCCAAATAAATAACTGTGAAGATTTTGGAAAAATGAAATAAGTGTTCTTTTCTCTTCAGCGTTTGATACTCCAGGAGTTCCCATCGAACCCGATGTTTCATCTTCATCGCTTGCTGATAAAACATCAAAGTTTACCCATTTTGAAGATAATGTAACTTCAATCAATATGAAGAAAAATATAAATGTTGCGAGAATACAATGATGTGAGTAAGCTTCAGGAATTAAAGATTTTGCTTTTAAAACATTAAATATTCCAAAAGAAATTGCACTTGAAGAAGCAAAAGATAAAACCAAAGTAAACAATAACACAAAACAAGCTTCATTGAATGTTTGTGCTTGTTTTCCTTTTTTAGGCTCTTCATACTTTGTTGTTGGTTTATTATTGTTCTTTGAAGCTGAAGTATAGTTAGAACTTCTATACACTTGTTGAACTTTTGGTTTTACTGGTTCAGGTGGCTTTAAGTTACTTAGATATAAAGTTTGTGATTCATAACGTTCGGTTTGTTCGTTTAATTCTTCTCTTATTACTTTTGTAGGAATACGTTGCATAAATTCTATAGATTTTGCTTGTTCCATAGCAGCATCTTTCTTCGTACTCGAAGAAACAAACTCCCAATCTTTTTCAGAGGAGGTTTTCATCCAAACTTCGTAGGTTGCAACTGCCATTTTCTTGTTATTTCCTAAAACACTCTACTTCTTATATCACATAACGTATTAAAATTAAAGAACTTTTCCTTGTTATTAATAGTCTACACTATGTAATCTTACATCTCCATCAACGCCTTTTAATCGGAATTTTCCAGCAGTTTGGAAACCAAATTTACTGCCAACAGCTTTCTTAACAGCATCTGTTGCTAAAATTTGTTTTGGTTCAGCAGCTTGATATGCTCTAGCAGCGATTTGAACGTTTAATCCAAATAAATCATTTTCTTCAATAATAACTTTTCCACTGTTTACACCCATTCTAACGAGCATTTGACTTTCTTGATGTCCAGAATTATATGAGTTTATATCTCTCATAGCTTTAGTTGCAAATGTAAGTGCATCAGCTTCTTTTGCAAACGATACCATGAAGCCATAACCTGTCATCTTAATTTCTTTACCAGAAGATTCTTTGATACGTTTGCGCATGGTTTCATTATGATATTGTAATGAAGCTTTTGCTTGTTCCGGATCTGCAGAAATGTTCGTTGCATTAGAAATATCTGTAAATACAATTGTTACGTTTTCATCACTTTCTGTAGCAGCTTTTAATGTAGGAGCAAACCAATTCTTTAATGTTAATTGAACAGCATCTTCTAATTTGCCAGCGTCTTGAGAAGTGTTAAATTGCTCGTAAGCTTTTGAACCAACTTCATAGAGCTTCATATATTTAGGATTTAACAAAAACTCATCTATTTTTTTATGAAATTCAGCTAGAGATTTAGAATTTTCTTTTAATAGCATTAAAGTGTCATCTAAAAGATAATTTTTTTCTTCCTTAGTTAATTTGCTATATAGTCCAATAGAGTCTGTAGCTCCTAAAAGCATCATTTTAATACCAAAACTTGAATGGTATGATAATTGATATTTTTGCTTTTGAATAATTTTTAAAATAATAGATAAGAATAACTTTAATTGATTGTTATGATTTTTAAGCTTTTCAATTGATTCTTGAGGAAGAGAGCTTTCTGTTTTTTCTTGTCTAAGTGTAACTTTTTCTTCAACATCAATTTGGAATACTCTATTTCCCTTATCATCAAATTTTTGATTCGTTGCATCTTGACTAAATAAGAAGTCATCATTTTTCTTTTCAGATGGTTTTATAACCTTTATAGCTTTAGCAATTTTCTTAAAGATTATTGTATCAGGAGCAAGTTTTTGTTTGTTCTTCTTGCCAAAGAATTTTTCTCTAAAAATAATTAAATTTAATAAAGCTCCAATTAAAACAATAGATAGGACAAATATTAATGTTGAATATTTTTCCATTGTATCAACAGTAATTATGCCTTTTTGTATTAATTTTTGAGATGCGAACAATGTTACAAAAATAGAAATTAATACGGATAATAAAATTGATAATACGAATTTAGAAAAATTGAAGAAATAGGCTTGTTTTTTCTTAAAGGCTTCATAGTCAACATTTCGTTCAATAACTTTAGGACGTTCATCTGAACTAGCATAAATAACATTTGTTTCTAAAACATCACCTGTTTCAGCATCAGAATAACTTTCAACAACAGCTGAATTATAGTTATCTAATCTTTTGGCTTCTTCAATTGCAGCAGAACGTTTCTCTTCAGAATAATTGGCAACAACAGTCCATTTATCCTGAGCAAATAAAACAACGTTATAATATACAATCTCAGCCATTCATAACCCATTAAAATTATTACATTAATTATTGTATGGATAAGGGTGGTATTTGTCAATAATACAAGATTAATTTTTTTATTTTTTTTCTTTATAAATAAAAAAATAACGGCTTAATTTAGCCGTTATTTCCTTAATTTTTCTTGCCTGTAAAAGCAGCATATTTTTTGTTGAACTTAGCTAATTGACCGCCTGTGTCGATCAAACGGTAAACACCAGTCCAAGCAGGATGTGAAAGTGGGTCAATGTCCAAACGAACAGTGTCACCTTCTTTTCCCATTGTAGAACGAGTTTTGAACTCTGTTCCATCAGTCATTACCACTGTGATTTCATGGTAATTTGGATGTATATCTTTTTTCATTTTTTAGCTCCAACATTTATAAATGTAATCGCCTTATACTCTAATTTTTCATAAAATTCAAGTAATAAAGCTTAAAAAAATAAATTATTTTATTTTTCTGTTAATTTAAATTCAATTCTTCTGTTCTTTTTACGAGAATTTGGTGAGTTTCCTCTAGCTACAGGATAATTAGATCCAAATCCTGCTGGTACCAATCTTTTTTGTTTGACTCCTTGGCTTGTTAAATAATTAACAACGGCTATAGACCGCATTGTTGAAAGATGCCAATTAGAAGCAAATAATTCATTATGTATAGGTATGTTATCTGTGTGTCCATCAATACGCAATATCCAATTAATTTTTGATGGTATTTTTGTCTCTAAATCTTTTAAAGAGGAGGCTAATAGATTTAATGCTTTTTTACCATTAGGTTCTAAATCTGCAGAGCCACTTTTAAAGAAAAGTTCTGATTGAAATACAAATCTATCACCCTCAATTTTAATATCTGAATAATCTTTCAATATTTTTCTTAAAACACCAAAGAATTCAGATCTGTATGAGGTAAGTTCTGATGCTTTTTGAGCAAGAGCTTTGTTTAATTTCTTTCCTAAATCTACAATTTGTGCTTTTTGTTCAGCTGATTTTTTTTCAGATTCTGATAAAATATTAGATAGCTTATCTAATTGTTTGTTCATTTCCTCTGTTTGTGTAGTTAACAAAGCTATTTGAAGCTTTAGTTCGTTAGAAATCTTTTGTTCATTTTCTAAATCTATATTTTTATTTTTTAAATCTTTTTCTAAATCATCTTTTATTTTTGTTAAAGATGAAATGTTTTCATTTAAAGAGGTTATTTTTAACAAAGAAGCATTGTATTCTTCTTGCAAACTTTTGTTTGCTTTTTTTACTAAATTTAATTCTTTCGTTAAATTAAATAATTCACTGTTTAAAACTTCTATTTGTGAATTTTTAGAGTTTAAATTTTTCCCAATAAAAAAATGAGCTAATACAAATAATAATAAGAAAAATAAAACAACTATCAGTAAATTTGACAAAGCATCAACAAAACTTGGCCAAAAGTTAAATATGTTACTTTGTTTGTTTCTTTTTCTCATTATTTGTTTTCATTGTTTGAAGATATTGTTCTAATTAATAATCTAAACGAATCTCTTAATTCTTTTAATACTGCATCAGAATGAGTTTCATTTGCTTTATCTATTTGTGATAAACATCTATCAATCCGGCTCAAAAATCTCAAATGCTCAGCATCATTAGCTAATGTTTCTTGACGTTTATCTGTATCTCTTTTCATTTGATTTCTTATATCAGCCATATTTTCAACAAGTTGCTCTAGTAAAGCATTTGTATAAGAGCCATTTGATGTAACGGAATCATCTGAGGAACCGATACTAGATGAATAACGTGTTAAAGATGCTAAATGCTCATCTAGGCCATTATAAAAATGATTTTGAGCACCTGTTGCTTGTAGATCTAAGAAACCCATAATTAATGCACCACCTAAACCTAATAAAGAAGAAGAAAAAGCTGTTCCCATTCCTGATAATGGTAATGCTAAACTGTCTTTTATTGTGTTAAATGCATCTGTTGCTGAATCTCCTGCAACATTTAATGATGAAATAACTTGTCCAACAGAACCTACTGTTCCCATTAATCCCCAAAATGTTCCTAACAATCCAAGAAATGTGGATAAGCCAATTAAATATCTAGAAATATCTTTTACTTCTTCTAATCTCATATCTACAGAGTCAAGAACAGTTCTCGCAATAGTAGGGGAGATGACAGCATTTCCTTTTGCTTTGTTATTTTTTAAGATTAGGGCTAAAGGAGATAAGAGCCTTAAAGATTTAATAGCATTGTCTTCTAAATTTAATGGTACAACATTAATCCATTTAATTTCTTTTCTTAAAACAAGAACTGATCTAAAGTTCAATATTATTCCAGAAAATAAAACAAAAACAATTAAGCTATTTAAAGCAATATTGTTTAAAAAAGTTGATTTTAAAATTGGAAATAGTAATGCACATGCAGAGAATACTATTGCCAAGAAAAAAGACATTCTTAAAATATATCTCTTAGGTAAAAGCATTTATGTAAACTCTAATTTATTTTTTCTTATGATATAACAATATATCAGCTCTGTTAGGTGTTGCATCTCCAGCACCTTTGTCTGCTAAAGAACGAATTTCAATTCTTAAAGGTTTAATACCTTGTTGCATTAATCCGTATCTAACCATAATAGCACGTCTTAACGACATTTCACGTTCTCTGCCATATTCTGGAGCCGTGGATCCACTATAGGCATAAATTAAAACAGATAATGTTTTATCTTCATTTAATAATTTTGATAAATTTTCTATTTCAAAAAGCATTTCTTCTGTTAAATCTGCAGAATTTTTTTCAAATGAAAATACTAAATACAAATAGCGTTCTTTTGTTGTTGCTGTATATGTTGCACTATCTTGAGGAACAACTTTTACCAAGAAGTCAGATCTTTCTTGATAATCCATTTTTTGTGTAACTGGGAACACAGACCATGTAGTGTTTTTTACAATCTTAGAAGAATTGTCTGTAGTTAAAGCCGAAGAGCTTTCATTTGCTTGTGATGCTTGTTTTTCTTCCTCTATAACTTGAACTTTTTCAGCTTCTTTTTGTTGTTGCTCTATAAAGTGTTTTGATATTTCTGCTTCAACAGGTTTGTTTTCTACAACTGGTGGAATTTCTTCTTTAGGTTGTGTTGAAGAATTATCGATTTTTTGAGAAGGAACATTGTTATTAGTATTTGAAGGCGTATTAGTAATCTCCTTTTTTGGTTCGATTTTTTCTACGCTCTTAATTGTAACAACAGGAACTGGAGCAGATTTTGGTTTTGTCTTTTCTATATCTTCTTTTTTTGGAGCAGAAACTGTTTCAAAAGGAGACTTTCCTTTAACTTTTTTAGCAATAGGTTTGTCTTCGGTTTTCGTTTGAGTATTAGAATTTACTTTTAAAGTCTGCTCTTTGTTTTCAGATTTTTTCTTTAAAGTTAAAGTTTTAGGCTTTGTTAATTGCAATTTTTTAGGCGTAGCCTTTGCAGGCTTATCGATTGTTTCGTTATCTAAAATAGCGTCTAAATCTAATGTTACTTGTGCATTAGCAGTAGATGCATATGCAACTACTGCTGATAAAATAAGTGACAATCTAATTGCTTTATTTAACATCATTATTTTACTATAAGCATGTCTTTAAATGTTTCAGCTAATACTTCATTAGAAGCAATAATTGATCCTGATTTTAAAACTTCTTTATATGTTGTATTGCTGTCTAAATCTGTCATAACACCGCCGGCTTCTTTAACAATAAGAGCTCCTGCTGCAATATCCCAAGGTTTTATATCTCTTTCCCAATAGCAGTCAAAACGTCCTGCGGCAACATAAGCCATATCAAGAGATGCTGAGCCCATTCTGCGAACACCACCTGTTTTTTCCATCATTGGTGTTAATTGTTTAATGAACTCATCTTTGTCTGAATGACCTAAATGTGGAATTCCTGTAACTACAACAGTTTCATTTAATTTAGATCTGTTTGAAACATGAAGCTTTGTCTTTCCTGAAGCTGTTACAATCCAAGCTCCTTTGCCTTTTTCCGCAACAAACATTTCATTTGTAATAGGATTAAAGATAACGCCAGCAATAATTTCTTGGTCTTCTTGCAAAGCTATAGAAATTGCAAAATGAGGAACTGCATGTAAGAAGTTCATAGTTCCATCTAAAGGATCTATAATCCATCTATGAGACGTATCTTCACCTTTGATTTCGCCACTTTCTTCTTGTAAGAAACCATACTTTGGTTTTGCTTTTAATAAACCTTCTTTAATTGTTTTTTCTGAATTAAAGTCAGCTGTTGAAGCAAAATCAGCAGCTCCTTTTTGTGAAATTTGCAATTTTTCGATTTCATTAAAATCGTGAATTAAGCCTCTACCAGCACGCTCAGCAACTTGCATCATTACATTCAAATTTGCTGAAAATGCAGATATGTAATTAGGAGCATTGTCATGAGAATCAAAGAATGCATGATGTGCCATAAACGAAGAGCGAAGTACACGTGTCGTACCTTCTTCTTTTATGCGTTCTTGTTTGTTTTGCAAAGTAGCAATCATTTTATTCTTTTGAATTTCTTTGCTCTTTTGATGAGCTGATTGTTCTCTACGAGCATTATATTTCTCATCAGCAACAACTTTACGAGCTGTTGAATGACGAATCGTAGGACCACTTGGTCTGCTGGTAATTTTAGGCATAACTACACCCTATATTATATAGAAGTATTTAATGATTTTAATTATTTTGCACGTTCAACGTATGTGTTATCAACTGTTGAAACAACAATCTTATCACCTGTTCCAACAAATGGAGGAACACCGATACGTAATCCGTTGTCAAGAACAGCTGGTTTGTATGATGAAGAAACTGTTTGACCTTTAATTACAGGTTCTGTTTCTACAACTGTTTGTACTACTTTTGGTGGCAATTCAATGCTTACTGGACGGCCTTCGATGAATTGTACAACTACTTCCATGTTGTCTTGTAAGTAAGCAGCACGGTCACCTAATAATTCTTTTGATACTGTGAATTGATCGTATGTATCAATCATCATGAATGTTAAATCTGTTCCATCAGAGAACAAGAATGTGCAGTCATGATCTTCACTCATCAACTTTTCAACTGTATCAGCTGTTCTCCAACGTTGTTCTGTTTTTACGCCTGTAGCAACATCGCGCATTTCTACTTGAATAGTTGCATTTCCTTTTCCAGGAATTACTAAATCAATGTGTGTAACCAAGCATTGTTTGCCATTGTAGTCAATAACCCAGCCTGGACGGATTTGGTTTGCTTGCATTTTCATGATATTTTTTCCTTGTATAAGTAAATAAAAAAGATAAAATTTGTGGGTATAAATAACAGGTTTTGTTAATTAAAGCAAGAAAATCAATAAAAAATATTGAAAGGTAAAGTTAGTATAATGATGCAAATTCCTTTTTGGTATCCTACTGAATATGAAAAAAAATTACCATTACTCAAAAAAAGAATAAAAATAATTAATGCTATTAGAGAATTTTTCGTAAATCAGGATTTCTTAGAGGTCGAAACTCCTATTTTACAAATTTCTCCAGGATTAGAACCTCATTTAAAAGCTTTTGAAACTAAAATGGTTGAGCCTTTTTGTGATGAAAATGGTAAAACAATGTATCTTCATACTTCGCCTGAATTTACTATGAAAAAACTCTTAGCTGCAGGGCTTCCAAAAATATTTCAAATGGCTAGGGTTTTTAGAAATGAAGAAAGATCAAAACATCATCATCCTGAATTTATTATGCTCGAATGGTATAGAGCTCACGAAGACTATAACATATTAATGCAAGACACCATTGATTTAGTTAGATATTGTGCAAAAGCTTGTGGAGCAACCGCATTAATTGGTGATGGAAATAGTTGTGATCCGTTTGATAACTGGGAAAAGATTTCTGTATGTGAAGCTATTAAAAAATATGCAGGATTTGATTTAATGGAAACTTTGCCAAAAGAACCTGATTTAGCTCCAAATCCAGAACCTATTGCTAAAAAAGCTATAGAGTTAGGCATTCAAGTAAATGAAAGCGATAGTTGGGATGATATCTATTTTAGAATAGCTTATGAAAAAATAGAGCCAAATTTAGGTAAAAAAGTTCCAACTATTTTATTTGACTATCCTGTTTGCATGGCAGCTTTATCAAGGAAGAAAGATAGCGATCCTAGATTATCTGAAAGGTTTGAAGTTTATGCTTCAGGTGTTGAATTAGCTAACGCTTTTTCTGAATTAACAGATGCTGTGGAACAAAGAACAAGATTTGAACATGATATGGATTTGAAAGAAAAATTATATCATGAAAGATATCCAATAGATGACGATTTTATAGCAGCTGTTTCTATGATGCCAAAAGCAACAGGCATTGCAGTAGGTGTCGATAGATTAGTTATGCTTTTAACAGGAGCAAAACGAATCGATGACGTTTTGTGGGCTCCTGTTATGTAAATAAATTTTCTAAAAATGCTTAGAGGTTGACAATCTTAAAGTCAGCTTCTTTGCATTCTTCGTTTTCAGATATACATGGAACGTTAAATAATTCAACCCACCAAGATGCTAATTCAGCAGACTTGTCACCCTTAAATAATATGTAATCAGCACCTTGTTCTCCAGCTCTCATAGCTTCATCTCTATTAGAGCATACAACGCCTAAAGATTTGTCTGATAATTTTTGTTTTATTTGTTTAATTTGAGGTTGATAATCAATTTGTAAACCATCGGTATCCAATTTGTTTACAAATTGTTCGTTTGTTGTAATAACAGCAATATTTTTTTCTTGAATTTTCTTGCATAAAGATTGTGTTAAAGAATCTCCAATCATTAGAAAAGCTTCAACATTTTTAATTTCAGAAATTTTCTTTAAAATTTCTTTTTCATCTTTCAAAGAACAAATAACAAAAATAGGTTGCATAGATTATAGGCCTTAGTTTAAATATAAAAATATTGCTTTAATATAAAGATAGTCATATTTTATATAAAAATATAAATTTTGAAAGGATTATATTCGTGAGTTTGCAAGAAGAACTACAAAACGCTTTAGAAGATTTAGGTAGAGCTGTTTCAGAAGTATCAAAGTTTATAGACGTTTTAAAAAGAGAACGTCAGACTTCTTTTGAGTTAAGAGAAAAACTTGTAGATGCAAATCAAAAAATTGATTCGATGGATAAAGAAAATAAGTCAGTAAAGAATATAATTAATGAAAGGGATCAGTTAAAGATTCAAGTTGAAAATTTAACTTCTTATAGAAATAGATTAGCAGCAGAAAAAAATGCGTTGTTGTCAGAAAGAGAACAATTTAAGAAAACAAAAATTGATTTGGAAAAAGACAAAGAATTTTCTACAAAAAAAATAAGTGAGTTAGAAGAACAAATTAGTCTTTTAAAAGAAGGAAAAGAAATTCCAGAAGAAATTGCTAAACAAGACAATTTGGAAAAAGAAAACGAAGAATTAAAAAATAGAATCAAAGAACTAGAAGATAGCAATAAAGAACATATTAAAAATAATGAACAGTTATCTGTAGAACGTGATGGACTTCAAAAAGCTTATGACGAAATTAAAAATGATATGAAATTAGCAAGCACAAAATTAGATTCTGTTCTTAAAGAAATGAAAATTTTGAAAGGGGATGCAAATGCCTAAGTTAAATTTAACTATTTGTGGAAAAAGCTTTACATTCTCATGTGGTGAAGGCCAAGAAGCTATAATTAATGAAGCCGCAAAAAAAATAGATGAAAAGTTTAATTTGATACAAGCAAATAAAAGTATAAGTGAAATGACAGCTTTAGTCATGGCTTCATTGTTGGTTTCTAGTGAATTGTTAAAAGAAAATGAAGATATAAAACAAAATCAAAATAGTTCAATGTTGCAATCAGATATGTTAGAAAAAACAATCAATGAAGTAAAAAATGCAACAAGACGTATTAATGATGTTGCTCTTAATTTCAAAAATGATTAATATATAGAACGAAGACTTCTTGATGCGTATTGATCCGCAGGTACTCGGGGCTAACGATCTTTATCTAGGAGACTGTCTCTGCCAATCACCATTGAGCTTTCATTGCGTTTAGTTCTAACGTGTTGGCAAATGGTATCCACTTTAACCAAGCGGCCCACGTCAAGCGTAGGTTTCTTACGGTCAAAGCAGTCTTCATTTAAAAATAAGAAAAGACAAAATTGAAAAATAATCTAAAAAGTGATGTTAGAAAGGAAATGATTCAAACTCGAAAGAATTTGAATAAGTCTTATAGATTGTTTTGTGAAAATAAAATTTTAGATTTCGTTGAGAGTATAGAAATTTCATCGAAAGATGTTGTAGGGCTTTATTATCCATTAAATGATGAATTTGATGTTAAGCCATTAATTAGCTATTTTGTCAATAAAGAGATTATGGTTTCATTGCCAATAACTAATAAAGATAAATCTGATAAAATTTTGACATTTAGATTGTTTAAAACTAAAGAAGATTTAGTAAAAGGAAATTATGGAATTTTAGAACCAAAAGATAATTTAAAGGAAGTAATTCCTAATGTTATATTTGTACCATTGCTAGCTTTTGATGAAAAAGGAAATAGATTAGGTTATGGCGGTGGCTATTATGATTCTACGATATCTTTTTATAGAAAAAATAAAAAAAATGTATTAAAAATCGTGGGAATTGGTTATTCTGCGCAAAAAATAGAAGAAGTTCCTGTTGAGGACTTTGATGAAATTTTAGATGGGATATTAACTGAAACTGGTTATTTGAGAATAGATAAATAAAATGCGACTTTTGTTTTTAGGTGATGTTGTTGGTCAGTCTGGTAGAAAAATCATTGAGGATACTCTTCGTGATTTTAAGACTAAATATAAAATAGATTTTACTGTTATAAATGGTGATAATGCTGCTCATGGATTTGGATTAACATCTGGTGTTTGTACAGATTTGTTTAATGCTGGAGCAGATGTAATTACTAGTGGTAATCATGGTTATGAAGCGCCTGAAATGGAAAATGTATTTAATACAAATCCTAGAGTTTTAAGACCAGCAAATTTTCCTGAAGGAATGCCTGGATCAGGTTGTGGATTTTATACAGCTCAAAATGGAAAAAAAGTAGGGGTTTTGCACTTGCAAGGAAGAGTGTTTATGAGCCCTTGTGAAGATCCTTTTAGAGTTGCTAAAAATTGGGTAGAGAATTTTAAATTAGGTGAAAATGTTGATGCTTTGATAGTTGATGTTCATGGCGAAGCAACAAGTGAAAAAATGGCTTTAGCTCAATTTTTAGATGGAAAAGTAAGTTTTGTTGTTGGAACTCATACACATATTCCTACGGCAGATGTTCAAATCTTACCAAATGGTACAGCTTATCAAACGGATGCTGGTATGTGTGGCTGTTTCGATTCGGTTATTGGTATGAAAAAAGAAGAGCCTATATATAGATATTTAACTTGTAGAAAAAGAATGAAATATGAACCTGTTAAAGGTGATGCTACAGTTTGTGGTTTATATGTGGAAACTGATGATAAAACAGGTTTAGCTGTAAAAGTATCTATGGTTAGGTATGGTGGAAGACTTCAAGAAGCTTTGCCAAAAATATAGTATTCAAAAGGTTAAAATAAATTCGTTTAAACTTTACCTTTTTAATAAAAAGTGATAAAAGCTATTTGAAAATTTTTATTAGTTAATTAACTTAAATATATTGAGGAATAAATATGTCAGGACATTCACAATTTAAAAATATTATGCATAGAAAAGGTGCTCAAGATAAGATTCGTGCTCGTACTTTTTCTAAGTTAGGTCGTGAAATTACAGTTGCAGCAAAATGTGGTTTGCCAGACCCAGCATATAATCCAAGATTGCGTGCAGCTATTGCAGCAGCTCGTGCAGAAAATATGCCTAAAGATAATATTAAACGTGCTATTGAAAAGGCTGCTGCAGGAGATGATACAAACTATTCAGAAATTAGATATGAAGGTTTTGGTCCAGGTAATGTAGCTGTTATTGTTGAAGCTTTAACAGATAATCCTAAGAGAACAGCTCCAATTGTTAGATCTATTTTTGGTAAAGCAGGTTGTGTAATGGGCGAAACAGGTTCTGTTGCATTTAACTTCCAAAAGATTGGTTTGATTGAATATCCTGCTAGTGTTGCTGAAGCTGATGCTATGTTTGAAGCAGCTTTGGAAGCAGGTGCTGATGATGTTGAATCTGATGAAGAAACACATCGTATTGTTTGCGTTCCAGATGATTTAGGTGCTGTTCGTGAAGCATTAGAAGCAAAATTTGATACACCAACAGTATGTCGTTTTGACTGGAAGCCATTAGTAGAAGCTGAAATTACAGATGTAGAAACAGCTAAGAAGTTTTTTGACTTTGTTGAATTGTTAAATGATGAAGAAGATGTTCAACGTGTAGCTTCTAACGTTTCTGTTTCTGATGAAATTATGGCTAAGTTGGAAGACTAATTTAAGTGGATAATACTGTTCGAATCTTGGGGCTGGACCCTGGTTTAAGGCACACGGGATGGGCTATAATCGATTCCGTTAATTCGAAGAGAGTGTTTGTTGCTGCAGGAGTTGCAGATTCTACAGATACATTGAGTTTACCTGAAAGACTTCGCGAAATTCATTCTCAAATTCGAACAGTAATTGAAATGTATAAGCCAAATGAGGCTTCTATTGAAGAAACCTTTGTTAATAAAAATCCTTCATCTACATTAAAATTAGGACAAGCAAGGGGGGCTGTTATTTTAGCTCCTGCTTTGTATAATATTCCTGTTAGTGAATATACTCCAAATGAGATTAAAAAGGCGGTTGTTGGAGTTGGTCATGCAGAAAAAAATCAAGTCGATTTAATGGTCCATGCTATTTTAAAATTAAATGATATGAAATTAAGACCTGATGCTGCGGATGCTTGTGCTATTGCGATTTGTCATTCTCATTTAAGACTTGTAAATGCAAAGATGAATATGCTTCAAATGTTAGCAAAGAAAAAATAACAATATTAATGGTTTGTCATGATTGTAAAGTTAACGGGTATAGTTGATAGCGTTTTTGACGGATACGTCGTTTTAGATGTAAACGGTGTTGGTTATAGATTATTTTGTTCAAATAGAACTTTATCGAGATTGCCACCATGTGGTAATAAAATTTCTTTGCATACAGAAATGCAAGTAAAAGAAGATTCAATTAAGTTATTTGGATTTTTTGATGCTGTTGAAAAAAGTTGGTTCGAAACTTTAACTACAGTTCAAGGCGTAGGTGCTAAAGTAGCTTTGGCTATTTTATCAGCTTTGTCCGGAGATGAACTATCTTTAGCGATTTCTGCAGGAGATGATAAACCTTTCTGTAAGGCTAGTGGCGTAGGCAAAAAATTAGCTGCTAGAATAGTTGTTGAATTAAAAGGTAAGATTGGATCGTTTACATCATCTTCTGATTTAGGTGGAATAGGTGAGGTTTCTGCTGCTATTAATTCTTCTAGTTCTGCTGTTAATGATGCAATTTCTGCACTAATTAATTTAGGCTATGAAAGAATGGTTGCTGCTCAAGCTGTATCAAAAGCAGTTAAGAAACTTGGTGATAAATCAGAAGTAAGTCAAATAATACGTGAAGCTTTGAAGGAATTTGTATAATGAGTGAAGATCGTATTATTTCTGCTGAAAGAAGAGAAAGTGATGAAGATTTAATAAAACTTCGTCCTCAATCTTTAGATGATTTTACAGGACAACCTAAAGTTTGTGAAAATTTAAAAATTGCCATTAAATCAGCACTAAAACGTGGTGAAGCATTAGACCATGTTTTGTTTTATGGTCCTCCAGGATTAGGTAAAACAACTTTGGCTCAAATCGTAGCTCATGAAATGGGAGTTGGATTTAAAACAACTTCTGCTCCAATGATTATGAAGTCAGGAGATTTAGCTGCTATTCTAACTAGTTTAGAAAAAAATGATGTTTTATTCATTGATGAAATCCATCGTTTAAATCCAGCGATTGAAGAAGTTTTATATTCAGCAATGGAAGATTTCTATATAGACTTAGTTATAGGTCAAGGGCCTGGTGCAAATAGTGTTCGTATGGATTTACAGCCTTTTACATTAATTGGGGCTACTACGCGTGCAGGTTTGTTAACAAAACCATTGTTTGACCGTTTTGGTATTCAAGCAAGACTTGATTTTTATGAACCAAAAGATTTGAAAAAAATTATTGTTCGTGGTGCTGGAGTACTCAATATCAATATTGATGATGATGGCGCTTTTGAAATTGCAAGACGCTCAAGAGGAACACCACGTGTTGCAGGAAGACTTTTAAAAAGAGTTAGAGATTTTGCATTATACAATGATGCTGAGACTGTAAATTGTAAATTAGCTTCAGCAGCTTTGTCTAGATTAGAAGTTGATGAAGCTGGTCTTGATATGATGGATCAAAGATATTTGAAGTGTATAGCATTAAATTATTGTGGTGGCCCTGTAGGTGTAAGTACTTTGGCTGCAGCTTTGTCAGAAGAAAGAGATACCATAGAAGAAGTTATTGAACCTTATTTATTACAACAAGGATTTATTCAAAGAACTCCACAAGGTAGAACTCTGACACCAATGGGATATGAACATATCGGTTTAAAACCAAATAAAAATTCTCCAATTACTCAAGATTTGTTTGACAAATAAGACAAAAAATAATAAAATTTGGACAAAATTTACAGTTTGAAAGGCTATTTATCATGTCAATGGGAATTGAATTTAAAAACGGAGTTTCAATGGCTCAAATAGATACAGGTGTTAAACTTGGCGTTTATTTAAGTGGTGCTATAGAAGCAATGAGTAATGCTTCTTCATTAAAAGAAGCAGAAAAATTGTGTGATAAATATATGGAAAGAAAGCCATTAAAGAGCGTCGATAAAAAGACAGCTGTTCAAATGATTGACCATATGGAAAAAGAAACAAAAAAGGATATTAAAGCAACGCCTTTAAAAACTAAAGTTATGTCAGCATTAAATGGTTCTGATGGTGTTAAAGCTGTAGCTTTAGGATTAGCAACTGTTGTTGCTGGTACAGCTGCTGCAAATGGTGTTGATTGTGCAGCTTCAATTGCTGCTTTAACTTTTGCTGGTACACTTTCTTGCGGTGGATATGCTGCATTTGGTTTAAGTGATAAGACAAAAGAAATGAAAGACTATGCAGAATTGAAACATACTCAAATAGCTTTAAAGAAAATTAAGCAACAAGTCGTTGGTAAAGAAAAATCTTCATACAAAGATGAAGTTAGAAATTTAATGGCTTCTGGACTTGGAAATCCAGGTGGATTTATAACAGCTTTAAAGTTAAATCAAGGTAGAAATTAAAAAAATGAGCTCTTTTTAAGAGCTCTTTTTTATGATAATTGAACTAATGATATTTTAGCTTTTCCATATTTATAATCATTTAGTAAATTAAATCCTTCGGGCAAGAAATCAGTTTCTTTACTTTCTGTTTCTACATAAATAATTGTTTTGTCATTTATCCAATTTTTCTTTTTTAGTTCTAATAAAGCTAATTCTATCAGCCCTTTTTTGTATGGGGGATCTAAAAATAGAATATCAACAGCTTTAGATGATGTAGATAAATTTAACATATCTCTATGAATTTCAGCTTTGTCTTTTTCTTCATTAGGTAGGTTGGTTTTAATACAATTAATAGCATTTGAATCGCATTCAACAAAATAAGCTTTTTGGGCTCCTCTTGATAAGAATTCAATGCCTATTGATCCAGATCCGGCAAAACCATCTAATATTGTTAAATTTTCAAAATCCATTCCACGTTTCTTCAATAAAGAAGATAAGATATTAAATAATGACTCTTTGGTTCTATCAGCTGTAGGTCTTGTGTTTAACCCTTCTGGAGCTATTAGTTTTTTACCTTTATATTTTCCACTAATTATACGCATGATTTTATAATTTGCTTCCTAATTGTTCGGCAATTACTTTTCCTGATATTTCACTTACTTCACCCTCAGGTAAATTTCCTAACTGAAATGGACCATATGAAATCCTGATTAATCGTGTAACTTTTAAACCAAAAAATTCCATCAATTTACGAATTTCTCTGTTTTTACCTTCAGTTAATGTTATTGTAATCCAAGTGTTTGTGTTTTGTACTTTATCAATGCTTACAAAAGCTGGTGAGTATTTTACATTTTCTACAATTACACCTTTTGCTAATTTTGAGATTATCTCATCTGTAATTGTACCATGGATACGTACACGATATTTTCTTGACCATCCTGAAGAAGGCATTTCTAATTTTCTTGCAAATTCACCATCATTAGTTAAAAGTAATAGGCCTTCAGAATTAAGATCCAATCTTCCGATTGAAATAACTCTTGGTAAATATGAAGGAAGATTTTCAAAAACAGTTGGCCTTCCTTTTTCATCTTTATGTGTTGTAACTAATCCACAAGGTTTATGATAGCGCCAGACTCTTGTTTTGTCAGCTTTACCAATAGGTGTTCCATTAACAACAATATTGTCGTCTTTAGATACAAGAAAAGCAGGTGTTGTTAATACTTCACCATTTACAGATACGTCTCCATTTAATATTAGTTTTTCTGCATCTCTTCTAGAACATATTCCAGCCCTAGCAATTACTTTTGCAATTCTTTCTTTTGAATTATTATTGTCGTTTCCCATTGTTATGCCTATTGTTATTGTGACTTTGAATTTGTGTTTACACTTAGTAAAACAGGAAGTGGAGATGATATTAGATAATCATCCATTTCAAAAAAAGAAATGGCTTCATCTGTATATTCTGTTTTAGGAGGAGTTTTCATTTCGTTTTCAATTGATGAAATTCCTGCAACATTATATTCTTTCTTATAAAAAGGAATAAAATCAGCAGATAAAAATTCTGGATTATCTTCTGATTTTGATGAAAGTTTTAAAGTGTTAAAATGTAATTTGCTTAAGACTGTTTCATCATCTAAATTTACACCTTCGCCAGGAATAATTGTTGCAGATGATAATGATTCTACAACTTTAGGCAAAGGTGCTGGATTAGTATCTTGACCTTCTATTCTCATAATAGGAGCTGATACAACTACATTGGTTTTTCTATTTTGTTTCTTTTCAGATGTTTCGTCTAGCCAAATTAATAATGATTTTGGCAATATTGAAAATCTATCAATTTTATCTTGGAATAAATTAGCTATATATTCTCTTACTTGATGCACAGTTCTCATTCTATGATGTTCATCATAGAAAATAGGGGAGTTTGCTGATGCAGCTTCAGGGAATAAGTCAGCGGCTTTTTTATTAGGAGTGAATTTATCAGCTCTTAATAAAATAACAGCTCCATTAGGCCCCATAAAGTGTGCTAAATATAAGTCAGCAGATGATACATTTGGACCAATTTGATCGGTTAATATTTTTTTATTGCTCTTAGCAAATTCAGCAGCAATTAAAGCTGAAATTCTAGGACTTCTTCTTAATGATAATATTTCTTCTTTATCTTGTTCGTTTTTAACACGATATCTTCCTCGGCCATCTCTATAAATTTGATTTGATAATTTTGAATATCCATATTTTGGTCCATGAAGCTTCATTAATTGTAGCCAAGTATCAGTTGTGAATTGATATAATCCTTCTGCACTAGAACTTTGAGCTGAAGCGTTAACTTCAAATCGACTTTCATGGCCAGCTTTTGCCAACATATAGTCAAAACTAATGCCTGTTTGTTCGCTTGCTTCATGAATATAACGAACAATTTCTCGGTTGACTAAAAATCCACCGATCTTATAAGTTGTGTCGTTATTAATAGCAACATTAGTTGACATTAATTTCCCTTTTCTCTTGTATCTAGCACAAAAATCATTTGAAAATAATTTTAAAAACAAAAGGCTAAAAATTGTATGTTTATCTTGACTTTCTGCCGTTTATTTTAGATTATATTTCAAATGAAAAATGACTTTTTAAATGATATTATCAAAATGGCGTTAAAAAATGCTAAACATTCAGGAATAAATGGAGAAATTCCTGTGTGTGCTGTTATTTTTGATCCAATAAATAAAACTATTATATCTAGTGCTGAAAATAGAACTGAAATTGATCACGATCCTACAGCTCATGCTGAGATATTAGCTATTAGAAAGGCTTGTGAAAAAATTGGGGATGCTCGTTTGCCAAATTTTGATATTTATGTTACTTTAGAACCATGTCCAATGTGTGCAACAGCAATATCTTTTGCAAGACTTAAACGATTATATTTTGGTGCTTATGATGAAAAAGGTGGTGGAGTAGATCATGGGTGCAGAGTTTATGATTCAAAAAGTTGTCTACATAAGCCTGAGGTTTACGGTGGTTTTGGTGAAATAGAAGCTAAAGAGCTTTTAAAAGATTTTTTCAAGGGTTTGCGTTAGTTTATGCCTTTACATTCAGAATTGTTATCTCAATATCCTAGTGAAGAACCAAGTACCATATTTAAAGACTTGGAGCCGTTGAGTGTTCAAGCTTTATCAAGTTCTATAAAATTATTGCTTGAAACGGGATATAAAAATATAAAAGTAAAGGGTGAAATATCAGATTGTAAATTAAATTCATCAGGGCATTTATATTTCACAATTAAAGATGATAAGGCTAATTTAGCTTGTGTTGTATGGCGTGGTAATATCATAAATTTATTAAATAAACCAAAAGATGGAATAGAGGTTGTTTGTACAGGTACAGTTTCTACTTTTGCTGGACAATCAAAATATCAATTGGTTGTTAAACAAGTTGAATTAGCTGGAATAGGTGAAAAATTAAAAGCTAAAGAGGAATTAAGAAGAAAATTATTAGCTGAAGGCTTGTTTGATGCTTCAAGAAAAAAGCCATTACCTTATCTTCCTGAAAATATAGGTGTTATTACTTCTAATACAGGTGCTGTAATTAAAGATATTATGCATAGAATTACAGATAGATTTCCTGTTCCTGTATGGTTGTGGTCTGTTAAAGTTCAAGGACAGACTTGTCCTCAAGAGGTTGTTGCAGCAATTAAAGGATTCAATAGTATTCCAAAAGAGGGTTTGAATACGCCATCTGGAAAAATCCCAAGACCTGATATTATTATTGTTGCAAGAGGTGGAGGATCTATTGATGATTTGTGGGGATTTAATGATGAGCAAGTTGTAAGAGCAACTGCTGCAAGTGATATTCCTATTATTTCTGCTGTAGGCCATGAAACAGATACTACATTAATTGATTTTGCTTCTTCATTGAGAGCTCCTACTCCAACAGGGGCTGCGGAAAAAGCTGTTCCTGTTTTAGCAGAAGAAGTTTTAAAGTTAGAGGACAAATCTAGAAGACTTTTGCAAGCTCTTAAAAAATTAATTGATAATAATGAAAAGGTGTTATCGTCTACTAAATTAACTATGCCAAGTTTAGAAAAAATCATAAACGAACATTTACAATATTTAGAGGATAAATCAGAAAGATTAGATAATTCTTTGAAATTTTATTGCGATAAGTGTGAATTAAGGCTAAAGCAAATAAATTTAAAAGAGCCAAATTTAAAAATTAATCAATGTGAAAAAGATTTAATAAAAGTAGCTCCTAGTTTAGATAATTGCTTTAAAGAAATTGTCAGAAAATGTGAGACTAATTTAAATAGGTATGGCGATTTGTTAAATAGCTATTCATATGAAAGAGTTTTAGAAAGAGGATTTGCTATTGTTCAAGATAAAGATGGTAATGTAATTTCTAATGTAAAAATAGCAAAAGAGAAAAAAATACTAGATATTCAATTTGTTGATGGTAAAATCAGTGCTTGTGTTGAAAATTTATCAAGGGAAAGTTCTATAAGAGAATTAAAAAAGAAGAGAAATTCTTCAGAAGATTTACAAGGAAATTTGTTTGATGTTTAAATTATTTTTTGTTTTGTTTTCATTTTTGATGTTCTTTTCAAATGAAGTTAAAGCTGAGTCTGAAAACGTTTTATTTGTTCATGGTGATAATAGACAAGGTGAAATGCTTTTCGGATATACAAATCCTGGAGCTGTAGTAAAAATAAATGATAAAGACGTTTTTGTTAGAGATGATGGATGGTTTGTTTTTGGAATTGGAAGAGATGAAAAAAGTGATATCGTTATTAATTCTAAAATTAATGATAAAGAAATAACAAAGACATTAAAAGTAAAGAAACGTAAATGGAAAATTCAAAAGATAGATGGACTTCCTGAAAATAAAGTAAATCCTCCTCAAGAAATTCAAGATAGAATAATGAAGGAAAATGAATATACATATAATGCAAGACAAAAGCCTGTAGATATGCAAACAGCGTTGTGCTATCAAATGCCTGCTAAGGGAAGATTATCAAGTGTTTATGGTTCTCAAAGAATATTAAATGGAAATCCTAAAAATGCTCATAATGCTATAGATATTGCTATACCTCAAGGAACACCTGTTTTAGCTAGTGCGGATGGTTATGTTATTGTAGCTTATGATGAAATGTATATATCAGGCAAAACAATTGTTATAGCTCATGGTGGACAAGTTACTACCAGTTATTTACATTTATCAAAAATAGATGTTAAAGAAGGGGATTTTGTAAAAAGAGGGCAGAAAATTGGAGAGGTTGGATCTACAGGAAGGTCAACAGGACCCCATTTACATTGGGCTGTATTATGGAAAAATGTAAGGGTTGATCCTGTTGTATTTGTACAAAACAGTAAAGGTTTTTGTAATTAAGAAAATATTTGGAGATGAATATGTTTAAAAAATATTTTGTTTTTGGATTGTTGTTATTTGTAAGTAATTCTGTTAATGCACAAGTAGGTTTTTATGATTATGGTAATTCTGGAAATTACAATAATGAGAGTGCATCATCAAACCAAAATAAAAATGAAGATTATAGCCAAAACCAAGAAATGAAATTTGAACAAATTATTTCAAAAGAAATAAGAGAAAGAATTAGACCTGATGCGTCATATGTTTTTGGAGAACCTGATGAAGTTATGTGCTTTTCGATTGAGAGAAAAAGTCCAAGACAAAGAACGGCAACTTTAGATGGGTATAAACATAAAGGAAACTGTGGATCAATCAACGAAGAAGGACTAGCTCGTATTCAAGAGATTTTCTTTAAAGCAGAAAGTTTTGATATGGGAGTTACAAAAATTACTAATTGTACAATAAGTCCAAAGGTTTTGTTGCGTTTTAGAAAAAATTATGATTTTGGAGATATCTTATTAGCTGGAGATAATTGTCCTGCCATTGTGTTCGTTTATGGCGGAGATACAAAAGAATTTTATGGAAAGCCTATTAGAGATAAAATTAATGAATTTATTGAAGTTGTAAATTCAAATGTTGATGATTTAAAACTTGGTAATGATAAAGAAAAAGAAGCAATGTTTAAAGCAAGAACAATTGAAGAAGATGCTACAGAAAAAGAAGAGGCTCCTAAAAAGAAAGCTTGGGGAAGACGCTTTGATAGTGCAAGACCTGTAGAATGATTTCATTAATAAGATAAAAAAAATCCCCATTTTTAATAAAAATGGGGATCTTTTTTTTAAGCTTTGCCGTATCCACAATAAGTAGGAACTTCAAATATTTTAATCGATTTAACGTTGTTAAATGACAATGATTTATCTTTGTATGTTATTTTACCATTTGTTTCTGGTAAATTATGGTTTTTAGATTGGAATGTTCTTAAATCTGATAAGCTCATGTTTAATCCAGATTCAAAAGCAACATTCCATCCATATAATGAATATCCTGTTTTTACGATAACAGTTTCATTGCTTGTCGTTTCGTCTTTGGATCCATCAAATACAAAAGCCTGTTGATCTAATTGAGATAATGTTAAATTCATAACGCCATTTGCTTTTGGAGCGTTAGTTGTTTGTTGAACATTATTATCAGTTTGAACAGCGTTTGTACTAATTTGTGGAATAATGAACTTTGTTACATCATTAAATGTTAATTTCGTATTATTTGGACCAATTAACATACCACTTGTTGGATTTTCTAATTCAAGAGTATTTCCGTTTTGATCTGATAAAGAAATGTCCGTTGTGCCACATAAAAATAGTGTGCATGTGTCAGGTTCTTGAGAAGGAACAGATAATTCTTTTGTATTAGCAAATACAATTTGAGAGCCATCACCTGTTATCAATGTTCCTTGATTATAGATTTCATCAGGTAAAGGAATAGATTGCCCCGGTTGAGTTTCTATTTGACTAATTGATAAATCAGATAATATTAAATGCCATGCAGATAAATTATTAAAAGCACCACTCGCATTTGATAAAGAAATTGTTGAATTGTTTTCAGAACCATTAAATGTAGAAATTTTTGAGCCATCATACAAGAAAGCTTCATCATTAGATACTGGAGCTTTTTCGGTGATTTCTTCAGTTTGTTCTTGAACAATTTCAGTAGTAGGTTCTTCTGGGGTAGCTTCTAAATTTTCAGTAGCAGGTTCTTCAGGAACAGTTTCTAAATTTTCAACAGCAGGTTCTTCAGGAACAGCTTCTAAATTTTCAACAGCA
>JAKSVT010000023.1 GCA_024407875.1 Alphaproteobacteria bacterium
TAAAGAATTCCCAATTTTTACCTCTATATATTCAGTTTGATAGTTAAATTCAATAATTGGCTGATTTCAGCCAATTAAAAATATTCATATTGTTGTGTACATTGTTATTTTTCTAGTAAAATCTACTGTATTCAAAGACAAATTGAATTTATAAGAAAATGCAATCACAACAAATAAAGGAATTGTTTTTTATGTATAACTCCAGAAATTGGAGTTTTTTTTATTTTGTGTTGCTAAACTTTTTTACAAAAAATGTATTTTTTTTGTTGACAAAAGCCTTGAATTTTCTTATATTATATAGTGTACAAACACTATATAATATAAGGATAAAATAATGCCAATTAGTAAAGAAATTTTAGCTGTACCTCGTCCTAAAAACACACGTGTAAAAGATGCAAAAAATGGAACCTACTATGTTATTGCAAGGACATGTGTTTACAAGAACGGAAAGAATGTTCCAAAAGAGTTAGGAAGAGTAGGACGTATTATAAATATGCAATATGTTCCTGATGTTGTAGATAAGGATGAAGGCATTGATATAAAATCATTTGGAGAAGTAGCTTTATATGACAAAGTGGGAAAAGACTTATTAAATGATCTGTTAGAACAATTTGAATATAAAGATGCTTTAAAACTATATTGTATATCTTTACTAAGAGCGGCAAAACCTGAAATTAAGAATAGAGATATTGAAACAGAATATTTAACGTCATACTTATCAGAACTCTATAAGAATGTATCGTTATCAGAAAATACCATATCAGCATTTTTAGAAGAGCAAGGGAAACATTTACGAAGATTTACTTCTTTTATGCAAAAAAGAATAGATAAATTAGGAAACTCAAATGTTGCTATTGATGGTATGTTGAAGAGTAATACATCTGATAGTAATACTATGTCAGAATTTTCTAGAAAAGCACGTATAAAAGGAACAGAAGATATTAGTTTAATATATGCTTATGATACAGAAAGAAAAGAACCTGTAGCTTGTTATCCGTATCCAGGTAATATGTTAGATTGTTCATCTTTTGATGATTTTGTAGACAACTTTAAAATTAATCATGGTTTTTTAATTATGGATAAAGGGTTTGCAACAAAGAACCTTAGAAACAAGTTAGTTCAAAAAGGAATTGCATATGTTTTACCAATTAAAGCTAATTCTACCCTTATAAACGAAAATAAACTAGATGATAATTTTGAAGGATTTTTAGAAAAAATAGAGGGATATGTAAGATACAAGAAAGTTAAAATAGGAAACCTTTATTATTATTCCTTTCATAACAAAGCAATAGCTGACGAACAAAGTAGTTCTTATATGGCAAAAGAAGTACAAAATGATACATTTAGTGAAGAGACATATAAGAAAAAATTATCACAGTTTGGATTAATAGTATTTGAATCAAATAAGGATTTAGATCCTAAATCGATTTACAGCGCCTATCAAGAAAGATGGGAGATTGAAATGACATTTAAACTTTACAAAAATATTCTTGAAAGAAATGAAGTAAATGTACATGGGGATTATCGATTATATTCAACAGAATTTATAAACTTTTTATCTACAATTTTAGTATGTAGAGCAAAAAAGCTGTTTGTTCAAAAAGAAATTATGAATAAGCACTCTTTTAAACAGATAATTCATTATTTATCAAAATGTATGAAGGTTCGTTATTGTGTTGCTAATGAAAATAAATGGAAAGATAACAAACGTCTTAAATACATACAGGAAATTGTCGAAATTTTGGGTATATAGTGTTTAAAATTGGGATTTCTTTAATAAAATATAATGTAATATGTTAAGTATGTATAGAATTTGGTAGCTCATAGGTAGCTCAAGAATGTTTGATAAAAAATGAGGTTGGTAGCTCAAATAAAAAAACCGCAGAAATCTGCGGTATATTGGTGGGTGATGAGGGATTCGAACCCGCGGCCCGCTGATTAAGAGTCAGCTGCTCTACCAACTGAGCTAATCACCCACAATCTATAAACAAACTTTTTATAGTATTAAAATAAAATAGAGTCAATTTATTTTTTTAAAAGTTTAATCTTTTTCTATTTTAGATATTATTTCTGGTAATTCAGACCAATTTGTCATTGTATAATCAGGAGTTGCTTTATAGGTTTGGTCTCCTTGATTTGATTTAAACCATACGCTAGTCATTCCAATTTGGTTTGCACCTAAAATATCATGGAATTTATCATTGCCTACATATATAGCTTCAAAAGGCTCTATACCCAATTCATCTAAAGCTTTTTTAAATAGACGAGGGTCAGGTTTTCTATAACCATATTTTGAAGATATGATAACAGGGTTAAAATAATCATTTAAACCAACAAAATTTAATTCTTGACGAGCCCAAGCTTCTTGCCCATCAGATACAACAGCTAATTTATAATCTTTTTTTAGTGTATCTAAAACGGTTTTAACATTAGGATATAATCTTAAAATTTTTAATGATGATGCTCTAAATATTTCAGCAAATAATTGTGGCATTAAATCTATTTTTTCTTTTGGAAGAGTTGACGTAAATTTTGTCTTATGATCTTTCATTATTTCTTTAAATAATTTAATGGCATCAAATTCAGGATGATGTTCACCGTTTTTTCTTTGAGCCTCATTGATTTCAAAATAAAGAGATTTTAAATCAGAAGGTTGAATTTTTACACCTTGGTAATTCATAAAGTTAGATAAGATTCTGAAAACATTATCATCGCCTTCATCTGTCCATATTTCAGATAAAGTTCCATTTACATCAAATAATATAGCCTTCTTCTTCATATTTTGTTCCACTATGAATTTAGTTATTTAACCTTATATTGAATTAAAATTTTTTCAATATCTTGATTTCCCATCATTTTTGCTAATTTCTTTGCTGTGATACCATATCTATTTTCGGCTGTTCTTATAGAACCCATTTCAAGTAATTTAGCAACAACTGTTGGTTGTTTTTTCATAATTGCATACATTAAAGCAATATTTCCATCTTCATCTGTTTCATTTAATAGAGCACCTTTGTTAACTAAGAATTCAGCAACTTCAGCAGAATTGTTTTTAGAAACAGTGTACATTAAAATATTTTGATGATTTTGTCTTGTATATTTAATGTTAGCGCCATTACCAATCAAATAATCGATAATATCTAAGAAATAACGAACTTTAGGTTTTTTAGGATTATTATTTTCAAAATAAGTTTCATAAGAAACGGAAGCTAGCATTAAAGGAGTAATACCATTTTCGTCAGGTTCATTTACATTAGCTTTGTTTTTTACTAATTCCATAACACCATCAGTGTTTCCATTTGAAATTGCATACTCTAAAGCGCTTACACGGTGTTTGTTTCTTTGGTTAACATTAACGCCAGCTTTTGCTAGCATAGAAATAGCAGCATTATTATTTAATTCTAAGGCTTGGAATAATATACTCTTTTCATTTGCAATAGCATTTACATCAGCGCCAGCATCAATAACAGCTTGAACCATTTTTGGATTTGAATTTAATAGTGCAAGCATTAGAGTTGTTAATTTTTCTTTATTTTTTACATCAATTTTAGCACCAGCATCACATAAAATTTTTACAATTTTAGGATTTGGATTAGTAACAATAGCATACATTAATGCATTCATACCTTTATTATCAAAAGCATCAATATTTGCTTTGTGTTCAATTAATGTTTGAACATTTGATAAGTCGATTTCATCATCTTGTATATTGGATCTCTTTATTAAATTCTTATCGAAAGATGCTGCTAACATTAAAGGGGTTAAACCATCTTTGTCAGCAATATTAATATCAGATCCAGCTTCAATTAAATCTTTGATAATCTGATTGTTTTGAAAAGCACGGATTGCATACCATAAAGCGTTGCGTCCAAAATTATCAAGAATTTTTACATCAGCACCGCCTTTTAAATGCTTAGAAACAGTTTCAGAAGACAAACCAGGACCTTGAAGCATTTTCATAAAATTGGTCATACCATCAACGTCAGGAGCATTGATATTTTTATTTAAAATTTCAACGGCAGCTTTATTACCTTTAGTTTTAGCAATAATCATAGCTGTTCTACCAATTTTATCTACAGCATTAACATCAGGATTTCCTTTTAATAAAGCTGTTAATAATTCAGGAGAACAATCATTTTTTATAGCAATAATTAAAGGTGTAAAACCATTAGCGTCTTTTTCTTCAATATTTGCACCTTGGTTAATTAATTCTTCAATTTGTTCTGGAGAAGCTTTATTTAATAAAGCATGAATTAATGATAAATCTTTTTGTTTATCATTTGCGGCATTATTGTCTACTTTTGTAGCATCATTTTTTTCTGTAGCTACATTAGTTTCTTGAGTTTTAGCATTTTCATCTTTTGCTATTTCACTATCAGCAATAGCAGGATTTGAAGCATTTAAAATTAAACCAATTGCACTAAATAAAAGAGTTTTTTTCATAAAATCCTCTCAAAATAACCATAAATTATATTATTTTTACCATAATATAATTTACAGTTTCTTTATTTTTTAATTATTTTTGTTGAGCTTATTGCATTTCTTGAACTTTTTTCATTGCTTCATATTGGTCTAATTGTCTAGTCATAGCTTGTGGAAACCATTCTGCAGCTGCAGATGTTGGTGCTTTAGAGACATTAGGAACATTGTTTCTAGGATATGAATCTAAAGCTTGTGTTATATTTTTAACATTAGCTATATCATTTGGAGATAAGCTGATTGGTTTAGATAAAGCACTCATATTAGGATCTGCTTGTTTTTGTTGTAATTCTTGTTGATATTGTTGTGAAGCAGCTAATTGAGCAGCTAAAGCAGGAGGTAAATCATTTGGTTCACGTGTATAACGCATTACACCGTTCATAGGAAAAAGTTTCTCATCTCTAATTCCTTGTAATTTTTTTTCTCCCCCCATTTCAGCAAGAGCAGCTTCTCTTCTTTTTGCTCTTTCTTCACTCATATTATAAGGGGATCTATGTTTTGTTTCAAAAGCCGTATGTTCTAATTGATTCTCAAATCTTTCACCTGGTTTAGCTTTAAATTCGCTATATTCAGGTTGAATAAGAGAAGATTCAGTTTTTGGATTTGTATATTGGTTTCTAACTAAAGGTTCTGTTAAATCTTGTTTAACTTCTTTAACCTCAGGTGTAGGTGCAGGGTTTAAGTTAATGCTTTCATGTTCAAAAGCTTCTACCAAAGGTTGATTTACCATAACAGGCTTATCTTCATAAGTTGGTGCATATTTGTTATCTACATTTTGTGGTACTTCAAAAGCATTTATTGAAGAAGCTTCTTTAGCCTTATTTATTTCTTTTTCCAAGATTTCAGCAAATTCTTTATCAGAATTAATTCTTTTAATTCCATTAATTTTGCGTATTTGATTGTTTACGCTGTCTTGCCAAAAAACTGTATCTGCGCCTAAAAACATATCCATTTTAGTAAATCCTTATAATAAGTTTCCTAAAAATAAATATGCAAGTATTATGCCAAAATTTCAAAATATTGACTTATGCTTTCAATGAGCGAAGAAGTTTTATTTCTTCTCTATATCCATCAATATCATTAGGTGTTTCTAATTCCATAGGTAAATTAGATAAAACAGGATGATTAATTATTCTTTTGAAAGCTTCTATACCTAAAAATCCTTTACCAATTAATTCATGCCTATCTTTATGGGCTTCTAAAGGATTTTTTGAATCGTTTATATGAAGAGCCTTTAATTTATCTAGCCCAATAATGTTATCAAACTTTGTTAATACACCATCTAAATCATTTACGATATCATAACCAGCATCATTAACGTGGCAAGTATCGAGACAAACCCCAATTTTGTCTTTCAAATTACAAAGATCAATTATTTCTTTTAATTCTTCAAATTTAGAACCAACTTCACTTCCTTTACCTGCCATAGTTTCAAGCAAAACAGTTGTGGTTTGTTCTTTAAACATAACTAAATTTAATAATTCAGCAATTTTATTTATGCCTACTTCAATTCCTTGTCCTACATGAGATCCTGGATGAAAGTTGTAATAATTGTTTGGAATATATTCCATTCTTTTTAAATCATCTTTCATGCACATTAAAGCAAAGTCTCTAGTTTTATCTACACTAGCACAAGCATTTAAAGTATATGGAGCATGAGCAACTAATTTACCAAAATTATGTTCTTTCATAAAATCACAAAGAGCATCTGCATCAGCCTTATCAATAGCTTTTGCACTTCCTCCTTGTGGATTTCTTGTAAAAAACTGAAAAGTATTAGCACCAATAGCAAGGGCTTGTTTGCCCATAGCTAAAAAGCCTTTTGAAGCTGAAAGGTGTGCCCCAATAAACATTTGACTATTCTTTCATAAGATTTTTTGCAATAGCAATTACGTCTTCAGCAGCATCAGTTGTAGGATATTTATTTAACAAAGGAACCTGATTTCTAATAGCGTCTCTTACTCTAGTATCACGTTTAATAACACCTGCTAATACAGGAGTTATACCCAAAAATCCTTTGCAAGCACGTAATAATGTATTGAAAGTTCTTTCACCTTCTCGTTCATTGTTTGCAGAGTTTACAATAATTTGAATGTTTAAAGCAGGATATTCTTTGCTAATAATTTTAATGAAAGCATAAGCATCTGTTAGAGAAGTAGGTTCATCTGTTACAACCATAAAAATTGTTGCACATTGAGCTGCTAATAGTCTAATAGACTTTTCGATACCAGCGCCTAAGTCGATAATAACTCTATCGTATCCACCACTTAAATTACGAAGATCTTGAGCAACAACTTGAACTGTAGATGTAGGAATGATAGCTAAAGAACCAGAACCTGATCTACCAGCAATGATATCGAAATTGCCCTCATCATAATGGAAAACAGCTTGATTTAAAGTTGCTTTTTTAGCTAAAACTGTAGCTAAATCCTTATTAGGCATTAAACCTAATTGAATATCGATATTTGCTAAGCCCAAATCGCCATCAAAAAGCAAAACTTTTTCACCTTGAAGTGATAAAGCATGAGCTAAAGTGATTGAAAACCAAGTTTTACCAACTCCGCCTTTTCCACTAGCGACAGCTATCATATTTCTAGCGGCAGAAACAGGAACTTTTCCAGGAGCCATTATTAATTCGTCATTGGCTTTATTTTGTGATTGTGTTGAGATATTTTCTGTTGTCATACTACATCACTCCAGTTAAAAATTTGGGGCCGATTGGGCAATTGCTGATAAAAATAATTTAGATAATGAAATTGCATTTATAGGAGATAATCCTTTAGTTACAACAGGGCTCATAGAAGCTTCGCACATAGAAAGTTTTCCACTATCAGCTGCTGATAAAATCCCACCAAATCTGCGTGCAGCATCTAGTCTTGTTGCAAATAAAAATAAAGCACCAGATTGAGCAAAAGATTCTGCAATTTCACTTGATTCTATAGGATCAATTCCTGCTGGTAATACAAGCATAGGTAAAGCTGTTGAAGCTGATATGTATTCTGAAACAAATGACATATCAGAAGGAACAAAAGGATTACATGCTGGCATATCAATATAAATGCTATCGCATGTTTGAGATAACAATTTTACTTGTTGGAATAAATTTTCAGGTGAACGAGCTTTAGTTAAATTGATATTCAAAATATTAGTAAAAGCAACTAATTGTTCTAATGCACCAGCACGAACAGTATCTGCTGAGATAAGACCAACATGTTTACCTGATAAATGAGCTCTAGTAGCTAATTTTGCAACTAAAGTTGTTTTTCCTGATCCTGCAGGACCACAAACAATAAAAGCTTGTCCTTTTATATGTTCTGGTAAATTATGGAACTTTAACTCTGTATCTAAAGCGTTTGCCAAACAAACTAATTCTCTAGATTGATTTTGAGGTATCTGAACACGTTCAAGAATTCTATTTAAAAGTAATTCAGGGGTTCCATGATCTTGTAAAACGCGACGTATTTTTTGAACAAATTCATTAACAGGAGCTTCATCATTATAAATAGCAGCTAAATCTCTTTCAACGGAATCATCGTCATCGATAGCTCCAGTAATTTTAAAACCGCCACTTGCTCCTAATCTTTGAGTTGAAACCAATAAAGCATCGTCTCCTAGCTGACGGCGTAATAAGTCCATCGCTTCAGACATAGTCGGTGCAGTAAAGGTTTTGTACTTCAAAAAAAACACACTCCACAAATACAAATTAATTGATATTTGTATAATTAAATTATTAATAAAAGATAATATACACTAAAATAAATATTTTTTAAACAAAAATTGTCAGTATTTTAATATATTTTTTTGGAAATTTTATTAAATATGTCAATAACTTGTAAAATAAAAAATCGATTTTTTTCGGTATTTCTTTATTTTTAAAATTTATTTTGATAAGATGCCTTAAATTTTTACGATATTAAATATAAATTTAAGGTGGAAAATGTCATTTTTAAACGTAATCGAAATCTTAGGTGGTTTAGCTTTCTTCTTGTACGGAATGCATGTTATGTCATCGGGATTAGAGAAAATGTCTGGTGGTAAATTAGAAGCAGCTTTAAAGAAAATGACTTCTAATCCAGGAAAAGCTCTTTTATTAGGAGCAGGGATTACAGTTGCAATTCAATCATCATCAGCATTGACAGTTATGTTAGTTGGTTTGGTAAACTCAGGTATTATGACTTTAAATCAAACAATTGGCGTAATTATGGGATCAAATATTGGTACTACATTTACGGCATGGTTGTTGAGTTTAATGGGAATTCAAGGAAATATTTGGGTTTCTTTATTGAACCCTAAATATTTTTCATTAATATTCGCATTAATAGGAGTTTTCTTTATTTTAGGCGGAAAAAGCGTAAAGAAAAAGGATATCGGCGCTATTTTAGTTTGCTTTGCTGTATTAATGTACGGAATGAAAATGATGGGTGATGCTGTAGAACCTTTAGCAGATTCACCAAAATTTGGTTCAGTATTATTAGCATTTAAAAATCCAATATTTGGTGTGATTATTGGTGCAGTAGTAACAGGTATAGTTCAATCTTCAGCAGCTTCAGTTGGTATTTTACAAACATTAGCAATGAAGACAGGGGCTATTTCATATTCAATGGCTATACCAATTATTATGGGACAAAATATTGGTACATGTGTTACGGCATTGATTTCATCAATTGGTGTAGGACGTAATGCTAAAAAAGTTTCAATTGTTCATATTTCATTTAACATAATAGGAACTATAGTTTGTTTAACATTATATTTAATGCTTGATGCAACTATGCATTTTTCATTTTCTAACAAAAATATTGATGCAGCAGGAATAGCTTTAGTTCACACAATCTTTAACGTAACAACAACATTTATGTTATTCCCATTTACTAAATTGTTGGAAAAGATTGCGAACTTCTGTTTGCCTGATGAAGAAGATGAAGAAGATTCAGTATTTATTGATAAACGTTTGTTAGCAACACCATCTGTAGCTATAGCAGAATGTGATTTTGCTTCAGCAAAAATGGCTCACGTTGCAAAAGAAACAATTCTTTTATGCACAACATTGCTTGATGAGTATGATGAAGATTTGGTCGCTAAGATACGTAAAAACGAAGATGAGCTCGATGATTTTGAAGATAAAATAGGTACAACTTTAGTAAAATTATCATCAAGCGCTTTATCTGAAAAAGACAGCCAAATTACGACACGTGTTTTGCGTGCAATTGGAGACTTTGAACGTTTAGGCGATCATGCTATGAACTTGGTAGATATAGCAAGAGAAATTAATCAAAAGAAAATTAATTTTTCTGACGAAGCTAAGCGTGAATTAAAAGTTTTAACAGATGCAATTACAGAAATTATGTGTTCAGCTTGTCGTGTATATGAAAAAACAGACGTTTTAGATGCAACAACGATTGAACCATTAGAACAAGTAATTGATAGATTAACATATATAATAAAAGCAAATCACATTGAACGTTTAAGAAATAAGCAATGTACAATTGAAGGTGGATTTATTTTATCAGATCTTCTTTCAAACTATGAACGTATTTCTGATCACTGTTCAAATATTGCTGTAAGTATTATTGAAACTTCTAAGAATATGTTTGATACACATGATTACTTACATAAGATTAAACATGGAAATAATAAGAAGTTTACAGAAATGTATGATTTGTATGCAGAGAAATATGAAATCAAATAAATTTTAAAGGAAGACCGGCAATAAAATGCCGGTTTTTCAATATGTTAAAAAAATAATGAATAATTTTCAAAAAAAATTTGTATTGCCTCTTGACTTTCATAATTTGAATACCTATCTATGAATTAGCCGAAAGGTTGTACAAGGTTTTAAATAATACATTTAAAGGTGAGACAATTATGAAATTCAGACCGTTATTTGACCGCGTTTTAGTAAAACGTAGTGAAGCAGAAACAAAAACAGCTTCAGGAATTATTATTCCTGATACATCAAAAGAAAAGCCATGCCAAGGTGAAGTTGTTGCAGTTGGAACAGGTTCACGTGATGAAGCTGGAAAAACAATTCCAATGAGCTTAAAAGCTGGCGATAAGATCTTGTTCGGAAAATGGTCAGGAACAGAAGTTAAAATCGAAGGTGAAGATTTATTAATTATGAAAGAAGCCGACGTATTAGGCATCTTAGAATAATTTGTTTATTCAATTTTATATATAAATCAAAAATTTTAAATTAATTATAAGGACATTCTATTATGGGTGCAAAAGAAGTAAAATTCTCTACAGAAGCTCGCAATGCTATGTTGCGTGGCGTTGATATCTTAGCAAATACAGTAAAAGTAACATTAGGACCAAAAGGCCGTAATGTAGTTTTATCAAAATCTTTTGGTTCTCCAAAGATCACAAAAGACGGTGTTTCAGTTGCTAAAGAAATTGAATTAGAAAACAAATTTGAAAACATGGGTGCACAATTAATTAAAGAAGCAGCATCCAAGACAGCTGACGTAGCTGGTGATGGTACAACATCTGCAACAGTTTTAGCTCAAGCAATCGTTCGTGAAGGTTGCAAAGCTGTAGCTGCAGGAATGAACCCAATGGATTTACGTCGTGGTATTGATATGGCTGTTGAAGCAGTTGTAGCTGACGTTAAATCACGTTCACGCAAAGTTTCAACATCTGCAGAAATTGCACAAGTTGGTACAATTTCAGCAAATGGCGACAAGTCAATTGGTGAATACTTAGCAAATGCTATGGAAAAAGTTGGTAAAGAAGGTGTTATCACAGTTGAAGATGCAAAAGGCTTGAACACAGAATTAGAAGTTGTTGAAGGTATGCAATTCGATCGTGGTTATTTATCACCATATTTTGTAACAGATGCAGAAAAGATGACATGTGAATTAGAAAATCCATACATTTTAATTCACGAAGCAAAATTATCAAATTTACAATCAATGTTGCCTATCTTAGAAGCTGTTGTACAAACATCTCGTCCTTTGTTAATCATTGCTGAAGATGTTGAAGGCGAAGCATTAGCAACATTAGTTGTTAATAAATTACGTGGCGGATTAAAGATTGCTGCTGTAAAAGCTCCAGGATTTGGTGATCGTCGTAAAGCAATGTTGCAAGATATTGCTATCTTAACAGCTGGTCAAGTTGTATCTCCTGATTTAGGAATTAAATTAGAAGAAGTTACATTAGATATGTTGGGAACAGCAAAGAAAGTAACAATTACAAAAGACAATACAACAGTAGTAGATGGTGCTGGTGCAGCTGAAGAAATTAAAGCTCGTTGTGGCCAAATCAAAGCTCAAATTGAAACAACAACATCTGAATACGATAAAGAAAAATTACAAGAACGTTTAGCTAAATTATCAGGTGGCGTAGCTGTAATTAAAGTTGGTGGCGCAAGCGAAGCTGACGTTAAAGAAAAGAAAGATCGTATTGATGACGCTTTACATGCAACACGTGCTGCAGTTGAAGAAGGTATCGTAACAGGTGGTGGTACAGCATTATTGTACTCAATTTCTGCATTAGATGCTTTGAAACCTGCAAACGATGATCAACGCGTAGGCATTGATATCATCCGTCGTGCATTACAAGCTCCTGTTCGTCAAATTGCTGAAAATGCTGGTGAAGACGGTGCAGTTATTGCTGGTAAGTTATTAGAAGGTGGTAAGAAAGAAGTTGGTTATAATGCTCAAGCTGGTGAATATGTAAACATGTTCGAAGCTGGTATTATCGACCCAACTAAAGTTGTACGTACATCTTTAGAAAGCGCTTCTTCTATCGCTGGATTATTAATTACAACAGAAGCTATGGTTGCTGATAAGCCTGAAGAAAAAGGCTGTGGTTGCCACGGTGGTGCTGATGCCGGAATGGGTGGCATGGGCGGAATGGGTGGAATGGGAGGTTTCTAATCCACTAATTCAAGAAAATAAAGTTTTGGCCGTTAGATTTCTAGCGGCCAAAATTTTTTAATATAAGATATTAGGATCTAATAAAAATTCTTTTATTCCAATAATCATATATCCATTTTCGTCATAAGTAGCTTTTTTCGTATCTTTTACAATAACAATTTTTTTAAATGAATCTTTAATCTTATCAAATGATTTTGTTTCTTGTTTCCATTTTTCTTGATTAGGTATTTCATAAGCAGATTGAATATAAAATCTTTTTGATCCAAGATTTGCGATGAAGTCAATTTCATATTGAGCCCTAATTTGTTTGTTTTGATTCATTTTTCTAATTTCAACAACACCAACATCTACGTCAAAACCCCGATAACGTAGTTCATTAAAAATAATATTTTCCATAATATGTGTTTGTTCTATTTGTCTGAATTCTATACGAGCATTTCTTAATCCGATATCTTCAAAATATATTTTAAAAGGGGTTTCTATATATTTTTTCCTTTTAATATCATAACGAATAGCTTTTGAAATTATATATGATTCAGCTAAGTATTTTATATATTTGTCAATAGTATAAGGAGCTATATTATTTTCTTTTTTTATAGTCTTAAATGTGTTTGATAGTTTTAAAGGGTTTGTTAAACAACTTATTCCAGATGCAATAATATCAGTTAATTCTGAAATTAAGTTATCATCTTTTAAATTATATCTTTCTATGATATCGCGTAAATAAACATTTTCCATTTGTGTTTTTAAATAGGAAGTTTTTTGTTCATCTGTTGTCATTAATGCACAAGCAGGAAGTCCTCCGTATATTGAATATTCGTTGAAAGCTTCATCCTTAGAACCTTGATAAACATTTATGAATTCAGAAAAAGAAAGAGGAAATACATGTATTTCATCACCTCTACCTCTAAATTCAGTAATAATATCTGAGGATAAGAATTTTGAATTACTACCTGTTACATAAATATCAAGGTTATGTTTTCTAAGATATGTATTTAAAACGAGTTCAAAATTTTCTAATTTCTGTACTTCATCTAATAAAATATAAAATTGTTCATGATCATTTATTTTTTTTGAAATAAAATCCATAAAAATGCTAGGTGGAACTTTATATTTTTCTTGATTAATATCGTCAATGTGTATTCCTAATAATTTCAAGTCATCACTATCATCAAAAGCGAAACGAATAATATGGTTGCTATCTACTCCTGATTGTAGAAGGTGTTTATAAAATATTGTGTTAAGTAAATAGGATTTACCGCACCGTCTTATTCCGGTAATTATTTTTATAAATCCGTTATTTTTACGTAAAATAAGTTTGTTTAAATAAAGATCACGACTTATTTCCATATTACCCTCATTTAAAATTTTTGCCTAAAATGACAGTTTTATTAAATAAGTATATCTTTGTTTTAAATGTTTTTCAATATCCTGATTAAAATTTTTGCCTATTTAGGCATTTTTTTTAAATAACTTTTGGATTATTCTACGAGCTGAACGTTATTTTAAATAAATTCATAGTGTTTTTTATAAATTTAGCTATATTAATTATTAAAAGAGGTTTTTGTTATGAAACAATTAATAGATAGAATAGCTATAAAACATGAAGCTAATAAAGAAGATTTAGTTTCTTTATTAAATTGCAAAGATAAAGATATAAATGATTATTTATATAAGGTAGCGGACAAGGTTAGACATGATTTTGTCGGTGATGAAGTTCATTTAAGAGGCTTAATAGAATTTTCTAATATTTGTAAAAATAACTGTTTATATTGTGGAATTAGACTAGATAATAAGAAAGCTGAACGCTATAGATATAGTGTTGAAGATATTTTAAGAGCGGCAAAACAAGCAAAAGATTTAGAATATAAGACTATAGTTTTACAATCAGGCGAAGATGCTTGGTTTACATTAGATAAAATGAAAGAAATCATAAGGGGTATCAAGGATATGGATATGGCTTTAACTTTATCCATAGGAGAAAAATCTTATGATGAATATAAAGCCTATAGGGATTTTGGTGCCGATAGATATTTACTAAGAATAGAGACAACGGATAAAGATTTATATCATAGATTAGATCCTAATATGACTTGGGATAATAGAAAACGTTGTTTAGATGATTTAAAACTTTTAGGTTATGAAGTTGGATCAGGGACTATGGTTGGTCTTCCAGATCAATCAATTGAATCAATAGCAGATGATATTTTGTTTTTTAAAAACATGGATATTGATATGTGTGGAATAGGTCCTTTTATTCCTCATCCTGATACTCCGCTACGTGATGCAATTGGAAAACAATTTGATTTATCATTAAAAGTTATGGCCTTAACAAGACTTGTTTTGTCAGATATAAATATACCAGCAACAACAGCTATGGAGGCTTTAAATCCAAATGGAAGAATAATTGCATTACAAGCAGGTGCAAATGTTGTTATGCCAAATGTTTCAGATATGAATACAAGAAAGTTATATCAATTATATCCAGGTAAAGTTGGAATAAATGAACAAGCTGAAAATTCTAGAAAAATTGTAGTTGAAAAAATTTTATCTATAGGAAGATCAATAGGCACTACTAAAGGAAAATCTCTTCATAAAAAAGATTAATTTTAAAATGAATAAAAACGCTAAATTGAACAAAATATTTATTTTTTTTAAGTTATTAGGAATATTATTATTTTTAATTTTTTTGTTTATGAGATGGTATATTTCATAAAAATATCTTAATTTGACAAAATATTTAAGTTTATCGACTATAATCTGTAAAAAATGTTAGAAAAATAGTCGATAACATGACTTTTTTATATAAAATGATGATAAAGGAACCTTTAAATTCAGTAGTAATAGAGTTCTTAGTGTTTTGCTTGCTTGATTTATTTTTTTGCAAGTAATATCATAATAAAAAAGGATAGAAAATGGGAAAAGAATTATATTTAATTGCTGGTGCAAACGGTTCAGGAAAAACAACGTTTTCAAAAGAATTACTCAAAGAAGAAAATCTAATATTTTTGAATGCTGATGATATTGCATTAAATCTATGTCCAAATAATATGGAAAGTGTTCGAATTTCTGCTGGTAAAAAATTATTTGAACAGTTGGATAATTTAGTTCAAGAAGAAAAATCCTTTGCTATAGAAACAACATTGTCAGGTGTTTTGTATTTGAAAAAGATACAAGAACTGCAAAAAAAAGGATATAAGGTTTATTTGGTTTATGTTTTTTTGGATGGTCCCCAAACCTGTATAGAACGCATTAAAACACGTGTAAAAAAAGGAGGACATTATATTCCAAGTGAAGATGTTAAAAGGCGTTATCTAAGAAGTTTAAAAAATTTTTGGCAATCTTATAAAGATATTGTTGATGGTTGGACTCTGTATTATAATGGAACAGAACAAAATATTCCTGTAGCAACTGGGAAAAATGGTAAAATTGACATACTTGATACGATATTGTACAATTTGTTCATAGAGGGATATAAAAAATATGACAAATGATATGAAAGATTTTTTAGTAAAAATGACGCAAATTGCGAACAATGCTGTACATAATGCACAAGAGGAAAATCGTCGTTTGGGCATTCCTAACGTTTATTCTATTAATGGCAAATTAGTTTATGAATATGAAGGAGAAATATCCTCTACACCTCCACAATGGTGGAAAGATTTTGATCCTGCTTTAGAAGCAAAAAAAAGATGATGGTTTAATAGAATATTATCCTCTACTATTATTTAAAAGATTAATAGCTTGAGTTAATGTAATTGTTTTAGAGGCTTCTTTTTTATCTTTCTTAACATTAGATTTTGCATCAGCTTTTGTGTCTTGAGGTTTAATTTTTTCATAAGCTTTGATTTGAGAACGAGACAATCCCATCCACTTTGCATAATTAACATCTAAAGTTACGCCGTTTTTATTTACAACATACATATTCCAAGCTGAATAATCAACTCTTCCAACTCTATTATACATAGCTTGAGTTAATGCTTCTGTATTTTTATACATATCTTGTTCAATATAAAAAGTTTCTTTTGTTTGAAGTAAACTTCCATCTGTTCCCGCATAAGGAACACCATTCATGTTGCAAACTTTAGTAATAACGCTATCAGGATTATGTTCTTTACAGGCCATTTCCATTATAAGATTATTAGAACCTTTTGAAATCAAATTTGCATAGAAATTAGCAACAGTAAAGTCATATGATTTTACATAGCCTTTTTCAGAATACCACGCAAGCATAGTATTTTTCATAACTTTATTTGTATCTGTGCCACAAGTATCAACATTATTAGTATAAGCTGTGGTCATCCAAGGGTATCCTTTTTCAAGACATTTCCAAGCAGTACTATCACCTTTTTGCATCAATTCATATGAGAACATTGTTTGTGTCATCATAGCATCTGCTTCCATGGCTCTATTTTTTATAGTTGTAGAAGCAAATGTATAGAAAGCATCGTCGTTTTCTCCTAAGTTATGACCTTGGATAGAATGCTTGCCTTCATGAATTAAACAAGATTGTAGTTTATCTTTAGAAAAGTTTTTGTTTAAAACGATACGATTGTTTGTTGCGTTATAAAAGCCAACAGAATTAGCACCAGCATCACCCATTTGTAATGTTGTACCGTTTTTAGCAACGCCTTTTAAAACAGCAGCCCCCGTTTTTGTTTTTACGGAGTTTTGAACCATATCTTCTAAAAGAGAATCTTTTTGAAATCCTGTCGAAACAATTTGATATTGAAGAGTATCGCCAGGAGCAATTACTACTTCAGCTGTGTAAGGCTCTCCAAATCTATGATAATTGTTTGAAGCTTGAGCATCATTGTTTAATCCTGCACCAATAAAGGCTGCTGCCAAAATCATTCCTTTAACAAGATTTGAACTATTAAAAGAATTTTTGCCACTTTTATGGGTTTCAATATTTCCTTTTTTGAAAAAATCAGCTACAGAATTAGACATATTTGTTTCTTTCAATTAACGAGTTTTGTTTTTTAAAGCTAACAAAGAGGTTAATTGAGTCATAGGTTTACGAGGTTCAACTTTTTGTCTTGGGTTTAATTTAGTATTATGAGCAACTTCCCAATAATCAGCACCTCTATTTCCAAGGCCGCCAGCTTCTTTTTCCATAACATCTTTTGCTTGAGCTAAGAATTCGAAATGACGAACGTCTCTTAAATTACGATAAATAGCCCAGTAAGTATTATCACTTACATTGTTAATATCAGGACGAGAGAAGAATTCTTTTGCTTGTTCACCGCTCATATAGGATTTTCCTTGAACGTTGCAAACCTTCTTAACTTGGTCTTCAATAGGAACAGCTCTAGTGAATTGTTCTTCACGTTCTTCTTTAGTAGCGTTTCTTTTACGATATTCAAAGTTACGAAGATAATTTGCATCATAGCATCCGCGAATACCAGTATCTTTAAACCAACCTTCGAAAGCAGCTCTTTGAGCGTCGCCTGTTTCAATTCCGCCTTTTTCAGCTTCTTTTGTGAAAGGTTCTAAAATATGTTTATCATCTTTCATTAAAGAATCATAAGGGCCGTTAATTCCCATTTGTTTTAATTCCCATGTTGCAATACAAGCAGAAACATTAGCGTCTGCTTCAATTAACCATTGAGAATGTAAATAGTCTTCAGGGCGATCTTTTAAAGCATTCATTTGAACGCCATTTTTAAATTGTTGTGCATGGCGTAATTCATGAGAAAGAGTAGCTAATTGACGATCAAATGAACCTGTACAATTTAATTTAACAACGTTTGTTTCGTCATCAAAAGAACCATGAGCTCTAATATTGTCAGTCATGATTTTAACGCCAAATTCTTTAGCGTCATTAATGAGTTCTTTTCCTTGTTTTGTCATACCTAGTACAGCTAACAATTGGGATACGCGTTCTTTGCTTGATGGCTCAACATAAGGATAATCAACTTCTTGAGCTTTTTCGATGCCTATAGTTGTTGCATCTTTGCCAGCAAAAATATTAGAAAGTTCGCCCATTTTTTCCTCTTTTTATAAAACTAAATTTTGCTTATTTTACATTAAAAAAGGAATAGTTTCAAACATTATTTTCGAAAAAATAGACAAAAAAATGAATTTTTAAATCGAAGCAGAAAGAAAAATTAAAAAAGAAAAATTATTTACAAAAAACATCATATTTTTAACCTTACATTTACAATTCAACTGTTATATTGTCAAAAAAGTATTTCTATTTAATAAATCCTTTGGAGGGGTAAAAAATGTTTTCAATGTTAGCAAATTGGTTGTCAACAGATATGGCAATCGACTTGGGTACAGCAAATACTTTGGTTTATGCTAAAGGTCGCGGTATCGTATTAAATGAACCATCAGTAGTTGCTATTACTGAAATTAAAGGTAAAAAGCAAGTATTAGCAGTAGGTGATGAAGCAAAGCAAATGTTAGGTAGAACACCAGGTTCTATTCAAGCAGTTCGTCCTTTACGTGATGGCGTTATTGCAGATTTCGAAGTTGCTGAAGAAATGATTAAACACTTTATTTCTAAAGCACAAAATCACCGTGGCTTTATGACACAACATTTTAGTACAATTGTTATTTGTGTTCCATCAGGATCAACAGCTGTTGAACAACGTGCTATTCAAGAATCAGCAGATGCTGCAGGTGCAAGAAAAGTATTCTTAATTCAAGAACCTATGGCTGCTGCTATTGGTGCTGGATTGCCAGTTACAGAACCAACAGGATCTATGGTTGTTGATATCGGTGGTGGTACAACAGAAGTTGCTGTATTAGCTTTAGGTGATATCGTATATGCACGTTCAGTACGTGTTGGTGGTGATAAGATGGATGATGCAATCATTGCTTACATTCGTCGTAATCACAACTTATTAGTAGGTGAAAGCTCAGCAGAACGTATTAAGAAAGCAATTGGTTCAGCATGTCCTCCAGATCGTGGAGAAGGCCGTACAATGGAAATTAAAGGCCGTGACTTAATGAATGGCGTACCAAAAGAAATTACAATTACAGAACGTCAAATTGCTGAATCTTTAGCAGAACCTGTAGGTCAAATTGTTGAAGCTGTTAAAGTTGCTTTGGAACATACAGCTCCAGAATTGGCAGCAGATATCGTTGATAAAGGTATTGTATTAACAGGCGGTGGCGCTTTATTGACAAACTTAGATCAAGTATTACGTAAATCAACAGGTTTGCCAGTTTCTATCGCAGAAGATCCATTAACATGTGTTGCTATGGGTACAGGTAGAACATTAGAACAAATCAATAAGATGCGTAACGTTCTTTCAACAATGTATTAATCATGGCTTCTCAACATCACCAAAATGCTTCAGCGGGATATCAATTAAAATCAAAGATAAAAAGAATTGCTTTGATGCTGTTGGTTATATCGATTTTTGGTTTAATGTTGTTGGGAAAAGCAGATATTATAATTGTTGATAAATTACGTAATCTTTTCGTAGATTTAGCTACACCAGTTTTAGTAGTTGTATCAAAACCTGCAGTTGCGATTTCTAGCTTTATTTCTAACTTAAGAGAATTAGCTTCTATTCGTGCAGAGAATACAAAATTAAGAGCTGAGAATGAAAGCTTAAATCTTGTAAAGATTGAAGCAGACAGATTAGCAAAAGAGAATGCCTACTTATCAGATTTAACACGTTATATACCACCTCCAAAGGCTAAAAGTATATCAACACGTGTTATCGCTGATGTAGGCAATTCTTTTGCTCAAAGTTTAATTGCTTTTGTTGGTCATGACCAAGAAGTTAAAAAAGGTGATGTAGTTTTAACTGGTGATGGATTAGTTGGCCGTGTTGCTTCAGTAGGATTTAATTCAGCACGTATTATGTTAATAACAGATATTAACTCACGTGTTCCTGTTAGAATTGAACATTTAGATGCTCCTGCTATATTAGAAGGAGATAATACAGAATTTCCAAATTTAATATCACTACCTTCTAGTGCTAAAGTAGCAGTTGGCGATAAAGTTATCACATCAGGAATGGCAGGTGTTTATCCGCCAGGTTTAGCTGTAGGTATAGTTGTATCAAATACAGAAGGTGTTATAAAAGTTCGTCCTTTTGTAAATAGAAACCATTTAGAAATTGTTCACATAGTTGATTACAATTTATCCGGATTGATACCGGAGGTGCCATGCGAAACAAAGGAATAACAAGAAACTTTTTAATAGCAAATAATTTTATGGCACGTTTCAAATGGTATTTTATAAGAAACTTGCCTAAAATTGTTTTAATAGCATTATTAGTTTTTAGTTATTGTCCGGTATATATTTCTGGTTTTTCTGTAATGCGTCCTCAATTAGAATTAATTGGAATTTATTTTTGGACATTACATAGACCTGATCGTTTTGGCGTTTTATTTGCATTTTCTTTAGGAATTTTAGCAGATTTATTTTGTTCAACACCGTTTGGTGTAAATGTAATTGTATATACACTTTTTTATATTGCTTTAAATTCAAAAAATAATTTATTGATTAACCAATCTTTTTATGCTGATTGGGGAATCTTTACATTGATGTTGTTTCCATTTATGATTGTTAAATGGCTAATAATATCAATTTATTATGCTAGATTTGTGGTATTTAAAACTACTTTTGGAAGTATAGTATTATGTGCTTTAATATTTCCATTTGTTGTTTATGTGTCATCTAAAATAGCTTCATATATGGCTGAAAAAGAAGAGGAAGCAAAGATATGATGCTATCAAGGGAAAATGATAAAACCAAAATGGTTTCACATAGAACAATGGCTGTTGCATGTATGGAACTATGTGCAGGATTGGTATTGTTTGGCCGTATGTATTTTTTGCAAGTAATTAATGCAGATAGATACAGAACAATGGCAGAAGAAAACAGAATATCTACACGTTTGTTAGCACCTCCTCGTGGATTAATATTTGATCGTTTTGGACAATCATTAGCGCAAAACAATCAAAACTTTCGTGTATTAATTATTTCTGAATTAACAGATGGAAAATTAAACGAGGTATTAGAAACTTTAAATAAAATTTTGCCTTTAACAGAACATGAAATTCAACGTGTAAAAAAGGAAGTTCGTAGATCAAGAGATTTTACGCCTGTTCCTATTCGTGAAAACTTATCATGGGAAGAAATGGCAAGTATTCAATTAAACGCTCCTGATTTGCCAGGTATTGTTATTGATGAAGGTTTATCAAGATATTATCCTCATCCAGAAGAAACAGCTCATATGTTAGGATCAGTTGGATCTGTTAGTGAAAAAGAACAAGCAACTACAACAAATCCATTATATCGTTTACCTGGATATAAAATTGGAAAAGATGGTATTGAATTACAATATAATGATGAATTATGTGGTAAAGAAGGTGCTAGAAGACTTGAAGTTAATGCTGGCGGTAGAGTTATTCGTGAAATAGAAAGAGATGAAGGAACTCCTGGAAAGAACTTAACATTAACTATTGATGCAAGACTTCAAAATATTGCCTATAATGCATTAAAAGGTCAAAGTGGAAGTGTTGTATTATTAGATATATATTCAGGTGAAATTTTAGCAATGGTATCAACACCTGGATTTAATACAAATGCTTTTAATAGAGGATTAACCCAAGCAGAATGGGATGAATTAATTAAAAATGAAAAAAATCCTTTAATGAATAAGGCATTAAGTGGTTTATATTCTCCAGGATCAACATTTAAAATTATAGTAGCTTTAGCAGCTTTGGAAGCAGGTGTAATTAAGCCTGATACAAAAGTTGATTGTAAAGGCTATGTTATGAATGGTAATCAAAGATTCCACTGTTGGAAGCATCAAGGACATGGCGAAGTAAATTTACGTGAAGCAATTATGCATTCTTGTGATATTTATTTTTATGAAATAGCACAAAGAGTAGGTATTGATAGAATTTCTGCTATGGCAAAGAAATTTGGATTTGGTGCTATAACAGGTATTGATTTACCTGGTGAAAAATCAGGATTAATGCCAACAAGAGGTTGGAAAGAAACAATTCGTGGTGAATTATGGACTAAAGGTGATACATTTAATACAGGTATTGGTCAAGGTTATGTATTAGCAACACCTTTACAATTAGCTGTAATGGTTGCTATGGTTGCTAATGATGGTATTAAAATTACACCTAAGTTATTGATAGATCCAAATCATAAAGAGGTTGATAGGCCTCAAAATTTAAATATTTCAAAAGCTAATTTGCAGCTTGTTAAAGAAGGTATGTTTGACGTTGTAAATAATCCTAAAGGAACAGCAAGAAGTGCAAGAGTTAATGTTCATGGTGGATTAATAGCAGGTAAAACAGGGACAACACAAGTTAAGCGTATTACGATGAAGGAACGTGAAGAAGGTTTAAAGAGCCAAGATGAAATTCCTTGGAAAGATAGAAACCATGCTTTATTCGTTTCATTTGGACCTACAACTAGCCCAAGATATGCTATTTCAGTAGTAGTAGAGCATGGTGGTGGTGGTAGTACTGCTGCAGCTCCTATTGCTAGAGAAGTTATGAAGGCAGCTTTAGAAATGGATCCTGTAACAAAACCACCAGTATTTCATGAAAAGGGAGGTCAATAATGTTATTTCCTAAACGTTCTACCTCTTTTGTAGATAGCGGTTCAGATATGACAATTAAAGACAAATTATTACACTTAAGTGTGTTCTATTTGTTTTTAATTTTAATTGTTGCATGTACAGGATTTTTAGTTTTATATGCTGCTGCAAATGGAAGTTGGAACCCTTGGGCAAGTAAGCAATTTATCCGTTTTATTTTTGGTATAATAATGCTTATTGGAATATCGTTAATTGATATTCGTTTTTGGATGAAATACGCATATGTTTTATACATAGCATCATTAGTTTTACTTATTGCAGTGGAATTATTTGGCCATGTAGGAATGGGTGCTCAACGTTGGGTAAGTATTGCGGGAATACGCTGTCAACCTTCAGAACCTATGAAAATTGCACTAATTTTAGCTTTAGCAAAATATTTTCATAATGCACAATTATCAGACATACAATCAATGTCGTTTATTGTAATGCCTTCAGCTATGGTAGCTTTGCCTGTATTATTAGTATTAAAACAACCTGATTTAGGAACAGCTGTTTTAATGGCAGGTGGTGCAGTTGTAATGTTCTTTTTAGTAGGCGTACAATTATGGAAATTTATTTTAGTTACGGCTTGTGGATTAGGTTTTATTCCTATTGCATGGCAATTCCTTCATGACTATCAAAAAGACCGTGTATTTACATTTTTAGATCCTGAAAGAGATCCTTTAGGTAAGGGATATCATATTTTACAATCAAAGATTACATTAGGATCTGGTGGTGTATTTGGAAAAGGATTTTTACAAGGAACGCAATCAAGATTAAACTTCTTACCGGAAAAACAAACAGACTTTATTTTTACAGTTTTAGCTGAAGAATTTGGTTTAATAGGTGGTATTTTCTTATTAATAATGTATTTTGGTTTAATCTTTTATGGTTATATGATTGCATTTAGATCAACGAATATGTTTGGAAGATTATTAGCACTAGGTCTTTCTACAAACTTATTTATGTATGTATTTATTAATATCGCTATGGTTATGGGCATTTTGCCAGTTGTAGGTGTACCTTTACCTATGATTTCTTATGGTGGTACAGTAATGCTTACATTGATGTTCTCATTTGGTTTAGTTGAATGTGTAAACGTTCATTCTAATGTTCAAATTGGACGTCGTATAAGCTTCGATGATTAATCTAAAACAATAAAATTAAAGTCTAAGATTCAAATAGTTTTTAGTAATATTTGTTTTGCAAATTTTTTTTAGCATAAAGACATTAGATTTTGATAATGTTAAGTAAATTGTAAAAATAATAATATTTTCAATCGGTTAAATAAATTTTTTGATATATAAATTTTAATTTTTGCAATGTTAAAATAATGTTTTCGCAATGTATCGAAATGTTAAAGTAATGTTCCGAAATGTTTGTTATTATCATAATAAAGATGAAAAACAATGAAGGAAATTAATATGAAAATATATGAGCTTTATAATGATGTTGTTTTAGAAGACTTAAAATATGAATTTAAAGCATTATTAAATTCAGAAAATCCTGTTAAATGGGCTAAAACTCTTGTTGCTTTTGCAAATGGTGACGGTGGTGTATTGTTTGTAGGGGTGTCGAATGAACGAGAGGCTTTTGGAATTTCTCTAGAAGAAATAGATAAAACAAAAAATCTTATAGCAATAATTAATGATAGACACATATTTCCACATATAAAAATAAATTTTTCTATGAGAAGCGTTGATAAAAATGCAGAAAAATTTGTATTAGGAATTCATGTTCAACCTTCAGAATCTGTTGTTAGATATAAAGAAGGCGATTTTAATGAAGTGGTGTATGTTAAAGGAAATGGAAATACAAAACCTGCTAATCCAGAGGAAATTATATCTCTTTCAAAAAGAAAAAAAGGAATTGATAATGAAACAAGTGAAATCCTTTATGATGAAAATCAATGGAATTCATTTTTAGAATTGTGTTCTGAATATAGGAAAGATGGATCTAAACCTTCATTAAAGGAGCTTCAAAATGAAGAAATCGTATCAAAAGATGGATATGTAACTTCTGGATTTTTAATGTTTAAAGATGATTATAATGATGATGATACGTTGATTTGTTGTAGATTATGGAAAGGAAAAAATAAAGCAGGTGTTGTATTAGATAGCGATAAATTTAAAGGTTCTATTTCAAAAACATTTGTTAATGCATATAAATTTATAGAAAGAAACACAAAAATAGGATGGAAAAAAATTGAAAATGGAGGAAGAGAAGAAATAAGGTCTTATCCAAAAGAAGCTCTTATAAATGCTATAGCTTATAGAGATTATTCAATAAATGGAACACAAATTGATGTAGATATTTATGATGATAGAATAGATATTGTTTCACCGGGGTCATGGCTACTTCCTAAAAGTTATAATGAATATCCTATAGGTAGTATTTCTTCAATTAGAAGAAATACAATTATTGCGGCATGTCTTGATGTAGCAAATCTTATGGAAAGAGGTGGAACAGGTTTTCAAACTATGGCAGAGTGTTATAAAGAATATAGCATAGAAAAACAACCTGGAGTTCTAATATATCCTGGATTTTTAGATTTAAGATTACATGATCTCCTTTTTGAAGATAATCAAGAAATATCAATTATGAAAATTTCAAAAAAAGAAAATGTAATAGAATTGTTGAAGATTGGGCCAAAATCAGTAAAAGAATTACAATTAGCTACAGGTTATAAGAGTAGAAGTCAGTTTTTGAAAGAAGTTATAAATCCTTTAATTAATGATAATATTATATATCGAGAAGGAAATGATAAATCTCCTTTTGGATTGTTTTATTTAAAACAAGAATTAAAAAATTAATTTTTCGAAAATTTTGTCTAAAATGTCTGCTATCAAAAATAAATTCAAGATTAAGGGACTAAAACGATGAGTTTATTACAACGTGTATTTGCCTTAACAACAGGAGACTTTAAGTTAAATTTTCTTATATAGTTTTTAATAAAGTTGATATTGAAAATAACAAAAGAACTGCTATATAAAGCAGTTCCAAATGTTCAAAATTATTTAGATAAAGATACTTAAATTTATCTAGTTGGACGCAAGAAACCTAAAGGAGATTGTACTTGCTGTTGAACAGGAGCAGGCTGTGCTTGAACAGGGGCTGCTTGGACAACTTCTTCAGTAGGTTGTGTTGTAACTTGTTGTTGTTGCATAGCTAGAGCTTGTTCTTGTGTAAATTTATCAAATGAAGGAATTTCATTAATAGGTTCTTGAGGCTCTTCTTCTGAAGGTTCTGGGTCTGGATAATAATTTTCATTTTTATCTTCGCTAGTCTCTTGTTCTTGAACGTAAGCTTCTTCACTAGGAGCTGGTTTTGGTTGAACAGGAGCAGCAGTAGGAACGTGAGGAAGAACATTATCTATTGTTGAGCTATTATAAACATTAGAAGCTAAGCCTTGAGAAAGATTATTCATATCTTCTTCATTAACGTCAAATTCTTCTAAGTTTTCTTCTTGGTTTTCCTCTTGAGGTTTTTGTTCTTCTTCGATTACTTCAACAGGTTCAGGAATATTATTTTGTTCTTTTGCTAATTGTTCTTGTTGTTTTTCATATTCAGCTTTTGCTTCATCTAATGTACGGCAAATTGTTAAGAAGCGATTATATACGCGACCTAAAGAACCTTCTTCAAAAATTTTTGTAAGATAATGTTCGAAATCGTGGCGTTCTAATACTGTGTACATTTGTTCAAAACGATAGCAGAACAAACGGATATAACTTGATAAGATTTCATCGCGTTCCATTTGAACAGCTATGTTTTCTGTAAAATGAGGAGAGCGTTCAGCAGTGTCTAAGAGCATTTTACAAAAAGCCCATCTATTACCTGCACCGATACGTTGCCAGAAAGTATCTGCTTGAGAAGGTTTTAGTAAAGTAAGTCTTTGTAAAATATCGCACAATAAATCGTTTAGTTCATAAATAAATAAATCAGCATTACGTAAAACAGCAGCGCTACGAGCTTGTTGTTGTGTTTCCATTAATGTACGAACCATGGCTTCGCCGTGTTCTGCAGACATACGCATTTGTTTTGTTAAAACCATAGTAGCGTCATGTTGTTTGCGCATTTGTAAAGCCATCCATACAATGCCTACGATTAGCCATAATCCGAAAACAGGGGCAAACATGGTTGTTGCACAAGTTGCGATTTCACTTATTGATAAGCTAAAGAATTTTGCTAAACCTACTTTTGCAAAAATATTAAATGAAATTAAAACCATCCAAATAACAGATAAAGCAACAGAAATACTTATTGTAGCGATTGTACTAATCATAGCGACACCTCTTCTTCATTCTAAAATATAGAATAGGGTAATTTTATAAAAAAAACGTAAAAATTTGTTGTTTGTATAAGATTTTGTTCAGATTTAGATAAATACAAATAAACAAAAATCTAGAAAACGTGTATTTTTTTTGTTTAAAAAATCTAGAAAACGTGTATAATTATAAAATAAAAAATCTAGAAAACGTGTATTGGACTAAAATTTATATGAAAAGAAGTGTTTATAATCAATTACTTAATTGGAAACAAAAATACAGAGGATCTACAGCTTTATTATTAGATGGAGCTCGTCGTATAGGGAAAAGTTATATTGCCGAAAAATTTGCTCAAAAAGAATATAAATCTTATATATTGATTGACTTCAATAATGTTACAAAAGAAGTAATAGATTTGTTTGAAAATTATTCTTCAAATCTAGATAAATTTTTTATGTATTTAGAGACAATATATAATTGTAAATTATATCAAAGAAATTCAGTTATTGTATTTGATGAGGTTCAGCTTTACCCTAAAGCTAGATCTTTGATAAAATATTTAGTAGCAGATGGCCGTTATGATTATATTGAAACAGGTTCCCTTATTTCTATTAAAAGAAATGTTAAAGATATAGTTATTCCTTCTGAAGAACAACATTTAGAAATGTTTCCTATGAATTTTGAAGAATTTTTATGGGCAACCGATAATTCGACGTTGTTTGATATTATTCAAGAAAATTTTGAAAAAAAAGAACCTATGGGACAAGCTCTACATAGAAAAGCCATGGATTTGTTTAGAAGTTATATGGTTGTAGGAGGAATGCCTCAAGCTGTAAAGTCATACATTCAGAAAAGCGATTTTGAGTTAGTAGATCAAATTAAAAGAAATATTTTAAATATATATAGAGAAGACATATCAAAATACGCTTCCAATTATAAAATTAGAGTAAAAAGTATTTTTGATGAAATTCCTTCTCAATTACAAAAACATGAAAAAAAATTTAAGTGGTCCTCATTGGGTAAAGACATAAGATTTAGAAATTGTGAAGATGCTTTATTTTGGCTATCTGATGGTATGATTGCAAATTTATGTTATAACATATCCGAGCCAAATATTGGCCTAGAATTAAATCGTAAGAGAATGACATTGAAATGTTATATGTCAGATACAGGACTATTATTCAGTCATGCTTTTGATAAACAAACAATAGATATTAATCAGCTTTATCAAAAAATAATGTTTAATAAATTGTCTTTTAACAAAGGTATGTTGGTAGAAAATATTGTTGCTCAAATGTTAAGAGCTAAAGGAAGAAAACTCTATTTCTATTCAAATTCTTCAAAAGATAATAAAGATGATCGTATGGAAATTGATTTTTTAATTACAAAGAATGGAATTACATCAAAACATAACATTATTCCTATTGAAGTTAAATCAGGCAAAAATTATACATTAAGTTCAATAAAAAAATTTAAAAACAAATTTATAGAGCAAACTGATGTGCCTATTATTTTATATGATGGTGATGTTTGTATAAATAAAGAAGAACTAATGTGTTTACCGTTATACATGACGGGATTATTATAATTTATATTTAGAAATAAAAATATATTTTGTAACCTTTTTTATTCTTATACGTTTTAAGGTTGTAAGAACATTGAAATGAAATAATCATATTTTGAGTATAATGAATTTATAAGCAAGTGTTGTGGTTATTATTTTCACTAGATAAGATAGAACGGTTAAAGGCATTATCGTTTGAAAAAAAGCTTTAATGATAATATATCGCTTTATTAAGTCTAAATATTTATAGAATTCTCCTCAAGAAATTAATCCTGTTATAGTAAAATGTAATAGGGTTAATTTCAGTGTGCGCGGCATGTGCATAATCTACAGGTGAAAGTCCTGGAACCAGGTGCGGA
>JAKSVT010000024.1 GCA_024407875.1 Alphaproteobacteria bacterium
CCGTATGCGGTTCCGCATGTACGGTGGTGTGAGAGGGGCGAAGTTGAGAAAAAAACAAACTCAATTCCCTCTACTCGATTATTTTATGAGGCAAATTAGTTGTTGTGTATTTACTAAATGTGGTGTTTTTTTCATTTTTTTCTAATAGATGAATAAAAAATATTAATTTAAATGAAAAAATTAAAAAAATAAGATGATTTTTTAAAGAAAATTGAATAGTTAATAAAATTGCTAACTTATTGAATTTATTATTATAATTTAACTAAACACTTTATAGTTTAGTTTTAGAATCTTTGATTTTCAACGTGTCACATATAATTGTATTGTTGTTAACCTTTATTACCTAAAAAAATAAATAAATTTTAAAAAAAATATTACGGATTTCTGCGATTGAAGTGATGTCAAGAATAAAAAAATCTTTTTTTTCTTGACGACGAAAACAAAATCTTTAAATTGCCATTAAAAGAATTTTAATTTGATTAAAACTTTTTTAACAAATTATACTATATATATGTATTAAGTTAAGAATGTTATACAAATTGTAGATAGAAATAGAATTTTAATTATAGATATAAAAAGGGTAAATTTATGAGTGACAAAAAAGATCTTGCCAATCAGAGCGAAGAAATTGTCGATGAAAAAACAGAACTTTCACGTATTGTAAAACGTGATGGTTCACAAGTTGTTTTTGATGGTGAAAAAATTACTTCTGCAATTTTCCGTGCTGGTGAAGCTACAGGAGAATTTGATGAAGAAGAAGCAGGATTACTTACTAAGCAAGTAGTAAAAGTATTACGTCACAAATTTAGTGGAAATAAATTACCAACAATTGAACAAATTCAAGATGTAGTAGAACAAGTATTGATTTCAGCTAACTACTACCAAACAGCTCGTGCATACATTGTATATCGTGAACAACGTGCAAAAAATCGTGCAGATAAAAAGACATTAGTTGATGTAGCTTCATCAGTTAATGAATATTTGGAAAGAGCAGATTGGCGTGTTAATGCAAATGCTAACCAAGGCTATTCTTTAGGTGGTTTAATTTTAAACGTATCTGGTAAGATTATTGCTAACTATTGGTTGAGCCATGTTTACCCAGCAGCTGCAGGCGAAGCTCATAGAAATGGTGATATGCATATTCATGATTTGGATATGTTGTCAGGTTATTGTGCAGGTTGGTCATTAAGAGCTTTATTACAAGAAGGTTTGAATGGTGTATCAGGCAAAGTAGAATCTGGTATTCCAAAGCACTTAGGTTCAGCTTTAGGCCAAATGGTTAACTTTTTAGGCACTTTACAAAATGAATGGGCTGGTGCACAAGCTTTCTCATCATGTGATACTTATTTAGCTCCATATGTTCGTAAAGATAACTTGAGCTATGATGAAGTTAAACAAAACTTCCAAGAATTTATTTATAACTTAAACGTTCCTTCAAGATGGGGCACACAAACGCCTTTCACGAATCTTACATTTGACTGGGTCTGCCCGGAAGATTTACGTGATACAAATCCAGTTATTGCTGGTGAAGAAATGGACTTCACGTACGGGGATTTGTCAAAAGAAATGGAAATGATCAACCGTGCATACATTGAAGTTATGACAGCGGGAGATGCAAAAGGTCGTTTGTTCACATTCCCAATTCCTACATACAACATTACACCAGATTTTCCATGGGAATCTGAAAATGCTGAATTGTTGTTTGAAATGACAGCAAAATATGGATTGCCATACTTCCAAAACTTCATCAATTCACAATTAAAACCAGGCCAAGTACGTTCTATGTGCTGCCGTTTACAATTGGATTTGCGTGAATTGTTGGCTCGTGGTAATGGTTTGTTTGGATCAGCAGAACAAACAGGTTCTGTAGGTGTTGTAACAATTAACTGTGCTCGTTTAGGTTATTTGTTTAAAGGCGATGAAATTGGTTTATATGCACGTTTAGAAGAATTAATGAATTTGGCTTGCCAAACATTAGAAATTAAACGTAAAGTAATTCAACGTCATATTGATCAAGGATTATTCCCTTATACACGTCGTTATTTAGGAACATTACGTAATCACTTCTCAACAATCGGTGTAAACGGTATTAATGAAATGATTCGTAACTTTACAAACGATGAACATGATATTACAGACGAATTCGGTCAAGATTTTGCAATAAGATTCCTTGATAAGATTCGTGAAAAAATGTTGGTATTCCAACAACAAACAGGAAATATGTATAACTTAGAAGCAACACCTGCTGAAGGTACAACATATCGTTTAGCAAAAGAAGATCAAAAGCGCTATCCAGATATTATTCAAGCAGGCACAAAAGAAGCTCCTTATTATACAAACTCTTCTCAATTGCCAGTAGGATTTACAGACGATCCATTTACTGCATTGAACTTGCAAGAAAAATTGCAACAAAAATATACAGGCGGAACAGTTATGCATCTTTATATGGGTGAAAGAATTTCGGATGCAAAAACTTGTCGAGTATTGTTAAAACGTGTTTTAGAAAATTATAGAATTCCATATGTTACAATTACTCCTACATTTTCTATTTGTCCTAAACACGGCTACATTTCAGGTGAACATAAATTCTGTCCACTTTGTGATGAAGAATTAATAGCTATTAAGCGTCAACAAGCTTGTTCTTGCCAAAATTAAAATTTAAAAAAACTAAAATAGAGGAAAATTTATTATGGAAAACGAAATTAGATTAGAAGATTCAGAACGCCAACCTTGTGAAGTTTGGACACGTGTTATGGGATATTTCCGCCCAGTTTCTGAATGGAATATTGGTAAAAAGAGTGAATTTGCACAACGCCAATATTTTAACGAATCTAAAGCTGTATGTCATTGTTCTGAAATAGCAGCAGAATAATATAAAATATAGGCATATATAATGAAATTACGTATCGGCGGCATTGAACCATTTACAACTGTGGATTTCCCAGGAAGGTTAGCCGCCGTTATCTTTTTTAGAGGGTGTCCTTTAAGATGTCCTTATTGTCATAATTCTGAATTACAAGAATATGATGGCCCAGAGTACAATACTTGGGAACAAGTTTTAACATTAATTAATAATAGAAAAGGCCTATTAGATGGTGTTGTGTTTAGTGGTGGAGAACCATTAATGCAACCTGATTTATTAGAAGCAATGAAAATTGTTAAGAGCAGAGATTTTGAAATAGGCCTGCATACATCAGGAATTAGCTTAAAAAAATTAAATGAAGTTTTACCTTTAATTTCATGGATAGGCTTTGATATTAAAACAGGTTTTGAAAATTATAATAGAATACCAGGAGCTAATGCTAAAGAGGTAGAAAGCTGTTTAGATGCTATAATAAAATCAGGCGTAGAGTTTGAGTGTAGAACAACTTTAGATCCAAATGTAATTAAGAAAGATGAATTACTTTCTCTTGCTACAGTTTTAAAAAATAAAGGTGTTAAAATTTATGCTTTGCAAGAATTTAGACCACCAGAAAATTATATTAATCCTCCTTCATTAGTGGAACGTACGGCATATTTTAATGATAAAGAACTAATTTCAAAATTAGAAAATATGTTTGATAAATTGATTATTAGAAGAGCTTAATGAAATAAATAATTCATTTATGATTTTCTAAATTTTATTGCTTTTAATAAAAAATAAATTTATAGTGACTTATCTTTATTAATTTTTAAAGGATAAAAAAATGTTACGTAAATTATTTTTAGCTTTAGTAGCAGCAGTTGTAGGTTTATCAGGTTGCAAATGCGATAAAGCAGGCGCAGTTGATGAAGCAAAAGTAAAAGAAATTGTAAAAGCATACTTGGTAGAAAATCCGGAAGTTATCAAGGAAGCTTTAAATGCTGCAGCAGTTAAAGAAGAACAAGAAAGAAATGCAAAGCGTTTGAAAGTTGTAGAAGCAAACCGTGAAGCATTAGAATTAGATCCAACAACACCAATTATTGGTAATCCAAATGGCGATATCACAGTAGTTGAATTCTTCGATTATAACTGTGGTTTCTGCAAGATGATGTTCCCAAAAGTATATGAATTCGTAAAGAACGATGGAAACATTCGTTGGGTATTAAAAGATATGCCTTCATTAGGTGAAACAAGCCGTACAGCAGCATTAGCTGGTTTAGCAGCTGCAAAACAAGGCAAATACTTTGAAATGCACCAAGCTTTAATTACACACAAAGGTGCTTTAACAGATGAAGATATCAAAGCTAAAGCAAAAGAAATTGGCTTGGATATGAAGAAATTTGAACAAGACAGAAAAGACCCTGAATTCAACAAAGTTATTGATAATAACTATAAGTTAGCTAACAAGTTAGAATTCCGTGGTATTCCTGATTTCATCATTGGTGATTTCGTATCAAATGGTGCAATGATGGGTGATGAATTAGAAGAAAACGTAACACGTTTACGTAATAAATAATTCGAAGTTCATTTTTGAATATAGATTTAGCCGTTGACTCCATGTTAGCGGCTAAATTTTTTTATAATGACAGCTTATTTTTTTAGTGATAGTATTATCTCAAATTTTACTGGTTTAAAAGGGTATTTATGTTATGAAAAAAATAAAGTATTTAATAGCTGGTGGTTTAGTTGTCTGTATTTCTTATTTTGTAAGTACAAGTATTGTATCTAAAAATAAATTAGCTCAAAAAGAAATAGAAAAACTAACAGATACTTTGACTTATTATAAAGATTTTAATGAAAATCTTACATCGTGCTTAAAGGATAGCAAATATAATAAGTATTTAAATAACAAAAAACTTTTAAACAAGATTCAATCAGCTTATTTGGTAAGTTATAATGATATTCAAAATAAAGAAAATTTAATAATTGAATATTCTACTAGATTAGTTAGAAAAAATGATAATGACGAGGCTAAAGGTGCATTTGAATCTGTTGAGGGAATTGTAAAAGGTCCTCATTTAACAATATTAGATGGTGCGCCAGGAACAGGCAAATCAACAACATTAGCTGAAGCTCTTAAATACATTAAAGCTCCTATTATATGTTTAGGCTCTACTCCTTCAGCTGCTAAGGGGTTATATGATGATATGTTTGATGCAAATCCTGAAGCTAGAATATTTGGTGGTGTATCTGTAGATCAATTTATAAATCCTCAAACACAAGAACAAAAAACAGCAAGAGCAAAGGTAGATTATTTAACTGCTTATGAAAGCAAAATTATTTTTATGGTTGATGAAGCAGGTTTGTTAAATCACGATCAAATGTACAGCATTTTAAAATATGCTGCAGAAGTTAATGCTATAAAGATAATTTTAACAGGAGATTCAAGACAAGTATTACCTTCAAAAGGTGTTCCTTTTAGACTTTTAACAGAAACTTTAAAAGGTACAAAAGCATATGTAACAACATCTTATATTTTAAGACAATGGAATTTCTTGGATAAGATGATTACATCTGGTATCTATAATGGTTTATATAGTGATAAGATTTTGATTAATAAAGAATTTGGATCACAAATTTTAAATTCTGGATATTATATGAACAAAGGAGCTGCAGAACCTCCTCGTGTAGGCGAATATTTTGAACAAGATAAAAATGGTTCTGAAATCGTAAATCCTATGGCTAGCTTAATTGGTCCTACAAATAGAAAAGGTGAAATGACATTTAAAGAATATGTCGATAAGAAGTATCCAAAATTAAGCACAAAAGAAGCTATAGAAAAATATGTTGAATATTTAGCTGATAATGTTGAAACATTAGTAGGTACAACAGATGATGATTTAAGGAATAAATTAAATATCGGCCCTACAAAAGAAAACTATGACTCATATTTAGCATCTGCATTAGTTTTGCAACAAATGGGTGTTAGAGGCTATGAAGTAAGAGGAATGTTAAATCAAGAAAAATCAGGCGATGATTTAACATTGTTAAAAAATGTTGCTAAAGAAATTGCATTAAACTATGGCAACCCAAAGAAATTTAAACAAGGAATGTTAGCAATTACACAATCTGAAGAAGATGCTTCAAAATTAAATAATTTTGTAAGAGAAGAAATGAAAAAAGCTAATACTTTACCTAAAAGAGAACCTGTTTATGTCGATGGTGCAAAATCATTAATGAGTGCAGAAGAAATAGCTAAATTAACAATACCATATTCTTATGCATATGCTTTAGATGTTACAACATCTCAAGGAATGACAATGGGTGGTAAGGTTATTTTCGTAATTACAAAAGAAAATCAAGCTAAAATGCGTGGAGGAGAGATTTTAGTTGGTTGCTCTAGACATAGAAGCTTAGTAAATCAATTTGAAATCAAATTATCTGCAAAAGCTGATAAAGAATTATTCTATAGACATTCCATAATGCAACAAGCTGGTTTGAAAGTTGCTGGTGATGTATTTAGTGCAGCTTTATATAATGTAGCAACAGGAAATACAGATAAGACATTCACTGATAGCAAATTAGAAAGTTCACAAGCTCAAATAGAAAGAGATAAGCAAGGCTTTAAAGATTATTTAAAAGCTAACGCATGTTTTTTTAGAAAATAAATATGAGCGAATTTGAAGATATATTCCTACAAAGTGGAAGAAGTGGATTAGTTGATGCTTTAAAATCAGCGAGGATGAAAATGCTTGCTGATTTTGATGAAAGAATGAATGTTCATCAATTAACAGGCTTAGAAGCAATGTATGCTCATGCAAATGATATGGATGAGCTGCTTTGGAAATTATCCGTTTTTATTGCTAATCAATATAAGTTAGAAGAGCAATTAACTTTAGTTGCTGTTGGCGGTTATGGAAGAAAAGAGTTAGCTCCTTGTTCTGATATTGATTTACTTATATTAGTAAGGAATTCTCAAGTTAATACAGATGCTATTTCTGAATTAGTGTCATTACTATGGGATATGGGATTAAAAGTAGGACAATCTGTTCGAACCCCTGAAGAATGTATTAATGATGCAAAGTCTGATATTACTATTGCAACAAATATGTTAGAGGCAAGATTTATTTGTGGTGATGAAGCGTTATTCTATGAATTCGATAGTAAATATACAGATCTTATATCTGATGAAAATGTAAAAAATGAATTCTTTAATGCTAAAATTTTAGAGAGAAATTCTAGACATGAAAGAATGGGGCAATCCAAATATTTATTAGAACCAAATATAAAAGAAAGTAGAGGCGGATTAAGAGATTTACATTTGTTATTTTGGCTATCAAAATACTTGTTTAGTATTACAGATATTCATGATTTAGTAGCAAATGGATTGATTAGTGAAAAGGTTTGTGAAACCTTCTTAAAAGCACATAAATTTTTAACTACAGTTAGATGTCATTTGCATTTATTTAAAAAGAAACCTGGAGATGTATTAACTTTAGATATGCAACAAAAAATTGCAGAAAAAATGGGATATACAGATAGGTTAAATCAAAATGCTGTAGAAAGATTTATGAAGCATTATTATTTGATAAGTAAAGATGTGGGTGAATTATCTTGGATTTTTACAGTTGCTATATCAGAATATTTAACGACAGCTCAAAGTATTGAACCTATAGAAAATGAACCTTATTTTTGTTTGATAAATGATAAGATAGCTTTAAAAGAAAGTGCAGATTTAAACTTAAATCCTGTTTTAATTATAAAAACATTTTATTTAAAAGCTCTTTTTGGAAAACCTATATATCCAGATACATTAACTAAAATAAAACAAAATGCTAAGTTGGTTAGAAAATTAAGAAGTAATAAAGAGGCAAGAGATTATTTCTTTAAAATAATAATGATGGAGCATTGTGAAAGTACAGTTCGCAATATGTTAGAATCTAGCGTTATTGCAATGTATATTCCTGAATTTATCAAGATTATTGCACAAGTTCAATTTGATATGTATCACATCTATACAACAGATGAGCATAGTTTAAAAACATTAGGCTATTTATGCAGTGAATATAAGGGGGAAAATTTTGTTTTGCCTTTGACAGCTTTACTTCATGATATTGGAAAAGGAATGGGACATCATGAAATAGTAGGAGCTGAGATTGCTAAAAAAATAACAACAAGACTTGGCATATTAGAAGCTGAAGCTGATGATGTTTGTTGGTTGATAAGAAATCATTTAAAAATGAGTGAGACAGCATTTAGAAGAGATATTGAAGATAAAAAAACTATTGCTGATTTTGCTAATATTGTTCAATCTCCTGAAAGATTAAAGAAATTATATTTATTAACTAGAGCAGATATTAAGGCTGTTGGCCCTAATGTTTGGAATGGCTTTAAAGAACGTTTGTTATTAGATTTATTTAATAGAACTCTAAATTATTTAAATGGTAATGATCAGGAAATAAACACACTATCTAAAGCACAACAAGAGTTGAAAGATAAAATTATATCTAAGATAGCTCAAAAAGAAACGTTAACAGATTTCTTGATTGAACAAAAAGAAGCAGAAGGTATTACAGAAATTAATGTTGTAATTCCAGATAGTGAGGGCTTATTTGCTCATATTACGGGTGTTATGAGTTTAAATGAAGTATCAATTATTTCTGCAAAAATTAGAACTATTGAAAATATAGCTTTTGATACATTTTTAGTAACAGATAAAAATCATAACTTAATAAATTCAGAAAAGAAGCTAAATAGAATTTGTGATCAAATTAAAAATAGAATTGAATTGCCAAAAATAACAAATACAGATTCAACACAATCTAATTCTATTCAAATATTTATTGATCAAACGGTGTCTGATGCATCGACTATGATTGAAATAAATGCTGTTGATCAAATAGGATTTTTGCACAAAGTAACATCAGCAATGTCAAAATTAAAATTGTCAATTGCATCAGCTCATATTTATACATATGGAACAAAAATTGTTGATGTGTTCTATGTCAAAGACAAAAAGAACAATAAAATTCAAGATGAAGAATTAATAAAAGAGAGACTTTTAGAAATTTTGAAATAAAAGCTTTCTTATTTTCTATGATTTTGTGTTGTTTTATCTTGAAATATACTCCTAAAGGAGTAGTATTTTAATAAAGGGATAGAACAATGAAGATTAAAATTTATCATGGATCAATAAACAAAATAGAAAAGCCTATTTATGGAATGGGCAAAAAATATAATGATTATGGAATAGGCTTCTATTGTACAAAATCAAAAGATATGGCAATGGAGTGGGCGACATCAATTGATTACGATGGCTATGCAAATTGTTATGAATTAGATTTAGATAATTTAAAGATATTAGATTTAAATAATGAAAATTTTTGTATATTACATTGGTTAGCTATATTGCTTGAAAATAGAGAATTTGATATATCAAGCCCATTAGCTTTTGAAGCAAAAGACTATATAATTAAAAATTTTAAATCTAATTATGAAAATTATGATTTAATTCAAGGATATCGTGCAGATGATTCATATTTTTCTTTTGCTCAAGATTTTATTAATGGAACTATATCTTATAGACAGTTATCTAAATCAATGTATTTAGGACAATTAGGGCAACAAATTGTTTTAAAATCTAAAAAAGCTTTTAATCAAATTAAATTTATTGATAGTGAAATAGCTCTTCGAAATAAATGGTATGAGTTAAAAGTTGCTAGAAATAATAAAGCTCGTCGAGAATATTTTGATGATGTTAGAAATAAAAGACAAAAAGGTGATTTATATATTACAAAAATATTAGATGAGGAAATTAAAGAAGATGATTTGCGCTTACGACAAAATTTATCTTGAAAATTGTCGCAGAAATTTTGCTTTAATGTTAGATTATGCTGTTAATGATTTACATTATAATCTAGATGATTTTTTTGAAATGTTTTTATTATCAGGCATAGATAGGCAAATTGAATGTGGTAATCCAACTTATTTAGTAGGAAAATCAGGAATTGAATTAGCTAAAGATATTATTTTTAAAGTTGAAAGCAAAGAAATTAAAAATAAAGCTGTATGTAAAATAGGAAAATCTAGAGAGTATTGGACTGGATGGGCAATAGCATATTTTCAATGGTATTCTTCTATAAAATTTAAAGATATAGTTCAATCAGTACCTATTAATAAAATAATTGAGCTATATTCTCCTTATCATGAAATGGATATAAGACATTTTTGTGATAAACTAATAAGCTTAATCAAACAAAAAAATACAAAAACAAATCTATCTATATACAGAAAAAAATTTAATCTAACTCAATTAGAATTGTCAAAACTGACAGATATTCCTTTAAGAACAATTCAACAATATGAACAAAAACAGAAAAATATCAACAATGCTAAGGCAGAATATCTTGTTAAATTGTCAAAAATATTATGCTGTTCGGTTGAAGATTTAATTGAAAAAATTTAAGGTTTGCTATTTTCAATCAAATTACTGATATCAGCTTGAGGTCTTGCTCCAACATGAGAAATCATTTCAGCAGCAGCGGCAGCTCCTGTAGATAAACAATGTTCAATTGAACCATTTCTAGTATAACAAGCTAAAAATCCTGCAGCGAAAGAATCCCCGGCTCCTGTTGTATCTACAACTTTTTTAATAGGAGCGGCTTTAACATGATATTTTTGCTTATTATGAATTGCATAGGCTCCGTCGGCGCCACATGTAACCACAACTGTTTCACAAAGATTTTCACATTGTTTAAATGCTTCTTCTAAATTTCTTGTATTAAATAAAGATTTGCATTCTTCTTCATTACAAAAAACAATATCAATACCAGATTTAATAAATTCAATAAAGCTTTCACGATGATTCCTTACGCAGAAAGGATCAGATAAGGATAATGAAGTTTTTTTATTGTTTTCCTTAGCAACTTTGACAGCAAAACTTAAAGCGTCTTTTGCTTCGTCTCTGTCCCAAAGATAACCTTCCATATAAACAACTTGAGAATTTTTTATGGTTTCAGCATCAATGTCTTCACTACTTAATTTTGCACAAGCTCCTAAGTAAGTGTTCATTGTACGCTGACCGTCTTTAGAAACAATAACCATGCAACGTGCAGTAGGTTTTTCAAACTTTAAGCATGGTGTTGAATAATCAACGCCTACTTTTTGAATATCGTCACGGAAATAATCACCTAATTCATCACAAGCAACTTTGCCAATAAAAGCTGGGCGACCACCCATTTTCGCTATACCAACTACTGTATTTGCAGCGCTACCGCCAGAACATTCAACACTTTTACCTTTTAAATCTTGATATAATTCTTCTGCTTGAACAGCATCTACTAAGGTTCTCATACCTTTTGGCATATTATGTTTAACTAGAAAGTCATCATCTTCAATACTTGCAAGTACATCGACAATAGCGTTACCTATGGCAACAACATCAAAACGGTTAGTTTCTGTCGTTTCAGTCATAACTTATAGAGGCTCCTAAGTAGCTAATAAGTAATTTGATAAGCTTTACCTATTTTTAAGACAAAATTTAGTATAATGGGACAATATAAGATTTTAATGGAATTTTCAAGATGATTAAATGTTTGATGCAATCTTTTCATGACGTTTTATCAAAACCGATGCGTCCGTTGTTGTTGATTTCGTTAGCTTTGACGCTATTTGTATTGGTTGGATTATTGTTTGGATTTTGGCAAGCATCTAATGTACTTTTGGACTTTGAACAGGCATGGATTAATAATACAATCAAAGCTTTTGGATTCCTTTTCTTTATCTTATGTGCGATTATGACTTTCCCATCAATAATGATGTTCATCGCAAGCTTTTTCCTCGACTCGGCTATTGAAAGACTGTCTAAGGGAATGAACTTAAAATTGGTTCCTATGAAGGAATCTTTAAAAATGTCAGGGATTCTTTGTTCTCAAAGCATATTAGCAACAATGCTAGTTTCTCCTTTAGCTTTTGGATTAGGTTTTATTCCTTTTTTGAACTTCGTTCCTATTATTATGTATTATTCTGTAAATGGGTATTTATTAGGAAAGGAATATTTTATTTCAACAGCTAGTAGATATGTTGGAATGGAAGATGCTAAGGCTTTGTTTGAAAAAGATAAAAAGTATTGGCAAACAGCAGGAGCAATTATTGCATTGATGATGACAATACCTGTTATAAATACAATAGCTCCTTTAGTAGGAATAGCTTTTATTAAAAGATTGTGGGATGAAAAAAAATACAATATATACGATAATGGCAAAGTCATAGATATAGATCTTACTGAAAAAAGCGAGAACAATATGACAAAGATAATAACAATCATTATATGTATATTAGGATTTTCAACATTATCTTCATGTGCGATAAATACAGAATTGCCTGTTGTTGAAAGAGATGAAACACAAGAAGATTCACAGCAGGAATCTAGAAGAAAAGACCCTGTTTTATATAAAAAATATGTTATAAAAAAATTGGGTAATCCAACAGTTGTTAGAAAAGAAAATCCTTCAGAAATGCTAGTATATTCTCATCCGACTTGTAATTTGTTTATTTATATAAATGAAAAAGAAATAGTAAAACATATTGAAATTGGGAATCCTGATTATGAAAAGGTTGAAAAGGATTCTATGCCTTGTTTAAAATCGGCAAATAAATTAAGATAAATTTTAGTTCCTATATATTTAGTGTTTATTATTTAAGGCTTTGTTTTTTATTTTGATAAAAAAACAAGGATTTGTTATAATATCTTAAGTATTTTGTATGGTGACCGTCATGATTAAGAAGCTATTTTTTATTTTTATAACAAGTGTTTTATGTATATGTAATGCAAATGCAGCTACTCATAAGTTAGGTGCAGATGATGCTTTGTCAGATATAAAAAAATGGCAAGACGGAAGAATTACTTTAGAAACAAAAGAAAATACAAGAAATTTATATTGTACCAAAAATCAAGATTGTGATGAAGACCAGTACTGTTTAATTACAGAAGGAAATACTGATGGTAAATGTACAGATTTGTGCCATAAAGATTTTGATGGTGTAAGAAAAGATTCTTCAGGAAATGCTTGCGTAGGGGAAACACCAGAATGTTTAATTGTGAAGATTGGTAATCAAGCCCAACATAAGAGTGTTTGTGGATGTACAGCTTCTTCATGCTCACCAGGATCTACATGTAAATCATATTCATCAATGAAAACTATAAGTGGTGATATGGTAGGACACTGTGAAGTATGCTCTTATTCTGATGGCAATAGTGAAAATAAAATGTGTGGATGTGATCCTTTTGTAGGAACTTCAAGTTCTACATATAAACGTCCAAATGGAAGCAAGCAATGTGTACGTTGTAATCATGATAGTGATTGTGACTACAAGGATGAAAGTGGAAACACATTAAACTTTGTTTGTAAAGAGCCTAAAACATTATCTTCTAGATGTGAGTTAGGAGATTGTTCAACAATAGCTCATTGTGAACAATGTGATAATACTAAATGCTTAAAATGTTTGTCAGGGTTTTATTTGGTAGATGGTCAATGTGTTTGTGATAAAGATGCAAGTGGCAATAAAACAGGAAAGTTTTTTGATGAAAAAAAGAATGCTTGTAATACCTGTGATGATGTAATGCCAGGATGCTACACATGTAGTGATAGAAATGTTTGTACTCAGGCTATACCAGCAGATAAAATGGATAGTTATGGTTATTCAAATAATTATGGATATGAAAGCTGTAAATTTGTTATAGATTTAAATGAAATAGTTCCTCATTTAGATTGTACAGCAAGACATTGTTTTACTGCTGTTGCTGAGAAAAGATCAGGAGATCCTACAAGAATTGGATATTGCACAAGTTGTGATATTGGCTATGAATTAAAATCAAGAACTAATACTTATAATGTTTGTGAAGAAATGAATTTTACTTGTATTGGTATGATTTTTTCAAGAGGCTGTTCAGGAGAAGATTGTAGGCAAGATTTTAGAACAATATATGCTGATAATGATGGAAACATATGTGATGAACCAAAAGAAGGCTGTTGGTCAAGATGTATTGAAAAATCATGTGAAGAGATTGGATTCGGTTATGTAAATGCTACAGCAAAAACACCTAGTGGTTATTATAATAAATTGGCAATAGGAGGAGCTTGTGAAGCAGGATGGACATATGTTGCAGAATTCCAAGAATCTACAGGAACAAAATTAATTGGTTCAAATGGTGTAACAAAATATACAAATTCTTTAGCAAAATTAACAGGAGGGTACGTTTATACATGTCCAGCTTGTGCAAAATGTCCGGATAATTGTCTTGAATGTGAGGGATTTGGTAAAGGCTTAAAATGTACATCTTGTAAAGATCAAGATAATTTTATTGTTGGTAGTGATGGATTATGTCGTCGTAAAACCTGTTTGGAAAAAGGCTTTTGGCCATTTGATAAAGACTGTGGTTCTGATTCTGCAATGGATGTATCTAAATTGAACGGTTTTGCTGAAGATGTAAAAGGATACAATGAAAAAACCAAGGAGATGGAACAGTGTGTAACATGTACATATCCAGGAAATAGATGTATTCCTGGTTATACAACAGAAAAAGCTGGCGCAAATTATTGTGCACAAGGATTTTATTTGTCAGGTTCTGATTCTAGTAGAGGACCTGTATGCTATAAATGTGATAAATGTCCTGATAATTGTTTGACATGTGATAATGCAAGTAAATGTACATCATGTCTAAATTCTCAAGAGTATACTTTGACAGGAGGAAAATGTATAAGACGCTCTTGCAAAGAAATGAACAGTAAATGGGTTCCGGGATCTGGTAATTGTGGCGTTGGTAAATTTGAAATCTCTACAGATTATGCTGAAGAAGGGGGGGTACAATGCTTTGCTTGTGAATCTTGTCCATTAAATTGTGATCAATGTTCAAGGGCAGATGCTTGTACTGTATGTTCTAAAGGTTTTTATAAAAGTGCTGTTGGTACGCAAGGGTGTATACCATGTTCTAATGCATTTGGAGGGTGTGTTGAGTGCAATAATACAGGAACAAAATGTATAAAATGTCATAGTGGAGCTTTTTGTACAAGCAGTACATATTGTCAAACATCTGAAAGTGTAATGTGTCCGTTTCCTTTAATGTCGTCATTTATTTCAGGGGGAAAAGTTGCTACGCCTTGTAATGAATGTAATACTTGTCAAATGGGATATACAAAATCAGCGACTAAAAAGAATGATTCTTGTGTAGAAACTACGAGAGGATTTTATTGTTGTAAAGAATGTGATTACACATCACAATCTCAATGTCAAATGGCAACACACTCAACATGTAAGCAAGAAGATTCTTGTTGGGTAGATACATTGTCTGAAGGCTGCGTTGCAGGTTATTGGTGGGGAACGGGAACAAGTACTTCAACATGTTATGCTTGTGGATCTGATCACTATATTACATGTGAAAAACATACCAAAACATGTTCAGACGGATATGTCTTGTCAAATAATATTTGCAAAAAATGTGGTTCTGAAGTTGGTGGGGTTTCCTATTATGAAGGATGTAAATATTGCGACGGATCTAACCCAGAAAAATGCTCAGGATGTTTTAATGGGTATTTCTTAGATGGAACTGTATGTCGTCCGGATGCTGAAAGAAACTAATCTTTCATAGGATATTTTTTATTTAATATAAATAAAATAATTAATCCTGGTAAACAGCAAACTGCTGTTATTATGAAAAATACAGGCCATGAAGTGTGATCTGCTATGAATCCTGCGCTAGATGATAAAACATCTCTTGGTAATGCCATTAAAGAGCTTAAAAGAGCATATTGTGTAGCTGTATAAGCAGTGTTGCATAGATATGACATATAAGCAACAAAAGCTGCTGTTGCCATTCCTGAAGCCATGTTATCAGATATTACACTAATAGATAACCAAACAATGTTGTTGCCTTGAGTTGCTAAATAAGCAAAAGGTAAATTTGAAATTCCTTGTAAAATACCACAAATAATTAAAGATCTCATGATGCCACATTTGGTAATTAATGCACCACCTAAAAAACCTCCTAATATTGTAGCTGCTATACCATATATTTTTGCAACCATAGCAACTTGGTCACGTGTAAAGCCTATTTCTGTATAGAAAGGAGCTGTCATTGCGCCAAGAGTTGTTTCGCAAAGTTTATATGTCATAATAAATAGAATAATTACAATCCATCCCTTTCTTGATGTAAAATCTTTTAAAGGATAAATAATGGATTTTTTTAAGAACTCTATAAAATTGAACTTTTGTTTTTCTTCTGTTTCTTGTGGCTTTTTTTCTTTTACAATAAGCATTGTTATAATGCCAATTATGTTTGATAAAGCTAATATAGAATAAATGGTTACCCATGAGAGATGGACTGACATATATAATGCGCCAGCACCAGCAACTAACATTGCCATACGGTAGCCAAATACGAAGGTAGCAGATGCTGCTCCTTGTGATTCTTGATCAAAATATTCAATTCTAAAAGCATCAAAAACAACGTCTTGGCTAGCTGAGAAAAATGCAACACCAATAGCAAATAAAGCTGTTAATTCTGGACTGTTATAAGGATTTGTTCTAACCATAAAAAATAGAGTTAAAATTAATCCTATTTGAAACAATATAGCCCAAGATTTACGTTGTCCCATTTTACCTAAAATAGGTAATTTTACATGGTCTATTAATGGAGCCCATACAAATTTAAAACTATAAGGTAAACGAACTAATGCGAATAAACCTATAGTTGTTTTATCAACACCTTTATCTGTTAACCAAAATGATAAAGTTGAAAATATTAATAAAAGAGGTAATCCACTAAAAAATCCCAATATAAACATAGGGAGCATTTTTGGATTTAAATAAACTTCTTTAATTGAATGCTTAGACATGAACTTCACTATTTAAAATTAAAATTTTTAAATAGTAGTAATACATTTGTGCAATATTGTCCAATTAAAATAAGATTGTTCACAATTGAAAAAGTTATTTTAAAGAATTTTTGTATTCATCCCAATCTTTAATAGGTTTTAAAGCAACGCCTGAATCAACAGCAGCTTTTGCTACAGCAACAGGAATAGTACTATATAAACGTTTATCAAATGGAGATGGAATAATGTTATCTTTTCTTAATCCATCGCCTTGAGCAAGCTCTGCTAAAGCTTTAGCAGCACTTTGTTTCATTTCTTCGTTTATCTTTGTTGCTCTAACATCTAAAGCTCCACGGAAGATATAAGGAAAACCTAATAAGTTATTTACTTGATTTGGATAATCTGATCTTCCTGTTGCAACGATAGCTTTAGGATTTGCTTTATAAGCTTCTTCAGGTGTTATTTCTGGAGTAGGATTTGCTAAAGCAAAAATAATAGGTTCGTCAGCCATAGTTTTAACCATGTCTTGAGTTAAAGCTCCAGCAACAGATAAACCTAAAAATACATCTGCGCCTTTTACAGCATCTTGCAAAGTTCTAGCATCAGTATCATATGCAAATTGTTCTTTATATTCATTCATACCAGCTGTTCTACCTTTGTAGATAACACCTTTTGAATCGCACATTGTAATATGTTTAACACCAAAAGATTTCATTAAATTAGAACATGCAATGGCTGCAGCTCCGGCACCATTTACTACAACCTTGATATCTTCAATTTTCTTGTTAACAATCTTTAATGCATTAATTAATCCAGAACATACAACAATAGCAGTTCCATGTTGGTCATCGTGCATTACAGGTATGTTTAAAGTTTCTTTTAATTTGGCTTCAATCTTAAAGCATTCAGGTGCTTTAATATCTTCTAAATTGATACCTCCAAATCCTGTTGAAATTAATGTTATGGCGTTAACTATTTCATCAACATTTTTTGAATTTACTTCAATATCAACAGCATCAACTTTACCAAAGCGTTTAAATAAAACAGCTTTTCCTTCCATTACAGGCTTAGAAGCAAGAGCTCCAATATCTCCTAATCCTAAAACAGCAGTTCCATTAGATACGACAGCTATAGTGTTACCAATTGTTGTGTATAAGTAAGCGTCTTCTTGTTTCTTTTCAATTTCTAAACATGGGGCAGCAACACCTGGAGAATAAGCTAAAGATAAATCTTTTGCATTTTCTAATGATTTCGTTGGTAATATTTCAAATTTGCCTGGTTTTCCTGCTTTATGCAGTGCCAAAGATTCATTAAATATTTCTTCTTTTGACATAATGTTTTTGCGCCTTTGTTTATGAGTAATTTTCTAAAAGTACCTTATAGCTATTAGCCCTATAAAAATCAAGGTTTGTTAATTAAAAAAAATATTTTTGAAGTGTGAAAAAAATGGCATTTCTTTAGAAGTTTTTTATAAATAAAATTTTATTCGTTAGAAAAAATGTATGATTTTTGCATTTATTCGTTAGAAAAAATGTGTTATATATAAGATTATTCGTTAGAAAAAATGTAAATAGGTGTAAAAGATGCAACGTTTTGCAATGGAAAAGTTAATGCAATGGAAAACCTCTAGTCGTAGAAAACCTCTCATTTTAGAAGGTGCAAGACAAGTTGGAAAAACATGGCTGATGAAAGAATTTGGTAAAAATGCTTATAAAAATACAATATATATTAATTTAGATGATGAAAAAATTAAAAATTTTTTTGAAGATTATACAGATATAGAAAAAATAATTACCTATATTGAAGTTCAAGCAAAACAAAAAGTAACTACTGATACTTTAATTATTTTAGATGAAATACAACAATGTCCGAATGCTATTACGTCTTTGAAATATTTTTATGAGAATAGACCGGATTTACATATTATAGTTGCAGGTAGTTTATTAGGTTTAACTACACATAGTGGTACAGGTTTTCCTGTTGGAAAGGTTAACTTTTTAACATTATATCCTTTATCTTTTACAGAGTTTCTTTGTGCTTTGGGGGAGAATATTCTAGCTGAACAATTATTAGATGGAAATGTAAATGTTATTAATAATTTTTCTGGAAAACTTACAGACCTTTTAAAATATTATTTTTTTGTAGGAGGAATGCCTGAAGTTGTTCAACATTTTTCTATACATAAAGATTTTAAGATTGTTCGTGAAATTCAAAATGAAATAATTACTTCATATAAATCGGATTTTTCAAAACACACAGATGCTAATACAGCTCAACGAATTGAAATGTTATGGAATTCAATTAGTTCTCAATTGGCTAAAGAAAATAAAAAGTTTATATATAATGCTGTGAAAAATGGAAGCAGAGCAAAAGATTTTGATGTAGCTTTGACATTTTTAAAAAATTCAGGATTAACTTATAAAGTTACAAGGATAAAAAAGCCATATATGCCTATAAATGCATATGAAGATATGGATGTTTTTAAATTGTTTTTAGCTGATATTGGATTGTTAGGGGCTTTATCAAAATTACCAGCTCAATCAATTATAGATGGCAATAATATTTTTACAGAATTTAAAGGGGCTTTAACAGAACAATATGTTTTACAAGAATTGAAAATAATTCAAGATGAGATTCATTATTGGTCTAGTGATTCAAATGTTGCTAAAATTGATTTTGTAGTACAAAAAGATAATCAAATTATGCCTATTGAAACTAAATCAGCATTTAATGTTAAAGCTAAAAGTTTAAGACAATATAGAATTGAATATAATCCAGAAATTTCAATAAGAACTTCTTTAAAAGGTTTTGAAATTAATAATGGGCTATATAACATTCCTTTATATGCAATTAGTTCATTTGAAAAATTAATTGCTAATTAATCTGAGCTTGTTCTATTGTTGAATTTTTTTGAAAAAATAATGCTAAAAAACATAATTTGTGTTAGAAAGAGCATGTTTGATTTTAAAAGTGAATTAAGATGAGTGAAAACGAAGTAGAAGAAATTAATGTAAAAGAACCTAAAAGTAAAAAACAAGCTCCAGAACATACACCATTAATGGAGCAGTATTTTGCTATTAAGGAAAAGCATCCAGGATATTTGCTTTTCTTTAGATTAGGTGATTTTTATGAAATGTTCTTTGATGATGCTAAAGAAGCTTCTCAAGCATTAGATATTGCATTAACAAAAAGAGGCAGAGAAAAGGGGCAAGACATCCCTATGTGTGGTGTTCCTGTTCATAGCTATGAAATGTATTTGTCTCGCTTAATTAAAAAAGGATTCAAAATTGCTATTTGTGAACAAACAGAGGATCCTGAAGAAGCAAGAAAACAACGTGGCCCATCAGCATTAATTAATAGAGATGTAATTCGCTTAATTACACCAGGTACAATTACTGAAGATAATATTTTAGATTCTAGTTCAGCAAACTATTTAGCATCAATTACAAAAACTAAAGATGGAATAGGTGTATCTTGGGCAGATATTTCTACAGGATTATTCGCTGTTCAAACATTACCTGATGATAGAGCTAGTTCTATATCAGCATTTATTTCAAAAATTGAGCCAAAAGAAATTATTATTTCTGATAAGGTATTGGATGCTCAAGAATACTTTGAAGCTTTTAATGAAGTAAAACGTATTTTGACGCCACAAAGTCATGTTAGATTTTCTCCTGAAAATGGAGCAGAAAGATTAAAGAAATTTTTTAATGTTTCTACATTAGATGCTTTTGGCGATTTTAATTCATGTGAATTAGGTGCTGCAGGGGCTTTATTAGATTATGTTGAATTAACTCAACAAGGATTAAATCCTAAATTAAATCCAATAAAGAAATATACTTCAAATCAATTTATGGAAATTGATGCAGCAACAAGAAGAAATTTAGAATTATTCCATTCTTTATCACAAGAAAAATCATCTTCTGTATTTGATACAATCAATAAGACAAAAACAGCTGCAGGTTCAAGATTATTATTTAGATATTTATCTATGCCTTTATTAGATAAAAATAAGATCAATGAACGTTTAGATAGAATAGATTTCTTTTATCATAATGATGATATTAGAAACAAATTAAGAGAATTGTTGCTTTGTTGTTGTGATATTCAAAGAGCAATGATGCGTATGAGTGTTGGAAGAAACGGCCCTCGTGATTTAGCAATGCTAAGAGATACGTTGTTAGTTCTTCCTGAAATTAAAGCTTGTTGTGAAACATATGTTGGTGCTCCTAAATCTATTCTTGATACTTTAGCTCAAATATTAACATTACCACAATCTAATGTTTTATCTGATTTAGCATTAAAATTGAAAAATGCATTAGCACAAGATTTACCATTATTAGCAAGAGATGGTGGCTTTATTGCTACAGGATTTAATCAAGAATTAGATGAAATTAGACAATTAAGAGATAATTCAAGAAAAACAATTTTAAATTTACAAGCAAAGTATGCTGAAATCTCTGGAATTCCAAATTTAAAAATTGCTCATAATAATTTACTAGGTTTTTATATCGAAGTAAGTGCTAAGTTAGGCGATGATATGCTTGAACAATCAAGACAAGGAAAGTCTATTTTCTTGCATCGTCAAACTATGTCTAATGCAATTAGATTTACTACAGTTGAATTATCAGAGCTTGAAAATAAGGTAAAAGCTTCTGCACAAAACGCATTGAATTTAGAATTACAATTGTTTAGTGAATTAACAAATGATTGTTTAGCATTATGTAGAGAAATTGATTGTGCTGCAAATGCTATTGCTACACTTGATGTTGCATCTTCTTTAGCACAATTGGCTTTAGATAATAATTATGTTCGTCCTATTATTGATGAATCATTAGATTTTGAAATTATAAAAGGACGTCATATTGTTGTTGAACAAAAATTAAAACAAAATCATTGTGATTTTATTGCAAATAATTGCCAATTAGGCAGTGAAGAAAACAAAGGTAATGGTGAAAGATTATGGTTGATTACGGGTCCTAATATGGCTGGTAAATCAACATTTTTAAGACAAAATGCTTTAATTGTTATTTTGGCTCAAGCAGGTTTCTTTGTTCCTGCACAAAAAGCAAGAATAGGTGTTGCAGATAAAGTCTTTTCAAGAGTTGGTGCTAGTGATGATTTAGCAACAGGGCGTTCAACATTTATGGTTGAAATGATAGAAACAGCTGCAATTTTAAATCAAGCAACACCAAGATCTATAGTTATTTTAGATGAAATAGGAAGAGGCACAGCAACATTTGATGGCTTGTCAATTGCGTGGGCTGTTGCTGAATATTTGCATAATGTAAATAAATCTAGAGCAATGTTTGCTACTCACTATCATGAATTAACAGCTTTAACAGAAATATTGCCTCACGTTTCTTTATATACTATGGCAGTAAAAGAATGGCGTGGTAATGTTGTATTCTTACATGAAGTTATAGAAGGGGCGGGAGATCGTTCTTATGGTATTCATGTAGGAAGATTAGCAGGTTTACCAAAGACAGTAATTACAAGAGCGAATCAGGTTCTAGAGCAACTAGAAAAAAGAGGCGCTACAGATATTTCCTTCTTAAATGATTTGCCATTGTTTTCTATGTTGGCAGCAAAGACAAAACAAGAAGAAGTTCAAGAAATAAATGAAGAACCTCAATTGCCAGAATATGCTCAAGAATTAATAGATAGTATTAATAATATTGATCCTGATGCTTTAAGTCCAAAACAAGCTTTAGAAGAATTATATAAGCTTAAAGAATTGGTAAAGTAAAAGGTAAAATCTGTTTATATTTTAACGTAATTGTCACATTGTTAAGATTAAGTTTGTAATGATGAAAAAACATTACTCACTTTTTGTAAAAAAATTAAATATGCTTCAAGGCTTTGTATTTTAAGGTGTATAAGCAATTTTATGTTATCTGAACTGTCAAATATAGAATTAAGCCTTTTTTTATGGAAACAAAAATAGCAAGTAGTTGCTATTTTTGTTGCTATTTTTCATAAAAAATGACTTTGTTTGGTTAAGCAAAAAGCAACAAAGTGTTAAATTTATGTCATTGTTATATTGGCAAATATTGTGAGAAATCTGAGGGCTTTATTAATAATATTTAAAATACATATTCAATCTTTTTTGTTCATAATTTTTATAAAAAAATAGTTTTCAAAAGAATAGCAAGTGGTTGCTATTCTTTCAAAATTAGTTGCTATTCTTTGCTTATTTATGAAATAAACTTGCTATTCTTATAAAAACTTGCTATTTATATATGATATAAAGCAAAGGAAAAAACTATGGATGTAGAAATTTTAAAAGATTTAATTTATGAAATAAGAAAACAAAAAACAGAAAGACAAAATATAGAATTAAAATCATGTTTTGACGGATTTCCAAAAAAAATTTACGACACACTGTCTTCTTTTTCTAACCAAGATCAAGGAGGAATTATAATTTTTGGCATAACGGATAAGCCTAATTTTGATATATGTGGTGTATATGATCCTGAAGTTGTTCAAAAGAAAATTATGGAAAATTGTAATCAAATGACACCTCAGGTTAGAGCATTAATTACTATATGTGAAATTGAAGGTAAATTTGTTGTTGCTGCAGAAATTCCTAGTGTCGAAAAAGCTTTGAGACCTGTATATTACTCTGGAGTAGGCAGACTAAAAGGTTCTTACTTAAGAGTTGGCGATGCTGATGAATTAATGAGTGAATATGAAATATATAGCTATGAAGCTTTTAGAAAAAGATCTAGAGACGATTTACGTATAGTTGATAATTCGACAATTGAGAAGTTTGACAACGATATACTTGATAGATATTTATATTTAATAAAACAAAATAAAAGTAATTTGATGACAAATGTATCAGATGCTTCAATATTAGATTTAATGGGAATTACAGATTTAGGAAAACCAACACTAGCAGGATTAATGGTTTTTTCTAGATTTCCTCAAACTTTTTTTCCTCAATTTTCTATTACAGCAGTTTCAGTTCCTGGAACACAAATAGGTGATTTAGGAGAAAATGGTGAGCGCTTTATAGATAATGAAAGAATTCAGGGGCCTATTCAAAATATGATAGAAGACGCTGTAGCTTTTGTTAAAAAAAATATAAAAACTATGACAATTATTGGGGATGATGGAAAAAGACATGATAAAACAGAATATCCAATAGTTGCAGTAAGAGAAGCTATATTGAATGCTTTAGTTCATAGAGATTATAGTATTTATACTGAAAATACTCCTATAAGCATTGAAATATATAGAGACAGAATGGAAATAAAAAGTCCTGGTGGTTTATATGGTAATTTTACAGTTGATGCTTTAGGTAAGAGCCGTCCAGATACAAGAAATATTGCTTTGGCTAGTATTTTGGAAATTATGAAAATTACAGAAAATAGATATTCAGGAATACCAACTATATATAAAGCTTTTAAAGATGCTAATTTACCTGTACCTGAATTTAAAGTTCAAAGAGGTGAATTTATAGTTGTTTTTAGAAATGGTATTTCTTTAAATGAAAATAATATAGATAAAAAGGATATTAAGAAAGCGATAATAGAATTTTGTAAGGTACCAAGATCAAGAGAAGAACTGATTAGATTTACAGGAAAAACAAGATATTATACTATGTCTGTTTTGATTAAACCTCTTATTGATGAAGGTATAATCAAACTGACAAATCCTGATAAACTTAAAAGCAAAGAGCAAAGATTTTATTCATAAAAACAAGCACTTAAATAAAATGGCAGCATATTGATTATTCTTTAAACAACTAATTAATTAAATTTATAATTTTTATTATATATTAAAAAATGGCTTTAAAAAAATCATTTATCTAAAATTTTCAGTGGGTACCTATAATTAAAAGGAAGATGCTGATAATATAGATAGTGGAACTAATTATAAATTTTATACTTGTGCATAATCAGAAAAATAGATATCAATATACCTGCGTATAATCGGAAAAAGCGATGTGGTTATACTTGCGCATAATCGGAATCTGCATTAATCCGTTTGAATTAATTTATTGAAAATACTAAAAAATATAACATTTGTGATGTTAAGGAAGAATAATAGATGAATATTGGTGAATTAATTAATAAAATACAATCTAATTTTCACAAAATAGATAACGGGGACATTCCTAAAGGGATATTTTATAAATATAAAAAATTTGTAAATATTACTAAGGATATAGATTTAATGAAAATTGATTTTAGGGACTATACATACAAATTAGCAAAAAACAATAAGTTTATTTCTTTTGAAGTTGATAATAAGTCTAATTGTAATTTGTTGTTTAAATTACATGATTATATATGGAATAAAAGAGCCAATACTTTACCTATAGATAAAGAAAGAGCCAAATTCGATAAATGTTCAAGTGATACAATGAATTCATGGTATTTGTATTATGAAGATTATATACTTAATGACGGGGATTATTTTGATTATGTAAATGTAGAAAACAATAAATTTTTCATAAAAAATGAACCTGTTGATGTGAATAAGGAAATAATTGCAGATAGCGAACTAATAGATTTAACTTATACGTTTGGCAATTATATTATTTTTCCTAAAAAACATATTAATAGCATTAATAGAATACGAGGAAATAAAAAATATGGTGATAGATTTGATTTAACATTAAAGGTAATTCAAAAATATTATAAAAAGGAACTATCTGAAAATAGTAAAGATCCTCTAGAAAATGCCATAAAAAATAATTCTGATTTTTTTGATGCTTTTAAATCATTTGATAATTATGTCAAATTCTTTTTCTTACAACCTTATTTTTGTGATCATAAAGAAAATGATTTTTCTTCATACAACGAAAATGATGATAATTTTAAATATTCAGAAGAAGAAATTATTAGTCTTTTTGAAGAAGAAAAGACAAAAGAAATAGAAAGTTTTTCCTCTGACAATAAAAATAAAGAAGTAAAAGAAAATTCAAAAATACCGTTAAATAAAGTAGCTTATAAAGAATATGCTGAAAATGTTAAAAAAATTATTGGCAATCGTAATACATTAATTCAGAAGTTTATTATTTCTTTGTCTGAAAAACAACAGAGTAAGAACGAGTTTTAACTACTATTGTTTCTTTTTTATTTTGTTGCTTGTTTAAAATTTTTATAAAAGTAGAAACAACAAACGGGAAAATACTTTTCCCGTTTGCATATTCTTTTGCAATCAAGAGCAAAGTAAAATACTCTTGATAAACAAGCTCGAAAATTAGAATAATTGTAAAACACCTTGTGCAGATTGGTTTGCAAGAGACAAAGACTTTGTAGCCAAAGATTGTCTTGTTTGCAAAGCAAGCATGTTAGCAGCTTCTTCGTTGTTGTCAGCTAATGTCAACTTATCTGCACCTGTTTGCAATTCGTTGATCATGTTTTCAGTAAAATCTTGACGGATTTGTACTGTTGACAAGTTTTGACCGAAGTTACTTGCTTGTGCACGCAACATTGATGTAGCTTTAGTAATTTGATCTAAAGATTCATCAATATCAGCTGTTATTTTCCAATCACCTTTTGATGCAGTTAAGCCTAAACCTGTTGAGTCAAATGTAACACCTTTCAACTCTAATGTTGAAGTACGTGATTCATTGAATACAACTGTTAAGTTATCGCCTTTCAATAAGTTGATACCTTTATAAGAAGTATCCGTTACTAATTGGTCAATTTGTGTTAAAACTTCATCAAATTGTTTAGCATATTGGGCACGTTCGTTGTTACCGTTTGTAGCAGCACCGGAAACACCCAATTTTTCAGCTAAAGAACCAGAGATAACTAAATCATCACCTTCAGCAGATTTAATTACCATTTTGCCATCAGTTCCGATTTCAGCATTTACACCTTCAAGATTATTAATTTTTTGACGTAAAGATTCTGCTGTATCATCTTCAGATAATTCAACAGTTTGTCCAGCATCCATCTGTAATGCTGCTGCAATACCAACTCCAGAATCATTACCATTAGTATCTAATTGATTTTTAACTTCAATAGATGTAGTATCTAATGTTTTGATCGTTAAGTTAGAATCATTAACAGAAACGCTAATTTTATTTGTTCCAATCATATTTTCAACAACATTTGCAAAATCTCCTACTGTAGCACCAGCTTGAATTTTGATTGTTGTTGAGCTTGATTTTGGAACAGATAAATCAGTAGCCTTAACATAATTATGTGAAGCATCTTCAGTTAATTTAGCTGTACCTGTAGCAGAATATGTTGTTTTGCCATCTTCTGATACAGTTGCTGTAATTTTTGAAATTCCTGTAACTGTATCACCTACTGCTGCAGCATGACTATCTCCAGTTGTTGCGTCAATTGTTCCTGTAACAGTAACTGATAATCCATCTGCATCTTCAACTGTATATGTGCCAGCGGTTGTATCAATATTTGTGATTTTAAATGTTGCACCTGTATCATATTCTGCAACTGTATCCATTGAGTTACTTGATTCATTAGTGCTTAACTTATATACTTTACCATCAACAATTAAAGAACCTGCATCTGTTATAGTTGTTCCATTAGCATTAGCCATTCCAATACCTGTTAATAAAGTATCATCTTGAACGTTTGTTTTACCTGTTAATGATGTAGAATCACCAACACGAATTGTCATCTTGTCGCCTTGTGTTGTGGCATTTCCGCCGATTGCGTTTTTAATAGCATCGCCAGCAACTTTTTGGCTCTTCAAATTTTCTGTATCAAATTTGATTGTTGATTTTACGCTAGCAGATACGTTAGCTGTATCACGAGCACTATTAGCAATAGATTTAGCTTGAGATACTAAATCTTGTAATGATGTAATACCTTGGTCAGCAACTTGTAATGTTGAAACTGCTTGACCAATAGAGTCTAACAATGTGTTTAAGTCATCAGCACGAGAGTTTAAAGATTGAGCTGTAAAATAGCTAGATGGATTATCCATAGCGCTATTTACTTTGTATCCTGTTGATAATTTATCTTGTGTTGAATCAAATAATTTTTGAGTGTTCTTCAAACTTAATAAGTTTGAGCGCATAGAGCTTGTTAATGCAATTTTGTTACTCATGTTATTTCTCCCTTATGAGTTATTCATTTAAAAATGAAATTATGTACTAATAAAGAAACTCATTCTGAATTTAAACTAGTAAAACATTCATACATTAAAACGCTTCGGAAATAATATATGGCCATTTCATTCTATAACTTTTAAAGTAGAGATTTTCTGCGACTCCGTCAACAATAAAAATGCAAAAATAAAATATATTTGCATATATGCAAGTTTTAATTTTTTTTTTACTTCATGTTAATAATTAATGATTAGAATGATGCGCTTTTTATAAAAAAAGAGCGGAATTTCTTCCGCTCTCTTTTTTTTGTAAACTATGCGTATTAGCATTAGAACAATTGTAAAACGCTTTGTGCAG
>JAKSVT010000025.1 GCA_024407875.1 Alphaproteobacteria bacterium
CATATCATGGTGGTGGTGGCGGCGGTGGCGCTCGCGCAATGCATGAAGATATTGTGGATGAAATGCAATATAATTCACTTAGATAAATAATTTTTTAAGATGTCGAGAACCTTAATAAAAATGCCAGCCTTAAGTAGGCTGGTATTTTTTTGAAACATAAGACTTATAATTTGTTGCTTATGGTAAGGCCTTTTTAGTTAATAGAAAATCCCACCATTTTCTATTTGAGGTGGGATTTGCGTATATAAATTTTTGTTTTTATTTATTTGGATAATTGAGATTGAATTGAGTAATTTACAATAGTAAATCCTAAAGGATTTTGTAATCTATCTGAATATGTAATTATGCGTTTTTCTCTGTAGAAATAATCAATTTCTACAATAATACGCCAACTTTGTGTCTCAGGTTGATCTGATTCTGGAAGCATGTCTTTTGTCATAATATCAACAAACCAAATATTTGGTGTAGGTGTTCTAACAACAGATTCAATACGTACTTCACGAGTTAATCCATCAATTCTAATACGTTCTAACCAATCTTTTTTTGCATCAGAAAATATTTTAAAAACTTTGTTTGAAGACATCCAACGAACAGGACCATCTTCACCCCATCTAGTTTTCATTTCTTCTAAATCAGCAACCATTGTGTTTCTGAGCATTACATATTGCCTAATTAAAGCTTCTGATAATACTTCTTCGGTACTCATATCTTTAGGTAAACGTCGAATAGTAGCAAATTGTTTGTCAGAGGATTGAAATGATAACAAAAAAGGCTCTGTTCTTTGTAATGGAAATAATCTCATAATTGCAATAATTAATACTAAATTTGCACATAAGGCAACAGCAGAAACTATTGCAAAAGCTCTAGCTGTCCATAAGTATCTACGTTCACGTAATAAATCAACGGACAATTCTTCTTGATGTACAGCATCGTGAGAAGGTTTGTTTGCTTTTTGTTGAAGATTTTTCTGCTGAGCTGTTTTTGGATTAACCTGAACTTTTTGATTAGATGTTTGACTAATATTTTTAGTATTAGGTTTTTGTGATACAGGTGCTGGTTTTTTTTGAGTAACTAGACTTGGCATGAAAAAATCCTCTTCGTATATTTTTAGCTAGCCTTGTTTTGTAACCAAGCTGGCAATTCTTTTGGCAATTCTAATAGCATGCAAGCGCAAGGAGAACGTTTCAATTCTTCATCAGCAGTACCAATACCAACAGGTTCTTGTTCATATATTGAACCACATGCCGTTAATAATGTCATTACTGACAATAAAAATAGTAATTTTTTCATTATTCTAACTCCTTAGTATATTTATATTCTATAAATCAATTTTACTAAAAAAAATTTAATAATTAGTTGCTTTGAACATGAGAAAGATTATATTTTGTTACTGTAAATCCAAGAGGGTTCATTAAGTATGGGTGCATAATTACCCTGTTTTTGAAAAATCTAAATTGAATTGTGGCCTTCCAATTATCGATTATGGGAACGGTGCTAGTTATAGTCTGTTTATATGTCGTAAAATTAACAGAATAAATGTTCCATCCATCTTTGCTTATGTTTTTAATTTCAGCTTCTTGTCTTGGAAATTCTTGAGAAACAATATTTTCACCATCAAAAATATGTTTTGCTCTATCCCAAAATTTTGCAAAAACAGGACCTGTTGAAAGTCTATTAACCACGCCATTCCAGAGCATGTTCATTTCTCTAGGATTTCTATATATTGTATTAGTTTTAATTACATATTGTTTTATAAATAGTCTAGCTAATGAATCTACTGTCTTTGCTTCTTCTTTATTTCTATAAGATTCTGACAAAATTTTATTAAATTTATCTATATCTAATGGAGTAAAATAAGATAGATTTTCTGATAATAATGTTGAATTTTTTGATAAAGCCAAAGTGTCGTTCACTTCTATTAAACTTGTTAAATGAAGTAAGGATAAACAAAATAAACACATCGTGAAAAGTAATGTAAAACACACAAAGCTAAAAAATTTAGAAAGCCAAGCGAATGCATCAGATTCATGTGGCTTTGTTGTGCTTTGTGTTTTTTGTAAAGTTTCAGGCATTAATAGTTAAACTCCAGAACGGTGAGGCGGATATTTTTTTGTAACTTTAACTTTTGAATATTTTATGTTTTTCTTTTTAATCTTTTCTAATTTTTCTTTATATGATTTCATAGAAGCTTCATCAATTTTAAAATTCGAAACAGGTATGTTTTTACCAATCATATTTTCAATTTCTTTAAGGTAATCATAATCTTTAGATGTAATCAACATAAAAGCTCTTCCACTTTTACCTGCTCTTCCTGTTCTTCCTATTCTATGAATGTAATCTTCTTTATTAAGAGGAACATCGAAATTAAAAACATGTGAAACATCGGGTAAATCCAGACCTCTTGCTGCAACATCAGAGCAAACTAATAATTGAATTTTGCCTGATTTGAAATCAGCTAATACTTCAGATCTTAACGATTGAGGCATGTCACCATGTAAAGCTGCAGAAGAAAAATGATGTACATTAAATGATTTATTTAAAATTTCAACATCAATTTTTTTATTACAGAATATCATCGCATTTACAACTTTTTCTGTTTTTATAAGTTGACGAAGAATTTCTCTTTTAAATTCAGGACGTGTTTTAACTATAAATTGTTCAACAGTGTCTGCGGCCTTTGTTGGAGGATTAACTTTAATATCAACAGGATATTTCATATATTTGTTAGTTAAGTCTCTAATTTGAGGGGGCATTGTTGCTGAAAATAATAGTGTTTGTCTTATAGCTGGAAGTCTTGATACAATCTTATCTACATCAGGAATAAATCCCATATCTAACATTCTATCGGCTTCATCTAAAACGAGCATTTTTACATCACGAAGTAAAATTCGTCCTCGTTCACATAAATCTATCATTCTTCCAGGGGTTGCAATTAATACATCTACACCTTTTGAAAGAATTTGTTGTTGATCTGCCATGGATTCTCCACCAATCAACAAAGCCATAGATAATTTATGATATTTTCCATATTTATTGAAACACTCAGCTATTTGCGCTGCTAATTCACGTGTTGGTGTTAATATCAATGATCTAGGCATTAATGCTTTTGCTTTGCCTACTGATAACAATTCTATCATTGGTAAAGTAAATGCAGCTGTTTTACCCGTACCAGTTTGAGCTATACCAATTACGTCATTTCTTTTTAATATTTCAGGTATAGCTTTTTCTTGAATAGGTGTTAAATCGGTATAACCAATCTCACTAACAGCTTTTTTTGTTAGTTCGCTAATTGGCAAATCACAGAATTTCATTATAAGGTAACATCTCCTGTTGGAGCACCATTTTCTGCAATTTCGTTCTTAGCTCTATTAGCAGATTGTTCATTCAATCCTTTGGCAATGTTCATATTAATGTTTATAAGAATGTCTAAATCTTTAGCTTCTGGTTTTGCCATGATTGCAAATGTACGTTTAAAAATAAAGTGAGCAAGATTAAATACATTTTGCTTTATTTCAAAAGGTAGAGGGCTTGCTTTATCTGTTGCATCTGTAACCAAAATTGTCCAAAGTTTACGATTTAAATCTAAGGCTTCTGTTAATTGTTCTCTTGATACAGGCCAATTTTCTTTGCAAACATTCAATCTTGATGCTGTTCTAACTAAAGCACGAGCTTCAAGTTCGTTTTGAGGCATTGCAGCAGTTTCACCAACTGCATAAGGATTTGTATTCATGTAAAAAACTCCTATTTTTAATCAATTTAAAAAAATAAGTGATAATACACTTTAAAATATGATACTCTATGTTTATTAAAAAATCACAAAAAAAATTGATTCAAAGGATTTTTATTAATGTTTAAAGATAATTTTTTTAAAATAAGCTTATCCAAAGTTTGTTTAACAGCATTGTTAGGAGTTTTTTTTACAAGTGATGCTTTTGCATATGGTTCTAATTTCTTGCCAGATAAAACTACTAAAGAAAGAGAAAGATTAGCTTTAAAATGTGGAGCTCCAGCATCTCATGATCCTTTTGTTATTGGTGGATTTGTAAATTATCCTCCTTTTTCTTGGAAAATGCCAAGTCGTGTTAAATTAAGAAGTCGAGATGATGTTGTAACGTGGTCTTATGATGGTTTTGTTCCTGAAGCGGTTCGTAGTGCTTTGCATGACATAGGAATCGAAAAAATTACCGAAGTTATGTATGATAATTCTGAGGATTTAAGGCATGCTGCTCAAAAAGGAGCTGTTGATATTGTGTTTACAGCTTTTTACGATGTTAAAACTCAAGCAAGCATGGATTTAATTTATCCAGCATATTTTGGTAATCCTATAAATCTATTTTCTTTAAAAGAAAATCCAATTGAATATAATGAACCAAAAGATTTAGTTGGTAAAATGGGAGCTGTTAGAAAAGAAGAGACTACATATTCTCTTGTTAGAGGTATTTTACCAACAGATACAAAGATTATAGAAATAGAAGGCGCAAAAGCTACTTTTGAAAAACTGTTATCAGGAGAAGTAGATTTTGTTATTACAGGACGTTATGCTGGTATAGCAGAAGCAAAAGCAATGGGAATATATGATAAATTGTATGTTGCGAAAAATCCTGTACGTGCGCTAAAGTTCTTTGCGGCTTTTTCTAAACTTTCTCGTTGTACCGAATTTAAGCCTTATTTCGACAAAGAATTTCATAAATATTTTACCAATAAAGAAGAATTAAAAAATCGTATGAAAAAGTATATTGATAAATGGGCAGAAATTGGCGAAATACCGGTTCCTTATTATTCGGAAGAATAGTTTATTTAGTGTTTAGATAATAATTCAATAGATGCTAATTTAGAAGCTTCTGTTATATTTGATCCAGATAGCATTCTTGCAATTTCGTTAATGCGTTCTTCTTTTGATAATTGAACCACATTGGTAATTGTTTTATTATCAGCAGTGTCAGATTTTTGAACTCTAAAATGATGTTGGCCATATGCTGCAACTTGTGGTGAGTGGGTAATTACAAGAACTTGACATTTTTCATGAGATAATTTTGATAGACGTTCACCAACAGCATTAGCTGTTGCTCCACCAATAGCTGCATCTACTTCATCGAATATCATTGTTGGTATATTTTCAGCTGTAGCTAAATTAACTTTTAAAGCTAGCATAAAACGAGCGAGTTCACCACCTGATGCTATTTTGTTGATTGGAGATAATTCTTGTCCAGCATTTGTTGCTGCACAAAATGATACTTTATCAAAGCCATCTCTTGAATATAAGTTTTCAGATAATTGTTCAATAAGAGTTAGAAAACGAGCTTTTCCTAATTTTAAAGGTTCTAGTTCTAATTTAACAGATGTATCTAATTTTTTGGCAGCTTGTTTTCTTGCATCAGATAAATTTTGTGCGGCTTTTAAATATTCTTCTTTTGCTTTTTTTTCTTCACTTTCAAGTTGAAGTAAATTATCGGTTCCAGATTCAATGGCATTTAATTTATTTTTAAAATCTTCTAATAAAGAAGGTAATTCATCACATTGAACTTGATGCTTTCTAGCTAAAGATCTTAAAGCAAAAAGTCTTTCTTCTACATTTGATTGTTCATTAGCATCATAATCTATCGAATTATATTCATCATTTACAATTGAAGATGCTTCATTTAATAAATTAGTGGCATTATCTATCAAATCAATTATTTGATCAAATTTATTAGGAATAATTCTAGATAAATTTTCAAGATTACGTTCGGCTGTTCTCAAAGTTTTTCCTAATTCTTCACTATCTAAAGCATTTTTTACTTGTGTTAGATTTTCAGCAATTTTTTCACTGTTCATCATAACAGAACGTCTTTCTGCAAGAGCATCTTCTTCCCCGATAGTAGGATTGAAAGATACTAATTCATCTAAACTATGTTTAATAAAGTCTTGTTCTTGCCGTGCTTTATCTAAATTCTCTAATGTTGATTTTTTTAATTCAACAGCATTTTGCCATTTCTCATAGGATTTAGAACATATTTCTTTTAGATTTTCTAATTCACCATAAGCATCTAGTATTGAACGATGAGAAACAGGATTTAGTAAACTATGAGTTGCAAATTGACCATGAATTTCAATTAATTCTTCGCCAATTTGTTTTAAAAAGCCAATACTTACAGGTTGGTCATTTATATATGCTTTGCTTTTGCCGTCTATATTTACATTTCGTCTTAAAACAAGATTTTCAGAACTATCATAATCAATACTTTGTTCAGATAACATATCTAAAACACTTTGAGGTATTTTATCAAATTCTGCAGTTACTGATAGATTTTTTGCGCCGTTGCGAATAAGGCCTGTATCAGATCTGGCACCAATAGCAAGGGCTAATGAATCTAATAAAATAGATTTCCCAGCACCAGTTTCTCCTGTAAAAACACATAATCCATCGGCAAAACATAATTCTAATTTGTCGATTAATACAACATCGCGAATTGTCAGATTAGTTAACATTATTTGCTCGCTGTATGCTTTTCATATAATTTAAAAGCACGCTCATACCAAATGCTTGTTGGATAGTTATATCCAAGAACAGATATTGCTTTTTTAGCTTCTTCATCTAATCCCAATATTAAATATACTTCAGCCATTCTATATAAAGCTTCAATTGTATATCTAGTATTTTGATACATCTTTACTACTTCAATATAACGGTTCAATGCTGCTGCATAATTGTTATCTTTTTGGTAATATTCACCGATTTTAACTTGTTCTGCAGCTAAATATTCATAAGTTAAAGCAATTTTTTTTGAAGCTTCTTTGCCGTAATTTGTATTAGGAAAACGAACAGCAACATCTTTTAAAGCATCTAAAGCCATTTGTGTTTTATATTGTGATCTTGTTGGATCTACAATTTGTGCATAAGAACACATAGCTTTTAAATAATATGCATAAGGAGCATATTGATTTCCTGGATACAATTGGATGAATCTTTCCAATACAGACTCTGCTTCGTCATATTCTTTTTTTATATAATGGGTGAACGCCATCATAATCTGACCTTTTAGAGCCCATTTTGAATAAGGGTAATAACGATCTATATCATCAAAAGCTTCAATAGCTTTAGTATATTTTCTTTGATTAATTAATAAATCTGCTGAATAATTATATAATTCTTCAGGGGATGTTTTCTCAGGATCAGGTTTTGGTGTTGCACATCCAACTAAAGTTAATATCATGCCTAATATTACATATTTTTTAATCATTGTTATTCCTTAAGCATTATAGTTAACTAAACAAGTTTTTGATTGCATAAACATTTTCCAAGAATTTTCGATTGTTCCTGTTGTGTTTCCATTTTTACCTGTTCTAAACATAGCTTCTAAATCATATCCTACAGTTCCAGCATTAACTGTTGCTGCAGCACTTGATACGCCAAAATCAGATGTGAAATTGCCAACTTCTTGTAAATTGTTGGTAAATAAACAAGATAATAATGTTTGAGAAAAGGCATTAACGTTATTTATAGCTTCATGTAAATCATCAAAAGGAATTACAAATGCCATAGGGGCTAAAATTTCTTCCAAAACTAAATCAATTTGTTTTTCGCATTCAATTAATGCTGGTTTTACATAATAAGCATCGGCAAAATGACCTATGTTCATTCTTTCACCGCCAAAAATTTTAGCGCCAGCCTTTTCAGCCATGCTCAAAGTGTATTGCATGAATGAAAAAGCTTCTTTATCAATTAAAGGCCCCATTTTTGAAGGAGGTTCAAATGGAGAATCTATGTGAATAGAATTCAACCATTCTTTTAATTGAGAAACAAATGTGTCGTAAATTTTACGATGAACATAAACTCTTTTTAAAGAAGTTGCACGCTGACCACAATCTGCTACTATGGAATTTCCAATTTCTGTAATAGCTAAATTAAGATTTGCACTTGGCATAACAATTGCGGCATTGTTTCCACCAATAGAAGACAAGACTCTTCCAAAACGTTGGCTTACACAATGTTGTAATTTCTTTGCTGTTGTTGGTGCTCCTGTTACACACAATAAAGGTATTCTTTCAGATTGTGCAAGTAATTGCCCTTCAGCATGGTCACAGATTAAAATTTGTGATAAATATTCAGGACAATACGTAAAAGAACGTGCTTTTGCTCTGCGTAGTAGCGTATTTATTGCAAAAGCTGTCAAAGTTGCTTTTCTAGAAGGTCTCCAAATAACAGAGTTCCCACAAATTAATGCCATTAATGCATGGTGAGCCCACACACGTAAAGGAAAATTAAAAGAAGTAATTACACCAACAGGACCTAATGGAAGCCATGTTTGAGAAATTGTTAATTTCTGATCTTGAGTAGGGCATGATAACCCGGCTAAAAGTTTTGGAATTCCAGCAACAGATTCACAAATAGATATAGTAGTATTTACTTCAGCTTCTGCAGATGATCTAATTTTACCAGTTTCGATCATAATTAAAGTAATAAGATCTTCTTTGTGTTGTATTAATTCTTCAATGAAAATTCTTATTAAATCCGCACGATCAGTTGGAGATACGCCTCTCCATTCATTAAAAGCAAAACACGCCCTATCAATTACTTTTTGGACGTGTGCTGCATCAGCTAAGGGGAATGATGCGATGGTTTTACCATTCACAGGTGAACGATCAATACATTCCCCACTGGATAAGAAATCGATATCCAAGCCTAATCTATTTATAATATCGGTTACTTGAAGAAGCATTTTTTAGAATATCGCTAAATTACTCTAAGAAAATAGGACGAATAGGAAGACCTTCTAATAATTTTTCTTCACCAAGAATTTCAATAAAACCATCATTGCGAACAACTATGTCTGCACGGAATACTGTATCACCATACAACATAATAGCATCTAATTTAAAGCCGTCAGCTGTCTTTTCAACTTTAGCTGGGCGAATCGCATGAGTTACATCTTTTCTTTGTTGTGGAGTTGGACGATCTGTAAATGTTTCTTCGTCAACATGTTCAACTAAACGTAATGAACCTTGATCTGTTTGAACAGCATCCAATACAAATGTTGCATATGCAACAACTGTTGATTCATTTAATACTAAACCTGCTTTAGGGTTGTTTTCAAAAATAGGTTCACGAGTTCCATCCATTTTGATTACATCACCATTGTTAGCTAACAAATATGTCATTGTAACAGGAGGAATTGTTGAAAATGTTGTAGCCTTTAAGAATTTAAAATTTTTATAAAAAGGCAATTCTGCTGTTTGTAAATGTGTCTTTCCAGCTTTGAAAATAGCAAATGTAGAAAGAGCATTTATTTTTTCAATTAAAGCATCTTCTTTTTCAACATCAACCCAATTGTATGTAGGCATATGATTTCTCCATAAAAGTTTGTACGAAACTAAGGCAACAAAGGTCAACCCTATTAATATAGTCGCTATTTTAATCGTTCTTGACCACATTGTCCACATTTCATTTTGAAAAATTTATCATTTTTGATTTATAAAACTTTTTTTTGCTTTAATCAACATTCCTTTTACGATGTTTTGATTTTCAGTACGTAAATCGCAATTTTTAAAAGATAATATTTCAAAATTTAATTTGTTTAAAAGTTCTTTTATCTTATTTGGATTATGTTGATATCTTCCAGTTTTTGATAATTTATATGAGTTGCTATCGTTTGTTTCTGAACTTTCATCTACAGTTTCGATTGTAAATAATAAAAGTCCATTGTTGTCTAGGCTATTATAAGATAAGGTCAAAACTTCTTGTAAATTTCCAAAATAGCACATTACATCAGCAAATGTAATTATATCGAATCTGTTTTGATTTGATTGAATTTTTAAAAAATCTGTTATTTCTGTTGCATAAAGATTGCTGTACAGATTTTTTTCTTCAGCTTTTAAAATCATGTTTTCAGAAATATCTATACCTATTAATTCTAATGCATGTGGTTTTAATTTGCTTGCTAAAAGCCCTGTACCACATCCAGCATCTAAAATTGTTAAATTAGAAGGCGCATCCGTTAATTCTTGTTCAATTAAATCAGGAACAGAATAATCCAGTTTTTTTAAAGTTTTTTCAAAATTATCAGCAAAAGAATCAAAAAGTTGTCTGATATAATTTTTATCTGCTTGTTCAGGTGAATTATTTTCTAAGGAATTTAATGTGTGCTTTGCAATGGGATTGTCAGGAAAAAACTCAATCCATTTTTTGCAGAGTTTTATGGCCATTTCTAATTGTTTTTCTACAGTGGCATAGTGATATAAAGCTTCGGATAAATAAAAATGTGCCTGATTTAAAGATTGATCTAAAGACAACGTTCTAAATAATAGGGATATAGCTTCTTCAATATCTCCAGCTTGTTTTACAATTATTGCTAAATTTAAACAAGTTTGAGGCATTTTAGGATTGATAATGAAAGCTTTTCTATAATATTCCAAAGCTTCTTCAAATCGTTCTTGATTATATAATAAAGCACCTAAATTATTACAAGGCTCAACAAATTTTGGATCTAATTTTATAGCTTTTTTAAAATCGTTTTCTGCTTTATAAGGCTCTTTTAATTTTACGTATATATTAGCTCTATTGTTGTAAGCATCAGGATAAAATTCATTAGCAAGAATTGATTTTGTATAATAAGAAAGAGCCTCATTATCTAGAGATAAATATTCACAAATTATTCCCATGCCATTTAAGTATTTATAATTTGCAGGTTCAATTTCAATAGCTTTAGCCATTTTCATATAAGAATTTTTATATTCTTTTTGGTTTCTAAGTGTAATAGCCAGTTGATAATAAGCTTCTGCACAATTTGCATCATTTTCGATAGCGGCATTTAATAATTCTATGGCTTTTGAATAATTATTTTCATCTCTATGAATAATTGAAAGATTAACTTTTGCTAAAGCAAAATTATTGTTCTTTTCAAGAGCTTTTTCAAAAAAATCTTTTGCTTTTTCTATTTCATTTAAATTTTTATATATTACACCGATATTATGATATGTGTCTGCAAAATCAGGATTTTTATCGAGTAGAATTTTGTATTGTTCTAAAGCTTCTTTAGGTCTATTGGTTTCACAAAGTGTTTGAGCTAAAGTAAATCTAGCGTTAAAATTTTCTGGATTATATTTGATGGCTTTGTATAAATATTCAAGAGCTGAATCAAAAGCACCTTTTTGACAAGCAATTAATCCGATAAGATTTAAAATATTATCGTTTTGAGGAGATATTTCTAAAAGTTGCCTATATATATTTTCAGCCTCATCTAATTGGAAGGCATCATGTAAATCGACAGCTCTTTTTAATAATAAATCAAAAGATAATTCCATTTTTTGCTTTCGAAAATTTTGTTAATCTAATATTTACTTGTTAAGACTATGATTATAATATAAAATACCGGAAATTTTGATTTATGCAATATATTATGTTAGCGCGCAATAAAACATTTTATAAAGCATAAGAAATTGTTGGAAAAAGAACTATGACGACAAATACAACTCCAGAGAAACCTAAGGCTAAGGTTAAATCTAAAGCTAAAAAAGATTATTCCTTAATGTACTTCTTGCATTCAGTAATCTTTTTGATTTTCGTTTTTACAGGATCATTTATGACGTTCTTATACAAGAACCGTTATCCAATGATTGTAAATGATGAAATTTTGCCTGAAGTTTTATATTCCTTGATAGCTTTAGCTGTTATTGCATTTGTTTCATTATTTTTCTTATCAATTTCAAAATTTTTGATGCGTGTTTGGTTGGCAACAGCTTCAGGTGCATGTTTAGCTTACGTTTTAGGCGTCTTATACCCTGATAATATTGGAGTTATGTTATCTGGATATGTTTCGTTCTTACCTCAAATGCAGTTAGATATGTTGATGAATAGTGGAAATCTTTACGTTGGTGTAGCTGGGGGATTTTTATTGTTCTTGTTGTTGTTGATTTTCCGTGGTGGAGCAATGTCTTTATTGTCTCTTCCAACAATAGCTGCTGTGATATTCTTGTTTAATATGTCGTCAAAACAAGTAATTCCTGAAATTTATAAAGGTTCGGGCACAAAAGTCGCTAATGTTGAGGTAAAAGAAGGTGAAGAAGCTCCAGAAGAAAAGAATGAAAATATTATTTATTTGATGTTTGAAAATCATGTCAGTTATCGATCTGCTGTAGAAACTGCAAAAGAAATTGATGCTGATAAAATTGCAAACTCTAATTTAAATCCTTCTTTTATTAAAGATTTTTATCAAAGTAATGATTTTAAATTTTATCCTGATGTATATACAAAATATAAGGATAAATTAAAAAATGTTGCTAGTGTTTTAAATCCATATGAGGAAAAAGTTGGGGTTGAATTTTATAATCGTGATGATGCTTCATATTTTACAAACTCTAATGATCAAAAATTAGTTCTTCTTAAAAATGATGTTTTTAAAAAACTACAAGAAGACGGTTATAAACTAAATATTTATCAAACATATCCTTTTGATTTTTGTAAAGGATATGGAAAAATGGATCGTTGTGTTACATATCCTGCACCAATGGGAGCGTTGTATCAGACAGATTTAGAACCTGGACAAAGATTTTTATTGTTGATTGGCCATATTTTACAATCAATTCCAGTAGGAAAAACAGCAGTAGCCTTTTTGCAAGAGAAATTTCCTAAGTTAGATGTTCCATTTATTAATGCATCATATTCTGAATCTTTACCTATTGGACAAGCTGATGTTATTCACCGTTTAAGTAGAGATGTATCTCAAGCAAAAGGAAAGAATGTATTCTTTGCACATGTTGATTTGCCAATGTATCCTTATATATATAATGAAAATTGCCAACTTAACAAAAATCCTATGAAATGGCGTGAACAAAAAGAATATGGATATCATAAAGATTATAGAGCGTCAGAAAATAGTAAAAGAGCATATATGCAACAAACAGCATGTTTATATGGTCAACTCCAATATATGATAAATGAATTAAGTGAATCAAAAGCTCTTGATAATACAAAGATTATTATTCATGGCGACCAAGCAGATGGTATTCAAAAATCAGCTGTTTCTTTAGCGTCAAAATCTGTTGTTGAAAGAACAACTGAAGAAATTAAAGATAAAGATTTGACAATTTATGCTATTTATGAACCAAATAAAAAATTCGAATTCGAAAAGAAAATATGTGATATAGAGACATTAATTAAGAAAGATTTGTATGCAGATAAAGATGCTAAATGTGAAGCATACGAATATAGAAAAGAAATAACAGATGATATTAAAGTTGAACTGAAGAAATGGTTTGAAAATGATTACGACAAACTTTTAGTTACAACTGGAGATTACAAAAAAGTATATCAAACTTGGTTAGAAAAAGGTGGCCAAGAATTTATGTCTCAAATCGATCAAAGAATGAAGCAGCAAGATAAAGCTTTAGAAGGAAAAATTAATTTCGTTGCTCCTCCAAAATTAAAACCGAGTAAAGAAAAGAAAGATATAGCATTTGTACCTGTTCCTGAAGCAAAAGCTCCAGCAGATGAGCCTAGTGTTGAATTGCCAAAAATTGAAGACAAGCCAGCAGATGCTGAAAATAATACTGTAATCATTGAAGAGCAAATTGAAAAACAAGTAGATATTAAAACTAACGAAGCAAAACCTGAAGAAGTTAAAAAAGAAGTTGGTGAAAAGGTACCAAGTGTTGATAAATCTTCAGAACCTAAATTGCCTGTTGTAGAAATGCCTAATGTTGAAACTCCAAAACTTGAAGCCTCTGTTGAAGCTCCAAAGACAGAATTACCAACAGTTGAAGTTCCAAAAGTTGAAACTGCTCCAAATGTAGTTGAAGCTACTAAAGAAGCTCCTTTGGCTAATGTCCCTCCTAAATCTGAAATAGTTTTAGAAAAGAATCAAGTAATGGAAAATAATACTTCAACAGATGTTAAAGTTGAGGAGACTAAGAACGATAATGGTGAAGTTAAGAAGGTTGTTACAACAACTGTCGTAGAAGAGGTTGTAGTTAAGACAATTCCAGATCCTAAACCTGAAGAGCCTGCTGTTAAAGTTCCTGCATTAGAGGTTATAGATACTGATTTAACTGAAGTTAAACAAATTTCATTGCCAAAAGTTGATGAAAAACTTGAGAATGAAAGATGGAAGAATGTTAATAAAACAAAAGAAGAAAAAGTTAAAAATAATTCAGAAAATGTTGTAGACCCATCTTTAGAGACAAATCAACAAAAGGAAGAAATAGTAGGTATTGAAAAAACAACTACAACAACTGTTGTAACTACGACAAGTGTTGAAGGAAATCACGATACTTCAAATGTTGTAATTGATCAAAATGCTCCAGTTGTTGAAAAGCCATCAACTGAAGTGCAAGATTCTTTGCCACAACCACAACAGAATAATGAACAAGCACAATCAGTAACAGAAACTTCTGTAGAAAATAAAACAGAAGTAGTTGAGAATACTCAACCTAAGGTTTCTCAAGAAGGTGAAACTTCAAATACAAATGAAGTTAATACAAAGGATGAAAAACAGGATTTATCAAAAGAAGATCCTAAACCTAGAGAGCGTAAACCTGTTGAAGATCCTGTTGTAGCTGAACGAATCGAAAATGCTATTAAACAAGCAGAAGAAAGACAAAAGATTGCAAATGAGCAATTGACAAAAGAACAGGAATTAGCTCGTCAGAGAAAACAAGAAAGATTAGAGCAATCTGATTTTACCAAAGAAGTTACTTTCCAAAAAGAAAATGAACGTGGTGAAACAGATACCTATATATATATAGAAACAATTCCTAATCCAAACAAAAAGGTTAATAAGCCAAAAACTAAGGAATTAGATCAAGAACTAATAAAAGTTGATACAAGTGTTGAACGTGATTTGCCTAATATACAAATTGAAACTAACGCTTCAAATGAAAGTTCTAATTTAGAAAAAACAACTGAATTAGAAAATACAGAAAATAAAAAATCTGAAGAGGCTACATCAAAAGTTGAACAAACAATGCCAGAAAATACTCAAGTTGAAACTGTGGAAAAGACAGTTGTTTCAAATGAAAATGAAGGCGTTGTTATGGGAGAAAAGTAAAAAAAATCCAAAAACATTTGTTTTATGTTGCAACTGTTAAAAAAAAATTGTATTAAAACATAAAATTTTTGATTTTATGTTGGAGAAATTACAATGTCTCAGATTAAAAGAATTGGTGTCTTAACAAGTGGTGGCGACTGTGCTGGCTTGAATGCAGTTATTCGTGCAGTAGTACATCGTGCTATATGGACATATGGATGGGAAGTTTATGGTATCATTGATGGTACAGATGGTTTGACATTCCGTCCTTTACGTTATCGTAAAATGTCTGTATCAGATTTCCACATGCCTTATGCTCGTTTAGGTGGTACTATGTTGGGAACAATTAATAAAGGTTCTCCTTTTGCTCACCCAATGCCAGATGGCACAACAAAAGATTTAACAGAAGATTTTGGTGCAGGATGCCGTGAATTAGGTTTAGATGCATTAGTTGTTATCGGTGGCGATGGTTCTATGGCAATCGTTTCAAAGTTGTGCAGAGGCGCTGGTGTAAAAATGGTCGGTGTACCAAAGACAATTGACAATGATACTCCAATTACGGAACATTCTGTAGGTTTTGCTACAGCTCGTGACGTTTGCGTTGAAGCTTTAGATCGTTTGGATTCTACAGCATCATCACATCACCGTGTAATTATTTGTGAAGTTATGGGACGTGATGCTGGACACGTTGCATTGCATTCAGCTATCGCAGGTGGAGCAGATGTTTGCTTGCTTCCAGAAATTCCTTACACATTAGAAGGTGTTGTACGTAAGTTACATTTAGTACGTGAACAAGGCCGTGACCATTGCTTGATCGTAGTTGCTGAAGGTGTAAAGACACCAGAAGGAGAAAATATTTCTGTAGCTCAAGTTGATGGTGTACGCTATGGTGGTATTGGACAATATTTGTCAGCACGTTTGAATGAAGTTGATCCACGTTTCTCAACACGTGTTACAGTTTTAGGCCACGTACAACGTGGTGGTGTTCCTGCTGCATTTGACCGTTTAGCTGCAAGTTGTTTCGGTGTACATGCTGTTGATGTATTAGCTCAAGGTAAGTCAGATCGTATGTGTGTATGGAGAAACAGTGAAGTTCAAGATGTTTCATTAGATGAAGTTGCTGCTGTCGGAACAGAAAAAGTTGATCCAGAAGGAATGATTGTAAAGACAGCTCGTGGTTTGGGTATGTACATCGGTGAATAATTTATTTTAAATATATTAAACATTAAGGAAGCTGTTGAAAAATAGCTTCTTTTTTGTTTAAATGTATTATAATTATTTAAAACAAAATATATTATCGGGGAGCTTTATTATGTGGATTGTTTTAGCTTTTGTTGCGACATTAGGTTGGGCTTTTGAAGAATTTTTTGTAAAAAAAGCTTCTCCTGAAGAAAATGCAAATTCTCAATATCAAATTGCTGTTATTACAGGATTCTGGAGCTTGTTTACAATGTATTTCGTTTCTCAAGATATTGAGATAGAAGATTATAATTTATTTACATCTGTTTGGGAGCATAAATTATTATTTTTATTGCCACTCTCAACAGCGTGTGCTGCAATTGTAAATAATGTCGGTTATCGCTATTTAAATTTATCAGTTATGGGTCCAGTTCAAGGCGCTGCTGATGCTTTTCCTCCATTCATGATTTTAGTTTCATTTTTAATGTTAGGTAAATTGAATTCTGTATGGGATAGAATTACTCCTGTTAGTTTGGCTTGTGCTTTTGTTATTATGGCTGGTATTGTTGGATTAGCTGTTGTTCAAAACAGATTAGCAGCAGGTAAAGAAGGGGTAGATGAACAAGGCAATAGAGCATCTAAATATGGTGCATTTGCATTTGTTTTTCCATTGATTTATTGCGTATTTGATGCGGGTGATAGTGTAATTACAGCTCTTTTGTTGGATGAAAAAGTTGAAAATTCAATGAGCGAAGAAGAATTCTTGATGATTTATGGAGTTGGCTTTATTGTTGTTGGCTTGATTTCATGGATTTATATGCTCATTAAAGATAAGAAAACATATAATCCATTCAAAAAATCTGAAGGTTTTAAGCATTACGCTGTTCTTTGTACGGTAGGCGCGCAACTTTGCTATACATATGCAACTGCAAAAAATTCAGTAGTTACGGCAGCAATTGTAGCAACAACAGGTATGTTTACAATTTTAGCTTCAAAATTAATTTTGAAGGAAAAGATTGTTAGAAAACAGTGGATTTGTATTGTTGTAATTTTAGTTGCAATGTTCATAATTGGTTTGCTTGAAGGATTGTCTGGTAATAAAGCAGCGTAAAAATTAATATTTAAGCATGGTAAGGAATAAATTCTATGCAAACAGAACAAATACAAATTCAAAAAAATAAGTATGAATTTGAGTTGACTGGACCAAAAGCTCCGTGGATTTGGGGATTTTTGTTATTTGTCTCTATGTCTTTATTATTGATAACTATTTGGGGCTTTTTTGGCAATTTATCAGAAAATGTTTCTGGTTCAGGAATGACTATTTCTAATGGAGGAATTCATCCTATTGTATCAGGACAAAATGGTGTTTTGTCACATTTGAATATTGTGTCAGGATCAAAGGTTAATGAGGGACAAATTCTTGGTTATATTTATAATCCTGAAACATTGTTTGGTGCTAGACAACAAAGAAATGAATTTGAAAATTTATCTTCTGAAATTCTTTTCCTAGAAGAAGGAACAAAGAGACTAACTAAGTATCAAAATGATTTAGAAACAGAGAAAAAAAATAGCTTAGACACTTTAAAGCTTCAACAAGAAAAAAGTAAAAAGCGTGCAGAAGAAATTGCGGGATTATATAAAGAACTAAGATCGATAGGGTCAGCATCTAAAATTACTTATTATCAAGCTTTAGATCAAATGCTTCAAACAGAAAGCTCATTTTTACAGACAATGTTTCAATCTATGGAAGCTGATATTTCCGTTAAAGAACGTTTGTGGAATCAAGAAGAAAAGCTTTTAACTTTAAGAAGAATGCGTGAAAATAAGTTAAGAGATTTAAAATTGTATAATGATATATATAAAGAAGCTTCTTGGATTACATCAAATTTCGATGGTCAAGTTCTTGAAGTTTTTAAGGAAGAAGGAGCTTATGTTGAAAAAGGTGAAAAGATAGCATTATTATCTTCTGGTGATGAAAAAGGTATTTATTTAGTAGCCTTTATTCCTTCAAGTTATGGTAAAAAGGTAAAAAATGGTATGAGTGCATTCTTTTCTCCAGATGTAGCTCCTGCAGCTGAGTATGGCTATATTCATGCAATTGTTCAAGATGTTAGCTCTGTTCCTGTAAATGCAGATACTGTTAGAGCTGAGCTTATGAATGATGTTTTAACACAGAAAATTGTTGAAGATGATGCTGTTATGAGAATCGTATTAGAGATTGTTCCCGATGAAATGTCTGAAAGTGGATACAAATGGACAACAAAGAAAGGATGGCCATTTAAAATTGTTGCTGGTATGCAAGGAAGCGTGATTGTAAATACAGGATATAGGTCTCCTATGTCGTATGTAATACCATCATTAAGAAAAGTTATTTTAAATAAGAAAAATGCGGGTAAGTAGGAATGAGTAATATACCATCTTATCCAGAAAAAGTTGAAACGCCAACAGTAATTCAAAATGAAAGTTTTGAATCTGGAGCAGCATCTTTAGGTATTGTATTAGGATATTTTGGATATTATGAATTATATGAGAAATTATGTCTTGAATGCGATACAACAAGAAATGGAAGCAAAATTGATTTGGTACAAAAGGCAGCAATGCGTTTTGGAACAAATGCTGAAATACAGAATTTAAGCGCCAAAGAAATATACTTAAAATCAGGTCCTATTATAGTAGAATTCGTTGATAATCAATATGTTGTCTACGAAGGAATAGATAAAAAAAATAGAGTTTATATTAACGATCCTTCTGAAGGACCAATTGTAATTACAAAAGAAAATTTTGAAAAAAAATACAATAATGTAGCATTGTTTGTTAGACCAAATGATAAATTTGTAAAAAATGAAAAGCCATTAAATATTTTTCATATGATATGGAATTATGTTAAGGGAATGAGCACAATTATTCGTTCTTTAATGTGGGCTTCCTTGTTATTAGCAATACCAAGTATTATCATACCTTTTATAATGCAAATTTTTGTGGATAGAGTTTTTTCAGTTAAGAAAGAATGGCTGTTTCCATTACTAATTGCTTTTTTATTTATGATTATAATCAAAGTTTCTTTGAATCATTTAATGCTGTATATTTTAAGATGTGGAAGACTTCAATTTGCGATAAATGAAACTTTATTAACTATAAATAAAATTTTTAGATTGCCGGCATCTTTTTTTGCGCAAATGCCAGATGGCGATATTCAAATGAGAATAATGTACAATGCAGATGTTGCTGAATTAACATTTAGTGAATTGGCAAACTGTGCTGTAAATGTAATTTGTATTATCGTATCTTTTATTGTAATGTTTTTTATAAGTCCAATTTTAAGTTTTATATTTTTGGGTGTTTTGTTTTCGATATTGATTTCCATGAATATAGTTGATGAAAACTGGCAAAATATTAACCAATCAATCTTAAAATTAAAAACAAAATTAACAGCATCTGTAATGACAGGATTATCTATGATGGAAAATCTTAGAGCTTCTGGTCGTGAAAATGTCATGTTTAATCGTTGGGCTGATAATTTAACAAACTATTTGAATAAAAAGACGAAGTTTGATTTGTCGACTTGTTATTTTGAAACGGTTTTTGAATTTTTTAGTTGTCTAGCTGATTTATTTGTTATTTGTGGCGGTGCATATTTAATTATGCAAGGAAAGATGACTTTAGGTGGATTGCTTGCGTTTCAAACTTTGGTAGAAGCTGTTCGTCAAAGTATTATGGTTTGTACATATGGAGAAGAAAAGCTTCAGCCTTTGTGGGCAAGTTTTCGTCGTATTGATGAAATCTTTAAAAATAAAGATGATACAACTTTCAAAACATCTAAATTACAAGAAATAATTCCTGATTTTGAAACGTTAGAACTTAGAAATATTACATTTGGATATTCCAAAAATTGTCCGCCATTATTAAAAGACTTTTCAATGATTTTAACTCCAGGGAAAAGAATTGCATTTGTTGGTTCTTCAGGTTCTGGTAAGTCTACACTTGCAAAGTTAGCAAATGGGACATTAATTCCATGGTCTGGTGAAGTGCTTCTTAATGGAAAACCTATAAATCAATATACAAGAGAACAGTTCTATTCCATTGTAGGAACGGTAGATCAAAATATTATTTTGTTTTCAGGCACGGTAGGTGAAAATTTAACATTGTTTTCTCCGGAGTATGATGCTTTAGAACTACAACAAGGGCTGAAAGATGCTTCTATAGAAAAAGAACTTTCGGAAAGAGGTCCTGCTTTAGAACAAGAAGTCTTAGAAGAAGGTCTCAATTTTTCGGGTGGCCAAAGACAAAGATTAGAAATAGCTAGGGCATTAACATATAAAACTCCTGTTTTGATTTTGGATGAGGCTACTTCAGCATTAGATCCTATTAAGGAGGCAGAGATAGATGAAGCTATTAGAAGAAGAGGATGTGCTTGTATTATTATTGCTCATAGAATGAGTACAGTTCGAGATAGTGATGAAATAGTGATGTTAGAACAAGGAAAAGTTGTTGAACGTGGCACTCATGAAGAATTAATAGCCTTAAATGGAAAATATGCAAATTTAATGGAATTGGAGGGATCATAAGATGTCTAATATGATTATTCGATCTGATGAAATATCCAAACCTTTAAAAATTGTTGAAGGTAGAGCAATTCTTTTCTTTGCTAAAGTGTTAGATGACAATAAATTAGGAGTTAGAGAATATTGGGCTACTCTTGAAAAAAATGATGTATTTGCGCCTCATAAGATTTTGAATTATAAAAATAAAAACTATGTTTTAATACTAGTAAGTCAAAAAGCAAATTTTGTAGAAACAATACATGATGAAAAGAAAGAATTTGATTTCCTAGCAACGTCAATGAATCAGGTTTTTAGAAATAAAATAGTTTCAAAAAATATTGAAGATTTGTTCGTTGAATTTTTAGAAGATTTAATTAAAAAGAAGAAAAATCTTCAAAATACAAATAGAGAAAATCATATTCAAATTAGCAAAGAAATTAATAGAAAAGTTAGATATGCAGGCGAAATTGCTAATATGACAACAAATGATTTTGTAAACACAGAAAAGAATGTGCTTGCAGAAGCCATATATGCAATGGCAAAAGCTTGTAATTTGCCAATTAATACAGAAATAAATTTTGAACAATTTGGTAAGGATGAGTTCTTCGAAGCTATCGAATATATTGCTGTGGAATGGAATTGGCGATTAAGAAAAGTTAAACTAAATACAAAGTATTATGAACAATCTATAGGACCTATAATTGGATTTGCTAAAGATAAAAGCCCTGTTTTTATGAGTATTGATTCAAATTATTCATATTACATAGATCATAAAACAGGAAATAAGGTTGAGATAAATAGTAAAAATGCAAGTGATTTCTTGTTAGATGCATATGTTGTTTATGAAACTTTTGAAAATAGTGATGTTTCTACAAAAAATGTCTTAAAGTTTGTTTTGACAAATTGTAAAGAAGTAATTTGGGGCATTCTTATTTCAGGAATTATCTTTTCTATTATGAATACATCAATCCCATTGGCTTTTGGGTATATCACAGAAAATGTTATTCCTGTAGCGAATAAATCTGTATTATTTCAGCTTTTTTTGCTTTTAGTGGGAATAATGATTTGTAAGATTTGTATTGGTGCTGTTCCAACAGTTGTATTTTGTTTGTTCTTTTATAAACAATATAAACGTTTTCAAATGGCTGTTTTTGACCACGTTTTGCGTATGCCTGTAAATGTTTTGAAAACATGTAATATTGGCGATTTGACTCAAAAAATTCTTGGGGGAGATTTAATTCATGAAAGAATGAATGATGTTTTCATTCTTGAATTTGTTGAAGCTTTCTTCGAGTTGTCACTTATTGGATTGATGTATTATTTTAATAAATATTTAGCGGGTGTTGCGGTTTGTATTTCCGTTATTCAAGTCATAGTGTTCTTTGTAATTTCTCGCAATAATTTAAAACCAAATGCAGAATTTGTTGCTGCAAAAGGAAGAATGAATGGCTTATTAAAACAATTTGTTAATGGAATGAATAAAATTCGTGCGGCTGGAGCAGAACAGCAGATATTATCTAGATTTACAGATGATTTGTCTGTAATGGTAAATAAAGGTTTTTTGATGGATAGAAATAAAAATGCTTTATTTAGTATAAGAAACTTTTTAATGTTATTTACCTTTGTATTGATTTATGGTCTCGAAGAGACTGTGCCAGAAATGAAAGTTTCATTGCCAGTATTTTTGTCATTTATGCTAACTTTCCAAATGTTTCAACAAGGTGTTCAAGATTTAGTATCAGGGATTTGGAATTTTTTAATGATTTTGCCCGATGCAAAACGTGTATATGAAATTTTGAAATATCCTGCTGAGATAACAGAAAATAGACATGATTGTGGAAAACTTGATGGAAGTGTTGAAGTTGAACATATAGCTTTTAGATATAACAAAGATATGCCATTGGTTTTACAAGATGTTTCGTTTCAGGTAAAACCAGGAAAATTTATTGCATTAGTTGGTCCATCTGGAGCAGGTAAAAGTTCTATTATAAGATTGTTATTAGGTTTTGAAACTCCAGAAAAGGGAGCTATTTATTATTCTGGTAAAGATTTATCAAATTTGAATTATACTTCAATTAGATCTCAAATGGGCGTTATTATGCAATCTGGTAAAATATTACAAGATACAGTGCTTGAAAATGTAATAATCGGTACCAATTGTACAGAAGAAGATGCTTGGAATGCGTTGAAAATTGCTTCTATGGATGAAGAAGTTCGTCAAATGGATAAAGGAATTCATACAGTTGTTTCACCAGAGACCTTGTCAGGTGGACAGCAACAACGTATTTTAATTGCAAGAGCTTTGGTTGATCATCCTCCAATTGTAATTATGGATGAAGCAACAAGTGCGCTAGACAATATTTCACAAAGAAATATTAGTAAAAATATGGAAGAGATGAATGTTTCTAGAATAGTGATTGCTCATCGTTTATCAACAATTAAAAATGCAGATTGTATTTATGTATTAGATAAAGGGTATGTTGTACAAAAAGGTACATATAAAGAGTTAATGGCACAAGAAGGATTATTTAAGCATTTGGCTCAGCGTCAATTAGCACAAGGAATGTTAAAATGAAAAAATCTTTTGTTATAGTTTATATATTTTTATTGGCGATTTTTGCTTTGGCTGCTTTGGGTGCATTCAATTATGGTTTCTTTACCCAAAAAGAAGAGTTTTATTCTGCTTATAATAAACGCAAAAGAAATGTAAATAAAAAGAATTTTTACAATGTTAAAGTTTTATACAATGAACAAAATGCTGTTGAAAGTGAATACGTTGAAGCTATAAAAATAGCATTTCAATTTATTAATAAAAAAGCTGGAAAAGAATTTTTTAAGGCTAATTATGAAGGAAAAATAAGTAGTCTTCCAGATTTTGCAAAAAAGATACAAAATGCTAGCGAAGATTTGTCGTTGTCTGCCGTAATTGGCCCATTTACTACTGATTATGTTCGTACAGGAAGAACGCTTTCTCATATGTATGGATTACCTTTAGTAACACCGTATGCTGAACGATCAGAACGTTTGCCAGAATTAGAACTAGATAATTATGTGACGTTTTATGTGCCTGTGTCTAAGATGGTTGATGCTATTTTAAGTGATATAAAGAATAGAAATGTATCTCAAATTCTTTATATATCTTCTGATAAAAATACATATGGTGATATCTTTGCATCGATAATGGAAAGAAATGCCCAACAATCGGGTGTTTATACACAAAATTATCGTTTAAGCTACCAATCACCATTATCATCAACAGAGTTGTTGAGAACATTAAGAAATTATGCTGGAACGACATATGAAGGAGCTATTGTCTTTGCTGGTCCTTCAGAAGATTTTGTTGAATTTTACAAGATGATAACTCATATTTTACCAAATGTATTAGTTTATGGGACAGATTTGCTTGATAATTTAAGACCAAACAAAGAACTGTATGAAAATAAAGAAATTTACTTGCCTGTTTCTTATGTTGAATTGAAAAATGATGAGTTTGAAAAATTCTATTTTGAAAAAACAGGAAAAAATATTTCTAATAATTCAAAATTTGGTCCAATGGTAGTTTTTGCTATGTTTGAAGCTTTAAAAGAAATGAAAAAATATGATCCGATATTATTCATTGAAAAATTAAATAAAAAGACAGAAAAAATACATGAAAGTTCAAGAGTTCTTATTGAAAAGTTGCTTCCTGACTATAAAAGTGTTACAATTGAGAACCATTGATTTTAGTAGGAAAAAATGAATAAAAAATTCTTTTTATTATTTAGCGTATTATTTTTAGTTTTGGCTAATAAAGCTGTGTGTGATACGTTGCCTGAAGTTTTAGATAAGACTATGGAAAATAATAAAAAGATTGAAGTTCAAAAATATTCTGTTGATTTGGCTGCTGAAAAAGTTGAACAAAGTAAATCGGGCTATAAGCCAACAATTGTAGGTAATTATGCGTATGGATATAGGAAGTTCAAACAAACATATGATCCGCATAAATATAATTTATCAAGTCGTCCCGTTAATTATAGTGTAAATTTAGAACAACCGATTTTCTCAGGTTTGGGAACAACATATAATGTTAAAGCTGCTAAAAAGGTGTACATAGCAGAAAAATTTGCTTTAAAAGGCACAATTCAAGAAGTTTTATTAGATGCTGTTGAAGCTTTTTCAGATGTTGTTGAAAAGCAAGAGATAGTAAAAATTTATGATGATTATATTGAACGTTTATCGACACAAGCTGAAGATATTCAAAGACGCGTAAAATTGGGCGAAATTAGCCAAACAGAATATCTCCAAAATTATAAAAATTTGATAGATGCTAAACTTTTACGAGGTTCTGCTTGGTATGAATTAGAAGTTTCTAAAACCGAATTTGAAAAGATAGCGGGTTATATACCTAATGAATTTGTTGCAACAGAGCCAGATGATAGTGTGTTACCAAAAACTGTTGAAGAAGCTTTGAAAATAGCAAAATTAGAAAATCCAATGTTGGTTTCTGCCAGAGAACATGTATATAGCGCAAATAGTGCTTTAAAGGCAGCAAAGGCTGATATGTATCCAAAGATTAAGGTTGAAGCAGAGTATAGAAGAGAAATTGCTGGTTCTAGATACGAAAAAGATGATGGCTATGATGGTAGGGAAAATGAAAAAGATGCTTCAGTAATGCTTGTTGCTGAAATTCCTTTATATAAAGCAGGTAATGTTTCTTCAAAAATAAGGGAAAGTGTCATTCAAAGAGATCAAGCAAAGACAAGTGCTCAATTAATTGACAAAGATGTTGATGCAGCTCTAAAAGGTGCTTGGCAAATTTATTTTGAAGTAAAGAAATATCTTCCTTTGATCGGACATAAGATTGAAACGTTGACCGATATTTTAAATAGAATAAAGAATGAAGTTTCTTTAGGTTTGCGTTCAACAAAGGACCTTTTAGAAGTAGGAGAAGATTTAGTTGAAGCAAAGTTGGATTATGTAATTGCTGTTGCTACATTAAATAATTCATATTATGAGATTTTAGCATTGATGGGACGTATAAAAACGTCTACAATAATGTGATTTTTTTACAAAATGGAGTAAGTAATGAAAAAAATACGCTTATTATTGATAGGACTTGTGTTGTTGACAGGTTGTGCAACAGCCCCTACAGATCCTATAGCATTGAAAGAATATCAGGAAGTAAATGATCCTATGGAACCATTCAATAGATCAATGCAAGCGTTCAATGATGTGTTTGAAAAAATTATTTGGCGTCCTCTTGATACAGGCTATCGTTTTATTGTTCCTGAATTTTTGAGAAATATGATAGCTTCTGCTTTATCTAACCTGTCAGAACCTTTGACTGTAGTTAATGACGTTTTGCAAGGAAATTTTTCAGACGCTGGTCATAACTTAGCTCGTTTTGGTATTAATACAACGGCCGGTATTGTTGGTTTGTTTGATGTTGCTGATGGTTGGGGATATGAATACAAAGGAAATAGCTTTGGAACAACTTTAGGTGTTTGGGGTGTTGGAGAAGGGCCTTACCTTGTATTACCTATCGTGGGAAGTGCTGATATTCGTGGTGTAGCAGGTTTAGCAGTTGATTTCGTAGCTGATCCTGTTTACTATGTTCCTCCATTATCAAAGACAAATTTATGGGAACAACTTGGAATTGCTGGAGTTGAAATGTTAGCAGAATACGATGTTGAAGGTCGTGAATATATTGATGATAATCGTGCTGGATCTGTTGATTACTATAGCAATCAACGTCATGCATATCGTCAAGCACAACGTAAAGCTATTGCTGAAGCAAAAGGAAAAAGCACAAGTGAAGTGCTAAAGCCTTATAGATTTGATGTTAAAGAATAATAGGAGTGAGTAATATGAGAAAATTATTATTAGTTTTATTGTTAACGATGGCTCCTATGACAGCAAAAGCTGAATCTAAAGATGTTGTAAAGAAAATGACTGATGAAATTGTTTCAGAAGTTGTTTTATATAATAAAGAAGATGTTGAAGATGCTGTACGTGAACAAGCTTTGTTAAATGTTGTAAATAAGTACTTTGATGTTGATACAATTGTAAATTATGTGTTGAGATCAGATGTTTCAGAATGCACTCAAATAGAATTAAATAATTTCCGTAAAGTTTTCTTGATGCATTTTGCAAAAATGTGGGCTTATCGTTTGCAATTGTTTTACGGATATCAGTTTACCATTAAAGAAGTCGATGGAGCAAATGGTGATGACTTGGTTGTTACAACATTTGATATTGAAGAATCATATTCCAATACAGAATTTGTATGGCGTGTAAACTCTAAAGGTAAAATCGTTGATATGATTGTTGAGGGAGTAAGTGTGGTTCAAGGATATAGAGCTGAATTCAGTGAATATCTTAAAAAGCATGAAAAGAGTGTAAGAAAGCTTACAAATAAATTATACAAATATGTAAAGACACCAAGAGAAGAGCCTTTTAAAGTACTTTGATATATGTTTAAATAATTTGATGCTATAAATTTGTTCTTTTGCAATATTAGTGTAACTTTACATTTAGTTTCTATGTTGTTGATTGAATTTTTATGGTTTTTGTATGAAAATTTATAATAATGTGTTAGGTGGTTGTTTTTATATTTATGAATAGCTATCATCATTTGTTTTTTTATGCTTGTAATAATTATTTTTTTCGTTTTACATGGTAAAACTTTTGATGAAATTTGTTTGGAATTTGAAAGTGTAAAAAAAATAAAGTGAATTAATTACGAAGTCTAGACACTAAGAGAATCAAGGAAAAGAAGATTTAACTA
>JAKSVT010000026.1 GCA_024407875.1 Alphaproteobacteria bacterium
AAATATAAATTTTTCCCTGATGACGTTAGCTCGCTTTCTATCCCAAAATAATTTTTATGATTTTCAAAAGGATTCTTTTGACCAACATATTTTCCGTAAGAGAAGCCTATTAACAATGAAACCCCCGTCGTTAAACCATAACGTGTAACAGGATGTTTTCTTATTTTTCTTAAAATTTTTCTTATATTTATCAATGTAATTAGTCCATATTAAGTCTTTTTTTAATTTTATTTATATATAATCTATCAAAAAGGGAGAGATAATACAATTTTGAAAAATATAAGTTTTTCATTTTTATATAAAATTATTTTAATAGCCTTTGTTTTATCATTAGGCAATGCTTGTTCGTCTATTGATTTAAATGGAGGTGTTTACCGTTCTCCTTCTCAAAATAGATATTCAAAAAATAAATCTAAATCATATTCAAACAAATCTCGTTATATTGTAGTTAAAAAAGGGGATACAGTTTATTCTATCGCAAGGAAAAACCAGATTTCTATTAGAAATTTAATTATTGAAAATAGATTAGCTCCACCTTTTAAATTAAAAATTGGTGATAAGATTAAACTTCCGAATGCTTCTATACATATTGTAAAAAAAGGGGATACAATTTACAGTATTTCAAGAACCTACCAAGTTGATATGAGTGCTTTAACTAGAATTAATAATATTAGAGCTCCTTATACTATTAGTTTAAATCAAGAACTAAAAATTCCTTCAAGTGTTGTTGAAGAAAATAGAACCCATTATGTTGCAAAATCAACTTCAAAGAAACCTGCTAAGAAAATGTCTTTTGTAAAGAAGGTAAAACAAAAAGTTAAAGCTATTCAAATTGCTGCCCCTATTGCTAGATCAAAAGCTTTGTTTGCTTGGCCAGTTAAAGGTAAGCTTATAACTAAATATGGACCAGTTGGTGTAGGACGTCATAATGACGGCATTAATATTTTAGTTGAAGCAGGAACTAAAGTTAAATCAGCAGAAAATGGTGTAGTTGCTTATGCTGGTAATGAATTAAGAGGTTTTGGTAATCTTCTTCTAATCAAGCACGATGGTGGATGGATGACTGCTTATGCCCATAATAAAACTTTACTTGTTAAAAGAGGAGATCAAGTAAAACGTGGTGAAGAAATTGCTGTTGCAGGCAATTCTGGTAATGTAAAAAAAGTTCAAGTACACTTTGAAATAAGAAAAGGTACAAAAGCCTTAAATCCTGAAAAATACTTAGAATAATGTCTTTTTGTATTAAAAATACATGTAAAAATAAACGTATTTTTTTGTTTGTTTTTCATTTTATAGAACCTCAAAATATACCATACATTTATGAAAATGATTTATATGTTAGCTAATCAAAAAGGTTCGATTGAGAAAATAAACAAATCAAATTCTTAATATTATCATCTATATTTTGTAAAGATTTGTTTTGTTCTTGCAAATTTTTTATTAAGGTCAAAGCCTGATTATTTGCCAAACTTAGCAGAGTAGGATTTTTAAATGGATCAGATATTTTAAAACATTCTATTCCACTTTGTCGTTCTCCTAATATTTCTCCTGCACCACGTAATTCTAAATCTTTTTCTGCTATTAAAAAACCATCTGTTGTACTGCGCATAATTTTCAAACGCTCTTTTGCAATCTCTGTCAAATTAGCACTATACATTAATAAACATGTTGCTGCTTTATTTCCTCTTCCAATACGGCCTCTTAATTGATGTAATTGAGCCAAACCAAAACGTTCAGAGTTCTCTATAATCATAATTGTGGCATTTGGATCATTTACTCCAACTTCAATGACGGTGGTTGATAGTAAAATGCTTTTTTTACCTTCTTTAAATAGAGCTAGATTTCCTTCTTTTTCTTCATTGCTCATTTTTCCATGGACAATAACAACATTATTAGGAAAATAAGAGTTGAGTTCATCATATCGATGTTGAATATTCTCTAAATCCAGCTTTTCACTTTCTTCAATTAATGGGCATACCCAATAAATTTTATTGTCTTGCTTAATAGCTCTATTAATAGCTTCTACAATATCTTTAAATCTGTTGTTTTGTATGATACAGGTTTTAACTTCTTGTCTATTATCAGGAGCTTTTTCTATTTTAGAAATATTTAAATCTCCATAGCTTGTTAATGCCAAAGTTCGAGGAATAGGGGTTGCACTCATAAGTAATATATTACATTTAGGATTTTTCATTGCTAAAGCAGTTCTTTGTTTTACGCCAAACTTATGCTGTTCATCAATAATAATTAGCCCTAAATTATAAAAATCTGTTTTTTCAGAAAACAAAGCGTGTGTTCCAACTATAATTGAAACTTTATTATTCTTTATATCATCATGAATTTTGCGTTTGTTCGCTTCAGTTTCTTTTCCTGTTAATAAAGCTATGTTGTATTTATTTTTTAATAAATCACATAAAGATTGTTTATGTTGTTTTGCCAAAATATCAGTAGGGGCCATTATTGCAACTTGATATCCCGCTTCTATAGCGCTTAATGCAGCTAAAATTGCGACAATTGTTTTACCGCAACCAACGTCGCCTTGTAATAGTCTAAACATTCTAAATTTAGATTTTAAATCTTTGTTTATATCAACTAATACTTCTTTTTGCGATGATGTAAGATTAAATGGCAAATTTTGTATAGTGTTTAACAATTGAAAGTCTGAAGGTTCTATTTTACATCCAAGAGAATTATAATTCTTTTGATGTAAAAATTTTATCGATAATTGATTTGATAAGAACTCATCATAAGATAATCGTTCTAATGCCTTATTTATATTATCTAAATCCTGAGAGTTCTTTGGAAGATGTATTATCCTTAAAGCTTCTTTAAAAGTAGGCCAATTGTTTTGCTTTATTAAGTTTTCTGGTATCCATTCTGGTAAATCTTTTATTTTGGATAAAATCTCTTGCACAAGCTTCATAATAGCTTTGTTCGTTATACCTGCAGTTAGAGGATATATAGGTTCAATTAAAGGTATTTTGTTTTCATCTTTAGGACTTACAATGTAATCAGGCTGTATAATCGATTTGTTGCCGAACTCATCAATTACTATTTTGCCACTAATCAATCTTTCTTCCGATAAAGGAAGTTGTTTTTCAGGATAATTGCCAAAAGCATGAAAAAAAACGATATTAATTTGACCTGTATTGTCTTGACAAATAACTTTCCAAGGACTTTTAAGTGTAGCTGGCTTTATATGCTTTATAGCCTTGATATTTAAAGTTGCTATCATATTATTTCCTGCAGCCTTAACTGATAATTTTAAGCGTCTATCAATATAGTTTGTAGGAATATGAGTTAATAAATCAATATATCTATTTCCACATAATTTATTCAGCAAAGTTGATGTCTTAGCACCAACACCTGATAAAGTATCTAAATTAGCAAAATATGAAAATAATATTTCTGGACGCATATAAATTTCTCTAAAACAATTTTTCCTTATAATACAAAAAATAAAGCTTAAATAAAATCGATTTATAAAAAATATAAATAAAAATAAGTTATTTTTATTTAATATAATGTGATTTTATTGTATTAATTCCTAAACAAAGGATACTTTTAAGAAATGGCTAAATTTCAATTAGATAACAAACATCGTATTTTACAAAATATGCCTTTATGTTACACACCAATGATGTTAATTGATGCTGTAAAAAAGTGCCATAAAGTTCTATTTGTTTGTTCTAATGAAAATCATCTTAATTCTATAAAAGAACAAATTTTGTTTTTTGATAATGAAATTAAGGTGTTAGATTTCCCTGCTTGGGATACAATACCTTATGATAGATTATCTCCAAATTTAGATATTGTTGCTCAAAGAATAAAAACACTAACTCTTTTAAAAGATAAATCTATTAAAGATGATATTATTGTCTTAACTACTGTTCATGCAATTATGCAAAAAGTTCAAGATGATGACAATATTACCAGTTGTTTTAATATCGAATTAAATAAGACTATTTCTTTAGAGACGTTGATCGAGTTTTTAAATAATCATGGATACAAAAGAACAGAACAAGTGTTTGATGTTGGCGATTATGCCGTAAGAGGGAGTATTGTTGATATCTTTTCTCCAAATTATGAAAATCCTGTAAGAATAGATTTCTTTGGAGATGATGTGGACGATATACGTTCATTTGATCCTTTAACTCAACTAACAATCAATAAAATACAAAATATATCTATATATTCTATGAGCGAAATTGTCTTAACAAAAGATACAATTAACTGCTTTAGAAAAAAACATAGAGAATTATTTGGTATAGTTAAAAATAATGAACTTTATGAAGCTGTTTCTCAAAGTGCTTGTTATACAGGCATGGAGAATTGGCTTCCTTTATTCTATTCAAAGTTAGGAACCATATTTGATTATTGTAAAAACTTTTTAATTATTAAAGATTTTCAATTAAATGAAGCTATTGAAAATTTTGAGGCTCAAGTAAAAGAATATTATGATGCAAGAATAGAAGAATTAAAAGATCAAAAAAAATCTTCTGAAAATGTTTATTATCCAGTTCCTATTGAAGAAATGTTTTTATCAAGAACAGATTTAATAGAAATTCTTAGTGATAAGACTGTATATGAGCTTTATCCATTCCATATGAGCGATGATGATATAAATTATCAATATGATAATATTTCAAGTAATATTGATTTTTTAAGCGCTCGTTATAAGGAAAAAGAAAATTATAGTTCTTATTTAGCTAATTATATTAAAGATGAACAGCAAGAGAATAAAAAGATTATACTTTCAGCCTCATCAGATTTATCAAGAAACAGAATTACTACTATATTAGGTGAACAAAATTTAACGATTAGATATTGTTCATCATGGAAAGAAGCTCTACAGGAAAGAATAGCTATAGTTCCTTTTGTTCTAAGCCCTCTAGATAAAGGTTTTAATACAAAAGATTATTTAATTTTAACAGAACAAGACATTTTTGGTGAAAAAAATGTAGTTTCTAAAACAAATAAATCTAAAAGCAAAAAGCTTTTAATGGATTTAAAAGAACTAAATATTGGTGATTTAGTCGTTCATATTAGTCATGGTATTGGTAAATATTTAGGGCTTCAATCAATTACTGTTGGAAATGCTCCTCATGATTGTTTGAAAATAGAATATGCTGATAATGATAAATTGTATATTCCTGTTGAAAATATGGATGTTATTAGTAGATATGGGTCTGAAAACACTAGTGTTGTTTTAGATAGATTAGGAACTAAATGTTGGCAAAATAAGAAAGAAAAATTAAAAGAAAAAATTAAGGAAATGGCAGCTGTTTTGATTAAAATTGCAGCTCAACGTTTTCTTAAAAAAGCAGAACTTTTAGAAGTTTCAAAAGAAGCCTATGATGAATTCTGCCAAGGTTTTCCTTACGAAGAAACTGAAGATCAAGAAAAGGCAATACAAGACGTTGTTGATGATTTAAAATCCGGTAATCCTATGGATAGATTAATTTGTGGTGATGTGGGATTTGGTAAAACTGAAGTTGCTTTACGTGCAGCTTTTGTTGCAGCTTTAAGTGGTGTTCAAGTTGCTATAATAGCTCCAACAACTTTGCTAGCAAGACAACATTATGAAAACTTTAAAAAACGTATGGAAAGCTTTCCTATAAAAGTTGCTCAATTATCAAGACTGGTTAAAGCTAAAGATGCAACAAAAATAAAAGAAGACTTAGAAAAGGGCCTGATTGATATTGTCATTGGAACTCATTCAATATTAGGAACTAGTTTAAAATTTAAAAGATTAGGTTTAGTTATTGTCGATGAAGAACAACATTTTGGTGTGTTCCATAAAGAAAAATTAAAGCAATTAACTCAAAATGTTCATATTTTAACTCTTACAGCAACGCCTATCCCAAGAACTCTTCAAATGTCTTTAACAGGAATAAAAGATTTAAGTATTATAGCAACACCTCCTGTTGATAGATTAGCTGTAAGAACATTTGTTAGCGAATATGATTCATTATTAGTCCGTGAAGCTATAATGAGAGAGTATTTAAGAGGTGGACAAATCTTTTATATTTGTCCTAGAATTGCAGACATTCAAGAAATCAAATCGAAATTAGAAATTTTAGTTCCTGAAATAAAAATTGCTGTGGCTAATGGTCAAATGAAACCTGCTGATCTTGAGCAAGTAATGTGCGATTTTTCTGATAAAAAATATGACCTTTTACTAGCAACAGGAATTGTTGAATCAGGCTTAGATATTCCTTCTGTTAATACATTGTTTGTTCATAGATCAGATATGTTTGGTTTAGCACAACTATATCAATTAAGAGGAAGAATAGGGCGTTCAAAATTAAGAGGATATTGTTATTTCATTATTCCTAGTGATAAAATTATTACGAAAACAGCCTTGAAACGTTTACAAGTAATGCAAAAACTTGATGCTATAGGCTCCGGATTTTCTCTTGCTAGCTACGATTTAGATATAAGGGGTGCAGGCAATTTATTGGGTGAAGAACAATCTGGCCATATTAAAGAAGTAGGTATTGAACTTTATCAAAAAATGCTTGAAGAAACTGTTGCTGAACTTAAAAAAGGTAATTCTGAAGCTGTCATTGATGACATGTGGTCTCCACAAATTAATGTAAATATGCCAGTACTTATTCCTGAAACTTATATTTCTGACTTAGCAATAAGAATGGAAATTTATAAACGGTTAGCTGATCTTAAAAATGTTCAAGATATTAAAGAAATTGAAAGTGAATTAATTGATAGATTTGGCAATATTCCATTAGAAGTTAAAAACTTGTTTGAGATTATTGATATTAAAATCATGGCTAAAATTGCTAATATTGAAAAAATTGATGCTAATGATAAAGCAATTATTATTACATTTCACAATAATGTCTTTTCAAAACCGTTAGAATTGATTAAATTAATATCTAAATATAATAAGTTTATGAAAATTAGGCCAGATCAAAAAATTATTTGTGTAGGAGATTTATCTGATAATTTAATCAGAATAAAAAATGTTAAAAAAGTTATTAAATTAATATCTAGTGTTTTATAGGAATGAAGGAATTATGTTAACAGAAACACATGTTTTAACTTTAAGTTGCCCAGATAGAACTGGAATTGCTGCAAAAGTATTTACTAAAATTGCTTCTGAGAGAGGCTTTATTAAGGAAGCTGCTCAATTTGGCGATGAATTAAGCAAACGATTTTTTATGAGAATTGTATTTACTACCAATACAGAAGAAAGCATGCGTCCTGTTTTAAAGGAATCTTTAAAGCCTTTAGCTGCAGAATTTGATATGACATGGAAATTGCATAATTTTGATCGTCCTTCAAAAGTATTGTTGTTAGTGTCTAAAGAAAGTCATTGTTTGAATGATATTTTTCAACGTTATAAAACAGGTTTGTTGAATATTGATATTGTTGGCGTGGTTTCTAATCATGAAATTATGCGTGATTACGTAGAATGGCATAAAATTCCTTATTATTATCTGCCATTAGAAAAAGGGGCTTCTTTTGAAGAAAAACGTAATCAAGAAAAGAAAATAGTTCAATTATATAAAGATACTCATGCTGATTTAGTCGTTTTGGCTAGATATATGCAAATTTTATCTGATGAATTATGCGAAGATTTAAAAGGGCATTGCATTAACATTCATCACTCTTTCTTACCAAGCTTCAAAGGTGCCAAACCTTACCACCAAGCTTATGAACGTGGGGTAAAATTAATTGGGGCTACAGCACATTATGTAACAGCAAATTTGGATGAAGGCCCAATTATAGAACAAGCTGTAGAAAGAGTTGATCATACAAATACACCAGAACAATTAGTTGCTATGGGAAAAGATTTAGAAAATATCGTTCTTGCAAAAGCTATTAAATATCATACAGAAAGAAGAATTCTTCTAAATGGTAAGAGAACAATTGTTTTTAAATAGGATTAATATAATGAAATTAGCTAAATACCTTATTTTATCAATGTGTGCTTTGTCATCTATGCCAAAGAGTGCTAATGCAACCTTACAAGAAGCATTAGATGCTTTAAAAGAAGAAGACTATACATTTGCTATAAAAGAATTTAATAGATTAATTTCAACAGAAAATAACGAAGAAGCTCGTTATCAATTAGCCTTATTATATGAACAAGGTATTGGGCTAGAAGAAAATAAAGATAAAGCTTTAAACATGTTTAAGCAAGCAGCTCAAAACGGCAATGAAAAAGCCGCTTTAAAATTAGGTAATGCTTATTATACAGGTAAAGGTCTAGAAAAAAACTATGCCGATGCTATTAACTGGTATATGAAAGCTGCTCAGAAGGGGAACTATGCAGCTCAATATAATTTAGGCTTAATGTTAGAAGAAGGCACTGGCGTTAAAAAGAATATTATTAAGGCCTTTGATTTTTATAAAAAATCTGCAGATCAAGGATATGAGCCTGCACAATATGCTTTAGGAAAAATGTATTTAACAGGTTCTGGTACTCCTCAAGATTTTATGGCTGCCGTTAAATGGCATAAATTAGCAGCAGATCAAGGTGATTTTCAAGCACAAATGGACTTAGCTAAATTGTTCAACAATACATCTTTGAGAGGACTTCCTTTTTATTTGGTAGGCGCTCATATGTATTTCAACTTAGTATCTGCTTATGGTCCTTCTCCTTTAAGAGAAGAAGCTGCAAAATTACGTGACGAAGTTACATTAAAAATGAAGCCTGAAGAAATTCAAATGGCTCAAAATAAAGCTGTAAATTGGAAAAAGAAAACAAGACTAGAATCTCTTCCTTCATTACAAGACACAGATGGATTAGGTAATGATATGGGAGCTTCTTCTCAAAGTTCAAATAAATCAAAAGAAGATGAAAATATACAGATTACTGTAAAAACAGATAAAGAAACTATGCTTGTTGCAGCAGGTATTTCAAGAAGAGATTTAAATGATGCTGTAAAAGATAACAATTTTGAACAAATAATAGAAAAATTAACCAAAAAAGCAGAAAAAGGCGACGTTGTTGCTCAACTAGCTTTAGGTGATTTATATATGCTTGGACAAGGAATGGATAAAAATCCTTCTGAGGCTTTAAAATGGTATCAAAAAGCAGCAGAAAAAAACAATGCTGTTGCTTTGTTTAAATTAGCTCCTATGTATTGTGAAGGTGAAGCTGTTGAACCTGATTTATCAAGATGCTATGCATATGTGCTAAAAGCAAAAGAATATAGTGATGAAAAGTCATTACCTGACATTAATGAAACGATAAAAATGTTGGATGAAAACTTTGAATTACCTATTAGAGAAGCTGGTATTAAAATTTTAGAAGATGAAAAAAATGCTGATAGTCAATCAAATTCTAAAAAAGGCTTATTCAGTAACATAAAAGAAAAGTTTTCTAAGAAAAATAGTGAAGAAGATGCTTCTAACGAAACAATTTCTAAAACAGAAACAAAAGAAAAAAGTGAAGATGAGATAAAATCAGCTGATGATTTCTTCCAAGATTTTTAATGAAAGTTATTAATTATGGAAAGCTTTTTGACTTTAGATAGCTCAACTAAAATATCTTATAAATATTTTGAAGGCAAAAAAGATATTTGCGTTGTTTTTATGCATGGTACTTTATCTGATAAGAATTCTTCAAAATCTTTATTTTTAGAAGAATGTTGTCATAAATGGGGCCTTTCTTATATAGCATTTGACTTTTTAGGTCACGGCTCTTCTAGTGGTAAATATATTGATGGTACTATTGGAAAATGGTTTGATAATGCAAAGGCTGTTATACAATTCATTTTAAATAAAAATTCAAAAGAAAAAATAATCTTGGTTGGAAGTTCCATGGGAGGATGGATTTCTTTATTATGTTGTAAAGAATATAAAGAGAATATTAGCGCTTTTATTGGTTTAGCGACAGCTCCTGACTTTACTAAAGAATTAGATAAAGAATTTACTAATGAACAAAAACAAGAAATGAAAGAAAAGGGTGTTATTTATATTCCAAATGGATGGACTGAAGAGGGTGATCCTTGGACTTATGAATTAATGCAAGATGCTTTAAAGTACTTAGTTTTAAACGGCAAAAATTCTATCAATTTTAATAATAAAGTTGTTTTAATCCATGGAACTAATGATGATTGCGTTCCTTTAAGCAAATCTTTTGAGATTATCGATAGTTTAACATCAAATGATGTAAAACTAATTGTCTTAAAAAACAGCACACACAGACTTGCAGAACAGTCTGATTTTAATGTTCTTGAACAAGAGTTAATAAAAATAATAGAAAATATCTAACAATTAGAATGTTGGAACAGCGTGTACAACAATTCTTCTATTTCTTTGTTGATTGTAAGGAATAGGAATTAAGTTGCCTTCCTCATCTTCTTCTGTATTTGGATATTTTGGACGTGTATCAGCATAACCTGTAACGCTCATTCTAATAGGAGCTATACCGTTATCTATCAATATACGAGCTACTGTAGCAGCTCTAGCTGCAGACAATTCCCAATTTGAAGGGAACATATCGGAAGCAATAGGTGTGTTATCTGTATGTCCTTGAACATCGAAATTTAAAGTAGTAAATCTTTGTAGTCTAAGAGTTGCAGAGAACTTCTTTAACATATTAAAAGCTTCTGGTTTTAAAGTTGCTGAACCACTATTAAAGAAAACGTCTGCAGGCAAGTCTAAAGAAACACCATCAGGATCACTACTTACCAAAGAATTATCAGGATCTTGTTCATCGCTTAACTTTAAATCCTGTAAATCCTTTTCTAATTCAGTCTTTAATTGAGCCAAAGGTTTATCAACAGAATCTGAATCTGTAATATCTCTAACAATACCAGCTCTAATTTGTTCAAATATAGCTGGATTTGGTTTTGATGCTGCTAACAACATAACGAAGAAGCAAAGAAGCAAAGTAACGCAGTCACCATATGTACCTTGCCAGCTGTCTGAGTCAACGTCATCTTTCTTTTCTGGAGCATCCATTACTATATTCCTCTTAAAAATTAAACTAGTTTTTATATGCTTGCGATGGGTCTAATAGAGCATTTAGACGTTCTTGAATAACCATTTTGTTTTTGCCTTCAGCTAATAAGGCAATGCCTTCAGCAATAAACAAATTATAGAATAATGTGTCACTAGCTCTGTTTGATAAGCATACACCAGCAGGTAAATAAATTAAACGAGCTGACATAACGCCATAGAATGTTGTAATTAAAGCCACAGCCATACCAGCACCAATTGATTCTGGATTACCACCCATGTTACCTAACATAACAACTAGACCAATTAATGTACCAGCCATACCAAAAGCAGGGGAGTTAGCACCAATGTTGTTTAAAATATCAATAGAAGTTGAACTTCTTTGGAAATTATTAAAAGCTTTATCTTTTAAAACAGCTCTAATTTCATCTTTGTCATAACCACCAGATGAAATCATGAATAAACCTGTAGAAATAAAATCAGCGTTTTTATCTGTAGCTTTTTTACTTTCATAAGCTTGAGCTTCATCTTCTAAAGCCTTCAAGCCACCACCGTTCATTTTAATATCACTCCAGTGGATAACTCTTACGATTTCATCTTTGTATGAAATATTGCTGTGTGGATAAGGTTTAAATGTAGATACCCAATCCAAGTTAGCCTTAATAAGCACATCTTTTGCATTATAACTCATCATCATAGCAAAGTAAGGTCCAACCATAACTAACAAGAAGCTTGGAAAATCCCAGAACATTCCAACACCACCTGTACTGCCAGAAACTGACAAAATAATGGTCCAAAAAACGATACCCCAGCCTAAGAGAAAACCAAAAAGTGTACTTTTATTCATAACAAGCCTTTAAAAATTTCTACATAAATCAAAAAATATAATGAGTTTTTACCATTTTAAAGCGAATAATACAACGAATAAAATGATAAAAAATGTATTTCTTTAAATAAATATTTGAAAAATTAAAATAAACAATAGATTTTTTGTTAGATTTACTATATATTTCAAAAAAATTTTTATTACTTAGGTTTTAAATATAGTGACAAAACTATTAGAAAATACTCTTAGCGCAATAATAACACTAGATTTGTCTGGTAAAATATTATCTGCAAATGCAGCAGCTCTAAGATTATTTGGATACGAAGAAGATATAACAGGTAGACCTATTAGAATGCTTCTTCCTGATTATACTGGTAATAATTCTGAATTTGGATCATTAACTATATTAATGAACCAAATTGATATTTCTAACACAATTGAAATCACTGCTATTAGAAAAGATGATACTGAACTTCCTGTGGAGGTTATTTTATCTAAATCTGATGATAAATACCTATGTCAAATTCGCGACATCTCAAGAAAACAAATGACCGAAAATTTGGATGCTATTTTGCATGCAACTTTAAGAAAAGTTATGAGAGGTCAAAGTGCAGAAGAATTCAGTAAGTATATTTGTGATAAACTGGTCGATTTATTTGGATTTCCTCTATCTTGGATTGGAATAAAGGAAAATAATGGATTAGTTAGAGTTTGTGCCTGTGCCGGTGAATTATCTAAAGGTTTTCCAGCTCATCCGATTCGTTGGGATGATGTAAGCGAAAAATTTGGACCTACAGGAAATGCTATTAGAACGAAACGTCCAGTTGTAATAGAATTAGCTGATGATAAGATTGTTGATGTTGATGGTCGTGAGCATATTCATCAAATTTCTGTATTTCCTTTAATCACACATCAAGGTGTTGAAGGTGTTTTAGAAATTCATTCAAGATTAGGTAAACTAGATAATGCAACAATTCAAAGATTAGAAACATTTTCTTTAAGAATTGCTATGGCTATGCAAATGGCTCATGACCAAAACACCATGAGATTACAAAGAACAGCTTTGGAAAAGTCTCCAAATGGTTTTGCATTAACAGATGATAAGGGAATTTTGTTATGGGTTAACCCTTCATTTTGTGAATTATCAGGTTATTCTAATGAAGAATTAATAGGAAAGAAAATTCAACAAACAGAAAATGAAACCCAAACCAAAGAATTCTACAACGATATGTGGGAAACATTGAGAAGTGGGAAAAATTGGAGTTCTGAAATAACAGAAAGAAACAGAACTGGTGCATTATATACCGTTTCACAAAGAGTTATTCCTATTACAGATGAAAAAGGTGCTTTAAACAACTGCGTTTTTGTTAGAGAAGACTTAACAGAACAAAAGCATGCTGAAGGTGTTATTACACAATTAGTTAATTTCGATCAATTAACAGGTTTGCCTAATAGAGCCTCTTTCCATCAACAATTGGCAAACGTTTTAAAAAGAGCATCTTTAAAGGATAAAAAAGTAGCAGTTCTCTTTATTGATTTGATGAATTTTAACAGAATTAATGACACATTAGGTCATGTTTCTGGAGATAATTTGTTAAAAAATGTTGCAGAAAGGCTATTGAAATTAGCATCTGTAAAAGATTTTGTTGCAAGAATCGGTGGAGATGAATTTGCAATAATTTCTGAAAATATTAGAAGTGCTGAAGCTGTTGCTATTAAAGCAAGAAATTTAATCGAAGCCATACTTTCTCCTATAGTAATTAATGATACAGAAGTTAATGTAGGTGCTTGTATTGGTATTTCTATTTATCCTGATGATGATCAAGATCCTGATAAAATAGTTAATTATGCTGATATGGCTTTAAGAACAGCTACTCATTCTGCTCCAAATAGCTACTTCTTCTTCTCACAAGAAATGAACGAAGAAACTGAAGATAAGCTTGAACTCGAAAGAGATTTAAGAAGAGCATTAGTACAAAATGAGTTTGCTGTATACTTCCAACCTCAATTAGATTTAAAAACAGGAAAAATATTATCAGCTGAAGCTTTAGTAAGATGGATGCATCCAACCAGAGGAATGATTTCTCCTATGAAATTTATTCCTATAGCTGAAGATACAGGTTTAATTATACCTTTAGGCAATTGGGTATTAAAAGAAGCATTAAGACAAGTTAAACTTTGGGATAGTATGGGGCTTCCAAAGATTTCTGTTGCAGTTAACTTGTCTGCTGTTCAATTCCAACAAGAAGATTTAGTTGGTGTTGTTGAAAGTGCTTTAAAAGAATTTAATATGCCTGCAGATCGATTAGAATTAGAATTAACAGAAAGTGTTGTTATGCAAGATGCTAACAAAACAGGTAATATTTTATCAAGACTTTCAAGCACAGGCATAAAATTAGCTATTGATGATTTTGGTACAGGTTATTCTTCTTTAAGTTATTTAAAGAGATTTGATGTAGACAGATTAAAAATTGATCAATCTTTTGTAAGAGATATGGCTAATAATTGTGATGACGCTGAAATTGCTCATGCTATTATTAATTTAGGTCATACTTTAGGATTAGAAATTGTTTCAGAAGGTGTCGAAACAATAAATCAATTAGAATTACTCGAAAAACAAGGATGCGATGTAATTCAAGGATACTTAATTAGTAAACCTATACCAGCATCAGAAGTTCCAACTTTTTTACAAAAAAAATCATTTTATTAAACAATATTCTTGTTTAATGTAGGGAGAGTCTCCATGTTTGAAGATAAGAGTGAACAAGAATTGTTAGAATTAAAGTCTAAGTTTGTTTGCGATAACAATACAATTGATTTGGCAAATGTTGAAAAAGAAATTTCTAATAGATTAGATTTGTTTCTAAATAAAGATTTTGGAATTGATGTTGATGATTCCCCAATGTTTTTTGAATTTATAAAAGAAGCTCAAAATACAGACAATGTAGATTTAAAAGTTTTAGCAAAACAATGTGAAGTAAAAATAGTTCCTATATTAAAACAATTCGACTCGGAAAATGGTATTGATATAAAAGAGACGATTCCAAGTGAGATAATTGAAAGAAATATAGATGATATTGAAAAATATGAAGCTGAAGATTTATCGCAAAAAGAAGATTTTAGACAAATTTTTAGTCTATTAAATAAGATTGAGTTGGTAGATGATAACGAAAATCCAATAGATTCAAAGGATTATTTAGATAGTCTAGAAAAAACGACAAAATTAAAAGCTTACTTGCGTTTGTGTCTAAAATTAGCTAAAGTAACATCTAGAGAGTATTTTTCTGCTTTAAAGGATGAATATATGTCTGCTCTTTTATCAATAATGATAATTGAAAATGGATGGTATTCTGATAGTGAAGAAGAAATAAAACAAAAATTTGATAAACTTTTAGATGCGGTGGATTAAGTATGAACAATACAGATTTACAAAATCAAGCAAACAACACTCAAAATGAACAAGCTGCCAACACACAAGAAGGTAAAGTAAAAGTTCATAAAAATGTTTTTGAAGCATTTGTATCTGGTACTGCTAGTAGATTAGTACATATTTCAAAGCGTATTGGTCAAAAGAAAGACAAAATCATTCAATCTGTTCCTGTTTTGAAAAAATTGGATTCAAAATGGCTTGCTTATGATAGATTGATGACACAACGTCATGGCTATGTTTATACCAAAATTAGAGATTCTATAAAGAATACCGCAAGAACTGTTGCCGCTTATGAATTTTTTGGAATTCCTGGTATGGTTGCTATGTGCGCATATAAGACTGGTGAAAAGTTATATGGCATTATGAAGCCTGCTTACGATGCTGTAAAACGTGGTGAAAGCGATAGTGTTTTGTCTTACTTAAAGCAAAATAGAAATGAAACACGTTTTACATTAACATCAGGTTCACTAAGTATTGCTAATACAGTTGCTAAATGTGCTGGTGCTCAACCAGTTGTTGATGCAATTCGTGTAGGAAAAGCATCTTTGTTAGCAGCACCTGAATTAAAGAATTTAGGTGAATCTATCTGCAATTGGGCATTTCACGGTGGCACAAGCAAAGAAGTTGCTCGCGATGCAGCTATTTTAGGTATTACTGTTGCTACATACTTTGCTGACGATGCTCCAATGACAAGAGGAAAAGGCAAACCTTTAAATGAAAGTAAGGAGCCTCAACCTACAATTGCTGAACGTATAGCAAACTTAAAACGTAGACATTCTTCAAGATAATTACTTTAAAATTTCTTTTATATTTAAGAAAATTTCTTCGAACATTTGTTCTGTAAGTCTTCCTGTATTCACATTTAATCTAGATGTGTGATAGGAATCGATTAGGTGTATAATCTTGTTGTTAAAACTCAAATTATGAACTTTATTATGTTCAAATTTATAATCGTTTCTATGTTTTTGATCTAATGCCTTTAATACAGATTCGTGTGAAATTGAGCCTAGCGATAAAATCACTTTTAAATTAGGCATATGTTTTATTTCATCTTGTAGAAAGTGTAAGCAAGTGTTCATTTCTTTGGTTGTTGGTTTATTTAATGGAGGAACACATCTAACTGCGTTTGTTATTCTTGCATTAATTAATTCTACTCCATCATCTATTCTAGCTTTATAAACTCCTGTAGCAAAACCAAATTTTATTAAATTTCCATATAATAAAGTTCCTGCAAAATCGCCAGTAAATGGCCTTCCTGATTGGTTTGCTCCTTTTAATCCAGGAGCTAATCCTACAACTAATAATTGTGCATTAATATTTCCAAATGATGGCACTGGTGCATTATAAAAATTCGGATATATATTTCTGTTGTTTTTTATAAAATCATGAAGTCTTTCACATAAATTACAATTTTTATCAGGACTAAGGCATTCACTCATTTAAAATATCCTTTTTTTCTTAAAAAATTAAATACTTCCTTGCAATTCTTATATAAAAAAATGTATAAGTAATAAAGTTTATTTTTTCACTTTAATATGATTGGATAAAATTATGGCACGTGTAACAGTTGAAGATTGTGTAAAAGTTGTACCTAACCGCTTTGAATTAGCTCTTTTAGCAGCTCATAGAGGTAGAGAATTATTAGAAAATGAAGAACATTTAATCACACCTCACGTTGATAGAAGAGGTAGACCTGATAAAGAAACAGTTATTGCTTTACGTGAAATTGCTGCTGAAGTATTAGATACGAAAGAATTGCGCAAGAACACAGCTTTAGGTATTAGAAAAGAGCCAAAAGAAGACTTCATAAAGAAAGAAGCTGCAGATAATGTAGATTATGAAGATGAAGAAGATATTTTGGATGGAACAGAAGGCTTAAATATTGTATCTGAAGATGAATTAGAAAGCCAAGAAGCAGACGAAAATTAATCGGATAATTTTTTATGCTGCGTCAATTTGAATTAGTTGAGAGAGTAAAATCTTATGATCCTGATGTAGATGAAGAAGCTCTTGACCGTGCTTATGTGTTCGCTATGAAAATGCACGGGTCTCAGAAAAGAGCTTCTGGGGATCCTTATTTCTCTCATCCTGTTGAAGTTGCAGGAATTTTAACAGAATATAAATTAGATGCAGCATCAATTATCACAGCTTTATTACATGACACTATTGAAGATACAGCCGCTTCCTATGACGACATTAAAATTATGTTCGGAGAAGAAGTGGCTAAATTAGTTGAAGGCGTTACTAAATTAAGTAAGATTCAACTTCAATCAGATCAATTAAAACAAGCAGAAAACTTCAGAAAGCTCTTGTTAGCTATGTCTGAAGATATTAGAGTTCTTTTAGTAAAATTGGCTGATAGAGTTCATAATATGAGAACTCTAAAATATCATCAAAAGCCAGAAAAAAGACAAAGAATTGCTCGAGAAACACTTGAAATCTATGCACCATTAGCCGAACGTATTGGTATGCAGGAGATGAAAAATGAACTCGAAGAGTTATCTTTCAAAGAGCTTTATCCAGAACCTTACGAATCTATTACTCTTCGTTTAAAAATGCTTCGTGAAGAAGGTAATACTTTTGTTGAAAAAGTTATTGCTCAATTAAAAGAAGATTTAAAAGATTGCGGTTTTGAAACAGAAATTACAGGAAGAGAAAAATCTCCATATTCAATTTGGCGCAAGATGAAACGCCAAGGCGCTCCATTTGAAGCCCTTTGTGATATTATGGCTTTTAGAATTATTGTTCCTACAATAGCTGATTGTTATCACACTTTAGGCATTATTCATACAAAGTACTCTATGATACCTGGTAGATATAAAGATTATATTTCAACACCAAAACCTAATGGCTATAAATCTTTACATACTGGTGTTATTGGTCCAGAAAAACATAGAATTGAAATCCAAATTCGTACCAAAGAAATGCATGATGTTGCTGAAATTGGCCTTGCTGCACATTGGCGTTATAAACAAGGTGATTATAAAACAGATGGTCGTCAATTTGCTTGGTTAAGAGAATTAATTGATATTATGGAACAATCTGATACATCTAAAGAATTCTTAGAACATGCTAAGATGGAAATGTATCAAGATGAGGTTTTTTGTTTTTCTCCAAAAGGCGATTTAATTACTCTTCCTAAAGGTGGAACAGCTATTGACTTTGCTTATGCTGTTCATTCAGGATTAGGAAATAGATGTGTTGGTGTTAAAATTAATGGCGTTATAAAACCTTTAAAGACAGAGCTTGTTAATGGTGACCAAATTGAAATTTTAACATCTAAAACACAAACACCTTCTCCAGAATGGGAACGTTTTGCTGTAACAGGTAAAGCTAAAGCTGCTATTAGAAGATTTATTCGTGAGCAAAAACGTGAGCAATATCTTGAAGTTGGTAGAGAAATTCTTCAAAAAGCATTTAAATCAGAAGGCTATGATTATAATGATAAGAGCTTGGAAAACGTTACTAATAATTTCCAACAAAAAAATGTTGAAGATTTAATAGCTGAGGTTGGAGAAGGTATTGTCCCTGTTGTTGATGTTTTAGATGCTGTATTTCCAGGAAGAAAATCCAACTTTACAACTAGAGTTGTTAATGTCTTTAAACGTAGTACTAAAAAGATTAATGATAACAACCAAGGTTCTAAGAAACAAAATCAGATTAACGGTTTAATTCCAGGATTAGCCTATAGTTTTGCTAAATGCTGTCGTCCATTGCCAGGTGATAGAATTGTTGGTATTGTTACAACAGGTAAAGGTGTTACTATTCACCGTATTGATTGTAGTAATCTAGAAAGATTTTCTCAAGAACCTGAAAGATGGATAGATGTATCATGGAACGAAGACTATATTTCATCAGAAAGCCACGTTTCAAGATTAAGAATAGTTTTAGAAAACAAACCTGGTAGTTTAGGGACATTATCCAATGTTATTGCTAAAAACCAAGGAAATATTGCTAACTTAAATATTATTGAAAGAACTCATACTTTCTTTGAACTGTCCGTTGATATTGAAGTTAAAAACGTTAACCATTTAAGTGATATCATGGCTGCCCTTAGAGCAAGTCCGGATATTAATTCAGTAAGAAGGTCTCAAGATTAATGGTTATCGGAATTGGAATTGATTTAGTTGACTCACGCCGAATAGAAAAACTTTATAATAAATTCGGTGTTTCTTTTTTAAATAAAATCTATACAGAAAACGAAATTAATTATTGCGAGAAAAAAGCTGTTAGTAAAAAAATCTTATCTTATTCATCTAGATTTGCTGCTAAAGAAGCCTTTTCAAAAGCAATAGGTACTGGTATGTCAGGTATTTCGTGGATTGATATTGAAACCAATTCATCTTCGTCTGGCAAACCTACAATGAATATTACAGGTAAAGCAAAAGAAAAATTAAAAGCTTTATCTAGAAATGATATTAGTATAAATGTTTCATTAACAGATGAACAACCTTATGCTATGGCCATGGTTGTTTTAGATGATAGTAAGTAATGGAGAGTAATTTGAAAAATTTATTTGATAATACAAAAGCTATAATAGTTGCTATCTTATTCGCGTTATTAATTAGAACTTTAATAGCAGAACCTTTTTCAATTCCTTCAGGTTCAATGCTTCCTACATTACAAATAGGAGATTTCTTATTCGTTTCTAAAATGAGCTATGGATATAGTAAACATTCTTTGCCATTAAGTATGCCATTGATTAAGAATAGAATTTTCTATTCAGAACCAAAACGTGGTGACGTTATTGTTTTCAAATTACCTTCTGATAATAAAACAGATTATATTAAACGTTTAATTGGTTTACCTGGAGATAAAATTCAAGTAAAAGAAGGCAGATTATATATTAATGGTGCAATTGTTGACAGACAGAAAGAAGAAGAATTTGTACAAAGATCTGTAATGGGTATAGCTCAAAGATTTACTAGATATACAGAAACTTTACCTAATGGAGTAAAACACTCTATAATTGAAACAAGTGACGATTTTAAATACGATAATACTGAAGAATTCACTGTTCCTGAAGGCTATTTCTTCATGATGGGTGATAATAGAGATAATTCTTTAGATAGTAGATCATATGAAGTGGGAATGGTTCCTATGGTCAATTTAGTAGGTAAAGCAAAATTTTTATTTTTCTCTCATGATAATGAAGCAGCTAAATGGTGGCAAATTTGGCGTTGGCCTATTGCTGTTCGCTGGAGCAGATTGTTTAAAGGTATTCATTAATGGAAAAAGACTTTAATAAATTAGCATCTTTATTAGGGCATGAATTTAAAGATATAAATTTGTTAAAAAGAGCTTTAACTCTTGGATTTGCTGATCATTTTTCAGGATATGAAAGACTTGAATTCTTAGGTGATAGGGTTCTTGGGTTAACTGTAGCAAAGATGCTTTATCAGACATTTCCTAAAGAAGAAGAGGGTGATTTAGCTAAACGTTTTGCTCATTTAGTTGATGAAAAAACTTTGGCTAAAGTAGCAAAAGAATTAACTTTAGATAAGTATGTTATTTGTGCACATAATGAGCGTATTACTAATCTAACAGATTCTGTTATTGCTGATATATGTGAAGCTACATTTGCGGCAATTTATTTAGATTCAAATTTTGAAACAGCAGAAAACTTTGTTAAAAATATTTGGAAAGATTTAGTTAAAGCTTCTAAATTACCTCCTGTTGATTCAAAAACAAGATTACAAGAATTATTGCAACAACATGGATATCCTTTACCAACTTATACAGAACTTGAAAGAAAAGGACCGGATCATGAGCCTATATTTGTTATGGAAGTATCTGTTAAAGGCTTAAATTCTTGTACCGGTATAGGGAAAAGCAAAAAAGAAGCTTCTCAAAATGCTGCTCAAAAAATGATTGATGAGTTTAATAATGACTAAATGTGGTTTTGTTACTTTATTAGGTGCTTCAAATGCAGGAAAATCAACTTTAGTAAACAATATAGTTGGAGCTAAAGTTTCTATTGTTTCTCCAAAAGTTCAAACAACGAGATCAAGAGTTCGCGGTATTGTTGTAAAAGATGATTGTGAAATTGTTTTAGTTGATACTCCGGGGATTTTTAAGCCAAGACGTAGATTAGATAGAGCCATGATAGCTTCAGCTTGGGAAGAAGCTGAATATACAGATATTGTTGCTGTAGTTGTTGATTCAAACAGAGGACTAGATTTTGATACTCAATCAATATTAGAATCTCTTAAAAGCCGTAAACAAAAAGCTATACTTGTTTTAAATAAAATAGATTTAATAACAAAGCCTAAATTATTAGCTTTAGCAGCTCAATTAAATGAATTATTTGAATTTAGAGAAACTTTTATGGTCTCTGCTTTATCTAGTGAAGGTATTGACACTTTAGAAAAATGGATTATAGAAAATTTACCAGAAGGTCCATTTATGTTTCCAGAAGATCAAATATCAGATTTACCAAACAAATTATTAGCCTCTGAGATTACTCGTGAAAAGTTGTATATGTGCCTTGATAAAGAATTGCCTTATGTAACAGCTGTATCTACAGATTCATGGAAAGAAACAAACAATAATAGTGTTCGAATAGAGCAAACCATTTTTGTTGAAAAAGATAATCAAAAGCAAATCATCATTGGTAAAAACGGAAGCATGGTAAAAAAAATAGGTATGGCTTCAAGAAAAGAACTTTGTGAACTTTTTGATTGCAAAATAGATTTATTCATCTTTGTTAAAGTTAGAAAGAAATGGGAAGATAACCCAGAAATGTACAAAGATTGGGGATTGGATTTTAACGCCTAATTGCTATGATTACGTGGGAAGATAATGCAATTATAGTTAAAGTTGATAAATATTCTGAAAAAGATGCAATTGTTCATATTTTTTCGGAAAATCATGGTAGGCAAACATCTTTTTTAAAGGGCGCCTTTTATAAAAGAAATATACAAAAAGTTCAAGTTGGCAATATTGTTAAAATTCAATATTCTTCTAGATTAGAAGAAAATTTAGGAAGAATTAAAATCTTAGATGATTTTAATGTGGTTTTAATGGACATTATAGATAGTCCGCTTAAAATAATGGTTTTAAACGCAATACTTTCACTTCTTATGCTTTTTCCTGAAAATGAAGACAATAATGAACTTTATAAAAAAACTTTATTAATTATATATAGTTTAGCTAACAATTTTAGTTTAGCTCAATATGTTTTATGGGAATTGGATTTATTAGATTTCTTGGGCTTTGGCCTTGATTTATCATGTTGTGCAATAACGGGAAAAACAAATGATTTAGCTTATGTTTCCCCAAAATCAGGAAAAGCTGTTAGTAAAGATGTTGATAAAAAATGGATAAATAAACTGTTACCTTTGCCTGATTTTATGGTAAAACAAGATACAAATGAAAATTCTATAAAAGAAATTAAAAAAGGATTAAATTTAACAGGTTTTTTCCTTGAAAATTATGCTATAAAAAATGTAAATTATAACATTCTTAAAACAAGACAAATGCTGATAGATTTTATAAGTGAGTTTAGAGATGGATGAAAATATGGAAAACGGCAAAGAGGAAACATCTGTTGAAAATCAAGTCGATGTTGAAGTTTGCGATGAAAACGAAGAAAGAATTAGAAACAAAACCTTTAAAGATATTTTATCTGAAGGTTATTTAGCTTATTCATTAAGCGTTATCGCAGATAGAGCTTTACCTGATGTAAGAGATGGCTTAAAGCCTGTTCATCGTAGAATTCTCTATGCTATGAATGAATTACAATTAAATCCAAACTCAGGCTTTAAAAAATGTGCTCGTGTAGTTGGTGATGTTATCGGTAAATACCATCCTCATGGAGATTCATCTGTTTATGAAGCTATGGTTAGATTAGCTCAAGAATTCGCTGTTAGATATCCTTTAGTAGACGGTCAAGGAAACTTTGGTAACGTAGATGGCGATTCGGCTGCAGCTATGCGTTACACAGAAGCTAGATTGACAGATGTAGCTATGGCTATTATGTCTGATTTAAAAGACGGAACTGTTGATTTCATTCCTACATACGATGGTGATAATGACGAACCTGTTGTTATGCCTTGTGCTTTCCCTAATTTGCTAGCTAACGGATCTTCTGGTATCGCTGTTGGTATGAGAACCGATATTCCTCCACATAACGTTGGAGAAATTGCTGATGCTTTACAATTATTAATTAAAAATCCTGATTGTACAGTAGCTGATTTAATGCAGTATATTCAAGGACCTGATTTTCCGACAGGGGCAGAAATTTTTGAAGATCATGAAGATCTTGTAAAGATGTATGAAACCGGTTTAGGAAGAATGAAAGTTCGTGCTAAATGGGTAAAAGAAGAACTACCTCGTGGCATGTATCAAATAGTCATTACAGAAATTCCTTATAATGTAAAGAAGGGCGAATTAATTAAAGAATTAGGTGATGCTTTATTAGAAAAGAAATTACCTTTCTTAGCAGACATTAAAGAAGAATCTTCTGAAGATGTTCGTATTGTTCTTGAACCTAAGAACAAGTCTATTGATCCTGATATGTTAATGGAACAAATGTTCCGTTTAAAAACAAAAAATAAAAACGTTGGATTACAAGTCAATATTGACTTAAATATGAACGTCTTAGATAGAAATCATATTCCAGGTGTTAGAAGCTTAAAGGAAGTTCTTGTTGCTTTCTTAAATCATAGAGAAGAAGTCTTAATAAACAAGAGCAAATTCAGATTAGATAAAATATTACATAGATTAGAAATTCTGGATGGTTTATTCGTTGTTTATTTAAATCTTGATGAAGTTATTAAAATCATCAGAGAAGAAGATGACGCAAAAGCTGCATTAATGAAGAGATTTAATTTAACAGAAGTTCAAGTTGAAGCTGTTTTAAATATGAAATTAAGATCTTTAAGAAAACTTGAAGAAATGGAAATTAGAACAGAACATGATGCTTTAACTAAAGAAAAAGAAGATTTAGAAGCTATATTAGTAAATGAAAAACTTCGTTGGAAAACAATTTCTGCAGAAATATCTGTAATGAAAAAGAAGTTTGGACAAGCTACTAAGTTAGGTGCTAGAAGAACAAAAATTGTTGGTAAAGCTCAAGATGTTGAAGTTCCTGTAGAAGTCTTTATAGAAAAAGAACCTATTACAGTAATTCTCTCTGAAAAAGGATGGATAAGAGCTGTTAAAGGTCATATTGCACTTGATGATGAACTCAAATTTAAAGAAGATGATAAACTATTACTTGGCTTACATGTTCAAACAACAGATAAAGTTTTATTAATGGCTGATAATGGACGTTGCTTTACTATTAATGCTGATAAGTTCCCAAGAAGTAGGGGATTTGGTGAACCTTTAAACCTTTCTGTTGATATTCCTGAAGGTGCAAAAATAATTTCTATGTCTATTTATAATCCTGAAGGGAAACGCTTAATTGTTTCTAATAAGGGTAAGTGTTTCATTATCAAAGAAACCGATTTAATAGCACAAACAAGAACAGGAAGAATAATTTTAAATCTTACTGATGATGATACAACAAAATTATTTTTACCTGTTGATAGTAATGTTGATACTGTTGCTGTTATTGGAGATAACAGAAAGCTTTTATTGTTTGATCTTTCTGAAATACCAGAAATGTTAAGAGGGCAAGGAGTATTTATTCAAAAATATCCAAAGGGAACTTGTGTTTCTGACGTTAAATTGTTTAAGAAAGAAGATGGACTAGCGTATCCATGTACTGGAGGAACAAGAGTAGAAAACAACTTAGTAGGTTGGTTTGGCCATAGAGCTCAAGTTGGTAAATTGCCTCCAATAGGTTTTCCAAGAAATAATAAATTTTAATGTAAATTTGCCTATCTATAAGATAGGCAAATTTTTTAAGCTTTATCTAAATGATGTTTCTTTAATTATTATTGTAAAAGACCTAATACAGATGCAGCATTTCGATTTTCTGAAGCTAGCATAGCTTTGGCTGCTTGTTGAAGAAGATCTCCTGTTTGAACTAGAGCTATATCAGAATCTGGAAGAATAGGTTTCATTCCATCTGGCATTGGCTCTACGGAATGAACACATTCTCCTCCTGCAATTGTTGACAAATCTGCATCTTTAAGTTCAACAATTTCTTTATTTTCTGTTTCTTGTTTAGGAACTAATTCTTTTTTCATATCTTATCTCCTAGCAAAAGCTCTTTTTACCAATATAACGTTTGAAACAAGATTTGGTTACAATAGGTCTATAATAAAGCTATTTGTATATTAGTAGTTAATTTGTTTTTTTATAATTGTTCTTAATAAATCTTAATCTATATCCATATTTACAATTTGTTTATATGAAGATATGTTTGGCATATCATCACAACCTTGAGCTTTACTTCCATAGCCATAGATATTGATTGTATTATAAATCTTTAAGTAAAATAGAGAAAAATAATGTAATTATCTGAAAATAT
>JAKSVT010000027.1 GCA_024407875.1 Alphaproteobacteria bacterium
AGGCTCAAGGAAGTTGTAAACCTTGTCCAGATGGATATACAACAGAAGGAACAGGAGCAATTAGTTCATCTCAATGTAACATAAGAGCTTCTAACAATGATAACAATAAAGTTTTATGTTCAAAGGGATCGTATTTAGATACGACGACAAATTCTTGTTTATTATGTCCTGAAGGAACTTATCAGCCAAATGATAATTCAACAGTATCTTCCTGTACAGAATGCTCTAAAGGTTCTTTTGCTGATACCATAGGACAAGCTAGTTGTAAGCCTTGTACAGAATTAAAAATGTTTAATGCTTATTGTGAGAGTTGTCCAACTTATGGATCAGTTTGTTTGCTTTATTTGTGTAATGCAGGATACTATCAAAAAATGGCGGATAGAGGTTGCTATGATAGTTGTCCTAAAGGAACATTTTCTCCAGGAGGACATGTTTTCTCTTGTACTCAATGCTCAAAAGGAACTTATCAAGACAAAGAGGCTCAAGGAAGTTGTAAACCTTGTCCAGATGGATATACAACAGAAGGAACAGGGGCTCAAAGTGAAAATGAATGTAATATTCTTACCCCAAAATCTTCTCAAGGCTGTGCTTTAGGACAATATTTGGATTCTGAAAGCTCAACATGTAAATCATGTTCCAAAGGATATTATCAAGATCAAGCCAATCAAACCGATTGTAAAAAATGTCCAGAAGGCACAACGACAATGTCTGAAGGTTCAACAAGATCTTCACAATGTGTATCTGCTTGTAATCCAACGCAATTTAATCCTCAAAATGGTGAATGCACATTATGTAATTCCGAAGGTAATGGATGTGAGACATTTACGTGCAATCAAGGATATACACAAAACGGAATTTTATGTGTTACTACATGTAACAAAGGATATTTTAGCAATATAAATTCATGCTCAAGATGTCCTGAGAACACATATCAACCTGATGATAATTCAGGAGCAATGTCTTGTATGTCTTGTGGAGAAAATGTTGCAACATGTAATACAGAAACAGGTGTTGTTATTACATGTGAAGAAGGATATGAAAAAAATTCAAAAGGTGAATGTGTAAAGCCAACGTGTTCAACTTATGATGGAGAAATTACAAGTACAGCTGTTATAAATAGTATTGATGGCGTTCCTAAACAATGCTCTCAAGTCTATGGAGAATTTTGCAGTTTATGCAATTGTTCAGGGTGTACTTTTTGTATGCAAGGATACGCATTAAATAGTGAAGGAAAATGTATTGCAACTAGATGTACTCCAGGAAATTTCTTTAATGAAGTAACGAGTACTTGTGAAATTTGTCCTATTGGTCATTCTTGTACTGGTGAAGGAAATGAACAACCAAGAATTTGTCCTGTTGGAACTATTGCGGCAACACAAGGAACTGCAGAATGTACGCCATGCCCTAAAGGAACTTATTCAAGTCAAGAAGGCTCACAAAGTTGTCAGTCTTGTGGAGAAGGAACGTACAGTGATAAAACTGGTCAAAGCTCTTGTTTAACTTGTAGTTCAGGTTCTCATACAACAGGTCAAGATGCAACAGGTGTTGGAGCAACAGGATGTTCAAAGTGTAATCCTGGTTATTATTCTTCTGAAGGCTCTGTTGAATGTGAACCTTGTGAAGCAGGTAGTTATTCTTCAGATGGTAAAAGCTGTATAGAATGCTTAGCTGGTACATATTCAGATGGTGATGCAAACAGTATCTGTAAACCATGTCCTATTGGTCAATATTCATCTCAAAATGGAGCTACAAGTTGTGAGGTATGTCCTATAGGAAAAACAACTTCAAAGACAGAATCAACAAGTGAAGATGCTTGTATATTAGTATGCGATTTTCATGATTTCGAAATAGAAAATGGTACTTGTACTTCATGTAATGATTTAGGAAATGCTTGTGGTTCATTTACATGTAATACAGGATTTAAGCAAAGTGAAAATAATTGTGTTTGCGATTCTTCACTGATTAAAATTGAAAATGGCACATGCGAAGCTTGTGAAGATAAAAACGAATGCATCAAAATAACATGTAATGAAGGATTCACATTGTCTCAAAATTCTTGCGTATCAATGCTTAACGAATGTCCAAGTGGTGTTGAGTTAATATCCTCATCATTTGAAAATTGTGAGTCTAGTATAGCTTGCTTAAAGAATAAAGAAACAAAATATTATTGTGAAGAATGTAAAGATGGATATGCTTTAAATCTATCGCATACCGCTTGTGAGAAAGTTAATGTCGTTTGTGCCCCAGGTAATTATTATGATAGCAAGAAAAAAGAATGTGAAGTATGTCCTGCAGGTACTTATTCAGATGGAACAAGTGGATGTAAAAACTGTTCAAGAGGAACGTTCTCTTTAGAAGGAGCTTCTCAGTGTTCATCTTGTGATAGTGATAAATGTGCAAAAGGTACAGGATTGTCGTCTTGTCAATCTTGTGGCGAAGGCGTTGAAGTTTGTGATCCTCAATGGGGAACGATAGAAGTTTGTAAAGAAGGCTATGCGCTATCTGATGGAGCTTGTGTAAAACTTACATCACTTCCAAGTTGCCCTATAAATCAAACGATCTATAATTCTTGTCCTAAGGGATGTAAATCATGTTCTGTATGTAAAGATGGATATTATTGTTCCGGAGGATGTGGAAAAGGCTATACAGAAAAAGATGGTGTTTGTATAAACAATGAAACAGGATGTCGAGATGGATATATAAAGACTGTTATGAATACTTGTTATGCATGCCCAGCGGGAACATTCCAAGATGGTAGAGAATGTAAACCTTGTGGAAAAGGATTCTATTCAAGTGAAGGCTCTTTTGCTTGTCGTTTATGTAGAAAAGGATATCATTTAGTTAAGGGAGAATACGGCTTCAATATAGGATGTGAACTATGTGATATAGGTACATTTGCATTAGAAGATGGCTTAGATAAATGTAAATCCTGCAATGATATGACTTTGTTAAATGGTACATGTTTAGAATGTTCTATTACAGGAAATGTTTGTTCAAAATCTAAATGTAATGAAGGATTTGAACCTCAAAACTTAAACAATTCTTGTATTAAAACTTGTGACAAAAATGTTAAGACTTATATGTTATACTCAAAAGATCGTCCAAATGAATGTTCTAATTTTGAACAATGTAAAATGGATGGTGGTTTGAACTATTATTATTGTACGTCTTGTCAATCGGGGTATTCATTAAACACAACAACAGGAATATGTGAAAGAATAAACACAAATTGTAAAGCTGGACAATTCCAAAATATTTATAATGAATGTGAGACTTGTCCAGAAAACTTATACCAAGATGAAGAAAATCAATTTGAATGTAAGCCTTGCTTAGCTAATATGATACCTAATGATACTCGTACAGCCTGTGTTCCTGATCATGCATTTCCGTGTATGAGTAATGTCGATGAAAAAGGCGTTTGTTGTGATAATTACGAAACGATTGTTTCTAACGAAGGTGATATGCCTACAAAGAAATGTATTGGGCCAATATGCCATCCTAATTATAAGTGGAATAAGGCATTAAGTTTTTGTGAACAAGAAAGCACTTGTCCAGAGGGATCTATGCAACAAGGTTGTTGTTGTGTGCCTATTGACGATAGAGATGGAGTATAATTTATGAAAAAAATCTTTCTTATCTTTTTTGTATTATGCTTCACCAGCTTAGATGTTTCAGCAAAGATATGTAAATTAGGCAAAGATTGCGATTTTGAAAAAGAAAGTTCTAAAGCTAAGCCTAAAAATTGTCCAACTGAAGCTTGTGATCCTGGAGATGTTTGTTATGAACCATCACACAGATGCGTTTCTCCTTGTGATGCAAGAGTGTTTAATAAAATTTGTTCAGGAAATGCTCCTACATGTATTGTTATTAGCGGTGTGCCAAGATGTGGATGCGATAAAGATGAACAATGTACAGGAGAAAATAAGCATTGTTTAGATGTACGAAATGAGTGTGTTGGCTGTACAAATAAATCACATTGTAAAATTAATGAAATTTGCAATACATCAACATATAAATGTGAACCTATAAAATGTGAAGTTGAAAATTGTGCAAAATGTATTGATAACGATCAAAACAAGTGTGAAATTTGTAATGAAGGTTTCATATTAGAAAATGGGGTTTGCAAGGGATGCAATATTGCTGAATTATCATCCATGTTTGCAAATGGAGAATGTAAAGAATGTAAATATTACGACAATATGCCAAGATGCTCCAATGCTGAATGTTTGCCAGGATTTACATTCGATGCTGAAATAGGCTTATGTAAAGCTTTATTGTGCGAAGGCGATGACGCTTATGTAAAAGGGGTAGGTTGTACATCAAAATATTGCGAGGCTTTAAATATTGTTGAGGGCTCAGAATGTGCAAATGGTACTGACATTAAACTATATTGGAAAAACAATAAAGAAAAGCACACTTGTTGTTGTCAACCTGCAAATTGATAAAGTAGGAAACGTTAGTTTTTAATAAATTATTCTTCTTCTATTAAATCAATTTGTTTTGTAGAAGGGTTATAAACCAATCCAAGTTTTCCATCTTTCATCTTTTGAGCATATTTGCCAAATATTTCAAATTTCCATCCACTCATAATAGGTGAATTTTCATTTTCAAAACAACAGTATTTATCTAAATCGTCAGGAGAACATATTAATCTTTCTGCAACACCTGATTGTGTAGCTCTAATTGTTAAAAGTACTTTTAGCATTTTTGAAAGATTTCTAGCTGATTTAGGTAATTCAAAAGCTTTTTCTATTTCAGGATATGAGGTAATAGGTTGATTTTTTATAGTTTCAATTATACCTAAAATAGCTTTTCCTAATCTTCCGTTAGCAAAACCTTGAGGTATGCCTCTTAATTTTGATAGAGCATCTGCATTTGTTGGTATATTATGTGCAATTTCTTCTATAACTTCATCTCTTAATATAGCTTTTCTTATATGATTGCTTTTTTGAGCTTCTTCTTCTCTAAAAGCACAAATTTCCTTGCAAATAGCAAGAGCTTGTCTGTTTGTAGAATTAATTTTTAGTTTTTTCCATGCATCATTAGGATCAATTTTATATGTTTTAACATCCGTAAGTTTTTGCATTTCATCATTTAACCATGATGTTCGATTATTATCGCTCAAAATTCCTAATAATTTTACATAAACATCTCTTAAATGAGTTACGTCATTTAAAGCATAATGTATTTGCTTTTCTGTTAATGGCCTTCTTGACCAATCTGTAAATCTCATAGATTTATCAATTTCTCTATTTAATAATTTAAATACGATATTTTGATAGCTAACAGATTCTCCAAATCCACAAACCATGGCAGCCAATTGAGTGTCAAATACAGGGGTAGGTGTTTTGCCACTTAAGTGATAAATAATCTCAATATCTTGATGCGCTGCATGAAAAACTTTTACAATTTTTTCGTTTTGCATAAGTTCAAAAAATGAAGATAAATCTATGTCTTGAGCTAATGGATCAATACAAGCACCTTCTTCTTCAGAGGCAACTTGAATTAAACATAATTGAGGCCAATATGTTTTTTCTCTTAAAAATTCTGTGTCTACAGTAATAAATTTATGTTTAGATAATCTAGAGCATAAATCTTTTAAACTTTCAGTTGTTTGTATAAATTCATTTTGCATTTTTTGTTTGGCCATTTGTTTTAATGTTTTGTTTAATGAGTTTATAAGACAATGTAATTAATTTTTCAAAGAATAAATGTTCTTATTATTATTTTAATTATTTGTTGATTTAATATATTGCAAAATTACAAATGAAGTAGGGGACTGATTATGAAAAATAAGTTTTTGCTGTTTTTAATGTTTTCTTTTTGTGTTTCATTATCAAGTGAATGTTTTGCAAAGACAAGAAAACTTATGGATGGTGACAATATGAATGGTGCACAGTCTCCTTTGAAACTAAAGAGAAAAGCAGAAAAAATTTGTGAATCAAATAATGATTGTGAATATAACCAAGAATGTGTTGGCTTAATGTGTATGCATGTATGTACAAAAGATACCTGTCCAAGTAATAAATTTTGTATAGCCGTTAAGAGCGTTCCTCATGAATATAGATGTGTAAGATGCTATTCAAATAAACATTGTCCTAAAGGATTTATTTGTTCCAAAGAAACATTCGATTGTGAAAAAGAAGATCCTTGCAAAAGATCAGTTTGCTCACCAGGAGCTCCTTATTGCATTCCTGTTCCATATAAAACATTACCTTATACATGCGTACAATGCTTAGAAGATTCTCATTGTCCTCCAGTTGCAGGATTATCTAGATCATGTGTAGATAATTATTGTTTGTTTAATGTCGAAGGAAATATTCCTAATAAAAATGCTGTTAAAGAGGAAGTTGTAGAAGAGGACTATGAAGAAAAAACAGAAATGGTTCCTGAAATGGAACCATCTGATAAAAACTCTTTAAATGAGAATGACGACGAAAATAATTACGTCGAATAACTTCCAGATTAACGAATATCTAAAAATTTACGCAATCCTGTCATTTCTAAAACGTTTAAAACTGTTGGTGATACGTTAACTAAAATCAATACACCTTCTTCAGCTTGAGCACGCTTTGTTGCAGCTAATAAAGTTCTAATTCCTGATGAAGCCATAAAATCAACACCAGCAAAATTTAATATTAACTTGTTATCTATATCCATTTCTGCGTTAATGCGTTCTTCTAAAGCAGTAGATGTTGCAGATATTAAACGACCTTTAATGTTTAAAACTGTAATTCCATCTTGTATGGTTTTATCGATTTCCATAAGTTTTATCCTTCTAAGTATTATATATTTTGCGACAGAGTATTCTTTTTTTCTTATACTGTCAAGATGTTGATTATTCGCGAATTATTTTTTTTTGATGTTTTATTGCAGCATCGATGAAACCTTTAAATAAAGGATGAGGATCAAATGCTCTTGATTTAAATTCAGGATGGAATTGTACAGCAATAAAGAAAGGATGATTCTTTAATTCTACAATTTCAGGCAATAAACCATCAGGAGATACACCAGACATAATCATTCCATGAGTTTCTAACTGTTCAACAATTTTTTTGCTTACTTCATAACGATGGCGATGACGTTCATAAATTGTATCATTTGTTTCATATAATTTTGCTGCTAAACTTCCTTCTTTTAATTTGCAAGGATAAGCACCTAAGCGCATTGTTCCGCCAACATCGGTATTCTTATTTCTTGTCTGAATTTCACCGTTTTTGACCCATTCTGTCATTAAAGCAACAATAGGAGTACAATTTTCAGAAAATTCTGTTGAGTTTGCATCTTTAATGCCTAATAAATGACGTGCAGATTCAATAACGGCTGTTTGCATTCCTAAACAAATTCCGAAGAAAGGAATTTTGTTTTCTCTAGCATATTGTTCTGCAATTATTTTTCCTTCAATTCCACGATTTCCAAATCCACCAGGAACTAAAATTCCATGTATGTCAGAAAATGTTTCGTCTAATTCTTTTTTAGACATTGTTTCTAAGGAATCAGATTCAATCCATTTGATATCTACTTTTGTTTTATGGAAGATACCGCCGTGATAAATAGCTTCACCTAAAGATTTGTATGCTTCTAATAATGAACAATATTTTCCAACAACGGCAATTTTAACGTGGCCTTTCCAATTTCCAATTACAGATACTATTTTTTCCCAACGAGTTAAATCAGGTTCAGGAGCATTTTCCATGTGGAAATAATGTAAAATACGTTCGTCTAATCCTTCATTGTGATACTGTAAAGGAATTTTGTAAATACTATCAGCATCTAATGCAATAATAACATCTTCAGGAGCTATATTGCAGAATAAAGCAATTTTTTGACGTTCATTGTCTGAAATCATCATTTGAGAACGACATAATAAGATTTGAGGTTGTATACCTGTTTCTTGTAATTGTTTTACAGAGTGTTGAGTAGGTTTTGTTTTTAACTCACCAGCTGTTGGAATATAAGGTAAAAGAGTTAGGTGCAAAAATAAGCAGTTTTCTTTTCCAATTTGGTTAGCATATTGACGAATAGCTTCTAAGAATAAAGTACCTTCAATATCACCAACTGTTCCGCCAATTTCATAAAGTACAAAATCTTCATCTGTTAAATCAGATTTTATAAAGTCTTTGATTTCATCGGTTACGTGAGGAATGGCTTGAACTGTTGCGCCTAGATAATCCCCGCGTCTTTCTTTTTTCAAGACGTTATAATAAATACGGCCACCAGAAATTGAATCTGTTTTATGGCAGAAGTTCCCAATAAAACGTTCATAGTGTCCTAAATCTAAATCTGTTTCTGCGCCATCTTCTGTTACGAAAACTTCACCATGTTGATAAGGAGACATAGTGCCAGGATCAAGGTTTAAATAAGGATCCATTTTTCTCATTCTAACTTTGTATCCTCTAGCTTTTAATAATGCACCAATAGATGCTGAAGCCATACCTTTTCCTAAAGAGGATACAACACCACCTGTAATAAAAATATATTTAGTCATTTTTATTTGTTCCTTGAACGAATTTTTTGGTAATTTAACTAATGGCTATAATATAAAAGAAAAAATAAAAGTAAATCATTTTTAATAAATAGGTTATAAACTATATTTAAATTTAATAGTAAAACAGCAAAGGAAAGAACGATGAGAAAATTTTTAATTAGTCTTGTTTTTGTATTCTTATCAGGATGTGCAATGTTTAATCAAGGATCCAAACAGCCAGAAGAAGGCCCAAAATGGACCCCAAGCTTTGCTGATTTTAAGGATATTCCAATTATAGATAAAGCTAAAATGGAATTGCAGGATACATTCTTAATTGGTGTGGATGAAAACTGGACAGGGAAATTATCTTTTTCAGCTCCGTATTCTTTAACACAAATGTTTGATTTTTACCGTGAAAAAATGCCTGAGTTTGGATGGTCTGAAATTGCAACATTGCGTTCACAATTAAGTGTAATTGTATATGTTAGATATGATCGTGTTTCAATGATACAATTAAAACCAACAATGATGAATAATACATATGTATCAGTTATTGTTTTCCCAAAATCAAATGCTGTCAAAAAATAAATAATATTTTGAATAAAAAAACGAATCGGTAGGCTTTCCTACCGATTTTTTTGATTAATTTAGGCCAGAATTTCGGTAAAAAAATATCTTTGCAAAAATTTAGTTTTAATGATATTATATAATTATAAACTTCAGAAGGAGGTTAATTATGTCTGAGTATGTAGAAATTAAGGCTTCTTTGCCAAAAGCATATTCCAAGAGTTCATCGGATATTTATGATGAACAGTTGAAGAATGCTCGTGACGTCGGAAATTTGCATATGAATAGAAGCCGTTTGAATGTTATCACTACATTGTCAAAAGGCGAAAAAGAAGATTGGTTTAAAACTACAGCTTATAATAATGGCAAGTTTCGTTTATCAGCAATTAACGTAAGTAAATTAGATAAGGAAAATGATGTTGATTCAGTTTTAAATTCTGATGGAACATCAATGACATCATCTGCTGAATCTGCTCCTTTAACAGACGTTGAAAAGAAGATTGAAGAACTTAAGAAAATAGCAAATCCTGATTATGAGCCTGAAAAGAAAACTGATCCTAAGGCTATGATGAAAGGTCAAAATTTGCGCGTTGAAGTCTATGTCATGAAAGGCAATAGACAAGTTTTAGTTGCAACAAATGATGATAGTGATTCAAAAAATTATAAAAATTTTGAAGATATGGTCAATGGAGATTATAAAGTTCAAAGAGGAACTGAATTGTTTATCCATGTTGCAACAGAAGATGGTAAAAGAGTTGATGATGATACTCTTTATGCTTTGCAATTCCAAATGGGTACAAAGTATACTGAAAATTATACGACAAAAGAAACAACTCTTGATCATGATATGTCTCAAGCAAAGTTGCAACAAAAAATCAATGCTGAACGTGTAGAAAATTCAGAAATGTTGACAACATCGGGTGCTTCTTTAGCTTTAAGTGGAGCTAATGATATTTTATCAGATGGACTTTTAAATCTTGATAATATCAAAAATGGTAATTCAGGTTCAATATTAGATATTTTGATTTAAATATTGATTCTAATTCAAATCGAATTCTAAGAGGGCATTTTTAATGTCCTCTTTTGTGTGACATGACAAAACTTTGTTTGATAAATTAATCATTCTTTCTAAGCTAAAAGATCTAATTCTTTCTTTAATGATTGGGATGTTAATTGCAGGCATTGATAATTCTCTAATACCAAAACCTACGAGTAAAGCTGTCCAATGGTAATTAGATGCAATATCACCACAAAGGCAAACAGGTATATTGTTTTTGTTTGCATTATCTATAGATAATTTTACAAGTCTTAGTACAGCAGGATTTAAAGGATCATATAAATTTTCAACTAAAGTATCTTCACGGTCAACAGCTAAAGTATATTGTGTTAAGTCGTTTGTACCAATTGAGAAGAAATCTACTTGTTGAGCTAAGATATCTGATTCAATTGCTGCAGAAGGAGTTTCAATCATTACTCCTAATTTAGGTAAATAAGAAGGAATAACAGTTCCTTGTTCTCTTAATTCTTCAGCTGCTTTTAATAATAAATTTTTTGCATCAATAACTTCATCAACTGTAGAAATCATAGGAAGTAAAACAGATACATCAATTTCATTTAAAGCTATAAGTACAGCTTTAAATTGATCTTTTAGAATGTCTGTATATGATTTAGTATATCTAACACCTCTTAATCCTAATGCTGGATTTTTAGGTTGATAATATCCAAGTATAGGAGCGATTTTGTCAGCACCAATATCAATCGTTCTAAATACAATAGGTTTGTTTGGTATATCAGACGAAATCTTTTTAAGAGCATTTAATTGCTCTTCAATAGAAGGTAGATCATTTCTGTTTAAATATAAGTATTCACTTCTAAATAATCCTACACCATCAGCACCAGATTCATTTAAGAAATCAGCTTCATTCGGAATATCAATATTGCCTTTTAATTGAATATAAGTACCATCTGTAGTTACAGCAGGTAAATCTTTTAAACGAGTTAAAGATCTTTTCCAATGTAAAAAGTCTGCTCTATATTTTCTGTATAACTCAATAGTTTCTTGAGTAGGGTTTAGAATAACTTTACCATAAGTACCATCAATGATGATTGTATCACCACTGTTTGCTATATCTAATATATCAGGAATTTGAATTACAGCTGGAATTCCCATAGATTTAGCAAGTAGAGACGTATGACCTTGTTTGGAACCATCGATTACAACAAAACCTGAAATAGCTTTGTTGTTTAGTAAAGAAGCATCAGCAACTGATAATTTTCTAGAAATAATTACTGAATTTTCTTGAATTTGAGAAAGAGTTGTTGCTGATACAGTTTGTAAATTTTTTAGCAATCTTGAAGAAATATCATTAATATCTTCTATTCTAGCTGAGATGTATGGATCATCCATAGCTTTAAAAATTTCAGAAATAGCTTTTGTTTCTTCTAGTATAGCTCCTTCAGCATTAATGTGAGAATTTTCAATTCTAGAAATAATACCTCTCACTAATCTTGAACTTTTGAGCATATGTTGATAAGCGTCCAATAAAGAACTTAAAGGATCACTATCAATCATTGATTGAGCTTTGTTCATGATCAAATTAATTTGATCTGTTGTATCTTGAACAGCTTTTAAAAATCTTTCTTTTTCTTCTTCAATTTTATTTTGATTAATATGCTTATACAAAATGGCAGTTTTGTTTGGATCAAAAGACTCAAAGTCATGGATGAATACTTGACTTATGACAATTCCAGGAGAAATGCCAATGCCTTCACGTACAATTTCATTAGATGTTGACGTGTTGTCTAATATGTTAGTTTTCATTGAATTTTGCATCAATTAACTTTCCAATTGCCAAATAAACATCCTTTTGATCTTTGCCAGAAGTTTCTACGTGAATAGAAGAATCTTTAGCAGCTCCTAGCATCATCAATCCCATTATAGAGTGTCCGTCAACAACTAAATCATCTTTTGATACTTTTACTATGGCATCAAAAGAACTACATACATTAACAAAAGCAGCTGCTGCTCGTGCATGTAATCCTTTATCATTAGTGATGACGAAATCACCCTTCATATATTAATCCCTATACTAATCTTCATTTTTGTTTAATAAAGAAGACGGAACGCTTATGTATTTTTTGCCTGCATTAACAGCTTCATTTGTAGCTTGTTCTAATGACATATCATGTCTAATTTGAACTAATTTTACTAACATAGGAATATTAACACCAGCAATAACTTCAATATCTTTGTTGTCCATAACAGAAATTGCTAAATTTGAAGGTGTACCTCCAAACATATCGGTCAAAATAATAACGCCATTGTCTTGTTTAACAGTTTGAACTTTTTGTTGGATTTCTTCACGTCTTTTTTCAATATCATCTGTAGAAAATATTCCCACTGTTTCAAAATAATCTTGGGGTCCAACAATATGTTCAATAATGCTTTTCATTTCTGAAGCTAAATATCCGTGTGAAACTAGTAATATTCCAATCATAATTTTAATCCTATTTTTTACTTTATTATTTATTCTTATCATATATTTTATTTAATTACAAAATCAAATCCCGTTTATTTAATAATATTTCTGTTGCAATTTTTATTTTGTATACGGCTGAGCTTGAAAACGGGTCTATTTCTATTGTAAATGGAGTTGATTTTTTAGGCATTCTTTCAATTTTGTTATAAGGCTTTAAAATTACATGTAACTTAATTTGTGTTTTATCTTTGTAATCAAATGATACTATTCCTATACCTCTTATTTCAATTAGACCTTTGATGTTTTCTGGAGTATATGCATTATAGTCTTTATCTAAAAATATAGCATCATCGCTTACTAAAATTGCACCAGCTTCGAGTAATTTTAAGGTTAATTCTGATTTTCCTTTTCCTGATCGGCCTGTTATTAAAATGCCAATATTATTCCACTCAACAACGCTAGCATGTATTAATTTTTGCTCATGTTGCTCTTTAGGCATTTGAAAATCCTTTAATAATAGGTAATTTTACAGTGAAACATGCTCCTAATATTTTTCCTGTTTCATCTTTTCTATTTTCGGCGTAAATTGAACCTTTTAATCCAGTTACAATCTTTTGGGAAATTGATAAGCCTAAACCAGAATGGTGTCCAAACTGTTCTTGTGTAGGACGTTCACAGTAAAATCTTTTAAATAGTTTTTTCTCAACACCATTAGGAATACCAGGACCTTGGTCATTTACACAAATTTTAATTTGATCATCTATAGTAGACATTTCTACTGAAATAGTGCTGTTATTTGGTGAAAATGAAATAGCATTTCCTATTAAATTATAGAATACTTGAGATATTCTTGTTTCCATTCCTAAAACATTGGCAGTTTTTGCTTCTTCATTTTTGCAAATGATTTCAAAGTTAATATTTCTGTTTTTGTGCGCTTCACCAATGTTATAAATCTCAATTGATGAAGATAAAAGATTAAATATATTTACAGGTTCAAATTCTTCTCTTGATAATTCTGCATCTAATTTTGATAAATTTGCAATATCAGTAATTAGAATATTCATTCTGACAATATCATCTTTTATGATGCTCATTAATTTTTTCTTCTTTTCTGGATCTGAAATATAATCGATTGTTTCAACGGCACTTTGAATAGATGCAATAGGATTTTTTAATTCATGAGAAACATCACCAGCAAAACGTTCTGTTGCATCGATTTTTTCCCATAAAGTATCAGTCATTTTTGTTAATGCTGCATATAATGTTCCAATTTCATCATTTCTAGAACTTTCATCTGGAATTTTTTGACGTCTACCACCAGCAGTTTTAATGCTTATAGCAGCTAATGAAAGTCTGTTTATAGGAGAAATAATTGTTTTAATAATATATCCAGAAAGAATAGCTGTGATAAATAAAGCTACAATAAATAATTTAAATACCCCGTTCTTAATCTTTTGAAGTCTTATCAAAATGTTTTTCGCTGACGAATTAATTAAAATGGCTCCGATTATTCTGTCCTTTATCGTAACAGGAAGAGCTAAACTTAAAATAGGGGGCTGATTTGAAAAATAGCGTAGCTTTCGCGCTGGTGTTCCGTCGCTAATAGCCAAACCTACTTCTTCATAGTCAAATGCAGTTTGAGAACTAACGACTGAATTTGAAATGATGTTGTTTTTCTCTGCAGTGAGTATTCCATTGTGATCAAATAATTGAATGCTTATATCTTCTAGAGCGGTTAATCTATTTAAAACACGAATTGCTTCGTTGTTGTTAATTTTATAATTTATATTTTTGTTTGAAGCTTCTAAATATCTAGGAGGATCAGATATCTTCTTTTTATCAATTGTATTATAAAAACCATCAATAGCTTTTCTTCCATAATCACGTTTTAGCGGCTCTGAATTATATTCTTGAATAACTGAGCTTTCACTTAATACAACAGATAAAATTTCAGCTTGAACGCGTAAAACTTTAAATTCTGAGGAAATAAGACCTTCTCTATAATGGCCTGTGTAAAAAAGACCTGCAATTAATAATAAAGGAGCTGTTAAATTAACCCATAATAATTTTTGAACTAGAGGAGATTTTATGCTTTTTATTTTTTTTAAAAAGCTAAATTTTTCTCTTATAAAATTAGTTGTCTGTAAAACCATATGAATTAATCTCATTAAATAAGATTATGAACGATATTTATAACCAACTCCATATAATGTTTCTATTTCATTGAAGTTGTTATCAAATTCTTTGAATTTACGTCTTAATCTTTTAATGTGAGTGTCAATTGTTCTATCATCAACGTAAATACTGCTTCCATAAGCACAGTTAATTAATTGATCTCTAGATTTTACCTGTCCAGGATGTTCTATTAAAGCTTCAAGAATCAAAAATTCTGTTATTGTTAGAGAAACTTCATTTTCGCCCAATTTGCAAATATGTGTTGTTTTGTTTAGGGATAAATTACCTACAGTATAAACAACTTCATCATCTGCAGAAGAAATTGAAACAGGTTCAGATCTTCTTAAGAGTGTTTTTATTCTAGCAATTAAAAGATTAGGAGAAAAAGGCTTCTTTATATAGTCGTCGGCTCCCATTCTTAAACCACAGAGTTCATCGATTTCTTCATCTTTACTTGTTAAAAAAATAACAGGTATACTTGATTTTTCTCTAATTTTGCGAAGGGTTTCCATACCGTCCATTCTTGGCATTTTAATGTCTAAAACAACTAAAGAAACATTGTTTTTGAAAATACCTTCTAAACCGGCAATTCCATCATTATAAGAATAAACTTCATAGCCTTCTTCTTCTAAAAGCATGGAAACAGAAGTAATAATATTTTGATCATCATCCACTAGGGCAATTTTATTTGTCATGGATATTTTTCCTATAATATTGATTTATTATTCTAAGTTATCTTAATATTTTTTTGACGAAAAATCAAAAAGTAATTGCTTTTTTTTAAATGCTACTAACGAGCTTTTTTTCTACGTTTTTTATTTGTGATGTTTTGTTGCTTCTTTTTCGGAGGAAGTGCTGATGCACAAACTGATTTGCCTTCTTCTGAAATAGCCATTTCTTCTCCATAAGGACAATTAAAACAGCCTCCTTGAGAAGTATCTTTTGATAAATTTACAAAAGGAGCGTTTTTTGGACATGCTCTACATATCCAATTGTTATTGCTGTCTTTAATTACGTAAGGACATAAAAAATTATTATCTTTTATTAGTCTTTCACAAATTTCAATTTGTTTGCTAGCTGAAGTATCAGTAGGGTATTTTTTTATACATACGTTCTCAAATGGAGCTTTTTTTCTAAATAACTTTACATCGCTATTTCCAGTAGACGCATTTTTGGTGTCGATTTCGACAGGTTCTTCAGGTTTGTTTTCTTCAAAATTTAAATTACAAATTTCAGTAATTTTTGAGCTTAAGCAAGCATTTTTATATTTATAAACTTTTATAAAAGCTTTTTCTTTTAGAGCTTTATTAAAAATTTTTTTATCATCAATAGTTGTGTAAAATGTTTTGTTGCATATTTGCAAAAGCTGATCGCCAATGCCAAAATTTTTTACAAAACCATCATGAGATTGAAAATAATAATAATAATCTTTATGAAAAATTTTTATTAAGTATGTATCAATGGTTTCGTTTTGTGGAGTTTTTGGCAAAAAACAGTCAAAAGCTGCCCAATGATCTCTTGATATTGTATTGCCAATTTTTGAATATCCTTTATATATGAAATTATCCCAATCGTATAAAGCTTCGTTTAAATTATTTTCTTTAAAGGACGCTTTTGCTGCTTCTAAGTCTTTCTTTTCTCCATATATTTTTTCTAAACTTTTAATAAAAGGATTGTCGCACTTATTAAGCCAAAAGTTAGTATCTTTTAAACTTTTTCTTTGACCAATTCCAAAATATGTAAGTCTAGACATTAAACACTGAGCTGGCTGAAAAGGCGTCTTCACATTATGTGCGGATCGTTTTATCCATTTCCAAGCTTCAATATTGTTTTGTCTTATGCCAAGACCACTAAGGTACAACAAACCATACCAATAAGATGATTCAGAATTGCTTTTAAATGCCCCTTCCTTAAATAAAGGTAGAGCTAAATCATACTTGCCGTGGCGGTAATAGTATTTCCCAAGTTCATTATGGCAAAAGAAGTTTTTTTCTTTTTCTACACACTTTTGATAGTATTCAATACCTTTGGGCTCGCTTTTAGTAATTCCAAATTTACCAGAGGTATAAGTAAAACCTAGTAAAGAACATGCTCTTAATTTGTCTTGTTCACATAAAATATCTAAATCGGCAATTGCAGAAATTTTGCCTGAGTATAATTCTTTTTCTGCTTTGTCATATTCTTTTTGTAATTCTAAAGCTTTTTGTTGCTCAGCAGTTAATGTTGGTTTTTTTGCATATGCATTTATTGAAATTAAACCAAAAAAAGAAAATATTAAAAGATATAAAGCTTTGTTCTTCAAAATGTTCTCTAAACTAAAAAAATTAATTTTATAATAGCTTAATGGTAATTCCTTGTTTTGTGAAGTTTTTTTTAGTATGTTGTATTTTAGTTTGTGTTTTTTAGAAAAGGAACTGTAAAAAATGGATAAGTGGCAAAGTCGTTTTTTTGATTTGGCAAAGTTAGTTGCAACTTGGTCAAAAGACCCTTCTTCTCAAGTGGGTGCAGTAGTCGTAGATGATAAAAAACGAATTGTTTCTGTTGGTTTTAATGGATTGCCAATGGGAGTGAAAGATACAGAAGAAAGATTAAATGTTAGAGAACTTAAATATGAATTAATAGTTCATGCTGAAGCCAATGCAATTTTAACAGCTCCAAAATCTGTAGCAGGATGTACAATTTATGTTTATCCTTATTTGCCTTGTTCAAGATGTGCTGGAGCTATTATTCAATCTGGTATAAAAAAGGTTGTGGTTCAAGACTTGCCAATACCTGAAAGATGGCTTGATAACTTTAATTTAGCAAAATCTATTTTAAATGAAGCAGGTGTTGAAGTAGAAATTGTAAAATAATTTCTTGACATTAAGCTAATATTAAGTATGTTAGCGTAGAAATTAATAACGAGAATCGTTAAATTCTATTGACTCTTTCTCCAAAGTATGGGAGAATTATAATATAGAATTGTAATTAGGTGATAGAATGTCTAGTACAAAAGTAAATGATACGACGAATGTCGGACACAGTACTTCCACAGCTTCCATGTTTAAACTTGGGAATGCTGTTGCTGGATCTGTAGGTAATGTTACTAGCTCTGTTGGATCAGGCGGAGTAGGAACATCAACAGATCAATTCTTACCTAATACATCTTTACCTCAAAATGAAACAGCTGCTGCTTTTGTTGCCGAACAAGAAACTGTATATCCTACGGTTGTATTGTCAGTTATGGATGCAAGTACTATTTATAGTGCAAATTTTGGAGACCATAATGAAGCAACAGATCAGAAGAATCTTTCTCAAAAAGAAGCTGGACAACAAGTTGAAACTTATGAGAAAGTTATGGATGCTTTTGAGGTTATTACGGGAAAGACTCGTGGTTTTGGTTAATTTTTTGTTATAGGAGAAATTGATATGAAGATTTCACCAATAACGACAGGTATGCATAATGCTGTAGTTAGCTTTAATAGAAGCGCACAGAATATTGCTAGTGTAATGGCTGTAGAGCCTGTTTCTTATAATAATCAAGATAATTATGAGACGCCAGAAATTCCAGTAAATCAGATTTCTGCTATGTCTGGGGTTAATGATGTTCCTAATGCTTTTGTAGCTAATGAAACTATTCTTGAACAAGAGGCTGTTAATATGCAAATAGCAAGTAGTGTTTTTAAAGCAGGAATAGCAGCATATAAAACCGCTAATGAAATGAATGATGAGTTACTTTCAATAGTTTGATTCATTATTGATAAGATGTTTTGATAAATAGAGCTTTTTTATGAGCTCTTTTATTTTTTCTTGCCAATTTTAATTATTTTATATATAAGTTTTTCTTAGTGGTAATCGCCGCTGTAGCACAGTGGTAGTGCACTTCCTTGGTAAGGAAGGGGTCGACAGTCCGATTCTGTCCAGCGGCACCATGCTAGAGGTCTTGAAATTCAACAGTTTCAAGACTTTTTTTTTTCTGCTAAAAATACTTAAAAAACGTCCGGGACTCCACCGGGACTCCAAGAAAATGAAAAAAATATAATAAAATAGTCGATTCAAATAATTATAAGTAAAAATAAATAATTTTCACTTTTTGAAATATTTATTCTGTTAGCAAAAGACTATTTTTTTTGTAATTGAATATGTCAATATAAAAGCGGCCATTTTTGTCAAAGTTAAAGTTGGCCAGTTGTGTTAATATTATCCTGTTGGAAACAGGAGATATTAAAACAATGAGAAAAGATATAGCCGAATTAATGGAGACAATATTCATGAATTGTAAAAGCTTGAATTATTCGAGAATAGCAAAGCAATATAATTGCGACAGAAAAACAGTACGACGATTTTTTGAGAACAAAGGAAAAATACCAATACCTCGAAAGAAACGAACGTATAACAGTATTTTAGATTCATTTAAAGATATAGTAGTAGAAAAAGTAGATGAAGGATCTACAGCAATATCGATATATCATTTTTTGAAGAAAAAAGGATATGTTGGTAGTTATGCAACTATAAGAGATTTTTGTAGAAAACATAGAAGATCGAAACAACAACAAGCTGTAATTAGATTTGAAACAAATCCTGGCCTACAAGCACAAGTTGATTGGAAAGAAAACTTTAAACTCAAAAACAAATATAATGATGAATTTGAAATCAATATATTTTTAGTTGTACTAGGTTACTCAAGATACAAATACTTAATGCTTACAACAGATAAGGCACAAACAACTGTGTTTAAGGGATTAATAGAAAGCTTTAAATATTTTGGAGGAGTTCCTTCAGAAATTCTTTTTGATAACATGAGAACGATAGTTGATGTAAGCAGAACTCAATATGGGAAACCTGTTTATAATGAACGTTTTTATGAATTTAGCAAAGATATGGGATTTAAAGCAAAATCATGTATGGCATATAGGCCACAAACAAAAGGAAAAGTATAATCAGTAGCACGACTTATGAATAGATTAACAGTATATAATGGAGAATTTGAAACTATGGATGATTTAAACGTTATAGTTCAGGGATTTAATAAAGAACTGAACTTAGAAATATCGCAAGCAACAGGGAAAAGTCCAGGGGATCTTTTAAAGGATGAACAGAAATATTTAAATCCTATACCAAATAAAAATGTTTATGAAGATTACTTAAATCAAAACGCCAATCAGAGAAAAGTATCACCAGAAGCATTAGTAAATATTGCAGGAAAAAGATATTCTGTTCCTCCTCAATATATAAACAAGAAAGTTTTTTATCAAATAGAAAATAATACGATAAGTATTTTTGATGACATGAACATATTGATATGTACCCATCAAATATCAGATCGGCTTTATAACTTTGCAGCGGATCATTATAGGAAAATAGCAAAACGGGTAATAAGTGATGCTGTTTTATTAGATAACATCTGCAATAAAAACTTAGAAATATATGACAAAATACAGTAGGAGAAAAAAATGAGTAATTATAATCAACTTATAAACAATTTTAACACACTAAAACTTGAGAAGATGGCTGAAATTATGCCGTTAATTGTAGAAGAACATAATAATAACAAATTATCTTTTATTGATGGATTATTGAGATTAACTGATGCAGAAATAGCATTTAAAGATGATAGAGCTAAAAGAATAAATATACAGACATCATCATTCCCTTATATAAAGACAATAAAGGACTTTGATTTTAGTTATCAACCTCAAATAAACAAAAAACAAATTGAAGATTTATGTTCTCTTCGTTTTTTAAGCGATAAAAAGAATATTATTTTTTTAGGATCACCTGGTGTAGGAAAAACTCATTTAGCAACAGCTATAGGAATTGAAGCTGCTAGTCAGCGTATATCAACATACTTTATAAACTTCTCTTCCTTAATGCTTAAAATGAAGAAAGCAATATCTGAAAAACGTGAAGGTGAAATAATAAAACACTTTTTAAAGTATACTCTTTTAATCATTGATGAGATTGGATATCTGCCTGTTGATAAAGAAACAACTTATCTGTTCTTTCAATTAATTGCTGCTAGATATGAAAATAAATCAACTATATTAACAACAAATCAGCCGTTTGCTAGATGGGGTGAAGTCTTTGGAGATAGTGTAGTTGCTTCTGCAATTTTAGATAGATTAGTACATCACTGTGAAATTATAAAAATTAATGGTAATTCTTATAGAATTAAAGATAAAAAAATCTTTGATGGAGAAGATTATTAATTATGACAATATTGGCCAAAAATAAGCCTGACAAAAATGGCCACTTTTATATTGACATATTCAGTAATTAATTATTTCTAATATTTTTTTAATATGAACAATGGGTTCTTTTGGTAAAATTGAACATGCTACTATAAAGAGAATATGTCATAGTGCATCCTTCCATAAATTTAATATGGAACTAATTATTTTTCTCTTATGATTAAGCGACATAACTAATTGATAAAGCCTTTGATAATTTACGTATTTGTTTGCATGAAGATCGCAAGCAATATGATTTAAATTTACACCAAGACGTCTTAAATCTTCTCTTAAACCAATAAGTTCTTCTAGATATTCTTTCTCAGGAATATATGCTCCAAATATTCCAGCTATAATATAATTACGAGCTATTTTTGAAAAGTTTCCTTGTGATTTTATATGATCAATTAGAATTTTTTCTAGTCGTAACGCTACAAATTTCTTAGACATAAAGTGCCTCTCAGAGTTGCAACGTTAAGTATGTTGGGATAATTTAATTATACCGAAAGAATTAGAAGTTGCAAAATGTTTTGTTTAACAAAACAGGTATCCTGCCTCACATTTTTAACACTTAAGTTATTGATTTTAAACAAAACACCTCTTAAGTTCCTATTTCCAATGGGTTGAGGCCATTTTGTAAAAAATTAAATTTCTTTATTTATATTGTTTAGATTTTAATTTATTTAAGTTATCATCGAGTTTTAAATCATTTTTTCTTAACGTATTCAGTACTGACTGCATTAATTCAAATTTGAAGTTTTTTATCAAATATGATAATAGAAAATTTGAATCATACTGTATGTGATTCGCATATCAACTTTCTTTATAAGGGAGGTGATTAGTTTGTTCTTAATTTTAAAAATCTTAAAAATAATTTTGTTAACATTAATAATTTTATTAATTTTAATTAAAAATGCTTTTTAAGATAAATTAAAGGGATACTTTTGCAGAAGTATCCCTTTTTCTGTATTTGTTTGTTCTTAATTACATTATATTTAATAACATAATTTCATATTTTTGTCAATATCAACAAAACTTTCTATTTACAAAAAATTAGAGATATTCCTAAATTCTTCAAATTTATTTATTGTAGATTGCAATGCTTTTTGTACTGCTGATGTATCTGTTCTTGCATATACTTGTGTTGCTTGCAACGTTTTGTGATTTAATGTCTTTGAAACTATTGAAAGATTTACTCCACTCATACATTCATAACTAGCAACCGTTCTTCTCAAATCATGAATTCTTAAATCGTTTATATTTGCTTTTTTCAAAATCGCTTGCCAAGTGATTTTATATGATCAATCAAGATTTCTTCTAGTCGTAACGCTACAAATTTCTTTGACATAAAATGCCTCGCAGAGTTGCAACGTTAAGTGTGTTGGGATAATTTAATTATACCGAAAGAATTGGAAGTTGTAAAATGTTTTGTTTAACAAAACAGGTATCCTGCCTCACATTTTTATAGTCTAAGTTATTGATTTTAAACAAAACTGTTCTTAAGTGCCAATTTCCAACGGGTTGAGGTCATTTTGTAAAAAATTAAAATTTTTTTATTTGTGTTATTCGAGTATAAACTTTTTTGAAGAGGGGGGTAATTATCCAAATTTTGAGCAAATATCTCTTAGTTCATATTCAAACTTTTTCGAATTTTTGGCCCTTTAATTTGGAATATATTTCTACCAATTTTTCCGCCTTTTTTCAAATAAAAAAAATTATTAATTTAATGGCCTTTTGTTTGATAGGATAAAGAACCAATGAAATTAACTAAAACCACTTTAAAAGAATTAACCAAGAAATATCGTGCAGTATTGATAAAATGTGCAATGTTAAATGCTATTGCATGTGTATTATTATATAGCAATAACGCTTTGGCTGATGATATTGTAATTTCAAATACTGGTGTATCTCCAGATATTTACGGTGGAGGTAACGTTGGCACTGATGACGTTAGAAGTTTTAAAGGCGTATATTCAACTAAAGAAGATTATAATATTGGCTCAAATGTTAATTCCATCAAAACAAATGAAGTAGTAAAGGGAGATGTTACAGGTATAGGTCTAAAAACTATTGATGGGGTAATTACTTCTGTTTTAGCAGATTCTATTTTAGATGGCATAGATATTCAATCATACGGCTATGCGTATGGTGTTGATTTAAATGGTATAAGCGCATCTAAAATTTATAAGCTTGGTAATATTGAAGTAAAATCAAAAAGATTATCAGGTGATCCTAATCCTCATATGGCAGTAGGAATTAATGTTTCTAGTGCGGCTGATAATCGAATTCAATTTAAATCTGCAGATAGTTTTATTTTAGCTGAAAGTGAAACAGGTGCTGCCTATGGCATAGGTATTTATGGTACATCAACGTCTGGAAAGCTTACAGTAGAAAATCTTGGTCATATTGAAGCTAAAACATCTGCATCTGATAAAATAGCTTCTGGTATATATGGTGAAGGAACTCTTGCCGAAAGAAGTTTAACAGTTTCTTTTAATGGGACAGGAGGCGAAGCTATAAAAGCTGAAGCAATAAATCCTTCTAATGCTTATAGTATTTATAATAAAGGTCAAGGTACAACAACGGTTAATTTTAAAAATAGTAAACTTTCAGGTAAAATACTTAATGAAGCTATTCTTAATTTGAACTTTGAAAATGGATCAACTTGGAATTTTAAAAACGAAGATATTCAAGGAGCTGTTACTAAAGTTACTCTAAATGGAGGTTCTTTAGATTTACGTGATGGAAATATTTCAGCTGTATCTTCTATAGCAGAGTTAAATCTATATGAGAGTGGTGGTAAAAAATCTACATCCCTTCTTTATGTCGATGTTGATTTAGCAGCAGATACTCCATCAATGGACACTTTATCAACATTAATTAGTGGTAGTGGAGAATTACACATTGCTGGTTTAAATTTGATATCAGAAGCTTTGTTCGATGAAACTTCAGTTACATTTACTACAGATGATACATTGATAAATGCTACTCAATATACAGGTCCTTCTTCTTATAATTTAGGCGGTTTTACTTATACAGTTTTATATGATAAGACAACAGGACAATTTACGTTTTTAAAACAAGAATTACTACAAAATGATATTGAAGAAGAAATTGTTAAAGGTGTTTTTTCTGGTGTAAACAATGCTCTTAATTCAACAAATACAGCGGTAAATACATCATTAAGAGGACGTTTTGCAAATTTAGGAAATAGTTCGACACCATCATCTAATAATAGTAATGTTAAAAAAGGTCAAAGCGGTGGTGATGAAGATTCTAAGTTAGGTTTATGGGCACAAGCAATTTATAGTAAAGTTGACCGTGAAAAATCATCAGCATCAGTAGGATTTAAAGGCCATTCTGAAGGAGTTTTAATAGGTGCTGATACAGAAGTTACAGATAATGTAATTGCTGGTTTAGCATATGCTTACACAAAATCAAATATGAAATCTAGTGGATCTAAAACTAATATAGATACACACGCATTTTATGCTTATGGACAATATAAAGAAGATGATAAGTTTGTAAATGGATCAATTGGATATGGCTTTAGTAAAGCAGATCCAAAAGATAGTGATAAAGATATAAAATCAAACTTCTATTCATTAGATGCATTAGCAGGATATAATCAAACTACAAATTTAGGTATGATTACTCCAGCTTTAGGATTACGTTATATTCGTATTGAACAAAAATCCTATAATGATGGAGATACAAAAGTTAAAGCAAAAGATGCAAATACATTAACAGCTGTAGCTCAAATTGGTTGGAGCGATATGTATAAAGTATCAGGAAAAGAAATTAAACCAAAAGCATCACTTGGTTTTATCTATGATTTAAAATCAGATAATAACAAAGTAGTAATTTCATCAGCAGGAGCAAAAACATTAGCTGAAGATGGAAGATTAAAACGCTTTGGAACAGAATTATCATTTGGTGCTGATGCTAAAATCACAAATAACTGGAATGTATCTTTAGACTATACAGGTGAATTTAGACAGCATTATGAAAATCATACAGGAACATTATCTGTAAGATATGATTTCTAATTATTATTAAATTAATTTAAAAGGGGTACTTTTTAAGAAGTATCCCTTTTTCTTTTCACGCTAGAAAAAAAGATTTTATTTGTTTGTAAAAGAATGCCTTGACTGCATTATACAAATAAAAGTTAGTCAAGGCGAAAGATATATCTCTGAAATTGCTTTAAG
>JAKSVT010000028.1 GCA_024407875.1 Alphaproteobacteria bacterium
TTAAGATAATTTTTTGCTGATTTTAAAGAAAAAAAGCTTACATCGTAATTAATTCATAAAAATTGTTTTATTTTAACCATTTTTATATTATATATATAACATCCATAAATTTATTTCAGGATATTCAGTTATGAGAAAAAAAACTAAGCAAAATATTGTAGAAGAAGGTATGTCTATTGATGATTTTATCAATAATGATAAAGTTAAAGAATTGTATCAATCAGATTCAATTTCAGATTTTATTTCTTTAAAAGAACAACAAAGCAGTGAAATATTATCTTATTTTTTAGATGTTCGTGAAAGTCATGGATTGGGTAATAATTTTATTAGTCATTTACTTAAATGCATACAAGAAACTCCTTTTATTAAAAAACTCCCAAACAATGAATTATTTAAGGATTCTTCTGTATGGACTGAATATTCTGTAGAGAAAAGGAAAACTAAAGATAAAAGCAGTAAAAATAAAGGAAGAATAGATATTGTATGTTTAGATTTAACGAATAAAATTTGTCTTGTATTGGAAAACAAATACGGCTCAAAAGAACATAATAAGCAATGTAATACTTATTATTCAGCTCTTAAAAAAATGTGTGGGGAAAAAATACAATTTATTTATGTATATTTAGATTTTGAAAAACCAAAAATTTCAAACCAAGAATACTTTCTATTAACATATGAAAAACTTTTTAATATAGATTTTGAAGAATTATTGCCTGAACCTAAACCATCAGAAATTAATAGATGGGCAAAAGATTTATATGATGCATTCAAAAAAGACTTTACTAATAATTATAATAAGAATTATGAAGAAACAATTGAATATTTAAGTCGCAAATACGGTAACTATTTGGAAAAAAAATATTTTAATAAAGATTTTAATAACTCACTTAAAACCAAAAAAGGTATTTTAAATAATTATTTAAAAGAACCAAACAGGGATTTTATTATCTATTATGACTATCAATGGCTTATTGATGAAGTTATAAATTTTAAAAACAAACAAGCAAAAGTTTACACAATAAAAGAAAAACAAGCTTTTAAAGATTTTATAAATGATATGAATGGGAAATTCAAAAATCGTTTTAAAGGAATAGAGTTAGGTGATTTTAATTTTTCCGATGGAGATTATGAAAGTGGAGTTTTAACATTTTCATACAATAAATTATCTATCAATGACAAGTGGTTTTTTTATGGAGAAATAGCAAAAAACAAAGATAAATACATTTTTAGATATCATTACGATTGCCTAAAAAATAAGGATTTAGAAAAATTCTTGTTTAACAATAAAAATAAAAGGTCTCAAAGTGTACAAATAGATATTTCTGATGCTTCTCCTGATGGAATTAATGAACTTTTGAAAAATGAAAATTTTTCTACCTTTGAAACAGAACTAACAAAATTAATTAATAGAGTAAGAAAAAACGAAAAGATAAAAAAATTAATTTTTAAGTAAAAGAAATTATAAATTTTATAACACCACCAGCTCAATTTTTGAGCTGTCAAAATAAGAAAATGCCTAAGTTATTGATAATAAAATAGAAGTTTTTGTGTCAAAAATCCATTCGGGACGTGGGGGCCACAGGTTCGAATCCTGCCACTCCGACCATCTTTAAAGCTTGAATTTCCGCGCTTTATATTTTTTTATATTTACCAAAACCCATCATAGAAATGTAGAAAATACTAGAATCTCTACGAAAATTTTAAAACTGCCGCAAAACATAACTTTCTCAACGGATTCAGGCTCTTTTTATAATTAATTTTATTAAATCTCATTTTTTTATACAAAAAGTGCTCAGATTTTAGACGCCTTTGCACAAAGCCCTAAAAATTAAAGTTTTATCAACATTTCTAAATTTATTGTAACCTTATTTCGATTTTTACGTTTATACTATGTAATGAGTTTCCCAAAAGGAGAAGTGTCATGGCTGATAAATTAGCTTCTAAAGTTGAAGAAGTTAAAACTGAAAAAAAACAAATCACAGAATTAACTGATGAAAATTTAGATACCATCGTTGGCGGATTGAAATATTCAGAAATTAATGATTATGATTCTTGTATGAATTATGCATATTATGTTTGTATCAATAAATTTGGAGAAGAAGATCTTCTTTGTCTCAATGATTATGAGATTAGATGTTCTACAAAATGGTCAATTCCGCCATCAAAATAACATTTATTGCAGCCTGTTTTCGTTTTAAGAGAATTCTAAAACTGCCTTGAAACATAACTTTCTCAATAGGTTAAAACACTTTCTATCAGCACTTTTCTTAAGTTGTATTTTTTTACACAAAATAACGACTAAAATCCATTGTATAGCCATATATTTTTTTTATTTTGTAACCTATTTCCATTTTCTGCGTTTATACTATACAAAGAGCACCGCGGAGTAATATCATGATTAAAAAATTCAAAACAACAGATAAAGAAATCACAGAATTAACAGATAATGAACTAAACAATGTTGTTGGTGGCAAAACATATGACCATTATGATTACGAATCTTGTGTAGAGGTCGCTAATTTAACATGCAAAGGCCTTGATGCAGCCTATTGTTGGGCTGAACAAGAATATCGTTGTCGGTTTAAATATCTTGGTGCTGACTTAGAAGGATAAAATATATTGGTACAGTCTTTCAAAATCCTAAAATCAACAATATAATCAATAAGATTTTTTGTAACTTTAACATCTAAATATACGTTTTAAACATAAAAATAGCTTCTTAGGAGATTTGTTATGGTCAAAGAAATAGAAAACAAATCAGATGAAACACAAGCATCTAATAGCGAAATCACAGAGCTATCTGATGAAAATTTAGGTAATGTTGTCGGAGGGGAATGTATATTCGAAAGAAATACTACAGGTAGCGACGGCGGCGCAATATCGTTTAATGAAAATTTAGATATTTCCGGGGAAGATGATATATTCAAACTAAATACAGCTATCCCTGGTGGTGCAATATTTAATAGTAGGCTTCCTTAAAATTACACTAAAAATCATATTTTACAGAAACAGTTCCTGTATGGTTCTTATAGTGTTGTCTATATTCACCATTATAATCTAATGATAATCCCCATTGATTATTTAACTTAGTATCTACACCTGCATTAAGCTCTGTTCCAAAGCGTTTTAATCTTCCATCTTCAGATAACAAATGTGCATTTCCTGTTGTTATGTTTACTTTGTTATTGTCTGATTTTAAATCATAAATAAAACCTAATGATGCTCTTGCTGTTAAATTAGTATTGTCAACTTTATAATCGTTCTTCCAACCTAATTGTGCTACAGCTGTTAATGTATTTGAATCTTTTGCTTTTAATCTGATTTCACCGTCATTATAAGACTTTTGTTCTATACGAACATAACGTAATCCTGCAGCAGGAATTATCATTCCATAATCAGAAGATGTTTCATATCCTGCTAATGCATCTACAGAATAGAATTTAGATTTAACATCATCATCACCATCTTTTGGATCAGCTTTTGATAAGCCAAAACCAATAGATCCATTTACAAAATATTCATTTGGTTTATATTGGCCATAAGCAAAGAAGCCATGTGTTTTAATATCTGTTTTTTCACCAACAGATTTCATATTAGACTTTGTATATGAATATGCTAATCCTGCTGTAAAATCATCTATAACTTCTGTATCTGAGCCAATTACAATACCTTCAGAATGGCCTTTAAATCCAACTGAATTTGAAGATGAATTACGTTTTACATGATTATATAAAGCCTGAGCCCATAAACCATATTTTGCGTCTTCATCACCACCACTTTGACCTTTTTTAGAAGATGCGTTAGATGAAGATGTTGGAACGCCGCTTAATTGAGACAAACGAGTTCGAAGCGATGTTTTAACAGCTTCATTTGTGCTATTAATTGCATTCTTTGCTCCAGTAAACAAACCGTTTACAACATCATTATCAACTATAGCTTCTGGTGTAATACTATCTAAATAAGCAATTAACTTATCATCTTCAACTTTAATTGAAAAATTGTAATTTAAATTTACAGCATAAGCATATTTGCTGATATTTGTTTGACTAAACAAACTATTATCAAGAGTTGGTGTTCCTGTAACATTATTCATTAAAACTACACTATCTCCAACATTTAAATTAACGCCACTTTTAGCTGCACCAACAGCAACTTTAGTATCCGTTAAATTGATTGTCTTAGTAGCTGACAATATTGGCTTTCCATCAGACACGTTATTTGTCATAACAAAAACATAATTTTCAAAAAACATCACATTTTGTAAACCTGACACTTTTGTATTCAAAATTAAGGTATTATTAGATACAGTTCCTTTACCACCAATAATATTTACATTTTCAAAAGTTGGCGTTTCTGAAATGGCAAGTATGTTATTTTCAGAAACAGATGAATTTACCGCAGAACCTGCACCAATATTTCCAGTAAATTTTGGATTTCCTGATATTAAAACTGCATTATTTGATTCAATTCCCTCTGAAGATCCACCATAAACACTTTTTATAGTTCCACCTGAAATCTTGACTATATTACCAATAACATTACCACCATTAGCTGCATTTCCTCCATAAACATTAGTAGTTATTTCTCCACCTAAAACATTTACAATATTTCCAGAAGCGCTGCCTTTAGCGCACTTAGACTGTCCGCCATAAACACTCTCTATTGTCCCCCCCTTGATAGTGACTATGTTATTATTAGCTATTGTACTAGAACCTTCTAACCCCGTAGAATATCCACCATAAACAGTATCTGTTGTTCCTCCTAATATATTTACAGTATTTCCAGAAATACTACCTGCGCTTAAAGAATTTTCTCCATGGTATCCACCATAAACAATTTTTGTTGTTCCTCCTAATATATTTACTGTATTTCCAGAAATACTACCAGTTCCATCTGAATACCCACCATAAACATTTCCAACCGTTCCATCATTCATGATTACTTTTATAGCTTCTATAACACTATCATCAGCTTTATAATCTCCTGCAATATAATCAGAGGAGTGGATAGCAACGGAAATTCCTTTGGAAACATTTTCACTAGCAGAAATATAAAGCTCTTTATTTGCATTTGAACCATAATAAATATCTTTTTCTCCAATCTTTTCTTTTTTACTTGCGTTTGTATAAGCTGTTGTTGGAGCATCTTCAGCCTTTACATTATTTACTACACACATTGTTGCCAATAAAGCTAATGCACAATTACGCAATACAGCTCTATATTTTTTAGTTAATTCTCTTATAGCTGTTCTGGTTAATCTCATGAAAGTCTCCATAATAATATTCAAAAAATTTTCAGTATTTTACCACTTTGCATAACGAATGTTAAACAAAAACACGAAAATTAGATGTTTTTTTCTTTTAAATTTTTTGTAACATTAACATTTAAATATACGTTAATATTTATGTTAGAGAATTTTTTATTTGGAGAACTACTATGGAAGAAAATAAATTAACTACCAAACAAGAAACAGAGGATACTGAAATCGTTGAATTAAAAGACGAAGATTTGAAAAATGTTTCAGCAGGTTCTAGTGAAGTAAAACTTCGTGGAAGTTGTATTGGGAATGGTGATGAAAATTTAGAATTATGTTTGGAAGAAAATCCACTTCTATTGAAGTAAAACTTTGTAGTAGTTGTTTTGGTTCAAGTGTTGAAAATTTAAAATTATGTTTGGAAGAAAGTCCACTATAATGAAAGAAACAATAGATACTGAACTTATTGAACTAAAAGACGAAGATTTAAAAGCTGTTTCAGCTAGTATAGTGGGACAGTGTGCCAAGAGTGGCATTAACATCTTCTTAAACAACTTATTCACAAACCGAATTAACAGCTTGTGAATAAGACCTAGCTAATTGAAATGCCCGTTAAAATTTAGGAAATATTAGAAATCATATCTTACAGAAACTGTACCAGTGTTATTGATTTCTAGAACTTATAGCATCAGATAAATGATTTGACTTATGCAAATTTTCAACAACTTTATCAATATTACGCATTATAGATTTGCGAAGTTTTTCATTTGCTTCAGAATTTTCTGGAGTTCCTCCGAGTTCAACTGAAACAGCTGCTCCCTTAGAAAACTTTTTAACTAAAGATTTATCACTTAATGTTGTCATACTGGTAATTTCCTTACTTTGCTAACTGGAGCATAATATTCATGTTCCAATTCATCATCCATAATTTCTGCTATTAAAACTTTATCTTGTTTTTTTAAAGCCATTACAGCCATAGGAGAAAGATACTCAAGCAAAATAGCTCTTCTAGCATCTCTCATCAACAAAGCCGTTTCAACACCATCGTAGAAAAAATGTGGTTGAGCAGGAGAGCCTGCACGAGCACGAATGCAAAAAAGCAATTCGCCGTCTTTATTTTGAACTATATCGTACAAGCCCTCTTTTTCTGCCATAACCTTATTCCTTCTTTTAAGTTAATTAACCTGCTAATTTTTTCTTCAACAAGTCATTTAACATTCCAGGATTTGCTTTACCCTTTGAAGCTTTCATTGTTTGACCAACGAACCAACCGAGTAATTTATCTTTTCCTGAACGATATTCGGCAACTTTATCAGGATTTTCATTAATAACATCATCAATAATCTTTTCAATTGCTGATGTATCTGTTACTTGTTTCAATCCTTTTTCTTCAACGATTTGATCAGGAGATTTGCCTTCATCAACCATAAATTGGAAAACATCTTTAGCAATACGGCTAGAAATTGTTCCATCATTAATCAAGTCAACCATACGACCCAAATTTTCTGGAGATACAGGACTTTCTTTAATTGATTTTCCTAACTTATTTAATGTAGCAAACAAATCACCCATGATATAGTTTGCAACTTTCTTTGCATCATGTCCCTTTGCTGCAGCTTCGAAATATTCTGCAATTTCTTTTTCTGCAACTAATTGACCTGCATCATATGCTGGCAAACCGAAATCTTTTACGAAACGATTTTTCTTTGCTGATGGTAATTCAGGCATTTCTTTACGGCATTTTTCGATTGTTTCATCACTTAAGCGCAAAGGAATTAAATCTGGATCATAAAAATAACGATAGTCAACAGCTGTTTCTTTTGAACGCATTGTCTTTGTAATTCCTTTTACAGAATCAAATTTGCGTGTTTCTTGAACAACTTTTCCGCCTTCTTCGAGTAATTCTACTTGACGTTTTGCTTCGTATTCAATTGCTTGCATTACAAAACGGATTGAGTTTACGTTTTTAATTTCTGCACGTGTTCCTAAAGGATCTCCAGGATGACGTACTGAAACGTTAGCGTCGCAACGCATTGAACCTTCATCCATATTTCCATCACAAGAGCCAATATAACGAACAATTGAACGTAATTCTCTTAAATAAGCACCAGCTTCTTCAGGAGAACGAATATCAGGACGAGATACAATTTCCATCAATGCAACACCAGCACGATTTAAGTCAACAAATGACTTTGATGGATGTTGATCATGCATCAATTTTCCTGCATCTTGTTCCAAGTGTAAACGTTCAATACCAATACGACGTGTTTCACCATTTTCTAAATCAACATCAATATAACCATCAGAAATAATAGGTTTATCTGATTGAGAAATTTGATATCCATTTGGCAAATCAGCATAGTAATAGTTTTTACGAGCAAAAATAGACTTTTTATTTACTGTTGCATTTAAGCCCATACCTGTTTTAATTGCTTGTTCTACACATTCGTGGTTAATAACAGGTAACATACCTGGAAAGCCTGCATCAACAAAGCTTACTTGTGTATTTGCTTCAGCACCAAATGCTGTAGGAGCTCCTGAGAACAATTTTGCTTTAGAAATAACTTCGCAGTGTACTTCCAAACCTACAACAATTTCCCAATCGCCTGTTTCACCTTTAATAATATATGACATAATTATTTACCTCCTACACGCAAAGGTCTGATTGACATACCTGATACGGATTCAATTACACCCGCAACACGTAAGATTGTTTCTTCACAGAATTTATTACCGATTACTTGTAATCCAATTGGTAATCCTGTTGTTTCAGAATAACCTGCTGGAACAGAAATAGCTGGCAAACCTGCTAATGAAGATGGTACTGTAAATACATCATACAATTGCATTTTTAATGGATCTTTTGTGCTATCATCATCTTTACCAAATGCTGTTTCAGGAGCAGCTGGAGCTAAGATTACATCAACTTTCTTGTAAGCATCATCAAATTCTTTGCAAAGCAAACGACGAACTTTTTGAGCTTTCAAGTAGCATGTTTCATAATAGCCTTCGAGTAATACGCATGTACCAATCATAATACGACGTTTAACTTCTTTACCAAAACCTGCTGTTCTTGTATTTGTATACATTTCATCTAATGATTTACCATCTACACGTAAACCATACTTAACACCATCGTATCTTGCCAAGTTAGAAGAAGCTTCTGCTGGAGCAATTAAATAATATGTAGGTAAAGCATATTGTGTTGAAGGTAAATTAATATCAACGATTTCAGCACCTGCTTGACGTAATTTTTCAGCTGTTTGTTCCCAAACATGACGAACGTCAGAGTTTAAACCTTTATCAGGATTATATTCACGAGGAATACCAATTTTTAATCCTTTAATATCGCCTGTTAAAGCCTTTTGATAACATGGTACAGGACGATTTACTACTGTTGAATCCTTTGGATCATAACCTGCCATTGATTCTAACATAATAGCTGTATCACGTACTGTTCTTGTCATTGTACCAGCTTGGTCTAATGATGATGCGAATGCAATCATACCATAACGAGAGCAACGTCCATATGTTGGCTTCATACCTACAATACCACAAAATGATGCTGGTGTTCTAATTGAACCACCTGTATCAGATCCTGTTGCACACATACATAAACCTGCTGCTACAGCAGCTGCAGAACCACCGGATGAACCACCAGGAATTAAAAACTTATTTGGGTTTGTTTTATCCTTATATGGATTGCGAACAGCTCCATAATAACTTGTTAAATTTGCTGTACCCATAGCAAATTCATCCATGTTAGTTTTACCTAACATTACAGAACCTTGGTTTTCCAAATTTAAAGAAACTGTTGATTCATATGGAGGTACAAATCCATCAAGAATATGAGAACAAGCTGTTGTACGAACGCCTTTTGTGCAGTACAAATCTTTCATTCCTACAGGAATACCTTCCATAAGGCCTAATTTTTCACCTTTACTGCGGCGATTATCTGAACGTTTTGCACGTTCTAAAGCCAATTCTGGTGTTTCAATAACATAAGCATTAAGATCACGAGCTTTTGCCATTTCATCTAAATGAGCTTGTGTCAACTCTACTGATGTAAATTCTTTTTTTGCCAAGCCTTCTAAGGCTTCAGCCATTGTTAATTCAACTAAATCTGTCATAGCTTACTCCACTACCTTAGGAACTAAGAAATAGCCATCCATTTGGTCTGGCGCATTTTTAATAACTGCATCACGAATATCACCATCTGTGATTTCATCTTTTCTTTCAGGCAAATCCATATCTTCAACTACTGAATTCATAGGTAAAACATCATCTGTATTTACATCTTTTAATTGATCAACCCAGCTGATAATTTTTTTGATTTCAGTAACCATTTCTTCTGTATTTTCTTCAGGAATACTCAATCTTGACAATATTCCCAATCTTTTAACCATATCCTTATCTATTGGCATTGGCATCGGGTTTTTACTCCTATATAAATAAAATTTTGCTTTAAAATATCAAAGTTTTAAGGCACTTTCAATTTATTTTTTGAGTAATATTTAATGATATGGAAAAATTTTATTTAACTCTAATATCTTATATAAGCATCTAACGCACAAATCAAAAAATGCAACGCAAAATATTACGTTGCATTTTTACAAAATATTATAAAATTCAATCAAACAAAACGTTTAATCAAAAACTCCTGCAGACAAATAACGTTCACCTGTATCAGGAAGAAGAGCTACAATATTTTTACCTTCAAATTCAGGTCTTAATGCCAATTGTAATGCTCCATACACACTAGCGCCTGACGTTATTCCAACTAAAATTCCTTCATGTTTAGCTAAATAATTTGCCATTTCATAAGCATCTTTGCCTGTAATAGTCATTATTTCATCATAAACTTTAGTATCTAATGTTTCAGGTACAAAATTAGCTCCTATTCCTTGTAAAGGATGAGGACCTGCCTTTCCTTTTGATAACAATGGAGAATCTGAAGGTTCAATAGCAACAATTTTAACATTTGAATTCTTGCTCTTTAAGTATCTGCCTGTTCCACTTAAAGTTCCTCCTGTTCCAACGCCTGCTATAAAAGCATCAACATTACCATCTAAATCATCCCAAATTTCAGGACCTGTTGTTTCTTCATGAGCTTTTGGATTAATTGGATTTGTAAATTGTCCTGCTAATATACTATTAGGAATAGTTTTTAATAATTCTTCAGCTTTTTTTACAGCTCCATTCATTCCTTCACTTCCTGGTGTTAATTCAATTTTAGCACCATAGGCTGCTAAAAGCTTTCTTCTTTCAACAGACATTGTATCTGGCATTGTCAATACAACTTTATAACCTTTTGATGCTGCAATAGAAGCCAAGCCTATTCCTGTATTGCCACTTGTTGGCTCAATTATCGTAGCTCCAGGAACTAATCTTCCAGATTTTTCAGCATCTTCAATAATTGCTTTTGCAACACGATCCTTTACAGATCCTGCAGGGTTCATAAATTCTAGTTTTGCAAAAACATTAGCTTTTAAATTCTTGTCTTTAATTAAATTTGATAATTTCATCAAAGGAGTTGCACCAACTAATTGAGCAACATTAGTATATACTCTAGACATAATTTTAATTATCCTAATTCTTTACTTTGTTTTCTAATTTCTTTGTGCCAATTAATTAAGGAAGGTACAGCAATTGAAAAACAAATAATCCAATTCAATACCAATGATAAACCAGGTTCACCATTTACAAATACTTTAACAATCCAAATATAAGAAGTTATAGCATTAACAGTTGTAAATATATACCATTGTTCCAAACATCTTTTTAACATAAATATTTGGCCAAAAATTGACATAACCGTTGTTAATGCATCTAATACAGGACTTGATGCTCCTACTTTTTTAAGCAAGAAAGAAACAACTAAAGTAGCAATTACTATTAAAAATGAATAGATAACTCTTTCTTTATTACTTAAATGTGTCTTTTTAAAACTTGTGCTTTCTTTACTTTCTAAGTGTTTTCTCCAAACAATTAATCCTGTAATTTGCATAGGAACATAATAACCTATGTATAAAGCAGCATTACCATATAAATGCGTAATAAATGACATATATGCATATGTCAAACCGCCAATAATTCCGAAATAATTGCAGTAAATTTTTCCTTTCCCAGCAAAGAATGTAAACAAAATTCCACCACAGACAGAAACTATTCCCACAGGATTATCATGACAATAAACACAAACACTAATAATTGAAACTAGCATTATTGGAAGAATAATTCTTTCTTTTAATGTCAAACTATTAAATTCAGAGATTATTTTTTTAATCATCTTATATATTCCTAATATTTTTATTTATAGTTTTTAATCTTTGCATAAATAACTTTAGATAAATCTTTGATTAATTCAGATTGAGCTTTTACAAAAGCATCAACATTATTTCCAGCTTCTTTGCTCAATACTTTATGTTCTCTAAACATAATGTTGTCATTACCATCTGTTATTCCCCACCAAGCATCTAAAACAGCTGATTTACCTTCAACACTATCGAAACGATTAATTTCTACATATAATTTATATTTAATTTGATTTCTATAATTTGCTGTTTTAACAAGTGTTTTGTTAGCAATATTATTAATTTGATATGATAAAACTTGAGGCAACATGTCTTGTAAATTATCACCCCAACGGTTGTATTCATCATAATAAACTCTATTATCTTTTCTTGTTGCTATTTGTGGACGAGATAAATAGCCCGGAATAGAAATATTTTCTAGCAAAAATATTGGTGTATTACCTTTTGTTTCATTTGGAATATTTTCGTCATCTAACATATAAAATTTTACAGGTTTAGATGTTCCACAAGAACATAAAATACAAACTATACCCAACAATAAAAATAATTTTGTTTTCATATTATTACTCTTAAAAAAAATTACCTACCAACGCTTTTAAGATTTTTCATAGCGTTTAATTTTGTTTGATTATTCGGAACTCTTTGCATTAAAGCATCTAGTTTTTCTTGAATTTCATAATCAACTTCTACAAATTTTCCTTGACCCAAAACTTCAGGATTTGCTTTAAAATAGCATTCTCCTTTGTTATCAAGACACAAATCTTTAACTATTTTCTCTGGTGTTTCTATTTTCTTATATGTATCAACCTTATTAGCACCACTTTCTTCTCTATGCTCCATCATATCTACTTGATATGCTTGATCATAAGCTTTCATAATAGGTTTATTTTCATACCAAGCTAAAAAAGCTGCTGTTCTTGCACTGCCATTGTATAAAGCACCTTCTTCATACAAAGCATTACTAAAAGCTTTTCCAATAAATTGGTTATCAGGTTGTCTGCAAAATTCAATTAATGGCTTTTCATTACCATTTTCCATCATTTCACCAAGAATTTGAACAGCTGTAGCTTGAGCATCTGCTTCAACAGCTCTAGTGCGCATAATGTTTGATTTTAAAGTTTCATTCCTTGGACGTTTATCATCACTAGCATCATACTCGCCTCTTTCGAATTGGCCAGCATGTCTTGTTTCATGAGCTAAAACGCCGATTAAAACATCATCCTTACTAACCGGATTTAATACTATTATCTTTTTTTCCTTACTACATGCACCATTACATCCAAATATAAATTCCATTCCTAATTTATATCCAGCATTACTTGCAATTTCTAAAGTTTGTTTTCCTGTTTCAGAAATTGCAATTTGATTTATCATATTAACAATACGATTTTTCTCTTGTTCTGAGCCTTGAATTTCAAATGGTGGATCAATTAATTGTTCATTCTTACTATTTTGCATAACTACCCCAAAACATAATTTTAATGTTTGTTTATAACATTAAATTTAACTTTTTTCAAGTTTTTGTTATTTTTACAAAAGAGCAAAAACGCGCCAAAATCAGCGCGTTTTAAGTTTTTAATTTATAATCTATATTAAATTAAGTTTAGCTAGCTCAACAGAAACACGGATTTCAATATCGTTTATAATTTCAGCTAATTCAGGTTCTAATTGAGTATCTTTTCGCTCTCTTAAAGCTTGAGACATTGCAATTAATTTTTGCTTAGGAATACGACCAACTAACAATGCATTACGTAAATCATTTAATTGATCTAATAAATTATTTCCTCTGTCTATAGCTTTCTTTCTTCTAGCTTCCCCTTCCATTGCATCACCAACGAATTGAGCTGCTAATAGAGCTTCTATTCCATCTACAGGAGCTGAAGAAACAACTGTCGAAGTAGCTGAAGTAGACCCCAAATCTGATAGCAAACTAGCAAAATCAGAAGCATCTGTTGCAGAAACCCCAGAAGATTTTGAAGAACTTCCTACTGTAGAAACAGAAGATGAAGATTTAACTTTAATAGGCATTAAATTACTCCTCTACATCATCACGTGGAGCTGCTAAATCTCTTTGAACTTTTTCAGAATTCAACAAAGCTTCAATACGATCTGCTTCTGCTTGAGCTTCATCTGCATAAAAACGTACTTCTGGAGTAATACGCAAGCGCATTTTTCTTCCCAAAATACCACGGAAAAAGCCTGTATTTTCATTCATCTTTTTAACTAAATCACTGTTTTTTACAGGATCAATTACTAAAAATGAAACATATATCTTTACAAAAGAAAAATCGCTTGAGATTTTAGCTTCCATAATTGTAGTTGTAGGTAAATCATACAATTCTGTAGGCAAATTACCTCTTTCAAAGCATTCAGCAATTATGTGGCGAACTTGTTCACCTACTCTTAATTGACGTTGTGTAACTGGCTTTGAATTAGATCTCATTATTAAACCTCAATATTTTCTAATTTTGCTGCAACTTCTTCAATTTCGTAGCATTCTACTGTATCATCTACTTGGAAGTCATTGAAGTTTTCAAAACTCATGCCGCATTCAAAGTTTTCACGTACTTCTTTAACATCTTCCTTGAAACGCTTTAATTGAGCAATTGCTCCTGTATGGAAAACAACGTTAGCACGCAACAAACGTATCTTAGCACCACGTTTCATGATACCTTCTTTAACCATACAACCAGCAACGTTACCAACTTTAGAAATCTTAAATACTTCACGTATCTTAGCATATCCCAAAATCTTTTCTTTTAATTCAGGGCTCAACAAACCTTCTAACAAGTTATGTACTGTGTCTGCTAGTTCATAAATAACTGAATAATAACGAATATCAATTCCGTCATGTTTTGCAGCATTACGAGCTAAAGTATTTGCACGAACGTTAAATCCAAAGATTAAAGCATGTGAAGCTTTTGCCAAAGTAACATCGGATTCATTAATAGCACCAACGGCTGAGTGAATTACTCTAACTTTAACCTTATCGTTCTTAATCTTTTCTAATGTAGAAACAATAGCTTCAACAGATCCTTGAACGTCAGCTTTAATTACTAATGGTAATTCTTTTACTGTACCTTGGTTTACACCTTCTCTAAAGATTTCCATTGCAGAACGAGCACTCTTTACTTGAAGAGCTTCACGTTCTTTTCTTTGACGATAGCTTGCAATTTGACGAGCTTTTTCTTCATCATTTACAACGATAAAGTCATCACCTGCAGATGGGGTTGATTGGAAGCCTACTACTTCAACAGGGAATGCAGGAGGAGCAACTTCAACACGCTTACCATTTTCATCTAACAAAGCTTTAACACGTCCCCAGTCTTTACCTGCAACGAAAATATCACCTTGTCTTAATGTACCACGTTGAACTAAAATTGTAGCAACAGAACCACGTCCTTTTTCCATCTTAGCTTCAACAATAGCACCTTCTGCAGTGTGGTTTGGATTTGCTTTTAAGTCTAACATTTCAGCTTGTAATAAAACAGCTTCCATTAACTTATCCAAGTTCAAACGTTTTTTAGCAGAAACTTCTACTGATAAAACATCACCACCCAAACTTTCTACGAAAACTTCATGTTGCATCAAATCTTGACGAACTTTATCAGGATTTGCCCCCGGGACATCAATCTTATTAATAGCAACAACAATTGGAACTCCAGCTTGTTTAGCATGAGAAATAGCTTCAATTGTTTGAGGCATAATACCATCATTAGCTGCAACAACCAAGATAACGATATCTGTAACCTTAGCACCACGTGCACGCATTTCAGTAAATGCAGCATGCCCCGGTGTATCAATGAATGTAACTTTTTGACCGCCTGATAATGTAACTTGGTAAGCACCAATATGTTGTGTAATACCACCAGCTTCTCTAGCAACAACATTTGTTTCACGTAAAGCATCCAACAAAGATGTCTTACCATGGTCAACGTGTCCCATAACTGTAATTACTGGAGGACGAGGTAATTTATCTTCCTCTTTATCTGGAGCATCACGAAGACCTTCCTCGACATCAGCCTCAGCAACTCTACGAGGCTTATGTCCCATTTCTGTAACTATAAGTTCTGCTGTATCTGCATCAATTGTTTGTGTAATTGTAGCCATTACACCTAATTTCATTAATTGTTTTACAACATCAGCACCTCTTTCAGACATACGGGAAGCTAATTCTTGAACTGTAATTGTTTCAGGAATAACAACTTCACGATATACTTTTTCTACAGGCTTTTGTTGTTCAGCTAATTTTCTGCTTTCTTTTTCACGAGCACGTTTAATAGATGCCAAACTACGACCACGACCTTCATCATCATCGCCTCTCATCCAAGCATTCATATTACCACGTGAATTTGACCATTTATCTTTTACTTCTTTATAGTTAGAACGAGTACGTTCTTCGTCCATATTAGCATTCTTTTTACCTGAATTAGATTTATGTTGGAATGCTGATTTTGTTTTACGTTGTTCAGCAGCTTCTAATTCATCTAAAGTCATTTGATGTGGGGCATTATTAGCTTGATTATTATCAAACTTTTTAGGAGCTGTTTTTACGCCATTTTTATTTTGGTTTTGACCATTTTTGCTTTTATCTTCAACTTTCTTGTTTTGTTGATTTTTTTGGCCAATAGAATTTAAATTTCTTAAACCATTACTGTTTCTTGCAAAATTATCATTTTCACGATTTTGTTGTTGTTGAACGGAAGCAACAGCAACTTGTTCCTGTTTTTTATCCTTTTTAGGAGCAACAGTAGCTTTTGCATTTTCTACTGCATTTGTTTTTTCTTGAGGTTTTTCTTCAACTGTTTTTTTAGCTTCATTTGCCTTTGGAGTAAAATGTTGAGCTGGAATATTAGGTTTCTTAGCATCATCTGCTTTTCTTGCCTCTTCTTCTTTCAACAATTTCAAACGGCGTTCCTGTTCCTTTGTCAAACTAACTTCAGATGCCTTTGCACCATTATTTACGCCATTAGGAACACTAATACCAAATGATCTTTTTTTCTTAACGATCACTTGTGTCTTACTAGCACCATTGCCACCCATTGAAAGTGGTTTTTTCATTGATAGAGTTATTGGAGCTTTTCCGTTATTATTTTCACTCATTATTATATATGCCTCATTTTGCAATTAAAAAACAGTTTATCGATACTCTTATTACTTACTTTGACGGAAGTTTGTCAATCGTTTTATTTCTCGAACAATTAAATCCGTCATTGAACTTTCAAGCAAAAGTGCATGAACGCACACCGCTTGACCCAAAGCAACTCCCATTTCTTCAGCTTTCATGGCTTCATATACTGGAATATTTGGACAAATGTGCAAAAGTTTATCTTTTCCATCATTTGATCCATCTGTTGCTTCTAATAGAACCAAAGAATTATTGGATTCTTTGTTTTTTAGACGCTGCTTTTCCAAAACAGCTTCAACTTTATCAAAACCTGCAATAACAACCCCACTTTTTTTTGCAAGTCCCAATAAATTTTGTAAACGCTGAACGAACAAAGTATCTATTAGTTCTATCATATCATCTGGATATTTTGCTGATTTAAGTTGTAAATTTTTGGAAAGAACCTTGCTTTTAATAGCTTTTCTTACCATTTCCGCATCACTTGATACGTATACACCTCTACCAGGCAATTTATCCGCTAAATCAGGGTAAATCGTTTCATCTGGACTTGCACAAAATCTAATTAATCCTGCTTCATCCATCGATTTACCACAGACAACACATTTACGCATAACAACTTTTACACCTTGTGCATCATCTGTGGATTTTTGATTACATTCACATTGGGAATTATTACCTTTTTTATCAGGTAATACATCCCCATTGCGCTTAGAACAGCGTGTCTTATTATCGTTGCTGTTCTTAATTTTATTAGCCATTAGCATTCTCATCAGAAGCATCAATCCAGCCTAATTTTCTTCTAGCTGTCATAATTAAAGCTTCAATTTCTTCTTCAGAAATTACATCTTGACCGATAATTTCTGGAACTTCATCTGTTGCTAAACCTGCAAAGTCATCTAATGTCTTAACATCGTTTTCAACTAATCTTGACAAAATTGCTGTATTTGTTCCAATCAAGTCTGTCAAATCTTTTGCAACGATTTCTTTTAATTTAGCTTCTTTATTAGCAACATAGTTTTGAGCATTTTCATGCAAACCTTGAGCTAATTCTTCAGAGAAGATTTGTGCTAATTCTTCAACATCTACCATTGCAACTTCTTCAACCATTGTGAAGCCTTCGTTCAACAATGTACGAGCAATCATATCATCACAACCTAAAGCTTCTTGGAATGCTGTTGATTGTGCTTCTAAAGCTTTAACTTGTTCAGCTTCAGTCATAATATCAATGTGCCAACCTGTTAAGATTGATGCTAAACGAACGTTTTGACCATGACTACCAATTGCCAATGACTTTTGATCTTCAGAAACAATAACTTCAGCATGTTGATTTTCTTCATCCAAAATAATGCTTCCGCAGTGAGCTGGTTTTAATGCTGCTTTAATGAATTCACCAACATCTTCTGAATATTCAATAATATCAATTTTTTCTTTTTGTAATTCATCAACAATGTTTTGAACACGAGAACCGTTCTTACCAACACATGTTCCTACTGGATCTAAAGATGGATCATTTGAACGAACAGCAATCTTTGCACGAGAACCAGGATCACGAGCAGAACCGCAGATTTCAATATTGCCATCATAAATTTCAGGAACTTCACGTACGAACAATTGTTCCATAAATTCTGGAGCTGTTCTTGATAAGTAAATTTGAGGAGCACTTCTCTTTTGTGGTTCTAAAGCAACTTTAGAAATTACAGCACAAATACGTGCACCTTCACGAATTTGTTCCTTAGGAATAATATCTTTAATGCTCATATAAGCTTCAGCACGATTGCCTTCGTCATAGAACAATTCAACATAAACATTTCTCTTATCAGCATGTTTAATTGTACCATTAGCAATTTCGCCAACTTTATCTTTAAACCAATTATATTCACGTGTACGTTCAGCTTCAACAATCTTATTCTTTAAAGCTTGTTTTACTTTTTGGAAAACAATACGGTCAAATCTTAAAGGCAAACCTGTTTCCATAATAAAATCACCAACTTTTTTTGAAGGATCTTTCTTTTGTGCAGCCTTTAATGTGATTTGCTTGAATTCATCTTCAAGAGCTTCTTCATTTTCTACAACTTCAACAAAGCGACATACTGTAAATGCGCCTGTTTTACGATCAATAGCAACACGAACATCAAATCTATCGCCATAGTTTGCTTTTGCAACTTTTTGTAAAGCATCTTCTAAAGCTGTAAATACGTCTTCTCTACCAATACCCTTTTCATGAACAACTTCATCAACGGTAATTAATAGAGCTTTGCCCATATCAATTTGTGTATCATTGCCATTACGGCGTGTATTCTTTTCCATCGTTTTTTTCCTTTTATATCCTTTTTTATTCCTGATCTTCTTGCAATTCCATTGCCTTCTTTAATAGTTTGTCTGTCAAAATCAATTTTGCTTTAGCAACCATTAAATAAGGAATTCTAACGGTATTACCTTCGAAATTAATTAAAACATCATCTTCTTCAACACCTAATAATTCGCCGTTAAATCTTTTACGACCATCAATAGGATCAGATGTTTCAATCTTAGCTTCATCCCCTTTAAATCTTTCAAAATCAGCTTTTTTTACTAATGGACGGTCAATTCCTGGCGAACTAACTTCCAATGAGTAGTTTCCTTCAATAGGATCAGCCTCATCTAAAATAGGAGACAATGCACGGCTTACAACTTCACAGTCTTCTACCGTTAAGTTTTTGCGGTCTTTACGTTCAATCATAACTTGAAGATTTTTACGTCTTTCACCGCCAGAGAGCAATATACGAACAACATCGTATCCCATCTTTACGCAGACAGGTTCAATCAGTTCGTTCAAAGCATTCGTTGTTGTCATTTCCTTTTCCTTATAAAAAAAAGCGGGCTTTTTAAAAGCCCACCCTTGATTAATTGTACAAGAATGTTTGTCAAGTTTTATAGCAAACAATCAAGTCATTTGCAACATTTTTTATGAAAAAATCGTATTTTTTTATATTTTTATCCAAACAATTGCATAATTCCTTTATCTGACTGAGTTAATAAAGATTGTCCTATTAATGAACTCTTATCGCATCCAAAACACATTGTGGATTATAAGAAATTACATTTAACAAAATCTTTGCTGGACCTTCTGGATGGCGTAATCCTTGTTCCCAGTTTCTAATTGTAGAAACCGAAACACCAAAAGTGTTTGCAAAATCTCTTCCAGTTCATATTTCTTCTAAACAATAAGTAATATGATTTTTATAGGTTTTTGAAAAAACTATAATTTTTAAATTTGTCTTTTCCGTTTCATTTAAACTTATTTTGATATTATCATAGTTTTTTAAATAATTAGGTAGATATATTAAAAGAGATAATTCCGTATCAGTTTTATTCATCTATTAAATTTAAGGATGTGTCTATAAATTATTCTTTTGCTAGCCAATCCAAAACATTTATCTGTTTGATACCATTATAATCACTAGTACCATAATCTCTGCTTAATACGCATTTAGGATAGTTATCTTTTATTAGCTGCAGTGATTGTAATTCTCGTTTCAATGTTTCTTTATCGTTTATTGTATCCGATACTTGATAGTATTCTAAACCATTTGGAGTTTCAGCGACAAAATCAACTTCTCTAGTAACAGTTTTTCCATCCACACCCCTTTGGTCAACTTTTCCAATGTAAACATTGTACCCTCTTCGCAAAAGTTCCAAATAAACAACATTTTCTAAAATATGGCCTTTATCTTCTCCTTTGCTACCTAAAAGATAATTTCTAATTCCCATATCAACTAAATAATATTTATTTTGTGTTTTTAAAACTTTTCGTCCTTTAATATCGTATCTGTCAGCTCTATACCATATAAACGCATCCTTAAAAGCATCTAAATAATCGTCTAATACTGAAGGTTGGATAGATATTCCATCATCTTTTAGCATATCGCTCATTTTCTTTACTGAAATTTCAGATCCTATTGCACCAGACATAAATTTTATAATACGTTTAATTCAACTAGCTTTTGATATGTTTTTTTTACTCATAACCTCATAAAGCACAACAGTATCGTATATTCCAGTGATATAAGTATTGATTTGTTTTTTTAGCAATGGAAGTTTTTGCTGTACAAAGTATTGAGCGTAAGGGAATGAACTATATTCTAAATATTCTGCATAAGCCTTATCTAAATTATTTGTAGGATTAACTGATAAAAATTCCTTGAACGATAACGGATACATTCTTATTTCAATGTATCTGCCAGTTAAAGATGTTGCCCACTCTCCAGATTGCAATTTTGAATTAGAACCTGTTAAATATAAATCTATATTCTTCTTTTCATAAAGACTTCTTACAGCTTTTTCAAAATTTTCTACATTTTGTATTTCATCAAGAAAAATATAATTTTGTTTATCTTTAATTATATTATCCATTATATGTTGATGCAATTTATGATAATCTAGCAGTTCTGAATTTTCTTCTTCTTCTAATTTTATAATTTGGATTTGTTCTGGAGCAATTCCTTGTTTTTTTAACTCTTCAGCATACAACTCATATACTGTTGATTTCCCGCAGCGTCTAACACCTGTTAATATTTTTATTAAATCTGCATCTTTGTATAAAAATAGTTCCTGTATATATTGAGGTCTTTGTATTATAAAATCTTTCATTACATTTCTCCTTTTCTTAATTATAATAAAAAAAGTAAAAATATCAATAGTTTTTACGATTTTTTATAAAAACTATGTAATTTACAATACTTTTTGAACATAATCGAATTCAAAATATTAAATTTTGTTATGATTTTGTACTTAGTTTAACATTTTTTTATAATGGAAATTTAGATATTCAAAGTAAAAATGATTTAATTGTCTTAAAAAAAATTAAAGATAATATAAATCGTTTTTGATGGCATTAGGCAATAATTTTATTCAAACAATTGCATAATCTCTTTATCTGACTGAGTTGATAATGAAAGAGATTTTGTTGATAAAGCTTGTCTTGTTTGAAGAGCTAACATATTTGCTCCTTCTTCATTCATATCTGCAAGAGTTAGTTTATTAGCCCCTTCCCCTAAAATATTTATGAGATTTTCTGTAAAACTTTCTCTAATTTGCAAAGTTGATAATTGTTGTGCATATTTTGATGATTGAACTCTAACTTTAGATTTAGCAGTTCTAACTTGATCAATTGATATTACAATATCCTTATTTGATCTCCATTTATTTTCCGTTTTAGTTAATCCTAAACCAATTGAATCAAAAACAACACCTTTTAAATCAATTGCTGTTGTTCTATTTTCATCAAATGCTACTTGTAAATCATCTCCATTTAATAAATTAATTCCCTTATATGAAGTATCATTATGAACTAATTCATCTATTTGCTTAATAATATTTTCAAACTGTAAAGAATAATCTTCTCTATTATTACTACCATTTGTTATTTGCTCATTAAAGCCTAATTTCTTTGCTAAACTACCTGTAATTAACAAATCTTCACCATTATCTGATTTAATTACAAAGTGTCCATCATTATCAAAAGATGCATTGACACCATTAATTTGATTTATTAAATATGCCAATTCTAAAGCACTCATATCATCAGTTAATTTTATTGTGCTACCTACATCCCATCCAAAAGCATCTGCTATAGGACCTGTTGTTTTTATACTTGTATTATCTCTAGTTTTTATAACAACATTATTATCTTCATCAATTTTTGCAGATATCTTTTCAGATCCAATAAAATTTTCTAAAGTTTTGCAAAATTCCTCAATTGTAGCGCCTTTCTTTACATTAATTTTACTTTCCGTAAAAGCTAAAGTATTAACATGTTCAGATTTATATTTTCCATCTTTTTGAGTTAATTTTGCAATTGTTGAAATATCATCTGAAGGCAAAATTTTAAACGTTCCATCTTCATTAAAAACAATCTGCAAATTATCAATTAATTCAATACTATCATTACTTCCTGCAATATGACCATCTAAAGAATTAGGAACACTTCCTTTTAATGTATAGCAAACATCATTTTCATCTACTATCATTGTAGTATCAACGCCACCATAATTATAAGAAGCAACTATTTTAAATACAGCACCAGCATTATAAGTTTGAACCATTGAATTTTCATCAGCTTCTGTATGAATAATATAATCAGTTCCATCTACATTTATAGTACCAGCATCCATTTCAATAGCTATTGATGCTTTAGGAGAGGATAGCCCTAAAGTTTGATCATACGGTTCGAAATAATCATTAATTTTATTATCATTATCCCAAACAACATCTTCTCCAGATATAGTAATGTCCTGTTTAGCTTTATAATAAACACCATCAATTAATTGTTTTTCATCAGAATAAAGCAAAATTTTATCTTCAGAATTATTTAGCGTTTGATAAATTAAACCACTAGAAGTTTCCGAATTTTTAGCTAAAACCAAATCGCCTTCTTTTATAACGTTGCCTTTTGCAGGTGTCGTATTTGATACCAAAACTGGATTTTGAACATCTGCTGCTGTTATATATCCCTGAGCATTACCACCAACAACTTTACCTACATTTAATTCAACATTCAAAGCACTTTGTAATCCAGAAAAAGCTCCACTTAACGATTTAACAGAAAAAGAATTACCAGCTCCATCTGAAACTATAATTTCATTTGCACTTTTCCATTGATTTACAACAAATTTACCGAAACCTTCATATTCAAACGCCGAAGCTGTTGCATTTTTTAAGCTTGTTTGAGATACAAGAGTATCAGCTTTTAATTGAACATTGCCCTTTAAAGATGTTGTATCTCCAACTCTAATTGTTAATTCATCTACAGTACTATTACCTGACCATCCAAATGCTGAAACTATTTCTCCTGACGCTGATATTAATGTTCCATCAGTAGAAGCTGCAATTGATAACTTTCCATCTTGGAATGTTGTATTTAATCCTATTAATTGTAAGCCTTTTTCAAAATCTTCAACTGTAGCTCCAACAGGGATATACAAAGTTGTACCACTTAATTTTGGAGTACTGTAAGATGAAGATCCTGTATAAATATTATATGTTTTTGCCCCTACTGTAATTTTACCAACATTTGCTTGTGCCGGAACTACGGATGATGAACCACTAGATCCAATATAAGAAAGAGGAAAAGAATATGAAGATATATCATGTTGCTGACTACCATCACTTCTTCTATCAAATTTAAACATGGAATTTGTAACAGGTTGTTTTGCTGTTTTAATATGTTTTTCATTTCCATTTTTATCAACAGCAACTACATCATACAAACATTCAGATGAATTATATGTGCATGATTTTGAAAACAAATATCCATCAAATGAATTCTCATCTAAATCACCTTTTGCTTCATTTTTCATATGAGCCCAAACATAAGCCGTTCCTTTTACATTTGTTGGATCATCAGAATTTTCCATTGTAGTTGCGCTCACAATATTTTTACCATCTGCTGATAAAGTAACATATTGCATGCCGTAAAGACTGCTTTTCCCTGTACTATCAATATATAATATATTTCCGCTAGTATCTTTCAGGGGCTCTCCATTTGAATTCACAAATGATGTTCTATATTTAGTTACGCCCCCAACTGTATACGAAGATCTTGAACCAAAATATAATCCTGAAGTAAAGTTACCACTACTATCTTTATTTGTTATATCTGTATCCGACAAAAAATTAGTTGAATATGTAAATGTTTGTGTTGCTCTTGCATAGCTTCTTACATTCATTAAATCATTATTGTAAGGAAGCGAATTATGAAGAGATATGCTATTATTGTTATCATCATATATCTTAGAACCTGTATCCAAATAGAATAATTCACTATCAGAAAATGTTTTATAATCTACGTTATAATCATTTGAATTTGTAAATACTGCTCCCGAAGTCGTATAATCTTTAGTATTTTTCCAACTCGTAAATTCTGAACTAGCTGTATTTGAAGCTAAAGATACCGAATTAACAATACCAATATTTTTCGACAATGACTTTTTTTCAACATCAACAGTTAAAATATCATGTTCATTAAAACCATCAAATGCATTTGGATCACTTGATTTATAAGTATAAACAGAACCATTATAAGATCTTAATTTAGCTACACTTTTATCCCCATCAACTAAACTTATAAATTCTAAATTAGTTTTTCCACTCCAACCTTTTGCCACTGCATTAGAAATGGTATTAGCATTAGAAACATATGATGTTGTAGTTTTTTCTATTCCAAGATCTTTCATTGTATTTACAGCAGAAACAACTTTTGTTCCTTCATAACTTTCAACAAATTCACTTACTTCTTCTCATATTGTTAAATCTGCCCCCTACGCTGTATCAAATACATAATCAAAACCTAATTTTTTTAATGATGAAACCAATTTTTTTTCACTATTTATGCCTTCTCCTTGAAGTTTAATTAATTCCTGTT
>JAKSVT010000029.1 GCA_024407875.1 Alphaproteobacteria bacterium
TTGGAAACGTGTTGGGTTTGTTGAGTTACCTGTAATAGAAACATCAACACCTTCTTTAATCATGATAGCTACGCCTTCTGATACATCATCTGCACCATAGCAACGTACTTTTGCACGATCACCTTTTGAGAAAGCTTTTTCTGAAACGATTTTTAAATTACCTGTTTTATAGTCATATTCTGTTTCAACAGATGTAAATCCATTGATACGAGAAATGATATAAGCAGCATCTTTACCTAAACCGTTTAAGATAACTTGCAAAGGTTGTTTACGAACTTTGTTAGCTGTTAATGCAATACCAATAGCGCCTTCAGCAGCAGCAAAAGATTCATGACCTGCTAAGAAGCAGAAACATTTTGTTTCTTCGCTTAATAACATAGCAGCTAAGTTTCCATGTCCTAAACCAACAGCACGTTGATCAGCAACAGAGCCTGGAATACAAAATGCTTGTAAACCAATACCAATTTTTTCTGCAGCTTCAGCAGCTGATTTAACATTTGACTTAATTGCAACAGCTGCACCTAATGTATAAGCCCAGCAAGCATTTTCAAAGCAAATTGGTTGAATATCTTTTACGATTTTAGCAACATCAATGCCTTTATCTTTACAAATTTTGTCTGCTTCTTCGATATTCTTAATACCATATTTTTTGCAGCATTCATCAATCTGCGCAATACGACGTTCATAACTTTCAAAAAGACTCATTTTTGTTCTCCTTATTCTTTGCGCGGATCAATTACTTTTACAGCGTCAGCAAAACGACCTTTTGTAGCAACGTTCTTTTCGAATGCTTCTTTAGGATCAACACCCTTCTTAATTGCTTCCATCATCTTGCCTAAATTTACTGTCTTATAGCCGATAACTTCGTTATTTTCATCCAAGCCTTCTTGCAATACATAGCCTTCAGCCATTTCCAAATAACGTACGCCTTTTGGTTCTGTAGAATACATTGTACCTACTTGTGAACGTAAGCCTTTACCTAAGTCTTCTAAGCCTGCACCTACTGGTAAACCATCGTCAGAAAATGCTGATTGTGTTCTACCATATACGATTTGCAAGAATAATTCACGCATAGCAACGTTAATTGCATCGCAAACTAAGTCTGTGTTTAAAGCTTCTAAAATTGTCTTGCCTGGTAATACTTCAGCAGCCATAGCAGCAGAGTGTGTCATACCTGAGCAACCAATTGTTTCAACTAATGCTTCACGAATTACACCTTTTTTAACATTTAATGTTAACTTACATGTACCTTGTTGTGGTGCACATGCGCCAACACCGTGTGTTAATCCAGAAATATCAGTTACTTCTTTTGATTTTACCCATTTACCTTCTTCAGGAATTGGGGCTGGTTCATGACGTGCGCCTTTAGCAACAGTGCACATTTCTTGAACTTCTTTTGAACATTGATAAGAACAAGTCATTTAATGCTTACTCCAATTAAAAATTAAAAAACATGATTTCTTATAAAACAATTCTCGTTTTTTTTCACCTATTTTTTTACAAAAAATCTTAGATTTATGTTTTTGTCAGTATAAATGATTTCAACAACATTTTTATTTGATTTTTTCAGCTAATTTTCTAACTTCTTGAAGCTTAGCTTCTGATTTATTTTCTTCACCAAAAGCTGTAATTACACCTAAATCTTCGACATTGAAGAATCCTGTCATAGATTTATATTGACTAACAGCACCATCGTAAACTTTTGGTGAATGAGAACTCAATAACAAAGCCATCTTTTTTACTTTTGGAGGTTGCATCATGCAATACATTCTTTGAATTACCATTTGTAATTGAGATGACATTGTCAAATAATAAACTGGTGAAGCTAAAACTAATATTTCAGCTTCTTTTAACAATGGATAGATTTCCTTCATATCATCATTCTGAATGCATTCTCCATTGCCTTTTGTGTGGCAATATTCACAAGCTCTACATGAATTAATATTTTTTGAATAAGCATTTACAATATCTACTTGATGTCCATTTTTTAAAGCAACTTCTTTAAGAGCATCAATCATAGAAACTGTATTGCCGTTTAATCTTGGGGATCCGTTTAATATTAATATTTTCATATTATTCCTTCCGTTAAAAATTATAACTTTGAAATCTCTCTTTTAATCTCATCAGCATGATTATAGTCATCGTTTTGTTCAAACAAAACTACAGCTTTGTACCAATAATCTCTAGCATCATCCTTTTTATTTTTCATTTTGGAAATTAAGCCTAAATTGCAATAATCTGATGCCATACCAAAATCTCTATGTAATCTTTGTTCTACATATAAAGAATCTTTAAATCTACTTTCCGCTTCATCTAATTGATTATTTCTCAAATAATATAAACCTAAAGTTGATGAAGTATTTGCTATTTCTGACTGTCTTAATATTTTCTTAAAATGTTCTAATGAATTAAACAAAAGTTTCTCTATTTCTTTATTTTTTGCTTCTTTATCCAATAACAATCTAGCGTACAACAAAGAGTTATCAGCAATCTCAAAATCATCATTTGTATTATTTGCTGCATCGAAAGCTTCTTTTGCACACTTAATAGCCTCATCATCTTTTAAAGCTAATGTTTTATCATTTAGAGTTCTACTTAACATTATTTTATTGTTTAAATTTTTGTAAGAAAATATAGCTTTATCAATCCAGCTTATAGCCTCTTCATTTTGTCCTGCCCTTAAAAAGGTTAATGCTATTTGCCTATATTGATTAGCTATTTTTTGTTTATTATCGATGCTTTCATAATCTAAAAGAGCCTCTTTATGATAGTTTATGGCTTCATCAAATCTATCTCCAGCTTCACAAAGTAATCCTAAATTACCTAAAATGTCCCCTTTCCTTTCTTTATCATCATATTTTTTTATAATTTCCAAAGCTGATCTAAACATTTCTTCAGCATTTTCTAAAGAGCACGAAAATCTATAAACATCACCTAATCTACATAATGTTGTTAAGTATTCTTCTTCCATATTATTTTTCTCAAAGAAATTATTTGCTAACAACAACAATCTTTGAGCTTCGCCTAAATTTCCTTGATAAACAGCAACCTGGGACAAATCTGAATAAGCTTTAGCATATAAAATTCTGTTCTTTTTATAATGAAACAAGGTACCTAATTTAATCTTTGGAATAATTCCACTAACTTTAAAAAAGCCTTTTTCTTTAAAAATTTGTGTTAAAGCTTCTTCTGCTTTAGTAAAATCTCCTTCTTTTACAAAAGCTCTTCCCTCTTCTAACCACTGTTCCAATGTTTTATTTTCTATATTTTTCATATTTTTCAATTTTTATAATTTATGACCGACTTTAGAAAATGGACAACGAATTCCTATACATTGATTATTTTTTGAAGAAAAATTACAAGCAATTTCGGATTTTTCCATTTCAATACCAAAATGTTCTTTAACAAAATCAATAGCTGCTAAAATTGAAAAATAAGAATCTCGTTTACAACAACGAGGTCCACCTACATATCCAATTTTTTCAAGAGATTTAGAAGTCATTATATTCGACAATCCAAAAGGTTCTTTTGAAAGAGGCGTTGAATTTGAAATTATTGAAACAAATATTCCTGAACTAATACCTGCACCACAAGCCCCCCAAAAACCACAAGCGCCACCAGGAACTTTTTCTGCTCGATTTTTCATTTCAAACAAAGCATTTTCAAGATTAATATTTCCACCAGCATTTTTATATGCTGTTAACAATGCTGCTCCAACCATAATATGATGTTCAGGACCATGCATATGACAAAATGGCAAACTCATCATTTTATTCATAACATCTATTGGATTTTTTGATAATTCTCCAATACATAAGCCAAAAATACTATCAATACCAGACATATGGCATTTGCTACAAACATAATGTCCCTCTAAACATCTTGTTTTACTTAATTCTTTATTATGACAAATAACACATTCCATTTCTGTATCATTATCAAGATATTCGAGAGGAGCCTTGCAAATTAAACATTCTTCATTCATAATCAACGCCTAAAAGTCTTAACGTTATTTATTTTTATTATATCAAAAATAATTTTACAACATTTAAGAACATTTTCACGTTCAACCCCATGAAATTTATGGATTAAAAAGGCTTTAAAAAAAAGCATAAAAGTTTAAAATAAATTAATTTTGTTAACCTGAAATTTAACTTTATAATGATAAAAATAAATAAAATAGTTTTTATGGAAGGGATAAACCGATGTCAGTAAAGCCTTTAAAAGCAGAACAATTATATACAAAATGTCCATTGGACGATTTAAATTTTAAAACAACTTTAGATTTATCAGATTTAGACCAACCATTAGGACAAGAACGTGCAATTGAAGCTATTAATTTTTGTATTAATGTAGATTCTTATGGATATAACCTATTTTGTATTGGCCCAGAAGGAACTGGCAAGGCTTCTTTAGTAAAACATCTTTTAACAAAAGCCGCTAAAGAAAGAAAAACTCCTGATGATTGGTGTTATATATATAATTTTGAAACTCCTTACAAACCTGCAGCATTAAGATTACCGGCTGGCAAAGCACGTCCTTTAGCTAAAGATGTTGATAAATTAATTGAAGAATTAAAAGTTGCTTTACCAGCAACATTCGAAAGCGATGAGTACAAAACAGCTTTAAAAGCTATTGAGGATAAATTTAAGGATCAAAAAACAAAGTACTTTGATGACATTCAAAAGAATTCAACAGGAAAGAATGTTTCAATTCTTCGTATGCCTGTAGGTTTAGTTGTTGCTCCGACTCGTGATGGTGAAGTTTTAAGTCCAGAAGCTTTTGAAAAATTAGATGAAGAAGAACAACGTGAAATCTTAGCAGAATTAAACACTGCACAAGAAGAACTTGAAGAAGCTGTAAGAGATATTCCTCAATGGGAAAAAGATCAACGTGAAGAAGTTCGTAAATTAAACGAACAATTTGCTGAATTGGCAATCAAGCATTTAATAGATGATTTAAGAAAGAAATATAGACATACAAAGAATGTTCCAGCTTTCTTAAAAGGTATTTATAACGATATTATTGAAAATGTTGCTTTATTTATTTCTTCTGAAGAAAGTTCTCCTTCTGAAGAATTAGCATCTGAAGATAGTGAAGAATCTGCAGAAGATTATCAATTAATGGCTTTATTAGCTAAAAAGAAAGGAGATTCTCCTTTAAAACGTTATAAAGTTAACGTTTTAGTTGATCATACAAATCAAAAAGGTGCACCATTAATTTTCTTAGATCACCCTATTATCACAAACCTTTTTGGTCGTGTTGATAGACAACAACAATTTGGTGCATTAGTCACAGATTTTAATATGATTAAAGCTGGAGCTTTGCATGATGCAAATGGAGGTTTCTTAGTTCTTGAAGCTAAAGATATATTAAGCCATCCTTCTTCTTGGGAAGCTTTAAAACGTGCTTTAAGGGCAAAAAAAATTACTATGGATCCTCCAACTTCTGATGGAGGAATGACAACAACAATTTTGGAACCTGAAGCTATTCCTTTAAATATTAAGGTTGTTTTATTAGGTGATCCTAATTTGTATTATACATTAGTTGAAAACGATCCTGATTTTGAAGAATTATTCCGTGTTGAAGCAAACTTCTTCCCTACAATGGATAAGAAAGCTGAAAACATCGAAAAATATGCTCGTTTAATTAGTACACAAGCAAAGAAAAACAAATTAAGACCTTTAACAAAAGAAGCTGTAGAAAGATTAATTGAACATGCCTCTCGTTTAGCTGAAGATGTAAAAAAATTATCTACACACATTGCTTCAATCAATGACTTAATTCGTGAAGCAAACTATTGTGCTTTATTAGCTAAATCAAAGATTATTACATCAGAACATATTGAACAGGCTATCAAAGCTAAAATTTATCGTTCTGATCGTATTTCTGAAAGAATGGAAGAACAAATTGAACGTGGCTCAATATTAATTGATACACAAGGTGAAGTTGTTGGTCAAATTAATGGCTTAGCCGTATTTGAATTTGGTCATGTTTCATTTGGTAAGCCAAGTAAAATTACATGTTTAACCCGCTTAGGAAATCATGGGGTAATTGATATTGAAAGAGAAGTAGATTTAGGTGGATCATTACACTCTAAAGGTGTTTTAATTCTTTCATCATTTATTGCTAACAGATATAGCAAAAATGCTCCTTTATCAATGAATGCTACTTTAGTATTTGAACAATCATATGGAGAAATTGATGGGGATTCAGCTTCATCAACAGAATTATATGTAATTCTTTCTGCTTTATCAGGTATTCCTATTAAGCAAAACTTAGCAGTCACTGGCTCAGTTAACCAATTTGGTCAAATTCAAGCGATTGGTGGAGTAAATGAAAAAATTGAAGGCTTCTTCGACATTTGTAAGTCTAGAGGCTTAACAGGGACACAAGGCGTTTTAATTCCTTATACAAACATTGAAAACTTAATGCTTAAGAAAGAAGTTGTTGAGGCTTGTGCTAAAGGAAAATTCCATATTTACCCTGTAAAAACTATTGATGAAGGTATCGAAATCTTAACAGGAGTTCCTGCTGGAAAATTAGATAAAAACGGAAAATACCCAGCAAATTCTGTCAATGGTAAAGTTCAAAAAGCAATAGATAATTATTTGGCTTATAGTTTAGAATATAAACGCCAAGCTAATTTGACAGCTAATATAAAGCCTATATTACCTAACGAATAACAAAAAAAAGAAGAACTTCAAAAAGTTCTTCTTTTTTTATAAAGCATTAATTGAAAATCAATGTGGATAAGCTGCTCTTTTTAAGCGATCATTAATTGCTAATCCTAAATCATTATTAGGAATTGGACTTACACAAATTCCTTTATAGCATTCTTTATCTAGCAATCTCATATATGCAAACAAATTTGTTGCTGCTTCTTTAACATCTGCTTTTTCACTTAAATTTAAAGTTGCATTTTTAACTTTGCCAAATCCGAGCATAGCCCATCCCTCGATAGGTTCTTCAACATTTAATTTTACTTGAAGTTTTGGAGCATAATGGCTCAACAATTGTCCAGGTGATCTAGGTAATTCAGGATCCTTGTCAGGGAACAAAACTTTTAATCCTGTTTTTTCTTCAATTTCTTCTACAGCTAATCCACCAGCTCTTAACAAAACAGGCAAATCACCTCTTACATCTAAAACTGTAGATTCAACACCAATTTTACAAGGTCCATTATCTAATATTAATGGAATACGGCCATTTAACCCTTGATAAACATGTTCTGCTGTAGTTGGACTAACAGTCCCTGATATATTTGCACTAGGAGCAGCAACAGGTTTTCCAAATGCTTTAATCATATCTTGGGCAACTTTATGATTTGGAAATCTAACAGCAACTGTATCTAAACCTGCACTAACTAATAATGAAATAGGACATTTTTCACTTCTATTCATAACAAGTGTCATCGGAGCTGGCCAAAATGTCTCTGCTATTTTTTTTGCACATTTTGACATAACAGCAAAACCATCAATCCATGAAATATCAGCAATATGTGCAATCAAAGGATTAAATTGAGGTCTTCCCTTTGCTTCAAATATTGAAGCAACTGCCCTATCATTTGTAGCATCTGCACCTAAGCCATAAACAGTTTCTGTTGGAAAAGCTACCAAATCACCTTGATTTAACAATTTAGCAGCTAGTTCAATAGATGAATTATCTATTTTTTTAACTAAAGTTTCCATTTTAATACCATTTTAATTTCTTAAATATAATCGCTAATAATAAACCTATTACAATTAATACAATACATGTATTAGAAAATCCTCCCTGAGATTGGCCAGGAATTCCGCCAACATTCATACCAAACAAGCCTGTAACAAATGTTAAAGGAATAAATATAGCTGCCAAAACAGAAAGCGTATTCATATTTTGTTGCATTTGTTCACGCCCTCTGTTTGTCAATTCATCGATGTTAATTTTTGCACGTTCACGTAAGCTATCTATATCTTCAATAATTCTTAACATACGGTTTGCATTTTCATGCATAAAGAAACGATCTTTACTATCAAGCCAAGACAACATTTGTCTCGAAACCATTTCCATAGCTTCTCTTTGTGGGGCCAAATATCTACGCATTTCAGTTAAATTACGTCTAAACTCTGATAATTTAGGCATAAAATCTTCATCCATTTCGTCTGTATCCATAATTTTATCTTCAACGAAATCAATATTATCTTCAATATCAGAAACAGCTTCTACAATTTTATCCAAAGTAAGAGATAAAACTTCATCTAACATTTCACCAGCATCACTAGCACCAGCTTTAATTTCTAGATGTCTTTTAATATCCCACATAAATCCCATAGGATCAGAACGCATTGTAATTAATCTATTTTTTTCAGCCCAAATACGCAAAGAAATCATATCATCAGGCTCTTCCCCAGCATTTAAGTTTATAGCCCTTAAGAACAACAAAAGATTATCACCAAAAGACATACATCTTGGGCGATCTTCTTCATCATCGACTAAAGTTTCTAAAACTAAAGGAGGAATTCCACTTTTTAATCTTAAATAATCTTTTGTATCAACAGCAGATGTATCCCAGTGAAGCCATAAAAAGCCATCAGATTGTTTCCAATGCTCAACTTCTTCTCTAGAAAGTTCTGTACATCCTCCCTGGCCATCAAGTAACAAAGCAAAAACAAGTCCTTGCATTTCAGGAGTTTTAATTTGAAGTTCATTTGCCATTTAATAAAAATCCTAATTAAATAAAAAATCAGCTTACAAAATTACCATTTTTTTAATCATTATTTATATAATAATGAAAATTTTTGTAAAGGATATTAAACATGGATATTTTATTTAAACAGTCTGATTACACTACGGAAAACAAATTAATCATTGGAGTATATGAAAATTTAGTATTATCAAATACAGCAAAAAAGATTGATGATATCTCAAAAGGAACATTATTAGAAGCTTTGAATGAAGGTCAATTTAATGGAAAACTTGGAGAATATCAAGATTTCACATTTTTAAAAGGTTGCCCAGTTTCTCACATTATATGTTTAGGATTAGGGAAAGTTGAAAATATAAACGATTTAACTTGTGAAAAAATTGGAGCATATGCTGTTCAAGCTGTTTCTTCTTTAAAGGTATCTTCTATTTCCTTCGCTGCTGATGATTTATCTGAAGCTCATATTGGATTCGGTGCTAAATTAGCATCTTATAGATTTAACAAATACCAAACATTATCTCCAAATGTCGTTGATATAAAAGAATTTCATATTTTAACAGATAATGCTCAGTCTGCTCAAAACAAATATGAGCCTTTCTATGCTTTGGCAAAAGGTATTCATACAACAAGAGAATTAATGAATGAACCATCAAACGTTATGTACCCAGAAACAGTAGCAAAACGAGCTGAGGAACTAACAAAATATGGTTTAACTGTTGAAGTATATGATGAAAAAGCTTTAAAGGCAAAAGGATTAAATTTAATGTTAGGTGTTGCTAAAGGTTCTTGCAATCCTCCAAATTTAATCGTTGTTCAATGGAATGGTTTACCTGAAAGCAAAGAAACTCATGCAACTTTAGTTGGAAAAGGCGTTTGCTTTGACTCAGGTGGCTTAAGTTTAAAACCTTCTGCTGGTATGGAAGACATGAAAGAAGATTTAGCTGGTGCAGCTACTGTTTTAGGAGTTCTTCAAACATTAGCAATTAGAAAAGCTAAAGTTAATGTTGTTGGTATTATGGCAATGGTTGAAAATATGCCTTCTTCAAAAGCGCAACGTCCAGGAGATATTGTAAAATCTTTATCAGGCAAAACAGTAGAAGTTGTAAATACTGATGCTGAAGGCCGTTTGGTTTTAGGCGATGCATTATGGTATGCTCAGGAACGTTTTAATTCTCCTGTTATAATTGATATGGCAACATTAACTGGAGCTATTTTAGTATGCTTAGGTTCAACTTATGCTGGATTATTCACTAACGATGAAAATTTATCAGAAAAATTAAAATTAGCTTCAAAAAAATCTGGTGATAAAATTTGGGAAATGCCAATGGATCAAGATTTTGATGATATGATTAAATCTGATGTAGCTGATATTAAAAATTGTACCAATACTAGAAATGCAGGATCTTGTACTGCAGCAGCTTTCTTAAAGCACTTTATAAAACCTGGGGTTGCTTGGGCTCACTTAGATACAGCAGGTGTAGCATTCTTACAAAAACCGACTTTATTTAGTCAAAAAGGAGGTTCTGGATTTGGTGTTGCTTTATTAAATCAATATATATTAGATAATTTAGAGCAAAAATAAAAATTTAAACATCTAAAAAACAAGGAGAAAAAAACATTTTCTCCTTATTTTTTTTGAGAATATTCAATAAATGTTCTAAACTAAATAAAATTATTAAATTTGCTACAAGGTTTTATTAAATGAATAAAATATTTTTCTTTGTAATATCTATATTAATAACTTTTCCAGCTTTTGCTTACACAAAAGGTTGTGATTGGGGAAGATTATCTTACAAAAAAGCATTAACAAGAATGAAGGATATTGATAAAGAAGATAAATCATGTAGAACACCTTTAATGCAAGCTGCAATGGAAAATGAAGATCCACGAGTAATTTCTCTATTAATTGACAATGGTGAAGATGTTGATGCTAAAGATTATTCAAAAATGCCTGTAATACAATTTGCAATACAACAAAATCCAAATATTGAAGTTGTTAAAACTATATTAAATGAAAATCCTAATTTAAATACGAAAGATATTTACGGCAATCCTCTACTATTTATAGCCTTACAAAGAGAAGACTTTAACGTTTATTTATTATCAGAATTTATAAAAAGGAATGTAAATTTAAATGAATTAGACCGTTTTGGGAAAAGTTTACCAAATGCAATATTAGAATCAAAAAACAAATATGAACTTTTAAAATTATTAAAAAATACAAACATTGATATTAATAACAAAGGTGGCGAAAAATACACAGCGGTAATGAACGCTGCAAAAAATAATGATATTGAGACTTTAAAAATTCTTATTTCTTTAAATGCTAATATTAACTTTGTTAATGAAGACAAAGAAACTGCCTTAACACTAGCAAAAGATGAAAGAATAATTAATTTTTTATTAGATAATGGAGCTGACGTTAATATTGTTAATAATAAAGAAAACAATTTCCTAGATGAATATGTTGGAAGTTCTTTTATAAAAACTAAAAATTCAGAAATTTTAAACAAGATTTTAAAAGGCACAAAAGACATTAACAAATTTTTGTTTAATGCCGCAAGCATAGGAGATTTTGACGCAATATTATGGTTATTAGAAAATAATCGTAAGTTTGATTTTAGTCTTCAACATTATAAAACCAACGAAACATTATTTTACGTTCTAATTTCAAACGATCATTTTGACATTATTAAAAAATTAATTGAGCAAGGATTTGATATTAATTTTAAAGACAGAGTAGGAAACAACGCTTTAATTTATGCTGCAAGATTTGGAAATAATGAATATATTAAGTATTTCATCAACAAAGGAATAAAAGTAAACGACCAAAACAATTATTGGAGAACTCCATTAATAGAAACTCTTTTAGGACCAGCTAACCTAAAAAATATAGAACAAAATATAAATACATTATTAGATAATGGAGCTGCAGTATCTGTTATAGATTATTATGGAAAAATTATTTTTGATTATATAGATGACCATAAAGGACTAAAAAAAGAATTCAAAGAAGGTCCTACATATGCCAGATTAAAAGAAATATTTAAATATGAAGTCGAACATGGAATGCTTAATGAAATAAATGCACAACAACTTCAAATACTATATCCTCGTAGAAAGATGTATTTAAAAAGGAAAAATAAAGAATAAACACTTTACCTTTTGACAAGTCTTAATAAAATTTCTTTTGCTAAATCTAAGCTTATTCCTGGAATTTTGGATATCTCCTCAGCACTAACGCTTCTTAAAGCAACAGCTGATCCAAAATGTTCTAACAGAGCTTTCTTTCGTTTATCTCCTATTCCCTTGATATCGTCCAAAGAAGAAATTAATGTAGATTTATTACGTTTATTTCTATGTGTAGTAATAACAAACCTATGTGCTTCATCTCTTAATCTTTGTATAAAATGCAAAACAGGATTATCAAAATCTAAATTTAAAGGTGCTCTATCTTTAAAATATAAAGTTTCTTTACCGGCATTTCTATCAACACCTTTAGCAACACCGACTGCAATAACATTATTTATGCTAAGTTCTTCTAAAACAAGTAAGGCTTCTTTTAATTGTTGTTCTCCACCATCTATTAAAACAACGTCAGGCAAAAGGTTCTCTTTTAATCCTCTCTTAAATCTTCTTGTTAATACTTCATGCATCATAGCAAAATCATCACCAGGAGTATAATTTTCTCCAATTATATTGTATTTTCTATAAGATTTTCTATCTAGACCGTCCCTTGTAGCAACTACCATAGCACCAACAGCATTAGTTCCTTGTATATGGCTATTATCATAAATTTCTATACGTTGAATATTCTCTAAATTTAACAAATTTTGGAAATCATCAAAAATGCTATTCTTTTCTGCTATTTCTCGTTTCTTTTGTTTTAAAGCATCATTTGCATTTAAAATAGCTCGTTCTAAAATACGTTTTTTGCTAGATTTGCATTTATCTGTAATTTTTGTATGAAGGACTGTTTCAATTAGTTCTTTATCTTCTAATTGTTCATTAATAATAATTTCTTTTGGAACATTATGTTTTTGATAAAACTGACCAATAAAAGCAGCTAAAATTTCAGATGGCGTTTGTTCTTCAGTTTGTATTGGGAAAAATATACTACTACCACACCCTCTTCCATCCCTATAAAAGAGCATTTGAACAGCAGCTAAATTATATTCAACAACTGCAACTATAACATCCGCATTATCAACGCCATCTAAATCTTTACTTTGTTGTTGTATTTTATTTAAAGCTCTAATTCTATCTCTATATACAGCAGCTTCTTCATAATTCAAATTTTCACTAGCTAAATTCATCTTATTTTCTAATTTCTTTTGAATGGCTATACTCTTACCTTGCATAAAATCGGCGACATCCGAAACTAAAGAGTTATAATTTATTTTATCGATATTGCCAACACATGGTCCACAACATCTTTTTATTTGATATAGCAAACAAGCCCTAGTTCTATTTTTAAAGACATTATTAGAACAAGATCTTAATAAAAAAGCCTTTTGCAAAGCGACTAATGTTTCATTTAAAGCATCTCCTGAAGAATAAGGGCCAAAGAACTTACCGCCATCTCTTTTATTACCTCTATATTTTATTAATTGAGGCCATTCTTCATCTATTGATAATAACAAATAAGGATAAGTTTTATCATCTCGTAAAAGTATATTAAAATGAGGTTTTAATTTCTTAATTAAATCATTTTCTAATAAAAAAGCTTCTGCTTCAGTTTTTGTTTCTACAATTTCAATATGGTGAATTAAAGAAATCATTTTTTGAATTCTTCTAGTCTTTGTTTCTGGTCTAGAATATGACTCTAATCTATTTCTTAAATTCTTAGCTTTACCTACATATAAAATTTCATTATTTTTTGAAATCATTCTATATACCCCCGGTAAAGAAGGAATATATTTTAATATAAAACTTACATAATCAGCTCCCGACAAATTTTCTATTATTGGAAGAGAATTACCTTCTAAAATTTCTAAATTTTTATTCAAAACTTCGATATTCTCGTCATTCATAAACATCTCTCTTTTTTAATTCCACAATTCTGTGGATAACTTTTTATTTTTGTTAATATTTTATTTATAAATTAGAAAAATCCGTCCTTTTCATAACGTGGTTATTTTTTAACCTATTCACATATCCTATTGTTTTTATTATATTTAATTTTTATTTTTTTAAAAACAGAACAATTATACAACATTAACAGTTTATTAATAAATATTAACACAACAATTGTGGATAACTTAACAAATTATGCCAAATTTGCTATATGATTAAAAGAATTTCCCTCTATTAATGATAAAACAGTATTGCCTACATTAGCTGATTTATCATCTAACAAAATTCCATTAATTTTAATAAATTTATTATTAAATTTTTTAATTATTACTTCCTGGTTTATTTGGCCGAACTCACCCCAAAAATCATTATATTTATTAATTAAATGAACAATAGAAATATGCTTATTTAAAGAAGAACTCTTTTCTATAAGAATATTCAATGAAGATATAAATAAAGCAGTTTCATTTTGACAAGCTTGATAGTTATTTAAATTAAAATCTTGAGAAAGCTCACACATTTTATCAAACTTAAAGACTACGGCTTCAGGCAAACCTTTTTCTTTTAAAATAAAAGGTATTAATTTAAGCAAGTCTTTTTGAGAATTTACATTGGCACTAAAAGGAACCACATTTACATTAAAAGTTTGTTTTATTTCACTAACAAAATTTTCCATTGTAGCTACATCAACATCGCTACATAATAATAAATCCCAATTATCTCTAGCAAATATTTTTGTAATCTCTTTTCCTGTCTCACTTAAAGCATCAAATATCAAAACTTTTTTATTTGTTTGAACAACTTCTTCTACGGGATTTAAAAATGTAGGCAATGAAATTTCCAACTCTTTTGCAAAATTGCCAACAGGTTCAAAATTTACATTTTTAAATGATTTTTCAAAAATATTTTCCCTATTAGAAGTCTTTAACAAGTTATCTTGAGATTTCAACAAAGCATCTAAAGAATTAGTATTTTCTTTTGAAAACTCACATATTTCTGCCTCAATATAATGGCTTATAGGTTTATTATTAATATAAACAACTAATTTTACATTACATGATGTTATTTTTTTTGAATCTGTTTTAATAACAATCTTATTTAATAAATTTTGATAAACAAAACCTGGTGCAATACCCTTTATTAAAATCTTATTATCACTAAAAATTGCATTAAACTTATAGTTATTAAAACTAATAGAATTATCTTTAACTTCACCTTTGAAAATTAATTTATCATCAAAATCGTCGTTAAGCTCTAATTCTATTCCTTCTACATTCTGCAATAATTCTTCTTGATTAAAAGCATATTGAATATAATTGCAAAAGCTTTCTTCAAAATTATTCTTACCAAGATTAATTCTAAAAGAAATATTGTCTATTTTATTATCAAATAACAAATCTATACTTTTATTTGACTTATCAGATAATAATTTAAAGCTATCATTTAACTGATCATCATTTTCATTTAAGCATGAAAAGACGAAATCACCATTTATTCTTACTAATTCCCCGTTATACTCTTTCTTTACGCATATAAACTTATGTTTATTTGGAATGACATGTTTAACTGGCAATGTTTGAATTAATCCATTACCTTCTCCATCATCCCTTTTCCACAACAACTGATTATTTTCTGACTTTAAAGCATAACCATCTTGTTCACAAGGTGCAATAAAATATATTTTTTCATTTTTTATATCAACACCATTATCTATATTGCTAAACAAGCTTTCGTTTTTTGAAAATCCTTCTTTTATTAGAAAGAAAACCAATTTCTTATTTTTAAAACGATTTCCTAAAAAAATTGAGCTTATGTTCGGTATTAGTTTTGTTTGGCATATGTCCTCAAACAAAATTTTAACCTCATCAACACTCTCATCATTTTCAAAGCTATAAAAGCCAAAACAATCATGACACGTCTCAGAACTCTTTAGAAACGTAATTTTGGTAGGGAAAACATCGTTAAATTTTAAAAATTGAGTATCAAAAAACAAGCCATCTATCATGGTTGTGTCTCTAAATGATTTCTATTCCAAAAAGGTTTAAATCTTCTAAGAGGAGATTCTAAAGCCAAATATCTAGGATAATAAGCAACTTTTGTTCTCTTACTTACATATTCTAAACAAGCTTTTGCACATTTTTGCATATCCCATCCTTGTTCTGCAAACAATGATTTTCTCTTGCCTCCTACAACATCCTTATCATCAACTTTTACTGTTGTAAAATTAATTGGAGTATCTTTAAACTGTTCAGAAAATCCCTGTAACCACACATGCAAAGCAGCTTTAGTTGAACCATAAGCATAGTTATCTGGCATGCCATATTCACCAGCAACAGATCCTATTACAATAATATCCCCACAAGCTTGTTTTAACAATAAATCAGCAACAGCTGTTAAGAAATAAATCTGTGAAAAATAATTAATTTGGAACATATTTTTGATTTTACCCAAATCTTTTCCACATTCTTTTTGTGTATATGCAGTTTCTAGTGCAGAAAACACACTAATAATATTTTTTGTTTTCTTTTCACAAACTTCAACTATATTAGGGAAAGCTTCAACATTGAATGGATCGAATTCAACTACAGATACATCAATACCAGGATAACGAATTCTAACATCTTGAGCTGTTATCTCTAAATCTTCAGCATCTTTATCTAACAATATTACATCATTACCATTATTAGCAGCTTCACGAGCAAAAGCTCTGCCAATTACAGAACAAGCACCTACTACCAACCAAGTTTTTTTATCACTCATCGATATTCTCCCCAAACAAACGTTTAGAAAAATCAGATTTAAATTTTCCTAACTTATCATACTTATTCTTAATATTTTTGAACAAATCGAATTTTGAATACATATATTCAACGCAATTTTTATCTAACAAACTATCATTATTTAACAAAACTTGGCATTTTGCTTCAATTGACATATCCAACAAGCATCTTAAATATTCAAGAATTCCCTTTTGATGAATAAAATCCAAATTCAGAACATAGCCATCCTTCTCAACAGACAAGTAAACATTACTGTCTTTACAAACTGGTTCTAAAGTAACTCTGCAAGGATTTATAGCATTAGGGCCTAATTGACGATCAGCCATATCTGTTAAAATCTTTGTTAAAAAATCAACAGCATTCTCTTTAGAAAAAGCTATAGAAATTTGATAAACACGATTGAATTTACTAATTGAATAAACATTGATTTCTCTAATAAAATTCTCAATAGTTAGAACTCTTGGTTTAAACATTTTTATAGTTTTATGATAAAGCTTTCTAAATGATTTTAATGACAGTAATCTTTGATGAGAAAAAGCAAATTTTTTAAACATACATAGTTTTTTATTAGATTCATTTAATCCCGGTTCATCTGACATTTGAACGCTTAAAACTACGCCTTCTCCAATTCTATTTTTGTCACTATTCACATCAATTTTTGAGCTTAAATAAACAGCTTTATCCTTTCCATCTTCTATTTTTTTAAGCAAATCTTCAACACCTGCTGATGTTTGATAATTTAATTTAACAGAATTTACCGCAGCTTTATTTAAATTAATAGAAACTTTTGTAATAATTCCTAAAAGTCCCATACCTCCTACAACAGCATTAAACAATTCAACATTCTCATCTTTGCTTGTTTTTACTATCTTTCCATCAGACAAACAAACTTCTAACCAATTCAATTTTTGAGAAATTGGCAACAAATTACCATCTTCAAACAAATTAATATTAGTTGAAATTGCTTCTGCTAGAGAAATCTTATCACTATTATAAACAAAAGGAAAAACAAAGCCTCTATTTAAGAAAATTTCTGTTATTTTAGTAAGAGTCATGCCGGCTTCACAAACAAGCTCACCTGTTGCTTCATCAAAACTATAAATACGATCTAATCTATCACATTGAATAACAGCTCCACCATTATTCAAAGATTGATCTGCATAAGAATTACCATATCCTCTAGCAATAACTCCGTTTTTACCAACTTGTTCTAAATACTTAGATAAGTCAGACACAACTTCTGGTCTAGCTAACTTTGCTTCACAAGAATTCGTTCCCGCTTTTCCTGATAATTTTACTTGATACCAATGCATAACAACTACTCCTAAAACAACTTTAAGTTTTTTTTACTTAAACTGTTTATATCCTTACAAAATAATATTTCTAAAAATAACTAGTTATAACAAAATTTTATGATTAAAATATCACAACAAGAATCTTCATGTAAAGCAAATTCGCTAAAACGTTTTGAAATAAAAATACCTCTTTAAAATATTAAAAAAGAGGTACTTTATTTTAAACTATTTAAGAATAATTAAGCCTTAACACTACTAATAAAGCTTTCCAATTTATCTTTTAATGAAGCTTCTGGTCTTCCTCCCCATATCTGAATAATTTCAGCTGCTGTTAATGCTGCCATTTTACCTGCTGCAGGCAAGCTAAAACCTTGAGACAAACCAAACAAGAAACCTGCGGCAAAAGCATCACCGGCACCTGTAGAATCAATAACAGACAAATGGTTTTCTGATGGAATGGCGTATATTCCTTCATCACATAAAATGTATGCGCCTTTTGATCCTCTTGTCATAGCTAAAACTTGATGCTTTGAATTTAATACTTTCATAAATTCATTAATATCTGTTTTTTCTTTATCAATATCAAAGCATCCTCTTATTTCTCTTTCATTACCAATTAAAATATCGGATCTACTTCTAATAATATCTATAACTTCTTGAACTTGTGTTGCTCTAAAGTTCAAATCATGCATATTGAATGCAACTTTTACATTAGCATCTTTAGCAATATCCAATGCTTTAATTACAGCATTTCTAGCTCTTCTAGAAACCAACATTTGTCCTTCAACAAAAAGGATTTTTGAATTTCTAATTGTTTCTTCATCAACATCCGATTCGTCAATTTCTTCACAAATTCCCATATTAAACACGAAAGTTCTATCGTGATCTGGTGTTACCAAAACCAAGCAACGAGCTGTTGCTTTATCAACGTCTCTATCAAAAGAAACTAATGGTACACACATTTTAACTTTTCTATTATCGAAATCTTCTTTAAATTTTTCTCCCATAGTATCTAAACATGCTTTACCAATAAATGCACATTTTCCACCTAATGAAGAAATATTTGCTAAACTATTTGCTGCAGTACCACCAGGAATTACTCTTGAATCCATTAATTCTTTTCTTATTTCTCTTAAAACAGAAACAGGCAATACATTGCCTTGTCCTTTTGTTAATTCATATTTTTCAAGAAATTCAACACTTACATTTGCAACAACGTCAACAAATGCAACACCGATAGCAGTTACATCAAAACAGCTCACAATAAAGCTCCTATAAAAAAATTAATTAATGTGTTATCGGGACTTCCTTATATAATTTTAAACAAATAAAATCCAGTAAAAAAATTGTAATATTTCTTAATACAACAGAATTCAAAGGATATAGAAGTTTCTTTTTATTATTAAATATAGTTAACAAAAAATTCTAAAAGCAATCAAAAACACCTTAAATCGCATAGTATAAAGGATTCGACACTATTTATAGAAAAATTAAAAATATTTTTAACTTTAACTAAATCTAATATGATGTAAAATCGATAAGCATTAGAGAAAGTTTTTAAAGTGAATAAATTTTGTTTATTTATATTGTTATTAATTTCATACCCTGCTCTAGCTGACAGCAGGAGATCTTCTATATTAATTGAACCAGAAACAGGCATTGTATTATCTGCAGAAAATCCATCAGAAAAGAGATATCCTGCCTCATTAACAAAAATGATGACAATATATTTAGTTTTTGATGCTTTAGAAAAGAACAAAATTTCAATGAGCGATGAATTAACAGTTTCTGCAAAAGCTGCAAAAATGCCTAAATCAAGAATCGGTTTAAAAGCAGGCGAAACTATTTCTGTTGAAAATGCAATTTTAGCATTAATCTCTAGATCAGCTAATGATGCAAGTGTAGTTCTAGCAGAAGCTTTAGCTGGATCTGAATTTGAATTTGCCAAAAAAATGACAGAAACAGCAAATCAATTGGGAATGACAAGCACTGTATTTAGAAATGCTTCAGGATTACATAATCCAGAACAAGTTACAACAGCGCAAGATATGGCCACATTATCAAAAGCTCTTATTAAGCACTTTCCTGAATATTACAAACTCTTTTCAGTTAAAGGTTTTAGATTTAAGAAAAAATATATAGGCAATCACAACTTAGTTGCTAGGTATTATAGAGGTGGAGATGGTCTTAAAACTGGTTATGTCGACGCTTCTGGTTATCATGTAGTAGGATCAGCAGTTCAAAATGGAAAGCGCTTAATTGGTGTGATTATGGGAAGAAACTCTGTAAGAGAAAGAGATCGGCATATATTTAAATTATTGGATTATGGATTTAATGAATTAAACAAAAACCCAATTTTATTAACATCAAACGCTTCATTAACAGGAAACAATCAAGCTATTTTTGGAAATCAAAATGATAATGAAGTTAATGAAACAATTTTCAGGAAAAACAAAATTCAAACAGAACGTTTAAGAGAATTAACTGAATTATTAAGTCCATTAAAAGAAGCTCTTTTAACAAAAGCTCCTAGTAAAATTACAGAAAAAGCTATTGTTGAATGGAAAAAATAATCTAACTCATGAAAAAATAAGCATTTTTGCTAAATTTATTTGAATATTTTTCAAACAATGTATAAAATGCAGAAAAATTTAAAAGGAGTATTTATTCCATGATGGAATTTTATGAAAATGCCGATTTAGATCAGAGAATAGCTTTTTTGGGAACAATAGCTCATTTAGCTAGAGTTGACGGTAATTTTGATGGTAATGAAAAGCAATTTTTTGTAGATCTTGCAAAATTGTACAATTTAACTAAAGACGATGCTAAAGAAGCTATTAAACCAAGAACAGAACAACAAGCATTAGAATTAGTAAAAACAATTAGAGATAGATCTTTTGCTTTGGTTTTAATTAGAGAATTATTCTACTTAGGTTATGAAGATGGGGATTTATCAGATCCTGAAATATTATTTATTTCAAAAGTAGGAATGGCATTAAATATTCCACTTGAAAAGATGGAACAAATTTCAAATTGGGTTATTCGTGGCATTGAATGGGAAGAAGAAGGATCAGAAATATTTTCTGACAATTCTGAAGCAGATATGTCAGAACAAGAATTAGATAGTTATGATTTTTAATTAAAGTATTATAGAGGTATTTATGGCAAAAGAAGAATTATTAGAATTTAGTGGTACAGTTATTGAAAAACTTCCTAATGCTACTTTCAGAGTAAAATTAGAAAACAACCATGAAATTTTAGCACATACAGCTGGTAAAATGCGTAAATTTAGAATTAGAGTGATGGTTGGTGATAAGGTAGATATTGAAATGACACCTTATGATTTAACAAAAGGAAGAATTACATTTAGACATAAGTCTCCTAATTCTCCAGATGTACAAGAATAAAAATTTTCAAAAAGAGGTCTCTATAAACAAGAGACCTTTTTTATAAAAGCTAATTAAAGCTTACAAACAAACCACACAAATACTGTTTTTGGAATAGCTATTCTCTTAATAAAGAATTTCTCTATAATAAGACAATATTTATTAACATTGCATCCCACTACTCAGTAATACCGCATAAAGGTTTAGCTTTTTCATTATTACAATCTATATTGCAGTCTTGGAGAGCGAGAGAAACTACAACCAAAGTAATAATAAGAAATAATTTCTTCATAACACATCTTCTTATTGAACATTTGTATATAGAACGAATAAAGACAACGAAGCGTACAAAAAAATTTATTTTTTAAAATTAATTAAAAACAACTATTTAAACATCAGTAATAATTTATTCACCTGGTATAACAGTTCCAGGAATTGGACAACCAGGAGCAATACTACCATTTACAGAAACAATACATTCAGGTTTGCAGGCTTGGAGAGCGAGAGAAGCTACAACTAAAGCAATAAAAAGAAGTAATTTTTTCATGGCAG
>JAKSVT010000003.1 GCA_024407875.1 Alphaproteobacteria bacterium
TGATTACACCAATCGCAATGGATGAAGGTTTACGCTTCGCTATTCGTGAAGGTGGCCACACAGTTGGCGCTGGCGTTGTATCCAAGATTATTGAGTAATAATAAGGATTATTGATCATGGAAGGTCAAAATATTAGAATTCGTCTGAAAGCTTTCGACCATAGGTTGTTAGATCAGTCGTCTCGTGATATTGTAAATACAGCAAAGCGTACAGGGGCTCAGATCTGCGGACCTATTCCTCTGCCAACACTTGTTGAAAAATTTACTGTTAACCGTTCACCGCACGTCGATAAGAAGAGCCGTGAACAATTTGAAATTCGTACACATAAACGTGTATTAGACATTATCGATCCAACTCCACAAACAGTTGATGCTTTAATGAAGCTCGACTTGGCTGCTGGCGTTGACGTCGAAATTAAACTTTAAAGGATTAAAGAGCCATGCGTAGTGGTCTTATCGCTGAAAAAATCGGCATGACTCGCCTTTTTGCGGACGACGGGAAACATGTTCCCGTCACCGTTTTGAAGGTTGAGGGATGCAAAGTCGTATCTGTCCGTACTATGGACAAAGACGGCTATACTGCGTTACAACTTGGCTTAGGCGAAGCAAAAGCCAAACGTTTATCAAAGGCTGTTAAAGGTCATTTTGCTAAACAAAACGTTGAAATGAAACGCAAATTAGTTGAATTCCGGGTTAGTGAGGACTGTGTTCTTAACCCCGGCGATGAATTGTCCGCAAATCATTTTGTTGCTGGTCAATTTGTTGATGTTGTAGGCACATCCTTAGGTAAAGGATTTGCCGGTGCTATGAAGAGGCACAATTTTGCAGGTTTGGAAGCAACTCACGGTGTATCAATTTCTCACCGTTCATTAGGTTCAACGGGTAACCGTCAAGATCCTGGTCGTGTTTTCAAAGGCAAAAAGATGCCAGGACATTTAGGTGCAGAACGTGTAACTGTTCAAAATTTAAAAGTTGTTGCAACAGACGTAGAACGTGGCTTAGTCATGGTTCGTGGTGCTGTTCCAGGATTTGAAGGCGCCTATGTCTTGATTAAAGATGCAGTAAAGAAAGCTTTACCTAAGGAAGCTCCAATTCCAGCAGGTTTAAAAGCAAAAGCTGCAGCTGCAGAAGTAAAGGAATAAGGCGATGAAATTAGATATCGTCAATTTAGACAATAAGAACGTAGGTTCTATCGAATTAGCTGATAGCGTTTTCGCTGCAGAAGTTCGTACGGATGTTTTAGACCGTGTTGTCAACTGGCAATTAGCAAATCGTCGCGCTGGTACACATAAAACAAAGACAATCGCTGAAGTTAGCGGTACAACCAAAAAGCCTTATAAGCAAAAAGGTACAGGTAACGCTCGTCAGGGTTCTTTGCGTGCTACACAATTCCGTGGCGGTGGTATCGTATTTGGTCCAGTTGTACGTTCTCATGAACAAGACTTACCAAAGAAAATCCGTCAATTAGGAATGTGCTGCGCATTATCTGCTAAAGCTAAAGAAGGTAAATTAGTAGTAGTCGATGATTTGAAGTTAGCTCAAATCAAAACTAAAGACTTGGTAAGCAAAATGAAAAAGATGGGATTAGAATCCACATTGTTTATCGGCGGTGCCGAATTAGACAAGAATTTCTGTCTCTCAGCAAACAACATTTATGATGTTGATGTTTTGCCTGCACAAGGGGCGAACGTTTATGATATTTTGCGCCGTGATACATTGGTTTTAACCAAAGAAGCGGTTGAAAAATTGGAGGCTCGTCTAAAATGAGTAAGCAAGAAACAAAAATAACGGATAAAATGTATGATGTATTGCTTTCACCTGTTCAAACAGAAAAAGCAATTAGATCCTCTGAAAATGGAACAGTTGTTTTCCGTATTCCGTTAACGGCTACAAAGAAAGACGTTAAAGAAGCTGTTGAAGCTTTATTTAATGTAAAAGTAGAAGCAGTTAATACAGTTCGCACAAATGGTAAGACAAAACGTTTCCGTAATACTATTGGCAAACGTTCTGATACCAAGAAAGCTATTGTAAAATTAGCTGCTGGTAACACAATTGACTTTACGGCAGGAGTATAATCGTTATGGGTATTAAAACATATAAGGGTGTAACACCTAGCCGTCGTCACTTAGTTTTAATTGAACGTAGTGACTTGTACAAAGGTTCACCTGTTAAATCATTGACTGAAGGTTTGAGCAAAACTGGTGGTCGTAATAACAGAGGTCGTATGACAAGCCGCCGTATGGGTGGTGGTCATAAACGTTCTTATCGTATCATTGATTTCAAACGTAATAAGTTTGATATGACAGCTACAGTAGAACGTTTAGAATACGATCCAAACCGTACAGCTTTCATCGCATTAATTAAATACGATGATGGTGAATTAAATTATATCTTGGCTCCACAACGCTTGGCTGTTGGTGATGTTGTCGTTTCTGGCGACAAAGTTGACATTAAGCCGGGTAATGCAATGCCATTAAAGAACATGCCTGTTGGTACAATTGTTCATAACATTGAAATCAACCCAGGACACGGTGGTCAAATCGCTCGTTCTGCTGGTTGCTATGCACAATTGATTGGTAAAGACGCTGGTTATGCTCAATTACGTTTGAATTCTGGCGAATTACGTTTAGTTCGCGGTGAATGCTTAGCATCAGTTGGTGCTGTATCAAACGCTGATAAGCAAAACCAAGACTTAGGTAAAGCTGGTCGTAACCGTTGGTTAGGCGTTCGCCCATCAGTTCGTGGTGTTGCTATGAACCCTGTTGATCACCCATTAGGCGGTGGTGAAGGACGTAGCTCAGGTGGTCGTCACCCAGTTACACCTTGGGGTAAGTGCACAAAAGGTAAGAAGACACGTACAAATAAGAGAACAAATGTTTATATTATGCGTACACGTCATGCTGCTAAGAACAAAGCTTAATTAGGAGGATAATTAATTATGTCTCGTTCCGTATGGAAAGGTCCTTTTGTTGATGGTTATCTTCTTAATAAAGCAGATAAGGTTAGCAAAGCAGGACGTAATGAAGTGATCAAAACATGGTCACGTCGTTCAACCATTCTACCACAATTTGTAGGCTTGACTTTTGGCGTTTATAATGGTAAAAAGTTTATTCCAGTTTTGGTTACTGAGAATATGATTGGTCACAAATTTGGCGAATTCGCTCCAACCCGTACATTCTACGGACACACAGCGAATGATTCAGCCACGAAGGGCTAAAAAAGATGGTAAAGAAGAATATTAAAACAGCAATGGCCTGTGGCCGCGCAATTAGAACAAGCACCCGTAAGTTAAATTTGGTTGCTGCTTCGATTCGTGGTTTGGCAGTAGAAAAAGCTTTAACACAATTAGCTTTTTCACCACGCCGTATTGCAGGTGAAGTAAAAAAGGTATTACAATCAGCAGTCGCTAATGCTGAAAATAACCACAACCTTGACGTTGATAAATTGATCGTTGCCGAAGCTTATGTAGGTAAAGGTTTAGTTATGAAACGTTGGCAAGCCCGCGCTCGCGGTCGTGCAGGTCGTGTAGAAAAGATGTTTTCAAATTTGACTGTTGTTGTTCGTGAAAACGAGGAGAATCGTTAAAATGGGCCAGAAAGTTAACCCTATTGGTTTACGTTTGGGAATTAACCGTACATGGGATTCCCGTTGGTATGCAGATGCTGATTATGCTAAGCAATTACACGAAGATTTTAAGATTCGTGATTTAATCAATAGCACATTAGCAGAAGCAGGTGTTAGCCGTGTTGTTGTTGAACGTCCGGCTAAAAAAGCTCGCATTACGATTCATTGCGCTCGTCCTGGTTTCGTTATCGGTAAGAACGGTCAAGAAATTGAAAACTTGAAAAAGAAAATTCAAACAATGACCGGCAGTGAAGTTTTCTTGAACATTTTAGATGTTAAGAAACCTGATATTGATGCGACATTAGTAGCAAAGAGCATTGCTTCTCAATTAGAAAAGCGTGTTTCTTTCCGTCGTGCAATGAAGCGCTCTGTTCAATCAGCTATGCGTCAAGGTGCAGAAGGTATTCGTATCAACTGCGGTGGCCGCTTAGGTGGTGCTGAAATTGCTAGAACAGAATGGTATCGTGAAGGTCGTGTACCTTTACATACATTGCGTGCTGATGTTGATTATGGTATAGCTACAGCACATACAACATATGGTGCTTGCGGTATCAAAGTATGGATTTTCAAAGGTGAAATCCTTGCTCATGATCCAATGGCTTCAGAAAAACGTATGTCTGAACAACGCTAAGGAAGGAATCGTAAGAGATGTTAAGTCCAAAGAGAACAAAGTTCCGTAAGCAATTTAAGGGCCGTATTCACGGTACTGCTAAAGGAGCTACAACTTTAGCTTTCGGATCTTTCGGTTTGAAAGCGTTAGAACCTGAACGTGTTACAGCACGTCAGATTGAAGCAGCTCGTCGTGCTATCGTACGTGCTATGAGACGTCAAGGACGTTTCTGGTTGCGTATGTTCCCAGATGTACCTGTTTCAAAGAAGCCACCTGAAATTCGTCAAGGTAAAGGTAAAGGTAATCCAGAATTCTGGATTTGCCGTATCAAACCTGGACGCATTATGTTTGAAATTGACGGCGTATCCGAAAAAATCGCTCGTGAGGCATTTGAATTAGCTTCTGCTAAATTGCCTATCAAGACGAAAATCGTTTGCCGCGATATGTCAGAGGAGGCCTAAATGGCTAAAATTAAAGATTTGCGTGCTAAGACTGATGATCAGTTGAATGAACAAATCGTGGCTTTGAAAAAAGAATCCATGAATTTGCGTTTTCAGCAAGTTGGCGGTCAATTGACAAATACAGATCGTATGCGTCAAGTGAAGCGTGAAGTTGCACAGATCAAAACAATCTTGGCTGAACGTAGTGTAGGGTCTAAGGAGTAATATAGATGCCTAAACGTATTTTACAGGGTGTTGTTGTAAGCGACAAGATGGACAAGACAGTTGTTGTCAAAGTTGAACGTCGTGTTATGCACCCAATTTATAAGAAGTTCATCAAGCGCTCTAAGAAATATTCAGCACATGATGAAAACAATCAATACAAAGTTGGTGACGTAGTTCGCATTCGTGAATGCACACCATTTTCCAAGACAAAAACTTGGGAAGTATTGGTTGAAGCAGAATAATAGGGAAAGTGAAGGAATAATCCCATGATTCAAATGCAAAGCAACCTGGAAGTCGCCGATAATTCTGGTGCACGTAAAGTACAGTGCATTAAGGTATTAGGTGGTTCCAAACGTAAGACAGCGGATGTTGGCGACGTTATTGTTGTTTCTATTAAAGAAGCGATACCTCGCGGCCGCGTCAAAAAGGGTGATGTCGCCCGTGCAGTTATCGTTCGTACAAAATCTCCAATCCTTCGTAAAGATGGTCAAGCGATTCGTTTTGATACAAACGCAGCTGTATTGATTAGCAAAGACGGTGAACCTATTGGAACACGTATCTTTGGCCCGGTGACAAGAGAATTGCGTGAAAAGAAATATATGAAAATTATTTCTTTGGCACCAGAAGTTATCTAATTTATTAGAGGGTCAAAATGAAAATTAAAAAAGGTGATCAAGTCATCGTTACGACCGGTAAAGATAAAGGCAAAAAGGGCGAAGTTTTAGCTGCTATGCCTAAAGAAAATAAGGTCGTTGTCCAAGGTGTAAATATGGCAAAGCGCCACACTCGCCCATCACAGGCAAGTGCTGGCGGAATCATCTCTAAGGAAGCAGCTATCGACGTTTCTAACGTTGCATTAGTTGATCCAGAGACAGGAAAAGCCACACGCGTTGGTTTAAAAGTTGTTGACGGACAAAAAGTTCGCGTAGCTAAAAAGTCCGGCAAAGTTATTGAAACCAAAGCTAAGAAATAAGGGAATGTGTTATGACTGCAAGACTTTATGAACATTATTTAAAAGTTGTTCGTCCAAAACTTGAACAAGAATTTGGATATAAGAATAAGTTGGAAATTCCCCGCTTGGAAAAAATCGTAATCAACATGGGCGTTGGTAGAGACGCCGTTGTTGATCGTAAAGCTGTTGACAATGCTGTCAAGGATTTAACAGCAATTTCAGGTCAAAAACCTGTTATTACATATGCTAAAAAATCCATTGCTTCTTTCAAATTACGTGAAGGAATGCCAATCGGCTGTAAAGTAACCTTGCGCCGTGAAAGAATGTACGAATTCTTGGATCGTTTAGTAACATGTGCATTACCACGTGTTCGCGACTTCCGTGGAGTTCCAAACAAGAGCTTTGATGGTAGAGGAAACTATGCTATGGGTTTAAAAGAACAGATTATTTTCTTAGAAATTGATTATGATGCTGTTGACAAAATCCGTGGAATGGATATAGTATTCTGTACATCGGCAAAAACAGATAAAGAAGCTAAGGCTTTATTATCTGGTTTTGATATGCCGTTTGCAAAATAATTTATAGAGCGAAGAAGGATAAAATATTATGGCAAAAACAAGTGCTATTGAACGCAATTTAAAACGTGAACGTTTAGCTGCTAAATATCGTGCAAAACGTGAAGCTTTAAAAGCAAAGATCGCAGATCGCTCTTTATCTGAAGAAGAAAGATTTGCATGTGTATTGAAATTAGCTCAATTACCACGTAATTCAGCTTTTACACGTGTACATTCTCGTTGTGAATTGACAGGTCGTCCTCGCGGTAACTACCGTAAGTTCGGTTTGTCTCGTGTTGTGTTGAGAGATTTGGCCTCTGCAGGTCAAATTCCCGGCATGGTCAAGTCTAGTTGGTAATTTTTTTATATTAAGGAGATACTGCCATGTCATTTTCCGATCCGTTGGGAGATATGTTGACTCGCATTCGTAACGGTCAACAGGCTCGTAAGAGCGACATTAAAGTGCCAGCTTCTAAATTACGTGAATCCGTATTGGAAGTTTTAAAGCGCGAAGGTTATATTCGTGGTTATTCACGCGTTAACGTTCGTAAAGGCATTGACGAAATTAAAGTTGAATTGAAATACTACGAAAATCGTCCTGTAATCAGTGAGATTACTCGTGTTTCTGCACCTGGACGTCGTGTATATTCATCTGTTAAAGACTTAAAGAAAGTTTATAACGGTTTAGGTATTTCAATTTTGTCAACACCACGTGGTGTTATGTCAGATCATGAAGCTCGTACCGATAATGTCGGTGGCGAAGTTTTATGTACAGTATTCTAATTGAAGGGGAGTTTTGAAACATGTCTCGTGTTGGTAAATACCCTGTAGTTATTCCTGCTGGTGTAACAGTAGACATTAAAGGTCAAGCTGTTAAAGTTAAAGGAAAATTGGGTGAATTAGAATATGTTGCATCTGATGATGTAGATTTGAAGTTGGAAGATAACAAATTATGGGTATCTCCACGCAAATCAGAATTAGGAATTAATCGTTCTTCTTGGGGAACGAATCGTGCACGCTTGAATAACTGTGTTAAAGGCGTAACAGAAGGTTTTTCTAAGAAATTAGAAATTACTGGTGTTGGTTATAAGGCAGCTGTTCAAGGTAAAATCTTGAAAATGAGTTTAGGTTTCAGCCACGATGTTGATTTCGAAATCCCAGCTGGTTTGAAAGTTGCTTGTGCAACACCTAATGATGTTACAATCACAGGTATTGATAAACAAGTTGTTGGTCAATTTGCAGCTGTAGTTCGTGCAAAACGCCCACCTGAACCATATAAAGGTAAAGGTATCAGATACGAAGGTGAATACATCATTCGTAAAGAAGGCAAGAAGAAGTAAGGATTAAGAAAATGGATAGAGTAAAATTTTTAAGTCGTCGTATCCGCACACGCGCAGATTTGCGTCGTAAAGCAAGTGATCGCGTACGTTTGTCTGTTTTCCGTTCTGCTCAGAACATCTATGCTCAAGTTATTGACGATAAACAAGGCAAAACCATTGCTGCTGCTTCTACAGCAGAAAAGGAAATTAAAGCATCTTTAAAGAATGGCGCTAATATTGCTGCTGCTACTGTAGTTGGCAAAGCTGTTGCTGAACGTGCTTTAAAAGCCGGTGTTAAAGAAGTTTTCTTTGACCGCGGTGGTTATGTTTATCACGGTCGTGTAAAGGCTTTAGCCGATGCAGCCCGTGAAGCTGGTTTGTCATTCTAAGGGAAGTAAAGAAAATGGCACGTACACCTAATACAGAACGCCGTAATGGCGAAAAAGAACGCGAAAATGAACAACGTTTCGACCGTCATGCTGAAAGAGTAGAACATTCTACAGAAGCTCAAGATGAATTGGTTGATAAGTTAGTTTATGTTAACCGTGTTGCAAAAACAGTTAAAGGCGGTCGCCGTATGGCTTTCGCTGCTTTGGTTGTTGTTGGTGACAAAAATGGTCGAGTCGGATTTGCTTCCGGTAAGGCTCGTGAAGTTCCAGAAGCAATTCGTAAAGCAACTGATAAAGCAAAACGCGATATGATCCGTGTTGCTTTAAAAGAAAATAGAACATTGCATCACGATGTTTGCGGTAGATTTGGTGCTGGTTCTGTTATTTTAAGAACTGCTCCAGCTGGTACTGGTATCATTGCTGGTGGTCCTTTGCGCGCAGTATTTGAAGCTTTAGGCGTTCAAGATATTGTTGCAAAGTCAACAGGTTCACAGAATCCACATAATATGATTAAAGCAACTTTAGTGGCTTTGAAAGCTCTTAATGCTCCACGTTTGGTTGCGGCTAAACGCTCTAAGAAAGTAGCTGAAATTAATGCTCAAGTTCATAGTGGCGAAAAAGCTGTAGCAGAAAAGGAATAAGGTTATGGCTAAGAAAAAGACATTAAAAGTAAAACAAATCGGTTCATTAGCAGGTTGCACAAAAGTACAACGTGATACAGTTCGCGGTTTGGGATTGAGAAAAATTAATGCCGTTAAAGAATTAGAAGATACATCTTCTGTTCGCGGTATGATTGCCAAGGTTGCTCACTTAGTAACAGTGGTTGAAGACTAATTAAAGTGACGGAGGTGTGTTTACATCTCCGTTACCCTAGAGAATATAGCGAGTTAAAGAAATGAAATTAAACGAAATTCGTGATAATGAAGGCGCTCGTAAGTCTCGTATGCGTATTTGCCGTGGCATTGGTTCAGGCAAGCACAAAACAGGCGGACGCGGTGGCAAAGGTCAAACAGCCCGTACAGGCGTAGCAATCAACGGTTTTGAAGGCGGTCAAATGCCTTTATATCGTCGTTTGCCAAAACGCGGTTTCAATAATATTTTTGCAGTTAAATATGCAGAAGTAAATTTGGGATTGATACAGGCAGCGATTGACTCCGAAAGATTAGATGCATCCAAAGAAATTAACGCTGAAGCTTTAGTAGAAGCAGGTTTGTTAAAACACAGCTACGAAGGCGTTCGTTTGTTGGGTGATGGCGAATTGAAAGCCAAAATCAACATTAAGGTTGTTGGTGCTACTGCATCAGCAAAAGCTGCTGTTGAAAAAGTTGGTGGAACAGTTACGTTATTAAAATAATGATTATCGGATCTTAAAATCAATTTTTTAGCAGAAGAGGGCTTTGTCCCTCTTTTGCCGTGTTTATTACTTGTATTGTTTTTAAATTTGATATAAATAAGCAATATAAATTTTTTACATTATTTATTTATATTAATTTTTTACTTAAACAACTTTATTTATGGATGAAGAAAATGGCTTCAATGAATGATATGTCAACAGGATTAGGTTGGGAAACTTTTTCTAAGGCTACTGACTTACAAAAGCGTTTGTTGTTTACTTTGGGAGCAATGATTGTTTACCGTTTAGGTACATTTATTCCATTACCAGGAATTAATTCTAGTATTTTAAATGATATTTTTGCTCGTCAAGCTGGAGGCATTCTCGGCATGTTTAACATGTTTACGGGTGGTGCTTTGTCTCGTATGACATTATTTGCATTGAACATTATGCCTTATATTTCAGCATCAATTATTGTTCAATTAGGTGCTTCAGTTATTCCTTCTTTAATAGCTTTAAAGAAAGAGGGAGAATCTGGTCATAATAAAATGACACAATATACACGTTATTTAACTGTTTTGATTACTATTGTTCAAGGTTATGGCTTAGCAATGGGTTTAGAAGCTATGACAGATGCTTCAGGTGCTAGTGCAGTTATAAATCCAGGAATGTTCTTTAGATTTACAACAGTTGTATCATTATTAGGTGGTACAATGTTTATTGTTTGGTTAGGCGATCAAATTACAGCCCGTGGTGTTGGTAATGGTTCCTCATTAATCATTACAGCTGGTATCGTTGCTGGTATTCCTATGGGTTTAGCTCAAACATTTGAATTAGCACGTGCTGGTTCATTGTCAACAGGAGCTTTATTATTCTTCATTTTCATGGCATTGTGCTTAGTATATTTTGTTGTATTTATTGAACGTGCTCAACGTAGAGTATTAATTCAATATCCAAAGCGTCAAGTTAATGGTCGTGTAATGAATGGTGAAAGTTCACATATGCCATTGAAGATTAACCCTACAGGAGTTATTCCTCCAATCTTTGCAAGTTCATTATTGCTTTTACCTATGACAATTGTAAACTTTTCTGCTCAACAAGGAAAAGGTGCTGATTGGGTTGTTTCCTTATCTTCTTTATTAGCTCATGGAACACCATTATACTTAGCATTGTATGCAGGTTTAATTATATTCTTTACATTCTTCTATACAGCAGTTGTATTTAATCCTGAAGAAACAGCTGATAATTTGAAACGTCATGGTGGTTTTATTGCAGGAATTCGTCCAGGTAAAAGTACAGCAGATTACTTAGATTACGTTTTAACACGTTTAACAGTTATTGGATCATTATATTTAGCTGCTATTTGCTGTTTCCCAGAAGTTATGATTGCTAAATTCTCAGTACCATTTGTATTAGGTGGAACAACATTGATGATCGTTGTATCAGTTGTTATGGAGTTTGCTACACAAATTCAATCTCACTTATTAGCTTATCAATATGAATCATTAATGAAAAAAGCTAAAATTAAAGGCAGATTATAATATAAATCTAATATTTTAAATGGTGGTGTAAAGTGATTAGTTCAGGAAAACATCTTGTATTGATGGCTCCTCCAGGTGGGGGAAAGGGAACTCAATCAAGAATTTTGCGTGAGTTATTAGGTGTTCCTCACTTATCAACTGGAGATATGTTAAGAGAAGCTGGTCGTCAAGGAACTCCTCTTGGATTGGAAGCAAAAGCTTTAATTGATAAAGGTTGCTTTGTTCCTGATGAATTAATTATTAAAGTCATTTCAGAAAGATTAGATGAAGATGATTGTAAGGAAGGCTTTATTCTTGATGGATTCCCAAGAACTTTACCACAAGCTAAGGCTTTGGATTCTTTATTGTTTGAAAAGGGCCGTAGATTAGATCACGTTATTGAAATTCAAGTTCCTGATGATTTGATTATTCAACGTATTATTGGTAGGTTTTCTTGTGCAGACTGTGGTGCGATGTATCATGATACGTTAAAACCTACTAAAGTTATGGGAAAATGCGACGATTGTGGCGGTTCTAATTTTATAAGAAGACAAGATGATAATTGGACAACAGTTGTATCTCGTTTAAAAACGTATTATAGTATAACTACACCGGTGCTACCTTATTATGAGTATCAAGGATTGTTAACTACAATTGATGGTACTGGTGAGGTTGATGCTGTTGCTGAAAAGTTAAAGAAAATTATAGGAATTTAATTAATTAGGAGGTTCATATGCCAATAATAGATGAAGCTTTCAATGCTATAAATCAACCTATTATTCCATGGGAAGAACCAAAGATTCCTTTTAAAATTGCGGATGGTGATGAACAACATCGTTGCCGTATTGCTAAGCTTGTTAATGATGCTTATGAAAATTCTCCTATAGCTAGAGAGATTCTTGAGAGTGCTCATAAAGGAGGATTCTCTATTGCTATGGAAAGCACACCTGGTATATGTGGGTATACGAGCAATGAAGACAAACTTATTTGTTTAAATTCAGCAATGAGTGATCATGAAAATTTTTCAACGTTAATTCATGAAGCAAGACATGCTCAACAATTACAAGTATTTCCTGAATGCGATAAATTTGGTTCTTTTGATATAAAATCTGAGATTATGATTGAAAGAGCAACAGAAGCTGATGCTCAAGCTATCTCATTAGCAGCTTGTGCTGAAGTATATAATAAGACAGGTGATAATTCTTACATTATTGGTTTCAAAGATCATGATCCGATAATTTCTGGTGCTTTTTTTGCTGCAGGAGAAAAAGGATCAAAAGAAGTTAGTGACAAGCAAATTCAAGCAGCTTTTAATGCTTGGTATAAAGAAACTGAAATAGTACAATCTTATGAAGAAGGCTATCTTTCTTCTCGTATGCATTATTCTATGTCGACAAAAGACTATGAGAAATATCCTTATAGCGAACATTTAGAATCTGAGAATATTGTACAAGCAATTTGTAAAAATGGTAAAGGCGAATGCTATTGGGCAGATGATTTAACTATTTTAACAGATAGAGAAAAAACATTCGTTCATGAAGATACTATAAAAGATATTAAAAAGTATATGAAAGCTCGTGAAAAAGACACAGGCATTGAACCTAATGAAGATTATAAAGACTTGAAGGTTTATGATGCTTATAAATCATATTCTGAGTCATTTAATGATTTAAAACATGTATTTTCTAAAGATTATATGTCAAATTGGGGTAGAGATAAACATGAACCTATTGGTTTTGAAAAAGAAACTACACCATTTGAAGGCAAGAGATTAAATCACGTAATTAATGAACTTTGTCAAGATGAAGAAACAAAGAAGTCGTTGCAAGCAATGAAAGATGCTGGGTATAAATTGACATTTGAACCTTTGCAAAAGCCTGGCAGTTGTATTGATCCTCGTCGTAAATATGTAATTTTTGCAAACTCATGCAATGATGAACAATTGACAAATGAATTTGTAAAACAAGCAAATGAAGTAAAGAAACAAGAGAATATTAAATCAGCTTTGTTATTAAAAGGTGCAAAGCAAAGATAGCAGGGGATGTTTTATGCATAAAACAAATCTCAAAAAGATAGTAGAAAACAAAATAAAAGAATTATTGAAAAAAATTAAGAAATTTAGAGATTCTCATCCTAATTGTCCGTGTAATGTTTGCTGTAAAGCTTGTAAAAAATTATGTGGTACAAGACTTTGTGCTGTACATCAAAAAATTAAAGATGTTTTTTCAACTTTAGTTAAGAAAGTAAATTTAAAAGAAAAAGCTAATCGTTTTTTGAAATATGTTAGCAAATTAACTGTAAAAAGTTTTTTTGAGGATGTTTATCATAAACTTATAAGGATTTCTAAGGAACAACCAAGAACAGCGCTGTTGGTATATGTTTTGTTGTTATCAGCCTTTTTTGCAGCATTTATAGATGTTCCTTTTGCAAATTATAGATTACATACTAAATCAACATTTTTATGGACTTCCTTAGCTTCAATAAATCCAGGATGCTGGACAATTTTGATTTTAGCTCTAATTTGGTTAGGATTAATGATGCTAGCAGGAAGTTCCATAACTTCTACAAAATTTGAATTTTATGCTTCTAGTGTTAAAATTATAAATTATATAGGGTTTTCTGTATTATTCTGCACTGTATTTTGTGCAATTTTAAAGTTTATTGTTGGCAGATATTCTCCTGAAATAGCGGAGCAATCATCAAAATCGTCAGGATTTACATTAAATTTTGCTAAGACATCCTGTCCATCATATGGTGTTGCTAGTATTTTTGTTTTAGCTTTTACATTAAAAGAATTCTTTAATAAATATAATTTGTATTTATTATGTGGAGCATCAATTATTTCATTATCATTATTGTTAGTAGCAAAATGTTATATAAGTGATGCTATATTAGGAGCTTATATTGGTTATTTATCATCAAGAGCTACAAAGTGGTTTTTTGATCAAAATAAAGAAAATTTTCCTATATTTACGAGAAAATAGTTCTATTTCTTTTTCTTTCTTAAGCTAAAGGTTAGTTGTTTTAGTGATAGGTTTTTGTACTTATAAATTAACAAAGCTAAACCTATGTTTGCTATTCCGTAAACTAACCAAAGGCCTTTTATTCCAAAAAATTTAGGCATGATGAATAAGAAAGGTATTTGTACAAACATATTAACAATAGATAGTGTTGCAGAACGTTTGCAGTTCTCTACAGATTGGAAATAGATAATACCAAGTAAGATATAACTCTCTAAAAAGATGCCTATTAAAAACAGTCTTAAACCTTCAGCTGTAGCTTTAGCTAAAGCCATATCTTCTTTGTTAAATATTAGAGCTATATCTAAAGCAAATATCTCAATAAGGATTATATAAATTGTATATAGAATAAATAAAAACTTTGTAGCTTGTTTATCTATTCTTCGAATATTGAAGTATTTTTGAGAACCATAAAAATAACTAAATAGTGGTTGAACACCATTTGTTGTGCCTTCTGAAATAAAGTAATATATACCAGAAACATAGTTTACAATAGTGTACGCGGCTACGTAAGTTGTTCCACCATAGCGATCAAATAATTTATTGTATAATATTCCTATTATGCTCCAATACAGTGTCATTAAAAAAGAAGAGGATCCTATTTTTATAATTCTAAAAAAATATTTGTAATCTAAAATAAAATTTGAAATAGTTAATTTGAAACTAGATTGATTAGATAAGAAATAAATGATTCCATAAATAGAAATGATAGCTTGAGAAATTATAGTTGCAATTGCAGCACCCTCAATACCTTTGCCTAATTTGGCAACAAAAATATAATCTAAACCTATATTAAATATTGATGTGAATATCATTAAAGCTGTTGCTAAATTTGGCTTTTCATCATTACGAATAAGCATAGGGGTCATTACAGCTAAAATAGTAAATATACTATTTTTTCTAAAAATATTTATATATGTGTCACCAAGATTAATAACGTTAGCGTTATCATTGATTTGTAATAAATTTAAATCATGTGCAAATAGTTTAATAACATGGGATAAAATTATCGCTAGAATAATAGCTACAATAAAGCCATTAAATAGGCTTTTTTTGCAGTTATCATAATTTTGTTTTCCTTTTTCTATTGAAAATATTGCACATGTACCATTTCCAATTAAAGCTCCTGTACCTAATAAAAGCCCAAAGGAAATAAAAGATATATTTACTGCAGCAAGGCCTTCTGCACCAACAAATCTTCCTACGAATATTCCATCTACCATTACATATAGGCTATTAGCAATCATAGCCATAATAGTAGGAATGGTATATTTCCAAAATAATTTTCTAACAGGTGTTTTATCTATTAAAGAAGAAAAATTTTTCATCTTAAATACTCAAGAAAGTTTAAAAAGTAAATTATTCTTCTTTAAATTTTTCTTCAGCCATCTTTGTAGCACTTACATAGTCAAATTTTCCAGTTCCTAATAAAGGAGGTTCTTTAACTACCATAATTTTTGCAGGACTTCCAAGATCGTTTAAGCCAGCAGATTTAATATGTACTTTAATTTCAGAAACGTCAGCTTTTTCACATGTTGTGATTAAAACTAATTGTTCGCCCTTCTTTGGGTCTGAAATAGCTACCACGCCATTTATAAAGCCTTCATATAATGAATTTATTGCTTGTTCAACAGCGGTTAAAGAAATCATTTCACCACCAATTTTTGCAAAGCGTTTTGCTCTACCAAGAATAGTAATAAATCCATCGTTATCGATATCAACGATATCTCCTGTATCATGCCATCCATCTTCAGGAGGCAATAATTTTCCAGGATTGTCGCATTTCATATATCCGCGCATAATGTTGTCGCCACGAACAAATAAACGCTTTCCGTTTTCAATTCCCGGAACTTCTTCTAATTTTGATTCCATTCCTGGTAATAAACGACCTACAGAACCTTTCTTAACATACATTGGTGTATTTACAGAAATAATTGGAGAACATTCTGTAGCGCCATAACCTTCAAGAATTCTAATACCAAATTTATCATTCCATAACTTAGCTGTTGTTTCTTTTAATTTTTCAGCACCAACAATTGCTAAACGTAATGAATAGAAGTCATAAGGGTGAGCTGAATTTGCATAACCAGCAAAAAATGTATCTGTACCACAAATGATTGTAGCATTTGATGCATAAGCTAATTCAGGAATAACTCTGAAATGTAAAGGTGATGGATAGTAGAATGATTTCATACCAACAGATGTTGTAAATATTGTGCCAACACCTAAACCAAATGAGTGGAACATAGGTAGAGCATTGAAGAATACATCAGATGGTGTAATTCCTAAAACGCTCATAATTTGGTTTTTGTTTGCTTGGAAGTTTCTATGTGAAAGTAAAACTGCTTTAGGCATACCTTCTGATCCTGAAGTAAATAAAATTACAGCAGTGTCAGATGCTTGGCGTCTTGGTTTACTCTTGATAAGCATTCTTATAATGCCTTTTGTTTTATCCTTAGAGTTAACGCTAGCACCAATATCTTCCATATAAAGAATTTTAATTCCAGCTTCTAAAATAGCTTCTTCTAATTTTTCAAGTTTACCGTTTTCAATAAATTTATGAGATGTAATAACAGTTTTAATTTGAACAGTTGATATACATGATAATACTTGCTTGATACCACTAGAGAAGTTCAACATGGCAGGAACTTTATCTATACCAAACAATGAATATATTAAGACCAAGTTTGCTAATACGTTAGGCATCATAACAGCAATGTTTTCTTCTGTTGCTGGTAATGAACGTTTTAATGTTTGTCCTAATGCATAACTTTTTAGAATTAATTGACGATATGTTAATGTTTTTCTAGAAATATCTTCTGCAATTATATGGTTTTTGCCATAAATAATTGAAGCGTTTAACATTGTTTTGAATAAGTTTTCTTCTAACTTTGCAGATGAAAACTTCATGTCGGTCATCATATTGTATAATTGTAATGAAATTTCATGTGTGCGACGACGACCTGTTAATTCAGGAGCAACGTTAAAACGTTTTGGTGGCATAATAGAGATGCTGATTTTTGGGAAAAATACAGTTTTTGTTTGATGTTTTAATAATGAAAACTTTGAATATTGGGCACCATTAATGCAGATAGGTAAAATATTTGCATTAGCTTTTTCAGCAACAACTCCAGCGCCTTCGTAAACTTTCATTAAGCCACCGTTTACGGAAACACGTTGTTCTGGGAAAATCATTACTTTTGTATTTTTCTTTAAGATATCAACTAAAGCACGCATTGTTAAGGCATTGTTCATATCTAAAGGAACTACATCAACCATTAACTTAAAGATTTTTGTAAACCAACGATCTTTCCATTCCGGCTTAATTACAAATGTAATTTTTTCAGGCATAAAAGCACCAATTAATAAACCATCTAATAAGGAAGTGTGGTTAGCAATAATTAATACACGCTTTCCTGCTTCTTCAAAATGAGGAAGGCCTTTAACTCTTACACGATATGCAAATTCAAGTATTGTTTGAACTAAAGAACGAACTAAAGCATCTGGAATAATAGAAATATTATAAATAGAAACAATGCAGCAGAATAAAGCATAAATCATAAATATGCCTTGAATTCCGATGTCTAAACGACGGCATACTGCAAAGAATACACCCATTACTGCGATTGCACATGAGTTAATTATAGTTTGAATAGCAAATACTTGAGCTCTGTTTGCATCTGTTGTCTTTTGATTAATCATCATATTAATTGGAGCAACATACATACCGGAGCAGAATGCTAATCCAAAATAAACCATACTAAAGATTAATGGACGAGGTTGGAAAATAAAATCTCTAAATCTTACTTGAATATCAGGCGTATTATATTTAAATGTTAATAATGTTAAGCATACAAAACATAAGGCAACTCCTAAAGCTGCTAATGGAACATATGTTGCATTGGCAATGCCTCTCATTAAGCGAGTGCAATATTTAATACCACAACCTACACCAATTGCATAAATAATTAAAAAGTAAGCAACTGCAGCTTCAGGTCTTGTAGCAAAAGTATTTCTTACAAGAGGATATACAGATAATAAAATTAATAATCCAATAGCCCAAAACCAAGATGTACCAGCAATACATCTAAAAATTAAAGGATAGTGATAAACAGTATGTAAACTTTTCTTTACAGAAGAGAATAATTCTCTATCAAATTTTAATTTTGGTTCAATTAATGAAGGTTTGTCTTCTTCTTTTTCTAATATAGATGTAAATTTAGAAATTAAATAACCGATAATAGCAAATACCATTAATACTAAAGCAGACAAGCGAACAGGAAGTAATGTACCGACGATAATTGCTAAAATGATTGCACAATATGTTGTCTTTCTTGTAGAAACTTTTACAGTTCTAAATGATTTTTCATCTAAATGTTCAGGATGAAATACAAAGCGAATAGGGCCATTTACGCATGAAGTAATGCCAATTGCAATTGGTAATAAAATCATAGCTAAAGGTTGTTTTGTCATGAATAATAATCCAGCAAATACCATTATGCATAATTCTGTTAATAAAACAGAACTTGTTGCATTAGCTCTTCCGTATCTTTTTGCTAAAACAGTAGCTCTTGCTGAAAAAATAAAGAAAGGTAGAAGAAATAATCCCGCAATAATGTTTGCAGGAGTGCTTGAATCTTGTGTAATACGAACAGCTATTAAAGCTAATAATACAGCTTTAAATAGCCCATTTGTAAAACTATCAAGAAGCCACTTGCCAATTTTTCTCACAATTTCGTTAATTTTTGAAGAACTAAAAGACATAACAAAACCTATCTAAATAAACAATCGTTTTAATATTAACATCGCCCCATAAATATAAGGGGCAATGTAAAATTTTTTATCAAATAAAATTAACCTTCTTTTTTAGGCTCGCGGAGTACATAACCACGTCCCCAAACAGTTTCGATATAATCATCTCCACCGGCAGCATCTTTAATTTTCTTACGTAATTTACAAATAAATACGTCAATGATTTTTAATTCTGGCTCATCCATACCATTGTATAAATGATTTAAGAACTGTTCTTTTGAAAGAGTTGTTCCTTTTGATAAGGATAATCTTTCTAAGATGCCATATTCACGGCCTGTTAAATGTAAAGGTTTCTTATTAACATAAGCCATTCTTGTATCTAAATTAACTTCGATAGCACCTGTTTTAATGATTGATTCAGAATGTCCTTTTGAACGACGAACTAAAGCACGAATTCTTGCAATTAATTCTTCTTTATCAAATGGCTTTGTTAAATAATCGTCGGCACCATTAGTTAAACCTTTAATTTTCTTTTCAACTGATGATAAGCCTGACAAAATTAAAACTGGTGTTTGGATTTTTGATGCACGTAATCCTTTTAATACTTCATATCCATCAATATCTGGCAACATCAAATCCAAAATTATAATATCATAATCATAAATTTTACCGATTTCTAAACCGTCTTCTCCTAAAACGGTAGCATCGACAACCATATTTTCCTTTTTTAAGACCGCTTCTATAGTTTTGGAAGTAGCTTGATCGTCTTCAACTAATAAAACACGCATATATTGGTCCCCTTTATTTAATATTTAGGATGGTTAATAAAAATTAATTTTTAATTAAATTTAAGATTTATTAATAAAAAGTGCAAGCAAAAAAAATTAAAAAAGTTAATTTTTTTTACAATATTTTTAATATAATTGTTTTTTATGTTTATTTTTTAGCTAAGTTAAGTATATTGAATTTAAAAAGTTTAGAGATTTTAGAGTGTTTCTTAAATGGATGATCGCTTAAAAAGTTTAATAGACGATATAAATCAATTGCCTGAATGCAAGAGTTTCGGGCAAGTTTGCTCTGTTAAAGGGATGCTTGTTGAAATTACGGGCGTTCGTTCAGAATTATCTGTTGGCGATCAATGCTTTATTATAGCAAGAGGTGGAAAAAGGGTTCCTGCTGAAGTTGTAGGCTTCAATTATAAATCAGATAAAGTTTTGTTAATGCCATTTACAAATTTAGATGGTGTAGGTCCAGGTAATCCAGTAGATGTTAGCACTAAATTACCAGTTTTATATCCTGATGAAAGCTGGTTAGGCAGAGTTATTAATGCAATGGGTGAGCCTGTTGATGGTAAAGGTCCATTAAAGAAAGGAAATATTCCTTGTTTAATTCATAATATGCCTCCTCCTGCTAATTCTCGTGAACGTGTTGCTGGAAAGGCTGATTTAGGTGTTCGTGCTATTAATACGTTTTTGACTTTGTGTAAAGGCCAACGTATGGGTATTTTTGCGGGATCTGGTGTTGGAAAATCTTCATTAATGTCTATGATGGCAAGACATACAAAATTAGACGTTACAGTTTTAGGTTTAATTGGCGAACGTGGAAGAGAAGCAAGAGAATTTATTGAAGATGACTTAGGTCCAGAGGGTATGAGCCGAAGCATTGTTGTTGTTGCAACATCCGATGAAAGTCCATTAATGCGCCGTCAAGCAGCACACGTTGCTATGACAATTTCTGAATATTTTAGAGATAAAAAACAAAATGTTCTTTGTATGATGGATAGTATTACTCGTTTTGCAATGGCACAACGTGAGATTTCATTATCTGCTGGTGAACCTCCTGCAACAAAAGGTTATACTCCGACAGTGTTTGCAGAGCTGCCTAGATTGCTTGAACGTGCAGGTCCAGGACCGATTGGAAAAGGTTCTATTACAGGATTGTTTACAGTGTTGGTTGATGGTGATGATCATAATGAGCCTATTGCTGATGCTGTTCGTGGTATTTTAGATGGACATATTGTTTTAGAGCGTTCTATTGCTGAAAGAAATAGATATCCTGCAGTAAATATTTTGCGTAGTATTTCAAGAACCATGCCTGGTTGTAATAATGATGAGGAAAATGCTTTAGTTAATAAAGCAAGATCTTTAATTTCAGCATATGAAGATATGGCAGAACTTATTCGTTTAGGTGCTTACATTGAAGGCTCAAATGAAAAAGTTGATGAAGCTATTTTCTATTATGATAAAATTGAAGCGTTTTTATCACAGAAAAAGAAAGAAAAAGTTGATTTTGCAACAGGTTATAAACAATTAGCTGATATATTAAATGAAAAGCGTGGTCAATCTACGCAAAATCCAAATACAACAATACAACGATAATATAGTCGATAAATGGCTGGCGAACGTAGTATAAAAACTTTGATAAAACTTGAAAAGACCAGGTTAGATGAAAAACAAAGGGCTTTAGGTCGTTTATTACGTTTTGAAAAATCTCTTAAAAATCGTAAAATTTTGTTAGCAAATCAATTTATAGAAGAAGAAAAAGTTGCTAAAATAGACCAAGTAGCTGCTTTGACTTTTGGTGCATATGTTGATTGGAATATCAATGAAAATAAACGTGTTGATAAAGCACTAGCCGAAACAAAATCTGAAATTCGTGTTATGAGAATTGATATTCGTGAATCTTTTAGAGAAATTAAGACACTAGAGATTGTTTTGGAAAATAGAAGAAAGCGTGCAAGAATGGAACAAGAGAGAAAAGATAATGCTTTCTTGGACGAAGTTGGTCTTAATTTGTATAGAAGAAGACAAGAAGAAGATAGAGAAGAAAATGGTGAGACTGAAGACGAATAAGTGCTTTAGTTAGTGTAACCTAATATAAGTTTTTCCGTTATATAATTAAGGAATAATTTGGTAGATTATGTGTCATGGAAAAAGAAAATATGATTAATGCTTCAGATTTAGAAAAATCAGAAATAGTTGAATTGTCTGATGATAATTTAAATGACATTTCTGCAGGAAATAATGGCGGAAAAATAGATAAACTACAAAATATATCATTAGAAGATTTATATAAGAATGGCCATGTGGGTGTTTATTTAGGACATTAAAATCTTATAAATTATGTTAAAAATGCTTGATGTTCTCCATATAGTCCATTATAATTGGACTATGAGGAGAAAATATGATATATTCTTATGATGATTTAAAAATTAAATTTAGCGATTATGCTAAAATTAAAGACAAAATATGTAGAGAAGTGCAATCAGGAAAATTAATTCCTATTGTGCGAGAGCTATATGAATCAGATGCGGCAACAGATGGAAAATATTTAGCCAGTCGTATTTATGGACCGTCATATTTATCTTTTGATTTTGCATTATATGTTTATTCGCTTATACCAGAAGCTGTATATAAAACATATACTTCCGCAACATTTAATAAGCGCCGAACTAAAAAGTATCAAAATCATTTTGGAATTTATACTTATAGAGATGTTCCTTCAAAGGTTTATTCTTTAGGCGTTCTTATCCATGAAGAAAATGGCTATTCTTATCAAATAGCAACTCCTGAAAAGGCTTTGTGTGATAAGTTATATACAATTTCCCCTGTTAGTAATTTAAAAGAATTAAAAGAACTTTTGTTCGAAGATTTACGTATAGATGAAAGTGATTTTGTAAAGTTAGATATGAAAGTATTAGAAACTTTGTCTCCTTTGTATCATTCAACAAATCTTTATTTGTTAGCTAAGCTTATAAGGAAGTTTATTTAATGCAAACAATTTTAACTCAGATGTTATCTAGATATGATGCGAATAATATTGAAGAAAAGAAAAATGCTATAAAAGAAGTCGTGCAAGAAATTGCTTTATGTGGTTTGGCAAGAGCGGGCTTTTTTAAACAAGCTGCTTTTTATGGAGGTACAGCTCTTCGTATATTTTACGGCCTTGATAGATTTTCTGAAGATTTAGATTTTTCTCTTATAACGTCAAATCTTGATTTTGAATTGTCTCCTTATTTTAGTGGTTTAAAAAAGGAATTAGCTTCAGTTGGCCTTAATTTCCAAATAGAAGAAAAATTAAAATCTAATGATTCTTATATTAGATCAGCTTTTTTAAAAGGAAATACAAAGGAACATATTATTAGCATTTATGATGAACAAAATAATTATATAAATCCTAATGAAGTTATCAAAATAAAATTTGAGATTGATGTCAATCCTCCAAAGTTTGCAACTTTTGAAAATAAATATAGGCTATTACCATCACCATACGAAGTTAAACTTTATGATAAGTCTTCTTTATTTGCCGGTAAAGTTCATGCTGTAATTTGTAGATCTTGGAAAAATCGCATTAAAGGTAGAGATTTATATGATTATGTTTTTTATTTATCTAATCAAATAAAAATAAATTTACCTCATTTACGTGCTAGATTAGAAGATAGTGATGTTTTAAAAGAAGAAAGTTTGTTTACAATGGATATTTTAAAGCAAATGTTAATTGATAGATTTGACATAATTGATTTTGATGCGGCAAAAAATGATGTAATTCAGTTTACTAAAGATCCTAGTAAATTAGATTTATGGAGCAAAGATTTTTTCGTAAAAATAACTGAAAACTTTTTAGAATAATAATTACCAGTTTTCTTGGTAAGAATTGCTTTTTTTAGAAACTTTACCTGTTGCAAAATTTGCAGTTGTAATAAAATTATAAGCTAAATCACAAATAATTTTATCTTTAAGCAATCCAATCCTTGGTTTGTTAATTGCCAAATAAGACAGTCTAGCTTTGGGATCTTTCATATCACATACAGGAACAAAACCATCGTTATCCATTTTAAACCATGGTGTGAAACCTTTTTTATCTCCTTTTCCACCATAGATAGTGGCATAATCTTTATTCATATCTGGTATTAATTCAATATTCTTTTCAAGTAATAAATAACGAGCTTCACCAAATAAGAATTTAAACCAGAGCTTATTATGTTGGCTTTGGAAAATTTTATATCCTTTTGTTGCACATGATATGAATACTGATCTATTGTATTTTTCCAACCAAGCTGGGTCTTTTGAAATAGCTTGTCTTAATATAAAAGCACCTGTTCCACTACATACAAAAGAAATTTCTGTCAAATCTCCACGAGAGTTTAATAAAGCATTTAATAATTCTGCATTGTGAATAAAATCATGTCTGAGCATTGGATAAGAGAAATATATAATTTCATATTTCTTTTTAAATTTTAAAGCCATTTCATCAAATTGGGCAGGTCTTTCATGAAGTCCATGGATAAAGACTATAGCTCTAGATGAAACAGGCTTTTGTAATTTCCAACGCTCTTCTATGTATTCTAGTTTATCTTTGCAAGCATCAAATTTCCCACTAAATCTACGTATTTGGTAAGGATCTAATAATCTGCAACGTTTAGTCCAAATGTTACGTTGAATACGCCAACCATTGAAAGTATATACATCAATCCAATAATACATACCCCCAAATGTAAAAAATTGAAAATTCAACATATTGAACTCCTTTATTATAATTGTCCTAACATACGTATTTTTGCTCTAGAATGTACTTCTGCTTGGCTCATGACAAATGTTGATGGGCGAGAACGACGAATTATTTGTCTTACATAAGGTCTAATTTGTGGACTTGTAAGTAATACAGGTGTTTCACCTTTTGCAGCTAAGTCTTCAAATACTGCTCTTACACGTTGTGTAAATTGTTGAATTTGTGTTGGAGGCAATTGTAGAGACTTTTCGTCACCTTGTCCAACCAAGTTTTCTTGGAAAGCTTGTTCCCATTGACCACCTAATTGTACAAATGGTAAAAATCCATTGCTATCTAAATAAGCGTTTGTAATTTGTCTTGATAACTTAATTCTACAAAGTTCTGTCATTACCATTAAACTTTGGGTTGAACCATGAGCTTCGCCAATACCTTCTAAAATTGTAGGTAAATCACGAATGGAAACACGTTCTTCTAATAGATTTTGTAAGATATGTTGAATAGTTACAATATTAGTATGCTTCAGAATTTCTTTTACTAATTCTTGTTGTTCTTTATCTAAATCATCAATTAACTTCTTGGTTTCAGTAAAGCTTAATAATTCAGACATATTAGCTTTTACCATTTCTGTAATATGAGTTGTGATAATTGTTGGACAATCAACAACAGTGTATCCTCTAAATGAAGCGTCTTCACGCATGGATGTATCAATCCACGTTGCAGGTAATCCAAAAGTAGGTTCTTTTGTTTCTTCACCAGGAATAGCAATCTTTTGTCCCATAGGATCCATAACTAATAATTTGTTAGGACGTAATTCTCCTCTACCAACTTCTGTTTCTTTAATTAAAATAACATATTGGTTTTGTGATAAACGCATATTATCTTGAATACGAACAGAAGGCATTACAAAACCCATTTCTTGTGCAAGGTTTCTACGCAACGCCTTAATTTGTTCTGTTAATCTTCTGTTAGAAGTATCATTAATTAACGATAATAGGCTATATCCTAATTCCAAACGAACCAAGTCCATCTTTAAAATTTCTGGCATTGGTGTTTCAACAGCAGGAGGAGGTGTTTCTGGAGGTTTTTCCATAGCACGACGTGCTTCTTCTTTCTTTGCTTTTTCATGGCTAGAATAAAGAAAATATGCAATTCCACCTGTAACCGAACTTAATAAAATAAAAGGAATAGCAGGAGTTCCAGGTAACGTTGCAAGCATGAATGACAAGAAAGATGTCATACCTAATGATTTAGGATAGTGAGATAATTGTCCAAATAAAACTTTTTCTGTTCCACCAGAGATACCAGCTTTAGAAACCATGATACCAGCAGCAACAGAAACAATCAAAGCAGGAACTTGAGAAACTAGACCATCACCAACAGTTAATCGCATGTAGGTGTTAGCAGCTTTCATAAATTCCATATTTTGTTGGATAACACCAATTAAAATACCAGCAATAATATTAATTGCTGTAATAATTAAGCCAGCAATAGCATCTCCACGTACGAATTTAGAGGCACCATCCATAGCTCCGTAGAATGAAGATTCTTGTTGTAATTCATCGCGTCTAACTCTTGCAGTAGGTTCATCAATTAAACCACTCGATAAGTCAGCATCAATAGCCATTTGTTTACCAGGCATAGCATCTAATGCAAAACGAGCAGCAACTTCAGCGATACGACCAGAACCTTTAGTAATAACCATGAAGTTAACCAATACTAAGATTGCGAAAACGATAACACCGATAATAAAGTTGCCACGCATGATAAATCCACCAAATGCAGCAATAACATTACCAGCAGCGGCAGGGCCTTTATAACCATCAGATAGAATAAGTCTAGTTGATGATAAGTTTAGTGCTAGACGGTACAATGTGGTTAACAACAAAATCAAAGGGAAAGATGTAAATTGAATAGGTTTCTCAATGAAAATTGATGTCATTAAAACCAATACAGATATTGTAATAGATAAAGCTAATGCAATATCTAACATCCATGTTGCTAAAGGTAAAATCAAAATTACCAATAAGCAAACAATAAAAAAAGCTAAGGCAATATCTTTACGTTTTGCTAATATGCCTAAACTGTTTTTAATATTACTAACATTTGCTTTAGGTAATGCTGGAGTATCTGCCATTTAGATTAATCCATCATATTATTTGGTGCAGGTGGAATATCTACGCCGTGAGCAGAATATTGGTTTAATTTATTACGTAATGTTCTTATAGAAATGCCAAGAATTGTAGCGGCATGTGTTCTATTTCCATAAGTGCTTTTTAATGTATCTAAAATTAAATCTTGTTCAACTTCAGCAACTGTTCTTCCAACTAAATTTGAGACACCTTCATTATTTTCTTGGATGTTTGTTGTTGTACCTTCTTCAGCTTCAGATAAAATTATGTCTTCAGGCATAATTTGTGGTGTAATTGATAAAATTACAGCACGTTGAACAGTATTTTCTAATTCACGAACATTTCCTGGCCATGAATAGTTTTCTAATTTTGTTTTAGCTTCTAAAGATAATTCCTTTTTCTTTACATCATTTAATTCAGAGTAAATATCAATAAAGTGATTTACTAAAGGAATTATATCGCCTTTTCTTTCTCTTAAAGCTGGCAAAGCCAAGTTAACAACGTTCAATCTAAAATATAAGTCTTCTCTGAATGTTTTATTTTGAACTTCTGTTTTCATATTTCTATTTGATGTTGCCAAAATTCTGACATCAACTTTTACAGGAGCTTTTCCTCCTAATCTATCTACTTGTCTTTCTTGGATTACACGTAATAATTTTGCTTGTAATCTTAGATCCATTTCAGAAATTTCATCTAATAAAATTGTTCCGCCATTAGCTTCTTCAAATTTACCAATATGCCTTGAAACAGCACCTGTAAATGCACCTTTTTCATAACCAAAAAGTTCAGATTCTAATAAATTTTCTGGAATAGCAGCACAGTTTACAGCAACAAATGGACCGCTAGCACGTTTTGAATTTTCATGTAAAAATCTTGCAAAAACTTCTTTACCTGTTCCTGACTCACCAGTAATTAAAACACTAGCTGTTGAAGGGGCTATTTGTTTTGCCATTTGCAATACACGTTCTGTTTTTGGATCAGCATAAACAACAGGATGTTTTTCTTCTGTGAATGATGCAAGTACAGCACCGATTAATTCAGCATCAGGAGGTAATGGTATATATTCTTTAGCACCAGCTTTAATGGCTCGAACAGCTGTTTGTGCATCTTGGGCAATACCACAAGCAATAACAGGAATTACTCTTTTTTCATCATTTAGGGCTTCTGTTAATTTGCTAATATCCTCTTTAACGTCGCACATGATGACGTCAACAGATAATCCATTATGAAATTTATCTAATGCATCATTAATATCATTGGCTAAATTAACAGTGCCTCCCTTGGCCAGCGCAATTTTCCCCGCTGCCCCAATTTGACCGTTCATAGATCCAATTAATAATAAACGCATTTATTCTGAATTCCTTATTATTTGTCAGATTTAATAATTTCTGTCATTGTCACGCCAAGGTTGCCAGTAGAAGTAATCAAAGCTTCACCACGAGCAACTAATCTATTGTTTACGTAAATATCAATAGATTCACCAACTTTTCTATCTAATTTTACAACGCTGCCACGACCCAATTTTAACAATTCATGAACTTCCATTGTTGCTTTTCCCAATACTGTTGAAACAGCAACAGGAATATCATAAACAGCTTCTAGATCTGAAGATGATTTTGGCTTTTCTGGTAATGGCTTTTCATATTTTGATAATTTATCTTCATTACCTGATAAGTCACTTAAATTTTCATCTTTTATTGTTTCATCAGCCATTTTATTGTCCTCATTAAACTTTTTATTATAACGTTATAATAATTTGTTTGTGTTAAATTATTCCTTAAAAGTATCTACTAATTTTTCAGTCTCTTCTACTAAATCTGATACACTTCTTTTTAAAAATCCATGATTCCATTCAACTATGCAATCAGATAACCCTAATTTTCCATCCTTTAATAACGCCAATTTTCCCGAATATCCATTAGATTTAACCAATTCAGATAGTCTTGGCTTTATTCCTTCTAAGATATCGGGATTTATTTTTAAAGTGATTTTAGGCTCTTCTCTTAAAAAATGGAAGTTTTTTTCTAACATATTTACAATTTCATCGATACCATGGTCTTTTTCTAAAGTAGGAAAAAGCTTTTTTATTATAGATAATGCTAAATTTGTTGTAGTATCAAAAGAATTGTTTGCACTGTTAGATATTAATTCGCCTTGTTTATCAATTTCTTCACAAATATGACTTAAAGAGTTCTGTATTGATGTTTCATTAGCTTGTTGTGCGTCATTTGTTCCTAAAGCATATCCATCAGCTTTTCCTTTGTTATAAGCTTCTTCTTTTGTTGCTTCAATGGCTTCATTTAGTCTAGCTTCAAGTTCTTCTTTTGTATAAAGTAGGCCTTGTTTTCTTAATTCATTTACAGGTTCAGGCAAGACTTCTTTTTTAGGCTCTTCTTGAGGAACTTCATTATCTGTAGTCTCTTCTTTTGCATCAGTTGAGACTAAATTTTCATCTGCTGACTTGGGTTCTTCTTGGTAGATTTCTTGAGAAGTTTCGTTATTTTCTTGAATAGCAGGTTCTTCTATGGAAGGCTTTTTTTCCTCATGGAGTTCATCATCAAGCTTTTTTTCTTCTTCTAATTCTGTCTTTGATTTAGAATGCTTTCCAATATTAACACGATCTTCAGTAATTTGACCTTCAGTTCTTAATTTTTTAATTTCATCAGTATCTAAATCTTTATCAGTATCTAATACTAATTTTGAGTTTATAGATCCTAATAAATCAGAGATACTTATCATTCCAGATGGAGTTTCCTCTTTTTTGCCTGAAGAATTTTCTTCTAGTTCAGGTACAAATTCATAAACTTCATCCGGATCATCAAAATCACGATCGAACATAAATCGTAACTTATCTGCCATTTATAAATTCCTATAAACTCATATATTAAGACTAGTAAACTACTTGGCCATCTTCACCATCATCCAAGACGATGATTGTACCTTCATCTTTCAAGCGTTTAGCAACAGCCAATACACTTTGTTGTGCTGCATCGATATCTCTTAATCTCATCATAGGCAAAGCTTTGATGTTTTCTTCCATCATCTGACGTTGACGTTGAGACATAGATTCGAAGAACAAATTGCGCAAGATTTCTGAAGCGCCCTTCAAAGCCTTTGCCAAATCTGTAGCATCTGCTTGTTCGATCAAAGATGCAATACCTTGAGGTGGAACACGAGTAAGGTCTTCGAATCTGAACATGAATTTTTGAATCTTTTCTGCTGCTTGAGAGTTTCTTTCTGTTAAAGCATTTAAGAACTTTGAAGACTTTTCTTGATCCATTGAGTTGAAGATATGAGCAACAAATTCGTGAGGTTCTTGTCTTTGTGCATGTGTTAAGTTTGACATGAATTCAGCACGCAATGTTTTTTCAACGTTGTCTAAAACATCTTTTTGAATTGCATCGATTTGAAGTAAACGGAAAATTACTTCTAATGCTAAGTCTTGTTTAAAGTTAAATAAGTTAACTAAAACACGGCCGGCATGATCAGCTTTAATCTTTGATAAAATAACGGCAATTGTTTGTGGGTATTCGTTTTTCAAATAGTTCGATAAAATTTGATCTGGAATATTGCCAAGTTTTTCCCACATGGTTTTACCTTTAGGACCATTCAAGTCATCTAACAACATTTGAGCTTGATCAGAGCTAAATGCTGATTCCAACAATTTTCTCGTTGTGTTGTAGTTACCTACTGTACCTGATTGACCTGTTGCGTGTTCAGCAAATTCACGAAAAATCTTTTCGATATCTTTTGGAAGAACGTGTCCGATTTCGTTCATGGTTCCTGTAACTTCACGAACTTCATCCATTTCCAATCTTTTTAATACCTCAGCTGCAACTGAGTCTGGTAAAGACATTAAAAACACAGCAGCCTTTTGAGGGCCTGTCATCATTTCATATGTTATGGTAGCTTTACTTCCAGCCATTGTTATATCTTCCTTCTATTTAGCTATTTATTGCCTTTTGTGTATAGCCATTCTCGAATAATATCAACAGCCGTTTCTGGGTGTTCTTCAATTAATTCACTAATACGTTTTGATGTAGATGATCCTACTCTGTTTTCTACTTTTGCAATATCAATCAAATCGTCTAATTTATCACTATCTGTCAATGCTGTTCCTCCAGGTCCTGCAAGAGACTTTTGTTCTCCATCTGGGCCCATAATCAATTTTTCTTCGTCGTCATCATTAGATTGTTCAAACGCTTTAACAACTAAAGGCCTTACAACTAATAAGATTACTAATACAGAAACAATTGCTACGCCAATACCTTCAACCATTTTCATAACTTCCGCTTTTGTGAAACCCATAAATAATACAGGATCTTCTAATCGTAAAAGATCTTCAGGATTGAAGAACTGCATATTAACAATATCTACTACGTCGCCTCTATCAGCATCATAGCCAACAGCGCTTCTTGTTAATGTAGCTAATTGTTCGAGTTCTTCTTCGGTTCTTGGAATATACTCTTTTGATCCATCTGGATTCATTTTGTAATTTCCATCAACAATTACAGCAACACTAATACGTTTTATGATTCCTTGTTTACGTATTTGACTTGTTGTCTTTTTAGAGATTTCGTAATTGTTTGTTTCTTTCGTTCTATTTGCTTGAGATTGAACTTGATTTATATTCTTTCCTTCAGCATCAGGAATGTTTTCTTGAACACTTACAATAGGTTCTCTTTCATCTGTTTTAGATGTTTCTTCTTCTGTAACTGATGAACGCAAAACTTGTTCATCTGGATTATATGTCTCGTTATTAATTACTATTTGGTCAAAATCCATATCTAAAGTTACAGTTACCAAAACTTTTTCTTGTCCAACGGATTGTGCCAATAATTTTTGAACAGCTTGACGCAAACGTCTTTCTTGGTCTCTACGCATTTCTTCATTAGAGTTCATTTGTGCTTGTTCATCATCTTCGTAGTTGCTTGTTAATAAAGCTCCTGTTGTATCCATAATAGAAACGCTCTTTGTTTCCATTTTTGGTACAGCAGCGGCAACTAATTTTTGAATTGCTTCAACATTTTTAGGAGTTAACTTAAATTTTTCTTCCATTCTAATAATTACGGAAGCAGATGGCTTTTGTTCATCTTTGGAAAATAATTCTCTTTGTGGTAAAACTAAGTGAACTCTGGCTGTTTTAACGTGATCAATAGCGCCGATAGTTCTTGATAATTCTCCTTCTAAAGCACGAAGCATTTGTAATTTTAATACTTCTTGACCAACGCCAGGTGATTGAGCTTTATCGAAAATTTCATAGCCTACAACGCTACCTGCACCAACAGTTTCTGCTAATTGTACACGAAGCTTTAAAGCCGTTTCAATTGGAACTAAAATTTCAGTTCCGGATTTTGTTAAACGGTATTCAACGTTTTGCTCTTCTAATTTTGTAATAATTTTTTTAGCGTCAGCTGTGTCTAATTCATTGAAAAGAACAGCCATTTCTTTTTTGCCTAAGTTTGTTGCTAAGAAAATCAAAAAGCCCATTAAAAACAAGGCTACCGCGCAAAGGGCAACAATTTTAGATGTTCCTAAATTTTTTAAACTAGTTAGAAAAGAATTCATTTTGCAAATCCAAATATTTACACTTATTCTAAGCTATAATATCGAAATTAGTTTAAAAATCTATTATAATTTTCATTTTTTTTGCTTTTTTCTAGTAATTTTGATGATTTTTTTGTTTTTGTCTTAATTTTTGTAAAAATATATATTTTTAATCTTAAAATTTTTATGTTTTTTAACGTTAAATTATATCAATTTTTAATGTTTGATTTTTGAATTGGCATAGAATTTGCATCTTTATAACTAAATTTAATGTGCGAGGTGTGCCATGGATTTATCGTTGTTTAATGTTTTGATTAGTACAAATAATGTAGATGCGGCTAATTCTATGCCGTTTGGCGTATCTCCTTTGCCAGAAAATCAAGATCAAACACTCGCTGAGGGAGTGGGCAAAAGTGATGCATTTTTAAAGATTTTAGAAAATGCAAAATTAAATAAAACGGATAGTTCTAGTGAAATTGTATTCAATTCTATGAGTGCTAGTGCTGAAAATGGTAAAAATGCTAGATTGATAGCTGCAGGTCGTGAAGTTACAAAAGATACAAAAATTGTTAAATTGTCTATTAAAAGAACACGTCCTTCAGAAATGTATGCTGATAAAAGAACTTTACGTAGAATTGAAAACGCTCAAAGAAGAGAAGTAGCTAAAGCAAGTGATGAAACTGTTCCTCAAAGTGAATTTAGTACGTTTAGTTCTCAAACTGTTGAGGATACTTATAATTTAGTTGAACAACCACAAATGGTTCAAAATAATGAGGTTGTAACTACTAAACAAGGTGTTGAATTTAAAAATGATTTAGCTTGTGCTGATAATTTTAACATGGAAAATTCTTCTCATGAACCAACACAATTTTTTGTTTCTGAAAATGGTCGTATTGAGATTAAAGATAATGAAGTTGAATTAAAGGTTGAAGAGAATAATAATCCTAAACAAATTCATTTTGGAAAAAAAGAAATTAAAACAAAAGATGTATCAGAATTACCTGAAAATATTGATGCTATATCTTCTCAGGTTATAAGTGTAAAAACTAATGAAATGAATAAATTAAATATCGAAGATGTAAAAATACACTTACCTGAAGATATTAAAGAAGCTAAAGTAAATGAAAGTGAAAAAGTAATTGAAAATGTTAACGATAATTTTGTTGATGAAAATAATGTTGAGACTAAAGAAACGAATTTTGAACCTTTAGTTAATGAAAATAAGAAAAGTGAAAATAAAACTCCAATTAAAGCAGAAAATCATAAAACTGTTAAGGTCGATAATGATGTCCAAATAGATAATGAACAAGAAATTGATTCCCAGTTTGATTTTGATAACAAGGAATCTTTTACCCAGTTAGATACAAAAACAAAACATCATCAAGCTGCTATTATATCTGAAATGCTTCCTGAGGATGTTAATGTTAATATAAAAGTTCAAACTTTTGGCTTTTCAGAAAAATTAAATAAAAAAGATGTCGGCGAAAAACATGATACTAGAGATGCTTTAGTAGAACAAAAGAAAGATACTTTTGATACAAATGCTTTATTTAAAAATGTTGAACAAAAAGATGAAGCATCTAAAACAAATGTTAATGAAAAACATGAAGAATTGTTCAAATCATTAGATGGAAAAGCTATAAATAATACACAAACTAAATCAAATGATGATTTTACTAAATTAGTTTTACCTACAATGAACAATGTAGAAAAGGTTGAAAATACAACTACGGTACAAGCAGCAAAAGCTGGCGTTTCTATGGTCGGTGAAACAAATAATGTTCAAACAAATGTTTTAGCAGAAGGCCAAAAGAATTTAAAAACATCTCCAAATGCGCAAAAAACTAATAATCAGCCTCAAATGCAAAAACAAACATATGAATTAGCTGATCAAATTAAAGTTAAGATTACAAAAGCTTTAAAATCAGGAATAAGCCGTGTTGAGGTTATTTTAAAACCAAAAGAATTAGGAACTGTAAAAGTTCAAATTGTAACAAAAGATGGAAGAACGGATATTCATTTAGTTGCTTCACGTGAAGAAACAATGAAAGTTTTATCTAATGATATTCAAGTATTAAAACAATCACTAGCTGATGCTGGTATGAATATGGAAAACAGTACGTTTTCGTTTAGTTATGCAGGTCAATTTGCTGAAAAAAATAATCAACAAAATCAAGGAAATGATGCTGATAATAAAAAAATGGCACGGGATTTGCATGATGATAAACAGATAGCAGAAGTATCTGCAACAGAACAAAAAGCCACGACGGTTTTAGGCAATCACGCTTTAAACATTCGGGTGTAGAGGGAAAGGATTAGAAAGATGACTACGACAGCGACAGGTATTCAGACGCTTTCGAATGCTGTATCTAACGGAACAGATTCGTCGTCTTCAAAAACAAAATTGTTCGATGATATGCAAGCGTTCTTGTATTTGCTTACACAACAATTGCAATATCAGGATCCATTGGACCCAATGGATACAGCAGAATATACCAATCAATTGGTACAATATGCTGAAGTTGAACAATCTATTCAACAGAACTCATATTTAGAGACTATCATTAATCAAAATATTAATGCTATGTCAGCTCAATCTGTTAATTACATGGATAAAACAGTTCAAGCTTTATCTGATAAAGTTCCTTTACAAGACGGATATGCAAAATTTGCCTACGTATTAGAAGATGATGCACAAAATTGTACAGTAACAATTACAGATGCTTCAGGCAACTATGTAAAAAGTATTAATACGGAAACAACATCTGGCCGTCATGAGTTATCATGGGATGGTAAAGATAATAATGGTAATCAATTACCTGATGGGGCATATAAGATTATTGTTACAGCTTCAAATCATTCTGGTGAAACAGTTGGTGTTAAAAAATATGCTTACGGTAAAGTTACGGGTGTTGCATATGATGGTGCTGATGTGGCTGTAGCAATGGGTGATGTTGCAGTAGATATGAATAGTGTTGTGGCTATCCATCCAAATTCAATTTTAGATCATGGAAATTCACAACAAAGAGCTGCAACAGATGAAATCTTAGACAAAGTTGAAGAGATTTCTCAAAACGTTGCTCAATTCGTAAATCAATATAATACAAATTTAGATAATAAAACCTCAGGAACGGCTGATGCCGCTGTCTAAAACAAAGAAATTTTTTAAGGAGTAAAAACAATGAGTTTATTTGGTGCTTTAAAAACAGGTGTTTCAGGATTAACGGCTCAATCTTCTTCAATGACCATTATTTCTGATAATATTGCGAACGTAAATACAGTTGGCTATAAAGCTAATTCTGCAAGCTTTTCAACTTTAGTTACAAAACAAACATCTTCAACAAATTATTCTAGTGGTGGTGTTTTCTGCCGTGTACGTGAAGGTATTGATGCACAAGGTTTGTTGTCATCAACATCTAACGCAACAGATATTGCTATTTCTGGGGATGGTTTCTTTGTAACAACAGCCGTAAGTGTACCTGACGGTGATGATATGTATTCATATACACGTGCAGGTTCCTTTGGTATTGATAAAGAAGGTTATTTGGTTAACGAAAATGGCCAATATTTACAAGCATGGACTTTAATGAGCTATGATGGTACATCTACAGCAAATACAATTACTGTAAACAACAATACCTATATGAAAGCTTATACAGATACAAGAGGTAAAACGGTTTATATTAATGATAACATCATTGATGCTGAAAACTTGCAAGCTGTTAACTTAAATCGTATTGGTGGTACAGCTCAAGAAACAACAGAAATTCAATTCGGTGCTAACTTACCAGCTGACGATCCTATTTTTGATCCAGGTAATCCTGAAGCTGGTGGTCGTTATACATCTGCTGTATTAATGTATGACTCTTTAGGTAATTCTCACAACGTTGAAATGATCTTTACAAAGACAGGTACAGGAGCATGGGACGTTGATATGGGATTGCCAACAGGGGTATCATCATTAGTTTCTTACTCAAATGCAGAATCAACAAATGATGCAAGTCCAGATGTTTATGCTGCAGCAGCTCAATTAGAATTCAATAAAATTCCATCAAACCACTCAACAATTGGTATTGAAATTGAGGGAATTAACTATGTATTTGAATTCTCTTCAGATGGAACAAAATCATATAATCCATTACCAAATGAACAAGTTATTATGGTTGATACTTCAGCTGGTATTGTAACAGTAGAAGATGCTGTAAAAGCTTTATATACTGAAATGCAAGGAATTTTACCAGGAGCAGGTAGATTTTCTATGGGCTCAAATGGTATGTCAATTCAAGTACGTCAATCAACAGCAGGTTCATCTGTAAGATTTAATTGTTCTGGATGTTATGCTTGTTTACAATCTCAAACAAATCCAGATCCACAAACAGGTATTGCAACAGGTTATTTTGAAATGCCTGAGATCGACTGGGATGTAAAAAATACAGCACGTATTGAATTTACATCAACGAAGTCAAGCGACTACTTAAACAAAACTATTACTCTTGGCCAAAATATTTATAAATTTACAAATAAAGATGAAGTTTCTGATGGTATAATTTGCGTAAATATTGATAGTGCTGTTGATAGAGTAACAAATACTGTTGACGTAGTTAAAATGGTTGGTTTGTTAAAAGCAAAAATCAATGATATAGAATTGGATCCAGAACGCTTTATAGCAAGTGGTTCAACATTAGAAATTGAACCAAATCCAACAGGTGAAAATATTTTATTAAATACAAGTGCTGGTTCAGCTTTAGTATTTACATGTAATATTTTAGCATCATATGCTAACCAAGTTGTAAATATTAATGGCAAACAATATAAATTTATTAAAGATGATTCTCATGCAACAGGTGATGTTGATGGTGATACAGTATTTGTAAGCTTGGCAGGATTAGCTGGTCAAGATAGAACAGATGCATTGCCAATAGCTGTTGTTAATGAACTTAAAAATGCAATTGATGCTTACTATGCAAAGAATAATGACTTTGATACAGCAAACTATTTTGCTATTAAAGGAAATAAGATTACTGCAGCATCTGATGATATGAGCATGAGTGTTGAATCTATTCCTTCTTATAAAAAGACATTAACATTTAGTGAAACTAATGCAAAAAATTATGATAATAAGACAATTGATATTGATGGAATAACATATAGATTTTCTTTATGGGATCAAACAGGTACTGAAGCTGATGGTACAGTAACAGTAGGTTTGTTAGATAAGGGAGCTATTAGTACAGAAAAATTAGATTTCGTATCTAGTGATGGTGTATTCCATTTTGATAAAAATCTTGTAGGTAAAAACCTAACAATAGGTAACAAAATTTACGGATTTAAGAAATATGGAGCTATTTCAGGAAATGAAATTGCTTTAGTCCAAGATCAACAAATTAAATTAGATAGTGTAGCAGCGGGTGATACATTAGTAATTAAAGGAACAACATACACATTTAAAAATAATGCAGATGCTTCTGTAAAAACAGATGTTTATAAGAGTGATGCTACACATTGTTGTATTGCTAATGGAAGAACATTTGAAATTCCTGATAAAACAGGTACTGGTACAATTACATATACTTTCTATGATCCAGCAAATTATGAAGCACATAAGACAGAAGATAACGTGTTTAAAGTAGATTATACAGGTTTGGATTTGGGAACAGAAAATGGTGTGCAAGCAGCTTTGGCACGTACATCTAACTATTTAAAGAGTTTGATGTCTGCATTACCTGATAGTTTAGGCAAATCATCAGTATCAGAAACAGCAAGCACAGTTTCTTTATCATTCTCTCCATATTGCTATGTTGATTTAGATACATCAAATTTAGGAGAAACATTCTCAAGAAATATTAATAAGTTAGATAGCAATACTCCAGCTTCATATTCAGATGGGACAACAGTAAACTTATCAGGAACAACGCTTGGAAAAATTACAGGAACAGGAAGTTTTTCAAATGGAGCAGTTGGTACTGAAGGAAATACTGAAGATGGTTCAATTAAAAATGTAACTGAATATATGACAAATTCACTTAAGACATTAGCTACGTTAACAGGAGGTAGTTATAGTGCAGGTGTAATTACATATAATGATAGTAACTGCTTAAAATTAGAAAAGGCTGCATCTATCGGTGATGATGTTTGTGCAATTAGTTTAACAACAACATCTAATGCAGCAATGAATGCTTTAGGGGATGCTGCTGGTAAATTAGCATATGTTACATCTAATACAATGAATATTACATACGTTAGAGGTGAAGATGATCCAATTCCTGCTGAAAAAGCATTAATTGGTGATGTTAACCAAACAACAGATGGCAATATTACACCAGTAAATGTAACAGCAAATCAACAAGGATTGCAAAGTGCAGTTACAGTAACAGGTAAAAATAATGGTAACCAATCAGGTCAACCAGTAACATTTGGAGCTGGAGAAAAATCAACAGCTGGTAAGTTAGTATTAACTAATAAATTTAGCTTTAATAACATTAAAGCATCACAGGTTGGTAATAAAATTGCAGGTGTTTCATTTAACGCAGATGGTACTCCTTCAGCAGTTAATATCAATAATTTAGCTTTCGAATGGTGTAATGGTGCAGCTGATATGACAGGAAACTATTACGAAAGTACACAAGTTAATTTGTTCTTAGGTAATGAGAATACAGCAACAGGCTTGACTCAATTATCTGGAGCGTTTACAACAAACTTTATTAGCCAAAATGGTGCAAAGTTTGGTTCATATACAGGCGTTTCAATATCAGAAGACGGTGTTGTAACAGCAATCTTTGACAATGGTCAAACACGTCCTATTGCTCAAATTCCTGTGGCTACATTTGTAAACGCAAACTCTATGGAAGCTTTGACAGGTAATATTTGGATTGAAACAACCGGTTCTGGCAATGCAACACTTCGTACTGCTGGAGAAGGAGGTTCCGGTACAATTACTGCCTCATCTTTGGAAGATTCAACCGTTGATATCGCTAACGAATTTACAAATATGATTACGACACAACGTGCTTATTCCGCAGCTTCAAAGATTATTACTACATCTGATGATATGTTGGAAGAATTGATTAACATCAAACGTTAGTAATTAAGAACAATAAAATAATTCAGAAAGTGTTTTGGTAGAATTTCAAAACAAAAAAAGGAAGAATTCCTTAAAATATAAATAGAATGTTTAGAAATTTATGCCAGAATGGCGATAGCAGAAAGCTGTATTTCAATAGAATATTGTCGCCAGAATGGTATACTTATTAGGTAAAGATATAGAATAATATCATATAAAAAATAGAATATTTGGTTTAGAAAGCTAGAAAGGTGATAGCAGAAAGCTGTTTCGACAGAATGTTGTCGCCAGAAAGGTAAAAAATCAAAATAGAATATTTACAAAATTGGGGTGCAAAGAATGGCACTCCATTTTTGTTTTTGAAATTATGGTAAATAAAAAACCCGTCAAAATCTTGACGGGCTTTTAAATTCTTCAAACAAGCGATTATTTTGCTTCAGCTGTTTTCTTTTGTGCTGCTGACAAAACGCTCTTCTTTAAGCATTTTGCATCATAAGACAAGCGGCTGTTTGGTGTGCTGATTAAGAAAGCATCCAATCCACCGTTAGCTTCGATTGTGCGTAATCCACGTGTTGAAACACGTAAAGCAACTGTTTTACCGAGAGCTTCACTTAACAATGAAACAACTTGCAAATTTGGTAAAAATCTGCGACGTGTTTTGTTGTTAGCATGAGAAACATTGTTTCCTGTTTGTACGCCTGTTCCTGTAATAATGCAACGTCTGGACATATCTTTAATTCCTTTTAAACAAAATGTTGTACGCGCTTTTTACATTTATTTTGCGATAAAGTCAAGTAAAAACAATCAATAGAAGGAAAATTATTTTTTCCTTTGTTTGATTTTAAAATTTTTCAATGAGATATAAGCATATATATACTCTATATTTAATATTTGTTGAAATTCTAGAAAAATTTGATAAAAATATGTAAATTTTAATTTTTTATTAATAAGGCTAAATGAAATGAAAGTTGGAAGAATTAAAGTAAGCAATGTAGTACTCCACACATTTATGATGGGACTATGTTTTGGAGTAGGTTGGGAACTTAAAGAAAAGTTGACACCTAAGAGTGATATGTCATGGGCTTTTCAGACTCCTTACGTTGTAACAGCTCAGGTTGAAACAAAAACCATAGCTCCAGAGAAAAAGTATATTGCTTCTGTTGAAGCTATCAATGGTGTTGATGTTAAAGCACAAGTTACAGGCTATTTAGATAAAATCTTATTTACTGAAGGTGCTTATGTTAGAAAAGGTGATGTTCTTTTTGTTATTGAACAATCAAAATATATTGAAGCTGTAAATTCTGCTGAAGCTGATGTTGCTCGTATTTCTGCTGACTATAAGCGCGTTTCCAACGATCATAAGAGAAATATGGTTTTATACAAACAAGAGGTTTTGACAGCAAGTGAAATTGAAGCTTCCGAATCCGAATTGCAACAAACAAGAGCTGCTTTAAAAGCTGCTCAAGCAGGATTAGAAGTTGCAAAAATTAACTTAGGCTATACAGAAGTAAAATCTCCAATTAATGGTTATATTGGTAAGGCCTTAATCACAAAAGGAAACTTCGTTGATATGTCAGGAAAAGCTATGGCAAGAATAGTTCAAATATCACCGATTCGTGTTTCTTTTTCTATTTCTGATCGTGATCGTTTAGAAGCAATCAAAAATATGAAAAATAATAAAATTGATATTAAGAAAAATTTTAAAGTTCGTTTGCCTGATAATGAAATTATGCCATTTAATGTAATTGATGTTTTCTTTGATTCTGAAATTAATGCAGCAACAGCTACAGTAGCTTCTTATTTGGATGTTGAAAATCCAGATAAATTATTGTTGCCAGGAAACCATGTTGATGCAATTTTAGTTGTTGGTGAAAATAAAGATTATTTATTAATTCCTCAAGGAGCTATTGTCCAAGATGAATTAGGAGTTTTCGTTTATAGAGTTGATACAAAGGAAAATGGCAAAAAGGTTGCTGTTAAAGCTTATATCAAAACTGGAGAACAAATTGACGATAAAATTATCGTAACAGAAGGCTTGAATCCATCTGATAAAATTATTGTTCAAGGTCTTCAAAAAGTTGATAACGGTGTTGAAGTTAATACTTCTGACTTAGTTAAGTAAAAGGTTTATTAAAAATGTTTTCTGAATTCTTTTTGAAACGTCCTCGTTTTGCTATAGTTATTTCAATTATAATGTGTATTGCTGGTATTGTTTCAATAAAACAATTACCTGTTGCATTATATCCTGAAATTACACCTCCAGTTGTTAAAGTTAGAGCAAATTATCCTGGAGCTTCTGCAGATGTTATTGCTAAGACTGTTGCTATTCCTATTGAAAAGGAAGTAAACGGTGTTGAAGATATGTTATACATGGAATCATCATCTCAAGATACAGTTTACGAATTAACAGTTACCTTTAAAACAGGTGTTGATCCTGATATGGCTCAAGTTAAGGTTCAAAACCGTGTTCAAATTGCTAGCGCATCTTTACCTGAAGAAGTTTCTCGTCAAGGTGTTACTGTAACACGTGAATCAACAAATATGTTGGCAATGATTTCATTTGCTTCACCTGATTTAAGTGTAGATAAATTAAAAATATCAGATTTCGTTATTGATAACGTAAAACAATCCCTTGCTCGTGTTGAAGGTGTTGGTGGTGTTCAAATTTATGCTTCAAACTCATCTATGCGTGTTTGGTTAAACTCAGATAAAATGGCTCAATTAGGCTTAACAGCTAGTGATATTCGTGTAGCTATTTCTTCTCAGAACTATCAACCAAGTTTAGGTAAATTAGGTGCAGCACCAAATGAAAATGCACAAATGATTTATCCTTTAAAAACTTTGGGCCGTATTAATGAGGTTGAAGACTTTAAGAATATTATTGTTAGAACAGCTGAACATGGTGGTTTAGTACGTTTAAAAGATATCGCTAGAGTTGAAATCGGTGAAGAAAATTATGGTATTACAGCATATGCAAATAATAAAGATGCTGTAGCTCTCATGGTTAACTTATCTTCAGGAGCAAATGCTCTTGATTGTATTAAGAAAGTTCGTAATGAATTAAAACGTTTGGAACAATATATGCCAAAAGGAGTTGAATACCATATCAACTTTGACTCAACTGATTATATTAATGCTTCTATTCATGAAGTTGTTGAAACATTAGTTGAAACATTCTTGTTGGTTGTTTTAGTTTGTTGGATTTTCTTACAAAACTGGAGAACAACATTAGTTCCATCTATTGCAATTCCTGTATCATTGTTAGCAACATTTGGAGTTATGCTTGCTTGTGGCTATTCAATCAATATGTTTACATTATTTGGTTTGGTTTTAGCTATTGGCTCCGTTGTGGACGATGCGATTGTTGTTGTTGAACGTGTTGCGGTTTTAATGAATGATGAAAATATGGAACCAATGGATGCTACTCGTAAGACAATGAAAGAAGTTTCAGGAGCTTTGGTTGCAACAACTCTTGTTATGGTTGCTATTTTCGTTCCTATTGCATGTATGGGTGGTATTACTGGTCGTATTTATCAACAATTTGCTATTACAATTTCAACGGCTTTGTGTTTCTCAACATTAAATGCTCTTACATTATCTCCAGTTTTATGTTCAACAATTTTGAAACGTTATACTGTTCCAAAACATGGACCATTTGCATGGTTTAACTCAATTTTGCATAGATCAAACAAATATTATACAAGAGCAACAGCTTTGTTTGCAAGAAAGGTTGCTGTTATTGCAATATTTTTCTTTGTTATTTTAGGTATAAATGGAGCTTTATTTAAAGTAAGTGGTACATCATTTGTTCCTAATGAAGACCAAGGTGTTTATGTGGTTGATGTTGCTTTGCCAGAAGGTGCTTCTTTCTCAAGAACACGTGATGCTATACAAAGTATGACAAAAGATATTTTAAAAGATTTCGGTGATAAAGGTGGTGTTAAAGACACTACAACTGTTGCTGGTGTATCTATTATTGGTGGTAGAGCAGAAAATGCAGGTTTAATTATTGTTGGTTTGAAAAATTGGGAAATTCGTAAATCTCCAGATAAATATTCAACTACAATGATGACACAAAGATGTACTCAATTAAAAGCATCTTATCCTGGTGCTAATATCAACTGTTTTGAATTCCCTGCTATTATGGGGTTAGGTAGTCAAGGCGGTATGGATTTTAGATTACAAATGGTTGATGGTATGGATTATACCAAATTGGATAATGCAGCTACTAAATTTTTAGGAGCTGTAAATAGTGAATATGCTTATTTCAAATATGGATTTACAACATTTACATCTAAGACTCCAGCAATGTACATTGAAATTAACCGTGAAAAAGCTGAAGCTTTGAATGTTCCAGTTGGAACAATTTATTCAACTTTAGAAGCTTATTTAGGTTCTATGTACGTAAATGATATTAACTTTGGTACTCAAGTAAATAAGGTTGTTGTTCAATCTGATGCTTTATTCCGTGATAATGTAGATAGTTTAAATAAGATTTATGTTCAATCTACAAGTGGACAAGAGGTGCCATTAGGTTCATTAATTTCATTAAGAAAAGTAATGTCTCCTCGTGTTATTACTCGTTATAACCAATTTCCTAGTGCAACAATTAATGCAATGCAAAGTGATTCTGTTTCATCAGGTGAAGCTATGAGCAAAATGGAAAGTTTAATGAAAATGTTCCATGGTGACTTTACATTCGATTGGTCAAGTATGAGTTGGCAAGAAAAGAATAACCAAGGACAAATTATTATATTGGTAACTTTGGCAGTTTTGTTTGCTTACTTGTTCTTGGTTGCACAGTATGAAAGTTGGACGTTGCCATTATCTGTTTTGATGTCAGTTTCTGTTGCATCTGCAGGTGCTTTAGCAGGTTTAATTTTTACAGGTTTGCCATTATCAATTTATTCTCAATTAGGAATTGTTTTGTTAGTTGGTCTAGCTTCTAAGAATGCTATTTTAATTGTTGAATTTGCACGTGATGCTCATAGTACAAAATCAATAGCTGCATCTGCTATATATGCATTAAAAGAACGTTTTCGTCCTGTATTGATGACAGCTTTAACATTCGTTTTAGGTGTATGGCCTATGTTGATTGCTAATGGAGCTGGTGCAAACAGCCGTCGAGCAATTGGCACACCAGTATTTTGGGGAATGTTATTTGGTACTTTTATCGGATTGTTTATAATTCCATTACTTTATGTTTTAGTTCAAACATTAACTGAAAAATTCAGTAAAAAGAATGTATCTAATAAGTAGAAGGATGAATAAAATGTATGATTTAAGAAAATTTAGCGTTGCATTGGGTACATTACTTTTAATAACTTCAGGAGCTTATGCAGAAGAAAATTCTGATAATGCTCAGGCTAGTGAGCAATCCCAAGCTGTTGAACAAAATCAGGTTGAACAAAATCAAACAGCTATTCAAGAACAAAAAGAAGCTAATGCTAATAATGAAACAGTAGAAGCTAGTAAGGAAGAAGATAAGACACAAGACCAACCTGTTAAAGAGGAAAAATCTTCTGAATTAAAACGTCCAGGGCAATGGGGTGATTGTGAATTTGATATAAATAAAAAATTGACTTTAGAAGATTTAAGATCAATAGGAATTTGTAAAAACCCTGATTTAAGAAGAGGGTATATGTCTGCAAAAGCTGCAGAATCTCAAGTGGGGTCTGCTAGAGCTGCATATTTTCCAACTTTAAATTTAAATGCTGAAGCAGGTGCTTCTCATTATAAAGGTCAATTTAGATCAGATGAAGCAAATATACAAAAAGATTCTAAGGCAAAACCTTATTCCGTTAATTTGGCTTTACATTGGATGTTAATTGATTTTGGACGTGGATCTAAAGTTGATATGTATAAGGCTTATAAGGAAGTTTCTCGTTATGGATTTAATTCAGTTTGGAATGATACTCTTCTCGGAATTAATGGAGCTTATTTAGATTTATTAAGTGCTCAAGAAACTCTTGAAAGCGCAAAGAAAACTGTTGAAGCATATAAAGAATTCTATGAAGAAACAGAAAAGAAATTTAATGTTGGTAAAGCTAATAAATCTGATTTATTGCTAGCTAAAACCACATATTTAAAATCTCAATTGCAAGTAACTTCTACAGAAAATACTATTGAAAAGAATAGGGCTAATTTAGCAAGACTTTTGAATATGGATCCTGATACTAAATTTGAATTAGAAGTTCCTGAAAAGACAGAAGAAAGTATATCTTTAAATGAAGAAACAACTATTAGTGATTACATTAAAATTGCTTTAGAAAATAGACCTGAATTACAATCTTCTAAACAACAAGAATATGCTACAGAAAAAGCAATTGGTGCAGCAAAGGCAAATTTTGGCCCGACATTAGCTTTTGTAGGAAAAGCATCTTATTCAGATAGATGGAAAGATAATAAGCCATTTAAAGAAGATGGATATCCTTGGAAAAAAGAAGGCTATGTAGGATTAGCATTAGATATGCCTTTGTTTAATGGTTTGTCTGATATGTATAATGTTCAAAAAGCTAAATATGAGAACCGTGCAGCCAAAGCTAATATAAAGAGCACTGAAGATATGGTTAAATCTGAAGTTTGGGATGCATATCAAGACTATAAAACAGCTTTAGAATCATTCAGAATTAACGGCGATGTTTTAGCTTCTGCTGTAGAAAATGAACGTGTATCTCACGTTTCATATAGAGCGGGTAAAGAAACATTGTTGAATTTGCTTACAATTCAAGCAAGAAAATCAGAAGCAGAAATTGGCTTGATTGTTTCTTTTTATGGCGTTTTGTATGCAAAAGCTAATTTATACAGAGCTGTAGGAAATATGTAATTTTCTATTAAAAATTTAAATTTTAAAAAAATAGAGGATATTCTTTGAGTATTCTCTGTTTTTTTATAGTTTTTTATATTATTTTTGCGAAAAAATATAGACAAAATGGAAAAATAAGAGTAGAAATAAATTAAAATATATATTTTAAGGTAGGCTAGCTATGTCATTTTTATCAGATATATTCTCAAAAAAGAAAGAAGTTAATGAACAACCGATTACATTAACTAGAGAAGATTTAGAAAATAAATTGGTTGTTGATTATCAACAAGAATATGTTGCTGGATATCGTTCTTTTGTAAGATGTCAACGTAGAGATGCAAATGAAGAGGAAGCTAAGGAGTTAAAACAGGTTTTTGATTTAATTTCCTCTGTTCCAGAAGGTAAGAAGCTTATTGATGAAGTTGCTAAAGCAGGTTTCCAATTTTCATTACAGGCATTTAGTGGAAATAATGATGGGTGTATGTATGGCCAAAGAAAATTGATTATGCTTTGCCCTGTAAATCATAATAGCATTGCAAGTCTTGCAACTACAGCTTTTCATGAAATGGTTCACGCTGTCCAAGATACAAGAACAAATCAATTACTAAGTAATTCTTCAAAATTAAATATAGCTGATCAATTTAAATTTCAAAGAGCTTGTGAAGCTGCCGCTTGGACAGAAGAAGCTAGATTTGCATATCAAATATCAAAGGATCATCCTGAAGTATTGAAACATGTTTCTCAATTTCCTATGTATCAAGCATTTGATGAAGAAATGAAAAAATCAAATGATATGGATAAAGCAGGAAATGCAGCATTTAAAGCTTGGTATAATTATCCTCATTATCAACAAGCTTATGAAAAAGATCATATTGCAAATATCACTTTTGGTTTAAAAAATGCAGAGAACGCTTATAATAGAAAGTGCTTAAGAGAATCAATTTCAAATGAACAAGTAATGGATAGTATTTTCTTAACAGATAGTTTGAAAAAAGCCGTTGAGCCTGAATATTTAACAAGTCCAGAAGCTTTATCAATCACTCCAGCAGGACTAGACAGAATTAAAAAAGCTGAAAGCAAATACACATCTATTTTCTTTTTTAAAGATAATGATAAATCTTATATGAGTATGTATTCTACAGAAAATAAAAAGAGATTTGATGATGTTGAAAATGATCCGAGCGCTATGTTATGTGCAAGTCATAATTCTTTGCAATCAAAATTAAACGCTACTGCTTCTTCTAAACAAGAAACTAAAAAGAACTTAGTTCAAAAAGCTCTTATTAATAATATGGGAAGATAAGATTTAAAGGTGTATTATGGGAGCTTTATCAGACGCTTATTTGGAAGCCTTAAAACCAAAAGAAGTTGCAAAATCTTGGGAAATTGAAGGCATCGAAGTAGTTTGTAAACAATCAGATTATGAAATGATGGAAAAAATTGTTCAATCAATGAATTCCATTCCTACTGGGCGTGAAACATTAAATGAAATGAGAAAATATGAAACACCTCTACATTTAATGGACGATATGGGTACATCTGCAGGATGTTATTATCCAGGACAAAATAAAATTGCTTTAAATAAATCAACAGGCGTTGATAAAATGCGTGGATGCTTAGTACATGAAGCGCGCCATTTGTGGCAAGACCATGCTGGTCGTGGTGCTTATGAAAATCAAAATTTAGATTATGAAACCACACAAATGATTTATCGTGCAACAGAAGCTGATGCACAATCACAGTCATATAAAGCATGTAATGAATGGGCTGAATTGGGAGATGAAGGACCAAAGAAAGCTTTTGCTGATCGTTATACTCAAATTGCTAGTGGATGGGAAAAAGAAGGTATAGCTGGAGCATATAAAGGCTGGTATGATGATGAAAGAATTACAGCAGCCTATGAAAATGGATATGATATAGAGCCTGCAATTTATGCTTTAACTCATAACCAATATCAAAAAGGCAATTTTGTACATGGAACTCCTTCACAAGTTAAAGCTTTTTGTGGTGGTGATAAAGTTCCTAATTTTGAAGAGTTTGTATCATCTGATTACGCTAAACAAATTCATAAAATCACACAAGCTATATTAGGCGTTTATAATGTTGGTCAAGCTTCATTTGGTAATAATTGTGATGAAACTGTAGAAAAAATGCCTTTGCGTAAGTTGGAAGAAAATACAGCTGATCAAATGTATAGTGATAAATATATTACTCAAACACGTGAAAATATTGCTAAAAAATGTTCTTTTGCTCCTAGAGAAGATAAGCCTATTTATATGTCAATCTTAAGAACAATTAGTGCTGCAGAAAAAGTTGCTAATGCTGACAAAAAAGGCGAAAAGGATTTAGATGCAGAACAAGATATTCAAGATGAAAAACTATATTTGTTTATGGCTAAAAGAATAAAAATAGGATTAAATCCTGATGGCCTTGATAAATTTGAATTGCCTGCTAGAGTTTTTGATAGACTTAAAACAGATTCAAAAAGTCTATATACATATGATATTAAATATGATGTTAATGATGATGCTATTGATAGTATCAAAAAGGATATGAGCAAATTAAATTATAAAACAATAATAGAGCGTTCTAGTGAGGAACCTAAAGTTCAAAATGCTCCAAAAGAATCTTTGTTGCAAAAATCTTTGAAAAATATTCCTGAAAGAAATGATATAAAAGATTGTGTTGCAAAATATATTTCTAAAAATAGAGAAAGATAGATTTTTAATGAACAAATTTTAAAGGAGCCTAAATGGCACCTTTAATTTTAAAATTTAAGGAAATGTGTAAAATAACGCTTTGAAGCCTTATATTAAAGAGTGCTATAACAAACTTCAACTACTGGGACAAGCTCTTCATAGAAAGGCCATGAATTTATTTAAGCAATATTTGATGGAATCCCTTCTCAATTGTCTCATAGTGAAAAGAAATATAGAATTTCATCATTAGATAAATTTTTTTGATTTTATTTGTGAAAAATAATATTCAATTGAAGCAAAAAAAATCAATATATATCCTTCTAATTCAATAGCTTCTTCAATCATTCTTCGTACAGTGCTAATTTCTGAATATGTTCCCAAAATTGCCATTATAAAATTTTTATGCCCAATAGCTTGTGCAATAGGAATTATTAAAATTATAGCAGTCATCATAAGATTATAAGAAAAAGATTTAAAAAATTTTGAAAGACTACGTCTAAATTGTTTCGGATATTTGATAATATATCCAAAAACAAAGGAAGGAAAAATCCATCCAAATTTCCATCCTATTAAAGGAATTAAATCATCAAAATAAGCATCTAATTCACGTACAATTGCAATTAAAGTAAATGATCCTAGTAGTATTGATAATTCAAAATTTTTTGGAAATTTATAGCCTAAAAAAAAGAATATTAATGTGGATAAAATTAAAAATAAAATTTGTAAGTTTTCAATAATTTGATGTTCATCAAATAAATTTTGATGATAAAAATCACCCATTTTCCACATTATTAAAATGTTGAATATTAAAAAAATAATATAAATAAATTGACGCAATAAACTTAAGCAGATTTCATTTTCTGTTTTTATAAAATATTTAATTTCGTTGAAAAAAGACGATATTATTAACTTTTTCATAAGTTGATACTTTCAAAAATAACATTAACAGAAATTGAATATGCTATAAAAGGCGATACTATAAAAGACGTAATAAAATACTAAGATTTAAATGTCTATTCACAATCTTTATTATATAGAATATTTTAGAGTAAATTACCCCCCCCCCAGGCATATTGTCAAGTTTTTTAGAAAATAGCTTTTTGAAAATTTTGATAAATTTAGACTTAATAATTAAATCTTTTGAATTTTTTTTTCAAATAGATAAGCACCTCTGTATAATTATTCACTAATATGACATCTTTGTTGTAATAAAAAAACGGCAGAATAAATTCTGCCGTTTTTAAACTTTTTTTATTTAAATTAGAATCTAAAATCACGTTCACCTTTTGCAATATGATCTAAATGATCAATACAAACTTCTTTTACTTTAGGATTTGTAATGTTTTCTAATTCACGTTTGATTAATTCTAATCCTACAGCTTTTGTTTCAGGAGAAGCATAGTCTTCTAAATATTCTTTTAATGTCATTAATGCGTTTGGATGGCAACAATTTAAAATTTGCTTTGTTTTGCATAAAGACATAAATCTATCACCTGTTCTTCCTGCACGATAACAAGCAGTACAGAAACTTGGAATATAGTTCATATCCATCAACCATTTGATTACTTCATCAAGTGTTCTTGTATCAGCACGATCAAATTGAGCTGTTTCTGTTTCGCGAACAACATAACCACCAACAGATGTTGATGAAGCACCTGAAATTTGAGAAATACCCAAGTGCAATGCACGTTCACGCATTTGTTGTGATTCACGTGTTGAAATAATCATGCCTGTATATGGTGTTGAAATACGAATACAAGCAATAATTTTTGCAAAGATATCATCAGGTAAAGCATTCTTAAATGATTTTGGGTCGATATCATCAGCAGGACAAATACGAGGTACAGAAATTGTGTGAGGTCCAACACCATGAACTGCTTCTAAGTGCTCTGCATGCATCAATATACCTGCAAATTCATAAGCGTAGTTTTCTAAGCCATATAATACGCCTAAACCTACATCATCAATTCCGCCTTCCATAGCACGATCCATTGCTTCTGTATGGTAAGCATAATCATGTTTTGGACCAGCTGGATGCAATACTTCATAAGATTCTTTGTTGTAAGTTTCTTGGAATAAAATATATGTACCAATTCCTGCATCGTGTAATTTTTTATAATTTTCAACTGTTGTGGCAGCAATGTTAACATTAACACGACGGATTGAACCATTTTTGTGCTTTATTGAATAAATTGTTTTGATACTTTCTAAAATATATTCAATAGGGTTATTAACAGGATCTTCACCAGCTTCTAAAGCTAAACGTTTATGACCCATATCCTGTAAAGCAATAACTTCAGCTTTGATTTGTTCTTGCGTTAATTTTTTACGAGGAATGTGCTTGTTCTTAATGTGGTAAGGACAATATACACAACTATTAATGCAATAGTTTGACAAATACAAAGGAGCAAATAAAACTATACGATTTCCATAGAAATCTTTCTTTAATTGTTCTGCTAATTTAAAAATTTGTTCGTTTCTATCTTCTAATTCGCAGGCTAAAAGAACAGATGCTTCACGGTGTGTTAAACCATGCCATAATTTTGCTTTTGCAATAATTTCATCAATTAATTTAGCGTTTGTTTTATTATCTTGTGCGTATTTAAGAGTTTCTAAAATCTCTTCATGACTTATGAACTCTTCAGCTTTTAATGATTTTGGATTATACATTTTAAAATGCCTTTAAAGTAATGTATTATATTTCAGCGTAAACTGTTTTTACTGTAATGCCATCTAATTGGCCAATCTTTCCTGATAAAGAAGAAATTTCATCATTTGTTGCATCTAATGCAACAGAAATCAAATTTACACCTTTTGCATGATTTGGAATTCCCATACGACCAATTATAATTGAGCCATATTCGTGCAATAATGCATTTAAATCCATTATTGATTTGCTGTTAGATACAGCAATAGCCATCATAGCTAATCTTTTTTCCATATTGTAAACTCCTCTTGTTCGCAGGGAAAATTCCCTTTGGCTTCAGATAATTTAACTTATACTACTAAAAAATTTAAAAGCAACTTTTATGTTAAAATATTAACGAATGCTTAGATTGTAATTTGGATTAAAAAGTTGTGATGGTATAGTGTTTTGAATATCGTCAAATTTAAATTGATTTTTTCTAAATATGATGCAGAATAATTATAAATAGATTAACTATAAAATAGGAGGAAGCTTTGAAGATTTTTCCTTTGATATTATTTCTATTTTGCTGTTGTTTCTTTAATAAAAGCTATGCTTATTATGAAACCGTCTATCCTAGACCATTAGAAAATTTTTCAGGCTTGTCTGTGCAAGAAATTTTATCAAAAAGAAAAGCAGCAGTTCAATCATCAAAATACTTTGGTGAATTAGATTATTCTCCAAGCTACCAAGTGTTCCAGATAGAAGATCATTTGCCTTGGATTAGTGCTCATGAAATATCTTGTAATGGCCTCAGTAAATCAAGAGACATTAGCAAAGGACCTTCCCGTGAAAGCGTTGGTATTTTAAATCCTGAACTTCTTTATTATGTTAATATTTCAACAATTCCTATTCGTGTAAATGATGCACCTTGTTCATCAGAAGATTATTTTATTCCTTACGATATTCAATTGGATAAGTTTGATAAGAAAATTACAGCACGAATCAACTATAGTGCTTTTTATAACAAAAATGGGGCAGGTTCCAGACTTATCTTAAGTGATTCAAATGCACGAGATTTTGGATATAACTATGCTTATGCAGATTATAATCCAAATCTTCGTTTTTCTAGTAACTACAACATTTCAACAGGGCTAATTACAACAAGAGGTTTTTATCATCGAGGAGGTTCTTGTAGATTGCCATCAGGTTGTAATAATTATTCCCCATACAACAAAGCAATTGAGTTTTACGTACTAGAAACACCAGCAACTCTTCGTATAAAATTGTGGAAAAAAGCTCCAATAAGTATATCAGAGCCGGCTGATATCACATACATTATGGAATTTGAATAAAAAATGAGTTTTAACAAATTGTTTTAAGGTAAAAAATAAAGCGGAAGTTTTCTTCCGCTTTATTCTAAAAATTATTTGTTATCTTCAATAACTGGGATACGCATTCCGTAGAATGATCGAACAATAAAGTATAACCCAAATAAGAAGAATGCACCGCCAATGTACCAAGCCGTTTGTCCTGCTTCAACAGCAATTTCAACTGCTAATAAGCCAAACAATGTTGTAAACTTAATAATTGGGTTTAATGCAACTGAGGATGTGTCTTTGAACGGGTCGCCAACTGTATCACCAACAACTGTTGCTGCATGTAAATCTGTATTCTTTTCATGCATATCAACTTCAACTAACTTTTTAGCGTTATCCCAAGCACCACCAGCATTTGCCATGAATATTGCTTGATATAAGCCAAAGATAGCAATTGAAATTAAATAGCTAGCAAAGAAAGTCGGATCAAAGCAAGCATATGCTAAAGTGAAGCAGAATAAAGCTCCGAAGATGTTAATCATGCCATATTGAGCATATACTGTGCAGATGCGAACAACTTTTGTAGAATCTTCTGTTGAAGCTCTTGTTGCTGTGCTGTCTAAATGAATGTTGTCTTTAATGAATTGAACAGCACGGTATGCACCAGTTGTAACTGCTTGAATAGAAGCACCACAGAACCAGTAAATTAAAGCACCACCAGCCATAAATCCAATTAATACTCTAGGGTCTAATAAGCTTAATTGTAAGTTCAACATTAAAATGATTGAGAAAATCATTGTTGTTGCACCCATAACAGCTGTACCAATTAAAACAGGTTTTGCTGTAGCTTTAAATGTATTACCAGCTGAATCATTTTCTTCAAGGAAATATTTGCCTTTTTCAAAATCTGGATCAAATCCAAAATCACGTTTGATTTCTTCTTTAATTCCTGGAATTTGTTCAATTTGTGATAATTCAAATACTGATTGGGCGTTATCTGTAACAGGACCATAAGAGTCAACAGCAATTGTAACAGGTCCCATTGATAACATACCAAATGCAACTAAACCAAATGCAAAAATTGTAGGATAAATCATAAAGTGATCTAAGCCTTTTGCACTTGCAATATAAGCAATCAACATTAATAATGTTAATGTCATACCTTTCCAGAATGCACTGAAGTTACCAGCAACAATACCTGATAAAATTGATAATGAAGCACCACCTTCACGTCCAGCGTTAACAACTTCATGAACGTGTTTTGAATTTGATGATGTGAATGCTTTTGTCAATTCAGGAATTAATGCTGCAGCTAATGTTCCACAGCTAATGATTGTTGCTAAACGTAACCATACACATCCCATTGAGCTTAATAATGCATAGCTAATACCAAATGTCATAGCTATAGCTAAAATTGAGCTTAACCATACTAATGTAGTTAAAGGTAATTCAAAATTGAATTTTTCTTTCATAAAAGCATTAGCAATTTTGCCATTAATTAAATAAGCAAAAACAGATGTGATTACCATAACAATACGCATAGCGAAAATCCAAACTATTAAACGTGCTTGAATATCGCTTGAGCCTTCAATAGAAACAATTCCTGCATCATTTGCAATTTTACCAACTGCTAAAATAATGAATGTGATTAAAGCTACGCCTGTTACGCCGTATGTTTCAAAACCATCAGCTGTAGGTCCAACTGAGTCACCAGCATTATCACCGGTGCAATCTGCTGTAACACCAGGGTTTCTTGCATCATCTTCACCAATCTTAAAGAAAATTTTCATTAAGTCAGCGCCAATATCAGCAATCTTTGTGAAAATACCACCACAAATACGTAAAACGCTAGCTCCTAAAGATTCACCAATAGCAAATCCAATAAAGCATGAACCTGCATTTTCTGGAGATACAAACAATAAGATTGATAACATCATTACTAATTCAACGCAAATTAATACAACGCCGATAGACATTCCTGAACGAAGAGGAATAGCTAATACAGGTGCAGGTTTGCCTTTTAATGATTCAAATGCTGTTCTGCAGTTTGCCCAGTTGTTAATCGTAATACCAAATGCTGCAACACAAACGGATCCAGCAATGCCTAATAAAGACCATAAGAAAATTACAATAACACGTGAGAAAGCAAAACCACGTAAGTACCAGAAGTAATAAAATAAAGCTAAACCAATTAAAACTTCTAATTTTGCTAATAACTTAATTTGTTGAATTAAGTATGTGTTGCATGTGTTGTGAATTAATATTGAAGTGTTTTCCATTGAGGAATGTAACTTCATATTTTTGATTTTTTTGAATTCTAATAAGCCAAAAGCAATGCCTAAAATACAAACAACTAAACCAATTTCAAAAATGCAGTTGCCTGTTAAAGAACCATTTGTCATTTGGATATTGAAGTTAGGTAAAATTAAATCAGCTTCACTAGCAAAAGCTTGAGAAGTTGTAGAAAATAAACCTAATAAAAATAAAGCTATAAAACGCATTATAAATGTCCTAACTATAATAAAATTTGACACCAATATCAAAATTTTTTGAATCTTAACAGATTTGTTTATAGTAGGCAAATCAATTTTTAACTTTAGGTGTAGATTCTATATTATATATAAATAATTTCTCTTTCTTTATTAATGTGACACAAAATGACGTACTTCTGTTTTATTTTATAAATAATGAAGGAATTTATGAAGTGGAAAAAAATATGAATGAAGATTTTGAATTATATAAGTTGGCTCAATATTTAATAAAAGCTATAGACAGTAATCTTATTTGTGAATTTCATTTTGATGATTTGTTTTCTTGGTTTGAAAGAAAAGGATTTAAGTATTTTAAAATAAGTAAAAAAGAAATTGGAATGAAAAACACTGTTATCGGAATTAATCGAAAATTCGATAATGGAGAAAAGGAATTTCGAAAGCTTTTAACAAGTTTAAATAATGCATTAAAAGTTAAGTATAAAAAAAATTGCAAAGTTTCAAAGCTAGAGCGTAATTTGATTTATATTAAAGAGTGTTTAAATTTAGATAAAGAACAAGCAGAATTGTTAGGCTTTTATGCTAGAACGAGTTTGGATAAAACAGCCAAAAGTTTGTTTTCGGGAATAAATGAATGGATTAATTCTGAAGATATTGAAAATGTTATTATAAATTCATCAAATGAAGAAATTAAAAAAGCAAAAAAGAACCTTTTAAAATATCATTTGATTTATTTTGTAAACTTTCGTGAGGAAATTGCTTTGTCAAGTTTTGCAGTTGATTTGCTTAAAATTGATGCAAACAATGTAGAAGAATTTAAAAGAAAATTTATTGGAGATTCTTTGCATTCTTCTTTAAGTTGGAAAGATTTTAAACATGTTCCTAATATTGATTACATAGCAGATTTAATAAAAATGGCTATAAAAAAGAAACAAAAGGGGGTGAATATATTATTATATGGAGAACCAGGAACCGGAAAGACTGAATTTGTCAAAGCTTTAGCAGATAAAATTAAAGTTCCTATTTTTTCAATGGAAGATAATGAAGATAGTGATGATAATGAATATTTTCATAGAGGCAGAAAAAATAACAGATATGCAAAACTTATGTTTTCTCAAAAATTAGTGAGCAAAATAAATAAAGTATGTTTGTTTTTTGATGAGGCTGAAGATCTGTTTTTTAGAGAAAGATTTGGTGACGATGATGAAGGAGGCATTTCTAAACTTCAAATAAATAGATTGTTAGAGGAAAATACAAAACCAATTATTTGGACAACTAACGTTCTAATGAAGGATGCAGCATTTGCCAGAAGGTTTACGTTTTCACAAGAGTTTGAGAAACCTAGTGAAAATATGAGAGTGAGAATGTGGCAAAAAGCTCTTAAAGAAAATGATTTGCCTTGTTCAAAAAAAATAGCAGAAAAGTTTTCTAAAAAATATAAAATCCCACCTGCATTTATTTCTAATGCAACTAAATCAGCAAATTTAGTTAATGGTGGATTAGATAAAGTAGAAAAAACTTTAGAATCTATGCAAAAAATTTGTGCAATTAATACTTGTGAAGAAGAAATTAAATCGGTAAAGGAATTTAATACAGATTTGATTAATACTGATGTTGATTTAGTTCAATTATCTTCAAGAATTAAGCAACTACATTTAAAAAGATTTTCATTATGTTTGTATGGAGCACCGGGAACGGGTAAATCGGCTTATGCAATTTGGCTTGCTAAACAACTAAATATGCCGGTTGTTCATAAAAAATGTTCTGATTTGTTGAGTATGTATGTTGGAGAAACCGAAGAAAAAATAGCTTTAGCATTTAAAGAAGCAAAAGAACAGGGGGCTTTATTGGTGTTTGACGAAGCTGATAGCTTTTTAAATGATAGATCAAAAGTATTTAGATCTTGGGAAAAGACACAAGTAAATGAAATGCTAACACAAATGGAAAATGCAACAACTCCATTTGTTTGTACAACAAATTTAATGGATGGACTTGATAAAGCTGCTCTACGTAGATTCACATTTAAAGTAAAGTATGATTTTATGAGTGAAGCGCAGAAAACAAAAGCTTTTAAATATTTTTTTGGCTTTAATAAAGTTGACTTAACTGATTTGCAAAATTTGTCTCCAGCAGATTTTGAACTAACTTATAGAAAGGCTGAAATTTTAGGATATCTTAAAAATAAGGATGAAATTATAAAACTATTAAAAGCTGAAGAAAAAGAAGACGAAAATAAAAAGACGAAAATAGGTTTCAATATTTAGTCTATTTAGATTTAAAAAATCACTAATACTAAAGAAAATAACTTTATATTAAAGCAAAATTACTCTATATTATGCGTAATTATGTTAATATAAATAATCTTTGGGACTTTTAAAGTTATGGATTTAGCTGAATTAGAAGATAATTTCTCTTTCTTGGATGATTGGGAAGCAAGGTATTCATATTTAATTGAATTGGGCAACCAATTGCCTAAATTGGCAGATGAAGATAAGAATGACGCAAACAAAGTTGACGGGTGTATGAGCCAAGTTTGGTTAAAAACAAAAGTTGACGGTGATGTTTTAACTTTTGATGGCGAAAGTGATGCTCATATTGTAAGAGGTTTGATTGCTGTTTTACAAATTATGCTTTCAGGAAAAACAAAATCTGAAATTTTAAATACAGATGTTCCTTCTGTTTTTGCAAAATTAGGTCTTGATGCTCATTTAAGTCCAACAAGAAGAAATGGTTTTTTCTCAATGGTGGAAAGAATTAAGCAAGTAGCTAGTAAATAATTTTATAATTTGGAAAAATAATGATTTTACGCCTTATTTCTTTTTTAGTTTTTACAATGTTTTCTAGTTTTGCTTATGGCAAAATGCCTGAGAATGCAATTAAGTGTTTGGGTGATTGGGAATGTCCTAATGGATGGTTCTGCTATCATGAAGATGAAGACTATTATTGTAAGCAATTATGTTTAGAACCAAAAACAAAAAGCGGTGAAATTTGTGAAGGTATTACTCCTGCATGTTTTGAATCTCAAACAGGTCATGATTCATATTGTGGATGTGTAGATGATTCATGCCCAAGTGGAATGATTTGTAAAGGTACAAAATGTGTTCCTTGTCCGAAAGGTTATGTAGACTACGATAATTCTTCTTGCAATTGTCCTCCAGGAAGAGCAGCAAATGGTAAAGGAAGTTGTGGTATTTGTGGTCCGCATCAAAATTGTCATTGCCCAGATAAAAAAGTTACAAATGGTGAGGGTAATTGCGTTACATGTGTTTCCGGAGATGATTGTGGGGATTACGGATTTAAATGTATTAATCCTGGAAAATTTGATTCATCATGTGGAAGACTTGTTTGTGAGGAAGGTGAATACATTAAGGGAAATGAATGTGTAAATTGTCCTGAAGGATGTGGAGCTTGTGAAAATGAAAAAGTATGTACAAAAGGTGCTCCAGGATATTTTATAATTGATGGCAAGCCTTATAATTGTCCAGTTGGATTAGGAGAAGGCTGTGCTGAGTGTTCAGGATTTGCTGCAAAAGTTTGTGATAAATGCAAAATTGGTTTTGAAAAAAATGAAAATAACTATTGTGTTAGAATTCAATGTCCAGATGATTCATTTTTAGTTGGTGATTCTTGTGTAAAGTGCAGTGATTTGGTTCCTAATTGCCATTTTTGTGATAGTGAAACACAATGTAAAGTATGTAATTTACCAGGCTACCAATTAAGTGTTGATAAGCAATGTGTTTGCCATGATGGTTATCATTTAGCTCAAGATGGCGTTTCTTGTGAAATAGATAAATGTGATTTCGGTAAATTCCATAATGGTAATGGATGCGCTAATTGTATTGAAGGATGTAATGTTTGTCAGGATCAATTCCAGTGTATGTTATGCGATGAATATAACGGATATCAATTGGTAAATAATATTTGTCAGAAGGTATTTTGCCCAGTAGGTACATACAGAAGTGGTATTGATTGTCCTTCTTGTTCGTCAGCAATGCCAAATTGTACAGAGTGTTCAGAAAATGGCAAAATATGCAATAGTTGTATGATTGGATTTAAATTAAAAGAAGATAATTCTGGCTGCGAACCTATTGTATGTAAAGATAATGAATATTTGCTAGGAAATGATTGTTTGTCTTGTTCTGAAAAATATTCGTTCTGTTCAAGATGTAATCAATTTGAATGTTTAGAATGTGATAAGTTTTACATTAATAAAATAGATCATTGTGAATTACAAACATGTCTACCAAAACATTATTTAAGTGAAGAAACTTTGGGATGTGAACTATGTCCAGTAGGAACAAATCCTTCGGCAGATTTACGTTCTTGTGAACCAATCGTATGTCCAGATGGTCAGTATTTGTTTGAAGATTCTTGTGTCGATTGCCATGAATCTTGTGCAACATGTTCAAGTAGTGCAGATTGTGATACATGTAAACCTGGTTTAGGTCGTTATGAAGATAGCGATTATTGTGAAGTATGCAAATTAGGATATTACTTAGAAGATGAGGTTTGCTATACTTGTGATACATCTATTCCAGGTTGTGAAGAATGTTCAAGTGATGGTAAAGTTTGTATGGATTGTGGCAAGTATAAAATAAGCGTTTTAAATAAATGCATTATTGATGATAAACCAAAAAAATCTAAAGCAAAACAGAAGAAAGAGGATAATAAATGAAATTAAGTAAATCATTATTAGTAGCATCAGGATTGTTAATATCTGTAAATGCTAATGCAAATGTTAATAATGTTGTTTCTAAAATTGATAGTGTAATTGTTTATACAGATCAAGCAGATGTTTCTAGAATAGCCTTTGTTGATTTGCCTGTTGGTAAATCTGTTATTGTCTTTAAACAAATGCCTTATTCTATGATTAAAGATTCTGTTCGTATATCAGGAATTGGTAATTCTGCCTTTGATATTGGTTCTGTTGAAATTAAAGAAGTTTTTTTGACAGATGAACAACGTGCTAAAAATGATGAATTACAAAATAAGTTGATGGCATTAAAAGATAAAAAGTCATTAATTCAATCACAAATTGAAGCAACGAATGCTTCTATGAATTTTATTAAAAATATTCAACTCGGAAAGAATGATTTAAGTTTAAATCAAAATAGTTGGCAAGCTGCTTGGCAAAATGTAAAAAATGGAATGAATACATTAGGCAAAGAAAATGTAAACTTAAATATCCAATTAAGAAAAATTGATGATGAAATCAAGACTTTAGAAAAGCAAATCAACTCTTCAAATGCCAATAATAAAAGAACGTTTGATATTAATGTAAATGTTGAAACTAAAGCATTAACTAAAGCTAATATTAATTTAAAATATCGTGTTCGCGGAGTTTTTTGGCATCCTGAATATGAAGCTAAATTAGATAGTGCTACTCAAAGTGTTCAAATTGAACAATATGGTGTTATTTCTCAAAAATCAGGCGAAGATTGGAAAAATGTAAGTTTAGAGTTATCAACAGGAAGACCTACACAAACAACACGTCCTCCAGAATTGTATCCATCATATGTTGATGTTCAAGACCAAGTAGATATGGCAGATAATTCAGTTCAAATGCCTTTGCGTAAAAAAATGATGGTAAAAACAAGAGCTTTAAATTCTGTTGCCATGAATGAAGAAATGGATATGGTTGCAGCTGCGCCAGCACCAATGTTATATGCTGCTAATACAGTCAAAGCTACTGAAGAGAGTAATGATTATACACAAAGCTTTAAAATTCCAGGATTGAATAATGTTCAAGCAGATGGAAGTGAAAAGAAATTAAATATTAATGCTATTAAAACAAGTGCTGAATTATCTATTGAAACTGTTCCATCTTTAGATTCTGCAGCTTATGTTTTAGCTGAGTTAACATTTAATGGTAATACAAATAATTTACCAGGTAAGATGTCTTTATATAGAGATGGCGCATATATTGGTAATACATATGTAAATATGATGTTGCCAGGTGAAAAAACAAAAGTTTATTTTGGCCAAGATGATAGTATTAAAGTTCAATACAAAGTTTTGGGCGAGAAGAAGCATGATGCAGGTATGATTGCAAAATTAAACCAAAATGAAAGCTCTGCACAAACAAAGGTTCAAAATATGCATAAAAAACCAATTAAATTGGTTGTTTATGAAAGAATTCCTGTTTCTAAAAATGATAGTGTTGAAGTTAAAGTTGTTAAAACAAAAACAACTCCTGATTACATAAGTGAACAAGGTGTAATTAAATGGGAATACACTTTACAACCTAATGAAGCTAAGACATATGATTTTGATTACATAATTTCTTGGCCAAAGGATAAAATGTTAATTAAATAATTTTTAAAAATTATGAGAAAATGCACACTTTTCAATATGTTTGAAAAGTGTGTTTTTCTTTTAATGAAAATTGATAATAGTTTTGTTAAATTTTTGTTTTGTTTATAGGGGTTTTGTTGTATATTCAACGCAAAATTAATTGTCTTTTATAAGGAGTTTAATAAAGTGAGTGAACAAAATAAACGTCCACATCCTGTAATGCTTTGTATTTTGGATGGTTGGGGAAATCGTGAAAGTAAAGAAAATAATGCTATTGAAATTGGAAATACTCCAGTTTGGCATGATTTGGTAAAAAATAATCCTCATACATTAATTGCTACATCAGGATTAGATGTAGGATTGCCAGATGGACAAATGGGTAATTCAGAAGTTGGTCATACAAATATCGGTGCTGGTCGTGTTGTTATGCAAGACTTGCCAAAGATTGATCAAGCAAGTAAAGATGGTTCTTTAGCTAAAAGACCTGCTGTTGTTGAATTGATTGAAAATTTAAAGAAAACAAATGGTACTTGCCATTTAATGGGATTGATGAGCCCAGGTGGTGTTCATTCTCATATGAACCATATTGTTGCTTTAGCTGAAATTTTAGATAAAGCTGGTGTTAAGGTTGCTGTTCATGCATTTTTAGATGGTCGTGATACTCCTCCAGATTCAGCAAAAGATTATGTTGCTGATTTTGAAAATAGAACAGAAGCATTCAAGAATGTTAAAGTTGCAACAGTTTCTGGTCGTTATTATGCAATGGATCGTGATAACCGTTGGGAACGTGTAACACTCGCATTTGAAGCTTTAATGAATGGAAAAGGCAAAACAGCAAATACTGCTGCAGAAGCAATTAAAGCATCTTATGATGAAAAAGTTTTTGATGAATTCGTAATCCCATGTGTCGTTGGTGATTATGATGGTATGAAAGATGGCGATGCTATTTTGTTTGCTAATTTCCGCGCTGATCGTGCTCGCGAAATTATGTATATTTTAGCTGATAAAGAATTCACAAAATGTGAACGCTCAAAAACAGTTAAGTTCTGTGCAGTTGTTGGAATGACACAATATTCTGCAGATCATGATAGATTTGTAAAAGCTATTTATCCACCAGAACAATTAGTAAATATTTTCGGCGAAGTTGTATCTAAAGCTGGATTAAAACAATTACGTATTGCAGAAACAGAAAAATATGCTCACGTAACATTCTTCTTCAATGGTGGTGAAGAAAAATTGTTCCCAGGTGAAGATCGTATTTTAATACCTTCTCCAAAGGTAGCAACATATGATTTACAACCAGAAATGAGTGCATATGAAGTATGTGATGCTTTAGTAAAAGCTATTAAAGATGAAAAATTTGACACAATCATTGTAAACTTTGCTAATGGCGATATGGTAGGTCATACAGGCGTTTTAGAAGCAGCTGTTAAAGCAACAGAAGCTGTTGATAAATGCTTAGGAAAATTGACAAAAGCTATTGAAGAAGTTGGTGGTGTAATGTTGGTAACAGCAGATCACGGAAACTGTGAAATGATGAAAGATGAAAAAACAGGTGCTCCATACACAGCACATACAACTTTCAAAGTTCCTGCTGTTTTATTTAATGCTGACAAAGAATTGAAATTGCGTGACGGTGGTCGCTTAGCTGATTTAGCTCCTACATTGTTAGAACTATTAGGCTTAAAACAACCTGCTGAAATGACAGGAAAATCCTTGTTGGTAAAATAATGAATAAACAACAGCGTTTTAAAATTTATAATGTTATGGCCACATTCCTGATTTTTTCAGGAATGTTGGTCGTTACAAATAATGCTGTTTCAAAACCTATTATTTTAACAAATTCTAGTAGTAAAAATACTACAGCATCTAAGAAAACTGCTAAAAAATCTTCAAAAGAAACAAAGAAAAAAGATACATCAGTTAACAATGCAAAAGTTGGCCAAACTAAAAAAGAATTATCTCAAATTAATTCTAAAATTCAGGCTGAAAAAGATAAGCAAACACAATTAGATAAAAAAGTTGAATTAACAAAAAAAGAAATTCTTGAAGTTCAGCGTAAAATGGTTGTTGCTGCAGGGTCTATTCAAGAGCAAGAAGAAAGTTTAGGTAGACTAGAACAAAAAATGCATGAATTCGAAACAGGCTTAGCTCAAATGAAACAATGTCTAAGTGTTAGAAAAAAACAACGTATTTACGTTTTAGCTGCTTTGCAAAATTTAGCATGGAAACCGACAGAAGCTTTGTTTATTCAACCTTTGCCAGCAGAATATACTTTAAGAAGTGCTCTTTTGTTAAGAGAAGTTGTTCCAAGGCTTGAATATACAACAGATGAGTTAAATGAAGATATTGCAAAAGTTTCTAGTTTAACTGGGGCTATTAAAGCTCAATACGCGCAAATTAAAACATATGCTAAGCGTTTGGAAGAAAAACGTAAAAATATGGATGGTTTGTTGCTTCAAAAAACGAAATTACAAAATATGTTTGCTCAAGAAAGTAAGCAGGCAAAATTACGTGCAGAAAATTTGGCTAAACAAGCAAGCGATTTGAAAGATTTGGTTGCAAAGTTAGAACAAGAAAGTATGAAACGTAAGAAAGAAAAGAAAAAAGTTAAAACTGAAGAAACTGGTGCATTTATGGCATCTAAAGGAAAAATTCCATATCCTGTAAAAGGTACAATTGTTAAAAATTATGGAGATGCTACTGACACAGGGCCTTCAAAGGGAATTGTTATTCAAACCCGTGGTAATGCACAAGTTATTTCACCATTTGATGGAACAGTTTTGTTTGCTGGACCATTTAGAGGTTATGGTCAACTCATGATTATTGAACATGATGGTGGATATCATACTTTGTTAGCTGGTATGGGAAGACTTGATGCTGTTGTTGGCTCATCATTAATGGCAGGAGAACCTGTGGGTATAATGAGTGATGAATTATCTCCTACATTGTACATTGAATTAAGACATGGTGGTCAACCTATTAATCCATCAAGTTATATGAAAAATAAATAGTTTTTAAAAATTATATTAAATCGTTGAAAAATTGGGAAGATTGATTTAAAAATATCTAAATATGTTTTTTTAAACAAATATGAGGAATGAAATGATAAAACGTTTTGGTTTAATTTCTTTATTAATGTCAGCATTGTTGACAACACAAAGCTTTGCTGCTGAAGAAAAGAAAGAAGAAAAAAAGCCAGTAGATGTATATAAATACTTGGCTGTTTTTGGAGAAACTTTAAATCGTGCTAAGACGGATTATGTAGAAGAAGTTGGTGAAGATAAATTAATTGAAAATGCAATTAATGGAATGTTGTCTTCATTAGATCCTCATTCATCATATTTAGATGCTAAATCATTTCAAGAAATGCAAGAACAGACCAAAGGCGAATTTGGTGGTTTAGGCATTGAAGTTACAATGGATAGTGGATGGGTTAAAGTTGTATCTCCTATTGATGATACTCCAGCATTTAAAGCGGGTATTCAAGCAGGTGATTATATTACTCATATTGAAGGACAAGCTGTTTTAGGGTTAACTTTAACTCAAGCTGTTGAAAAGATGAGAGGTCCAGTTAAAACAAAAGTTAAATTGACAATTCGTCGTAAAAATGCTGATCCGTTTGATGTTGTAATTACAAGAGATAATATTAAAATTAAATCTGTAAAAGGAAATGAAGATTTTAATAAAGCAAATCCTGAAGCAAAATACAAAAATATCGGGTATTTACGTATTTCTCAATTTATGGAAACAACAACAGATGATCTCAAAAAATTGATTAATGAAATCAAAGAGACAAAAAAGAAAAATAACGAAGAAATTTTAGGATACATTATTGATTTACGTAATAATCCAGGTGGATTGTTAGATCAAGCAATTAAAGTATCTGATTTATTCTTAGATAAGGGTGAAATTGTATCCACAAGACCAAGAGATAAATCACAAATTCAATCATTTAGTGCAGAAATGTTTGAACCTGGAGATATTATTGAAGGCTTGCCATTAGTTGTATTGATTAATGAAGGATCAGCTTCAGCATCTGAAATTGTATCCGGTGCTTTACAAGACCATAAACGTGCAATTGTTGCTGGTATGAAATCATTTGGTAAAGGTTCTGTACAATCAGTTATTCCTATTAATGGAATGGGAGCTATTCGTTTAACAACTGCAAGATATTACACACCATCTGGAAGATCAATTCAAGCAAAGGGGATTGAACCTGATATCGTAATTCCTATGGCAAAACTTGAAAATTTAAATAATGGAATTGAAGAATTGTTCTCTGAAGCTGCTTTACCTAATGCTTTAGCAAAACAAGATGATTCAAAAGATAATAAAAAAGATGCTAAAAAGTCTAAGAAAGACAATAAATCTTTAGATAAAAATGATGATAATAAAAATGCTTCTGATGATAAACAAGAAAAGAAAATCGCAGATTATCAATTAGATAGAGCTTGTGATATTGTTAGAGCAATGGGTATTTATCATAAAAAATAAATCTTTGTAGGAAAAAATAATGATAAGTGACAATACAAGCTACGCTGCTGTTCAACAAAGATATTATCGTTTGAAAAATACGATGAATGTTTTAACGCTATTGACTATTTTATCTTTGGTCGGCGTTGGATTTGGTTTTGTTCATACATTTGTACCATTAGATATTCCGGTTTTTGAATTTTTGTTAAATGAAGATGGAACGAGTGCTAGTTTAGTTACTCCACAACCTGCAAATGGAAAGAAAGAATTAGGTGATGCTACCAGCCATTCATTAGTAAATGAGATGGAAGCTCACAAAAAGGATTTAGAAAATACAGAAAAAAATTTAAAAGCTAAATTAGAAGAGGCTAATGCCCCTGCTAAAGCTGAAAATCCAGAAGTTGAAGCACTTGATCAAGCTAGAAAAGAAGCTGAGGAAGAAAATATTCAGGCTTTAGAAAATTGGGAAAAAGAAGTTAATGCTGAATTAGATAAAGCAGCTCCTAAAGAAGATAAAGCTGAAGAAGTTAAAGGCAAAGAAGATCCTGAAGCAAAAAAAGTAGATGCAAAGGATGAAAAATCTAATGAAGAAAAACCTAAGAAAGAAAAACCTAGTGATGAAGTAAAAAAAGAAGAAATAGGGAATAAAGTTTCTAGTGGTATTCCTGGAGTTTTTGCTGAAGAAGAACGTATTGAATTAGATTCTGGAATGAAATTGAGTGTAGATGCAAAACATCCTCTTCATTCTTCTGATCATTTAAGTAAAATGGCAAAAGAAAATGCAGAGAATATGAAGAATGTTAAAAGTTTAACATTGCATCAAAGACAAGGTGAAAGAAGAACAGGAAAAATGGATCCTTTACCATTTCCAGATCCTTTGCCTGAAGGAACAACAATTTTAGAAAATGTTGTTGATTATACACAAATTAAAGGTGAAGCTCCTGCACAAATAAATGAACAAATTGCTTTGCATGTTGATAGCCCATTACCTAATTTACAAGAAGTAACATCATATGGAAAATTGCCTAAGATAGATGCTACAGGTATGACACCATTTCAGGCTTATAGAGCACCTAAATTTCCTGGTTATGCGATAGATGCAGCTAAAGATAAATTACCAACAATTTCATTTTTGATATCAAATATTGGAAATGTTAAAGATTTAAGAAATAGTGCTATTTTTAAATTGCCTTCTTTTGTATCTTTATGTTTTTCACCATATGTTAATTTGCAAAATTTAAAACAATATGCTTCAGATGCAAGAAATCAGGGACATGAAATATTTTTAAATTTGCCAATGCAAATGGGTGTGTTTAAAAACTATGATCCGGGTCAATATGGCTTAGTATCAGGATTATCGGAACAAGAAAATCGTCAAAGATTACGTAGAATTCTTTCTATTGATGTTCCATACATTGGTGTTTGCTTAACAGGAAATCAGACATTCTCTTCAAGTAATGAAGAGCAAGCATCTATTTTAGCTGAAGAAATTACTGAACGTGGTTTAGCAATTGTTGCAGGTGTTCAAATTGGCGAAGAAAATGAAAATCAAATAATATTTGAACATACGATTATTCCTGATGTTTACATTACAAGCAATGTTTATAAATCAGCAATGCGAGCAAGATTTGAATATATTAAAAAGGTTGCTAGAGAAAAAGGTTCTGTTTTAGTACGTATTGAACCTATTAAACGTGCTTTCGTTGAAATATTACAATTTATCAATGAAGAAACAGAAAAGGGCGAATTTGCATTTGTTCCAGCATCTGAATATATATCAAAACAATAATTAATGGGTAATTCTAATGGAAAAACAATATAGACGTAATGTCGGTATAGTTATTAGAAATAAAGACGGTTTAGTATTTTTTGCAAGACGTAATGATGTAAAAAATGATGAAAGATGCTGGCAATTTCCACAAGGTGGAATTGAAGATGGTGAAGAAAATTTAGCCGCAGCCTATAGAGAAATGTTTGAAGAAACAGGAATTAAATCTGCAAAATTAGTTGCTGAAATGCCTAATTATGTTCAATATGACTTTGCTAAAGGATATGTTTGGAAAGATAAAAGAAAAGACGTTATTTGGGTTGGACAAAGACAAAAATGGTTTTTGTTTGATTTTGTTGGTGATGAAAGCGAAATCAATTTAATTAATCCTGATGAACAAGAATTTTGTGAATATAAATGGGTTAAATTAGAAAATGTTATGGATAAAGTTGTAGAATTTAAACATGACGTTTACAGACAGGTCCTAGATTTTTTGAAGGATTATTGTTTATAATTCAAAATCTTCTAGTTCTTTAGCATTTTTAGTAAATATTTTCCGGTGAATGATTCTTTACATTTTGCAACTTCTTCTGGAGTTCCTTGTGTAACAATTGTTCCTCCACCGTTTCCTCCTTCAGGCCCCATATCAATAATATAATCTGCTGTTTTGATAACATCTAAATTGTGTTCAATAACAATAACAGTGTTACCTGTATCAACTAATCTGTGTAAAACTTCTAGTAATTTTGAAATATCTTCAAAATGTAATCCTGTTGTTGGTTCGTCTAAAATATATACAGTCTTACCTGTAGCTTTCTTAGAAAGTTCTTTAGATAACTTTATTCTTTGAGCTTCGCCGCCTGATAAAGTTGTAGCAGATTGTCCTAAATGAATATATCCCAAACCAACTTCATGTAGTAATTGTAATTTGTTTTTAATGCTTGGAACGTGATCAAAAAATTCTATAGCTTGGTCAACCGTCATATTTAAAACATCAGCAATTGATTTATCTTTATATTTAACTTCTAATGTTTCACGGTTATATCTGGAACCCTTGCATTCATCACAAGGTACATAAACATCAGGTAAGAAATTCATTTCAATTTTAATAACGCCATCACCTTGGCAAGCTTCGCATCTTCCGCCTTTAACGTTAAAAGAAAAACGTCCTGATTTATATCCTCTTAATTTTGCTTCAGGTAATTCTGCAAACCAATCACGAATATTACTAAATACACCAGTATAAGTAGCAGGATTTGATCTTGGTGTTCTTCCAATAGGAGATTGGTCAATATCAATTATTTTATCAATATTTTCTAATCCTGTAATTTTATCGTAAGCCCCAACATTAATTCTGGCTCCATTTAATAATTTTTCTAAGCCTTTATATAATGTTTCTATTACTAAAGAAGATTTTCCACCACCTGATACACCAGTAACACAAGTAAATTTACCTAAAGGAAATTTAGCGTTAACATTCTTTAAGTTGTTAACTCTAGCTCCAATAACTTCAATGAATTTTCCATTACCGGTTCTTCTAGTTTTTGGTACAGCTATTTTCTTTTTTCTAGATAGATATTGTCCTGTTAGACTTTCAGGAACTTTACATATTTCTTCAGCAGTGCCTTGAGCTACCAAATGTCCACCATTAGCTCCTGCTTCAACTCCCATATCAATGATTTGATCTGCAGCTCTCATTGTATCTTCATCATGTTCAACAACTACAACTGTGTTACCTAAATCTCTTAAACGATATAAAGTGGAAAGTAATCTGTCGTTATCTCTTTGATGCAAACCAATAGAAGGTTCATCTAAAACATATAATACGCCTGTTAAACCTGAACCTATTTGGGAAGCTAAACGAATACGTTGACTTTCTCCTCCAGATAAAGTCCCAGATGATCTACCTAATGATAAGTATCCTAAACCAACATTAATTAGAAAATCTAATCGTTCATTAGTCTCTCTTAAAATACGCTTAGCAATTTCAGCTTTTTGTGGTGATAATTGGTCTATTACAGTGCCAAACCAAGCCCTTGCATCTTGAATAGATAAATTAGTTATATCAGCAATATCTTTTCCAGCAATTTTAACGCATAAAGCCTCAGGTCTTAAACGCTTTCCATGACAGCATTCGCATACAATATTGTTTTGAAAGCGTTGAATATCATTTCTAACCCATTCAGAGTCTGTTTCTAAAAAACGTCTGTTTAAGTTAGGAATTACTCCTTCAAAATTATGACATCCATATAAAATAGCTTTTTGTAATTCAGGTTCTAAATCACACCATCTATTTGATAAATCTAACTTAAATTTATAAGATAAAGCATCTAAAGAATCTTTATGCCATGGATAAATTTCGCCGTTTAAACCAGACCAAGGAGCAATAGCTCCTTCATCTAAACGAAGTTCTTTATTTGGAACAACTAAATCAGGATCAATATGGAGTTTTACTCCAAGTCCTTCACATTCAGGACAAAATCCTCTAGGATTATTAAATGAAAATAAACGGGGTTCTATTTCATCGATAGTAAATCCAGATACAGGGCATGAATATCTTGAAGAAAATAAAATTTCACTATTGTCATTTAAATTTTGAATAACAGCTAAACCATCAGATAAATTTAAAGCTGTTTCAAAAGATTCTGCTAGTCTTGATTTTATTTCAGGTTTTAGAATAATTCTATCAACAATAACACTAATATCATGTTTCTTGTTTTTATCTAATTCTGGAGTTTCTTCTATTAAATAAGTTTCCCCATCAATTTTTAAACGTTGAAAACCTTTTTTTTGAAATTCTTTTATTTCTTTTTTATATTCACCTTTTTTGCTTCTTATAACAGGGGACATTAAAAGTAATTTTGTTCCAGTTTCCATCTCAAGGACTTTATCAACCATTTGAGATACGGTTTGTGCTTCAATTGGTAATCCTGTTGTTGGAGAATAAGGAGTTCCCGCTCTAGCCCATAATAAACGCATAAAATCGTATATTTCAGTAACAGTTCCTACAATAGATCTAGGATTGTGAGAAGTTGTCTTTTGTTCAATAGAAATAGCAGGTGATAGACCTTCAATTAAATCAACGTCAGGCTTTTTTGTTAAATCAACAAATTGTCTTGCGTAAACAGATAAACTATCAACGTATCTGCGTTGACCTTCTGCATATAATGTATCAAATGCTAATGAAGATTTGCCCGATCCTGATAAGCCTGTAATAACTACTAATTTATTTTTAGGAATATCAATATCTACATCTTTTAAATTGTGTTCTCTTGCACCACGAATTTTAATTTTGTCGCTTGGCATTATTTTTCCATAAATTCTTTTAGTAAAGAAACTAATGTTGTCATTTCTTCTTCATTGCCTATAGTAATGCGTAATTCGTCTTTTAATCCATACGCTAAAACTCTTCTAACAATGTATCCATGTTGTTTTAAAAATTCGTCGCACTTTTCAGATGTTTTTCCTGTTTTTGGAAAATGAACTAAAACGAAATTAGCGACAGTTGGTGTGCAATTAAGTCCAATTTTGCTAAGTTCTTCTGGAAACTTCTTTTGCCATTTTTTGTTGTGCTCAAAACATTTTTTTACAAATTCTCTGTCTTGCATAGCAACAACACCAGCATATTGAGCCATTGTATTAACATTAAAAGGAGCTCTAATTCTGTTAAATACGTCGATTATTTCTTTGCTTGCATAAGACCAACCAATTCTAAGGCCGCCTAAAGCGTAAATCTTAGAAAATGTTCTAAGCATAATTACATTGTTAAATTCTTCTACGAATTCAGCTCCAGCAGTATAATCTTCACAAGGAACATATTCAGCATAAGCAGAATCCAAAACTATTAAAATATTTGAAGGAACTTTTTTGCAAAAATCATATAAATCTTTTTTGGGTAAATATGTTCCAGTAGGATTTCCAGGGTTTGTAATGAATATAATTTTTGTTTTGTTCGTTATTGCTGATAGTACTGCATCTAAATCAACAGTATAATTTTTTTCAGGGACTTCAATTACGTTTGCACCGTTTCCTTTTGCACATACACGATACATTGAAAATCCATATTGTGTCATTATAACGTCATCGCCATCTTTTGAAAAGGCTTCGCAAATTATATCAATAACGTTATCAGATCCTGTTCCACATAATATTTTGTCTTTATCTAAATTGTGAACTTTAGCAATAGCTTCTCTTAATTCTTGGCTACTTCCATCAGGATATCTAAACATTAACTCAGCATGACTTCTTATTGCTTCTACAACATTTGGATTAACCCCAAATGCTCCTTCGTTTGAAGATAATTTAACAACTTTATCAAAGCCTGGAAGTTTAGAAGTTCCTCCAACATATGGAGAAATTTCCATAATGGTATCGTGTGCAACAGGTGTTTTCATTTTGATAAATCCTATAATTGTTCTAAAGGAGCTGGAAAGCCACCAATAACTTTTGTTAATATTACTTTGTCTTCAGATTTCTTTTTGATTTCTAATAAACGATTATCTTCATCATTTATGTATTCATCAATTTCAAATAAATAGGCTTTTCTCATCATATCTGGAGCAAATGTGTCATAGATAGCATTTGTTGGAAGGCCTACGGATTTAATTAATAAATCTAATGTTGATAAACTAATTGTTCCATCAGTTTCAACTACTAACAAAGATCTATCATTTCCACTTGATTCAAAAGGCATTTTTGAAACACCAAAAATAGTGTTTCCTTCAGCAATCTTGATGCCGGTATTAGTTATAGGTAATTTAACAAATACAGATAAAATACGTTGAATATCATGTGATAATGCATACCACCAACAATTTGAATCTTCATTTAAGGAAACAATTCCGACATTAGCGTCATTTGTTTCAAGCATTTTGAAAACCATATTAATAGATCTGCAAGGAATATAAGCAGACTTTGTTCCAAAATAAGGCTTAGCTAATTCTAATGTTTTGCTTTTTCCTCGTTCAGATACAAAAACTGCTACGTTCATTTGTGTTTGTAAATTAACACTACTGCTTATAATTTCTCTCCAAATGCGAATCATTGTATCTTTATCTAAAGAATCGCCAGATTTTCCCCATAAACGTCTCATAATTTGAGCCTCTCTTGCATGTCTTAATGCAAAAGATGTATTGTTTTTTGTTTGTCCTATTTTTTTAGAGACGTTTGTTCTTTCAATTAATAAAGAAAGAATAGAATCATCAATTTGATCGATTTTATTGCGTAATTCTGCCAATTGCTGTTCGTTAGAATTTAATTCAATTTCGTTCATTAATTAAGCCTTTATGATTTTACTTTATTTTCTGTTTCAATTTTGTATGTTATATACCACGATTTATAAAAAAATGGCACAAAAATGGAAAATAAAATTAAAAATAGTTTAGAATTAATAGGGAAAGATGAATTCCTTTCGCTTGTGAAGTTTAATGATATGGGATTAGTTCCTGTTATAGCTCAGCAACATGATACCGGAGATGTGCTAATGATGGCTTGGGCAAATAAAGAAGCTTTAATTGAAACTATTGAAACAAAGCGTATGTGCTATTATTCTAGATCAAGAAAAGAATTTTGGAGAAAAGGCGATACTTCAGGACATATCCAAAAAATGATTGATTTATATATCGATTGTGATGGAGATACTATTTTAGCGAAAATAGATCAAGTAGGAGCTGCCTGTCATACAAATAACCGTAGTTGCTTTTATAGAAAATTGGATAAATAGGAGCTAAAAATGACTGCATTAATTGAAGCTGCAAAAAAAGGCGATTTAGCTGAAATTATGAAATTGTGCAGAGAAAAATGTGATATTAATGCTGGGGATGAAAACGGCACTACGGCATTGATGTTCGTTTCAATGTTTTGTCAGGATGTGATTATTTATGACGCTTTGATAACTGCTGGTGCAGATGTTAATGCAAAACAAGCTCAAGGCTTAACCCCTTTATTCTTTGCTGCATCAAAAGCTCAAAATGTTAGCGTAATAGAAAAGCTTTTATCTAAAGGTGCAAATATTAATGCTGTAGACAATGTAGGCTCTACGCCTTTAATGTATGCTTGTATGATGAATTCTAATTTGGAAATAACAGAAAAATTATTAGAGTATGGTGCTAAATTAGAAGCTGTTGATCAAAATGGAATGTCTGCTTTAATGTGGGCGTGTAAAGAGAATTCTAATCCTGATATTTGTGCGTTGCTTGTTGGCGAAGGTGCAGATGTTCGTCAAAGAGAGCCAAAATTTGGAGCAACACCATTAATGATGGCTGCAAAATATAATCCAAATCCAAAAATGATTACCACTCTAATTATGCAAGGAGCAAAAGTTAATAGGGCAACTTTAAATGGATTTACTCCTTTAATGTTAGCTGCGGGATTAAATCCAAGTTCAGAAATTGTTGAAACTTTATTAAGTGTTGGTGCCAATCCTGATATGAAAAATATTAATGGCGAAAATGCCTTAATGATTACTGTTCAAAATAAAGCGGATCCTTCCTTGATAAAAGCTTTTGCAAAAACAAAAATGGATTTAGAAGCTAAAAATAAGGTTGGCTCAACAGCTTTAATTCAATGTGCTATGATGAACCCAAATCCAGAAATGACATTGGCTTTGATTAAAGCTGGAGCTGACGTTAAAGCAACAGATGATATGATTGGTGCAACACCATTTATTTGGGCTTGTGCAAAAAATACAAATCCAGAAGTGTTAAACGTTTTATTATCAAATGGTTCTCATCTTTATGAAACATCAAATGATGGAAAAAATGGATTAATGGCTGCAGCTGGTTCAAATCCAAATCCTGAAATAGTAGCGTTTTTATTAAGTAAAGGTATGAATACACAATTTACAGATAGAAATGGAGCAAAAGCCGTTGATTTTGCTAGATCTAATCCAAATTTGTTTAATACAGATGTTTACTGGAAATTGTAAAATTATTGACGAAAATTATAAATAATTCTTGAAATTTTTTGTCTAAAATATATAATAAACTAAAATATTACGTAATTTTAGGGTTAAATATATGTCAGAAAACGTTTCAGAATTCTTTTCTAAAGAAAAAGTTCAAAAGTTTACAAATGGTGCAAAATCTCTAGCAGATCGTTCCAAAAAAAGAGCTGCTACAATAGGCATGGTTTTAGCTACAGCATTCACTATTGGTTCTTGTGGTATGCATGCTAGTGCTCATATTGATGAAGGAAAAATTGATGTAAAAACTGATACAGTTGAAACGGTTGACTATTCAAAACCTACAACAGCTTATGCTATTACAGAAAAAGGTGATACACTTTGTTCTTATCAAGCTATTCCTCAAGATAGTGCATCTTTTGCCAAGCTTCAAGGGCTAGTAAATTCTGCTACTAAGAGTAAAACAGGTTGTTCTATTATTGAATCGATTTCAAAGCAAGGGACAACATTAACGATTGAAAAAGCAGATTCAACGGTAGTTGGATATTTTGATCCAAGTAGTAACGCTATTGTTTTAAACCCTATATTTGGTGATGCAACTCTTCAATCATGCTTAGCTCATGAAGGAAAGCATTCTGTTCAATCACATGATTTTAATAAAGATGCTGATGCATTTTATTCATTTAAAGCAAATACTATTATTACACGTGCAATGGAAGCAGATGCTGTTGCTAATCAAACAAAGTTTTCTTATGAAATGATGCAAGCAGGAGATTCTTTAGCTTGGAAAGATTTGGAAAAATCTCATGGTGGAATTACCAAGACATTTGAAGAAAATGCAAAGAAATATGGTGTTGATGCTAAAGAAACCATGAAAGAAACAATGTTAGCTTGGTATGATGATATTCCATATAGCTCTTTGTATGATCAATCAATGGTAGATTTCTATGCTGCAGCATCTAAAAAATTAGATAAAGATGTTTTACCTTATGCATTTACACAATCAGTTAATGCAGATAGTGTTGTTGTAAATATTTGCAAAGTTAATGGTGAATCATATGCGGGAACAGACGGTTCTATTTTAACACAGCCAAGAACATTATCATTAACCCCAGAAATGTTTGTAGCGACACAAGCAATTGCTGCTTATCAACAGGAAAAATGTGGCAAATGTGATACATCTTCTAATGATATGTATGTTGTTTATGAAGGTAAACCAACAAGCATAACATATACAGTTTTGTTAGATAGTATGTCAAAAGAAAAAGGAGCTGAGTCTAAAGTTTCAACAAATGAAGAAATAAGTGCTCAAACACAAAAACAATTGAAAAAACTTGAAGTTGCTGAAAATAAATCATCAACAATTTCTTTTGCAAAAGCAGCTTTGAATAAAAAATATTCAAGAGGTTAATTTATAAAAATTAGAAATAGTTTTTAAGCTTTTGAAAATTTGAGATTGTTTTAGCTTTACTTTTTAAGAAAAATTTTTTTAATTAAATGACATTTGAAATATAATGTCATTTACTATTTTATGTAGGTGTTAAGATGAAAATTAGATTATTTGTTTTGTTATTTATAAGTTTGTTTTTTTGTCCTTTAAAATCTTATGGAAATACAAATATAACATTATTACATACAAATGATCTCCATTCTCATTTGCTCCCCATTGATGAAAAAGGAAATGATTGTTCAAAAGGAGAAAATTGTTTAGGCGGATTTTTGAGATTAAAAACATTTATTGATGAAGAAAGAAAAATAGATCCAAATTTAATATTATTAGACGCTGGAGATAGATTTTATGGGTCTATATTTTTTACTTTAAATAAAGAAAAAAACTTATCTCCTATTTTTAAAGAACTAAATTATGATGTGATTACATTAGGTAATCACGAATTTGACGAAGACTTGTCAGTATTAGCTAATTTTATTAAAGATACAAATACTCCAACAGTTTGTTCAAATATTAACTTTAAAACTAATGATTTTCTAAAAAAGAATGTTGTTCCATCAATAATAATTAATAAGAATGGTAATAAAATAGGCGTTATTGGAGTAACAACACAAGAGGCAAAATTATCATTACAAAAAGAAGAATTTGATATTTTGGATGCAAAAGAAAAAATAAAAGAACAAGTTGAAAATTTATCTAATCAAGGCGTTTCTATTATTATATTATTAAGCCATTTAGGACTAAATGTAGATTTGGAAATTGCAGAACAAATTTCTAATATTGATGTTATTGTTGGTGGACATACTCATAATTTATTATCAAATACTATTGAACCAAATGATGGTAAATATCCTTTATTTGCTGAGCATGAAGATAAGAGTAAAACGCTGGTTATTACTAGTGGTGCTTTAAGCAGATATGTGGGAAAAATAAAATTAGAATTCAATGACGATGGTAAAATTTTATCATTTAAAGGGGATACAATAGCGTTAGATGATAAGATTGGAAATAATAAAAAGATTGATGAATTAATAGGTGCAGATTTAAAAGAAATACAAAATACTATAACTGAAAAAATAGCAACTATTAATGAAGATATTAATTTTAGTGAAGGTAAAAATTATTGTTCCGTAAATTGTCCAATAGGAAAGTTTGTTGCTAATGCTATTCTTAAGATGGAAAATGTAGATATTGTATTTATAAATTCAGGATCTATAAGAGCTCCGTTAAAAAAAGGTGAAGTGATTTATAGAAATTTATTTGAAGTATTACCGTTTGATGGTGTTCTAGTTAAAATCAGAATGAGCGGAAAAGAAATTATAGAATATATTGAAGCTGGACTAAGAAAATATTCTGATGAGTATCGTACAAATGCTTTATTACAAATGGCTGGTGGTGATTATGATTTTGATTTAAAAACTAAAAAAGTAAAGTCAGTAAATGTTGCATCTAAAGAAATAGATTTAAATAAAGTATATACGGTAATCGTTCCTAAATATATTGCTTTAGGAGGAGATAGCTTTCCTAAAAAAGAAATTTATGAAACTTTAAAAAATACTGCTAACGTTTATTTGAAACAAAATCTAAAAAATTTGAGTAAATAGATATTATTCTTACCTTTTAGGTTTCCAACGAGTAAAATGAGGCTTAGTAATTGTATTGCTGTTAAAGATACTTTCTATTTTTAATTCCTCTTCATGTGTAGAGTTGTTTTGAATTTCTTGCTTTGGAACTTCTTTTTCTTTTGCTTGAAAATTTGTATTATCCAAACTTTTTTCTGATGAATTAAATATATCTTCCTCCCATACTTTTCTGCCAGTTAACACCTCAACACCTAAATTAAAATAATGCTCATATCGTTCTTTTAGTTTTCTTGTTCCTCCTTTATGCAATGCACACATTAATAATGTTTGACAAATTCCATTTGGCAATAATGGCTTAGGAGTTCTAACTATATTTTTCCCTTCTGGTGTTAAATTACCACCACCCCAAAATGCTGATAAAGATAATAAGCCTTCTGGTTTATCTGGACATTTATTTCCTAAATCTAAACATATTTTAGAGTTTGTTTCGTCAGGAGAAACAATCCAAGCATATACAGCTTCTAATATTTCTTTTGATAATTTTTTTTCAGTTTCTAAATCTTCTGGAGGTATTACAGTATGTATTGTATCAAGGGTTTCTTTTCTGATAGTCTGTAATCGTTCTTTCATCTTATCAACTTCTTGGAAAATTGGACTGTTCATATCCAAATTTCCTTCTTCTCTTTGACGGGCAAGTTTTTTGCCAGCTATTTCTATGAGTTCCATTGGAGAGTATCCATGAACTTTTTTAAATTCATCGTAGAAAATATTTAAGTATTTTTCAGTTAAAGCCAATAATTCAGGATCGCATTTTTCACGCATCTTTTGAATATCATTTTGCATTTTAGAAATACTATCATTATATTCTTTTTCCTGTGTAGCATTTGGTTTTAAAGGTTCAACTTTTGCAAAATCAGGGACTGTGGGCTTAAATGAAGTGCCAATTTGATCAATATCAATACTTGGAGCAGGAACTTCTTGAAGTTCATCTTTTAATGATTTTACGCATAAATAAGCCCACCAAACAACAGATCTAGTGTGTGCGATATAGGCCATTAATTCGCAAGCACATTTAAACCTTTTAGCTTCAGCAAAATCCCAAACTATTTTTTCCGCATTTTCTGTGCCATAAAATGATTTTAAATCAGGGCGTATTTCATAGTTTTCTTCATTAATAATATCATTAATTTTTGTATATTTAATAGCAACAAAATGCTTGTTTAACCATTCTAACTTATCACTCATTTATTTTAATCCTATCATCAAGTCATCTTTAATGCTTTAGTTTCAATATCACAAGCACCGGCTTTTGTTCTAGCTGCTGTTGCACCAGTTTCTGCAGCTGTGGCTTCAGCAGTTGAAGCAAGAGCTTCGGTTTCATTGGCTTTAATTTTACCTTCTGTTCCATTAACTCCATCTTTTGCAATTTTGCCTTCAGTTTCATTTCCTGCAACTTCAACTTTACTGATTGTATTATCATCATCTGTAGGCTTTACGGCAATATCACCTGTTAAATCTTTTCGTTGGTAATTTGTTGTAATATATTTTGCAAGTCCAGCAGTTATCCCAACGACAGCAGCTGTTGTGATGGCACTCGTAATTATAGGCATAATTGTAGATTTAAAAGTTTCTTCTGTATCTGACATGATTAAAGCTCCTGTAATTCGTTAAGTGTTTCGCAATTAGTTAAATACGTCATATAAGCTCCTACGCCTACACCAATAGCTGCAGTAGCGCCTACACTTAAAATAAGTTTTCTATAGTCTATTAAGCCACCTTTTTGAATTGCTGCAATAGGTGAAGCAGCATCACTTTTAGAAACCCCAACATGTTGAATATCTTTTGATAAAATCATTGTTTTTGCATCACCAGTTAACGCAAATACGTTTTGGTATAAAGCTCCATCGGCACTATATGCAGATATAAGAGCTAAAAATGTTGCAAGTAAAGAATATTCAATAGTGCAGTTAATAGTGTTTATTGAATCGTAATATGCTTGAGAACCTGTTCTTTTTTTCTTCTCGGGAACAAGTGTATCTATTGTTAAATAAATGATCGGCAAAATAGTGAATATGTTTTCCATAATAGATAAAACATTGCCAATTGTATCTTCAGCATCAGTTGTATCATTAGTTAATCCCATATTTTGATTTTCAATAAATTGAGTTCTTATAAAATCGCCAATTTGTTGTAAAAGTATAGACTTGTCATTGTATTTGTAGATGGCTCTACTTGCTGAACCATGCTCGCCATTTCGCTTTGCTCCAAGAGCTAATCCAAGAGAAGTAACGGTTTCAGTACCTCTCATTGCTGCAATAACTGCTTTTTTAACATGATCTAAAGCGCAATTTGTTACAACTCTATAATCGTGAGTGTTAATTCTTGTTGCACCGCCAAATGAAGATATTGCTCCTCCCATTTGTTCAGAAATGCTATATTTGATAGCAGCTTCCATATTAATCTGATTACCTGTAACAGAAACGCCACTTAAAGGACTAATCGTAATAGAAGAATCATCAGGAACTGGGTAAACAGATGAAATTTTTCCGGATTTTAATTTTATACCTGTGTCATCAATTGTAATAGTTGATCTGCCACATCTAATTTCTATTCCTTTGTCAGCAGCTAAAACAATTTTATTGCTAGCTCTAACTTGGACATCACCTTTTGAAAAATATGGAATAGCATCTTTAGTGTCTAAAGGCAATTCGCTAAGTCCATTATTTTCTTTAGTTGTATCAGTTGATTGTATTGTTTCTTTTAATTTACTAAGACTTTCATCAACCCCAGCATAAATACCAATACGTGATGCGTTTACTTCGTTATAATTTTCAGCTTTGTTTATTATATCTCCAGAGGACGCAATATCTATTCTATCCATTTGAGGAAATTCAGATGAAGTGTTTTTCTTTTCAGGCCAAAAAGTTTTTTCTGTTGAGAATTTAATTTCAGAATATTTTTTTTCTGTTTTTTTAGGATTTAAGTTTGGTGTCTTGTATCTTAAGATGAGACCTTGTTTTTCTTTCTCATCTTTTTCATCTTTGTTCTTTCTAAAATCATTGGCATCAACTTCTGGAATGTAAGCTATCAGATAGTATTCTTGGCCTTCAAATCCTACTAAAATTTTTTCACCAACTTTAGGAAGACGCATTAGGCCATTCATTTGTCCGCCAACAGGCATGGTTAAAGTAATATTGCATGGTTTTTGATCTTGGGAAGACGTTGCATAGAAAGTATAGAATTCACTTGTTGCATCTTTTAGAATGATTTCTCCTTTTTTTGTATCATACTTTCCATTTTTGTCACAAACGACCATTTTTAAGAGGTTGCGTTCCATACATCTCTCCTATAATTAAATAAAAACGTGAGATAATAACATTTAAGTAAAAAATATTAAATGTTTTTTATACAAATAATATTTTCTGTTAAGAAAACGAAAAAAAATTAAAATTGTTACAATAAAAATTTTGTTTTTGGGATTAAAATTATTGGAAGCATACTGTAACATAAAAAGTCGCAGTTAACTGCGACTTTTAAATGGTGATCTCGCCGGGATTCGAACTCGGGACCCACAGCTTAGAAGGCTGTTGCTCTATCCAGCTGAGCTACGAGACCACAACAGCTATTCTATTTAATATAAATGCTATTAAAACGCAAGAGTTATTTTTAATATTTAGTTTTTTTCGCTTACTAAATCTTCTGCACAACCTTTTAGTTCTTTTAAAGCATCTATAATAGTTAAGTTTCCATCAAAAGAATTTTCAATATAATCGTCAATCATTGATTTGATTAATGGATTGTCATTGATTTCTTCAGGATGATCTATTAAATGATTTATTAAATCAAGAGCTTCTTTTAAAGGTAATTCAGGTTCATCACCTAATAATTCTGAAGCAACTCTATGTTGATGTTCTCTTTCAACTATTTGATTAACAATATCATTATAATCCCATTCTGGATGTTGCTCTACTAATCCACAAAAATCTTCTAAATCATCAGGAATACTACTTATTTTAGTATCTTTATCCATAAATTATCCTACAAACTTAAAAGCTTTTGTGTTCCATTCTGAGCAAGACCATTTGCCGTTATCAAACTCTAATACGCAAACAGCCCCTGTTGCTACTTTGATGTCATGATCTTTGCAAAAACCTTCGTAATCTCCTAAAATATATGGAGCAAAACGAATTACTCCGTTTGAAGAAACTAATAAAACTGTTTCTCCATCTTTAATTTCTTTTGCATAATCTAACCAGGTTTTAATTAGCTTATCTGGGTCAACTTTCCAACCATTTGGAACAATAGCTTTTTCATTCCATAAATCTAAAGCATCTTGTCCAATACGGGCAATTACTTTATCTTCAGTTTGGTTTTCATCAGGACCGTAATCGATTTCTGTGAATAAATCACAAATTTCAATTTCGCCATTATATCCTAATTCTTCCTTAGCTAATTGAGCTGTGGACATAGTTCTTTTTAATGGAGCGGATACAATTTTAGTTGGAATTAAATTCTTTTGTTTTAAATATTTTCCAATACCACGACCTCTAGTTTCTTCAACTAAAGGCAAATCTGTTCTAGCACCAACACGTGTAGGAGTTTCTCCTGGAGCAAATGTGTTTCCATGTCTTGCAATAATTAATCTTTTCATTTAATTAGCTCTCCATATTCAGCAATAATTTCTTCAACACGTTTGATATCTTCAGGGGAATCAACGCCACTTGTTGTTTTACGACCGCGGTAATCAACTTCAACCATTTTTATTTTCTTACCGTTATACAAGAAGCGCATTTGTTCTAAGCCTTCAATCATGTCTTGTTCATATACAGCTTGATCTAATGTGAAATAATCTTTTAAAGCTTCATATGTGTAAGCATATAAACCTACATGGCGACGTACAGGACTTTTTTCCATTTGTTCACGAGCTTTTTCAGCTTTTCTAATTGCAGGAATAATGTTCTTAGAAAAAGCCATTGCATATCCAGCTTTATCAACTAATACAGTTGTTCCTGAATATGGTGTTGTTTTCTTAGCTTCTACTAAGTTATCATATTCATTCCAATTTAAATGAATGCATGGGGTAAATACATCTGCTGGGAATTTTTTCCATTGATCAATAATTTCTTGAATAATGTGAGGAGGGCACAAAGGATTGTCTCCTTGTAAATTGATAATAAAATCAGGCTTTACATTATTTTTTTGAACAGCATCCCAACATCTTTCTGTTCCAGAACGGCATGTGTCTGATGTCATTACAGCATTGATGTTTTCTTTTTTACAAAAATCTACGATTCTATCATCATCTGTTGCTACAACATAATTGCAATTTGTATTGTTTTGGCAAACGAAATTTGCTATTTGGGCAACACGTTTAATCATTTCAACACCAGCTATCTTAACTAATGGTTTCCCTGGTAATCTTGATGATTGATATCTAGCAGGAATAACTATTAAAATTTTTTTGTCAGCCATAAAAATAATCTCCTTATTTTTTGTTATATTTCAGTGGCGATTATACACTAATCTAAATAAAAAAAAACTCTTTTAGATGTGAAATAATTTTTACAGGAGTTTAGTGCTATTGTGTAAATAAATAGAGAAATTGTAGTTTTTTTAACGGTTTTATTGGCAGTTCTTGTTAAAAAATCTTGAAAAATATATAAATTATATTTTATACTGCCAGCTAAAAGAATTGTTTTTGGAAGTATTCCGAGGTTTTTATGAGAAAAATTTTAGTCAAAATTTATATTTCTGTTGCTTTCTTAATATTAGTAGCAATTTCTTGCTATGGATATAGTTTTATATCAGATTATTTAGACTATTTAAAAGCTGATAAGTCATACATTGAAAAACAAGATTTTGACTATGCAGGAACATTAAATTTAAAAGAAATTGAAACAAATATTGCTGATATTAAACACCTTCTTAGAATGAAGGAAAATGAGAACAGTGATTTTATTATAGCTTTGGCAAAATTCCAAAAGTCATTATCAAAAAAGAAAGTTCATCATCGCCTTTTAAAGGATGATCATTTTTCTAAAGAGTTTGTACATGATATTTTAGGAGTTGTAATTAATTCGTATTTTACAAATCCTGTTGTTAATGAAGAAAAATTTACATTAGTTAGTGAAGAAAGCTTGCCAAATGGTTTCTCTGCAATTGCTTTAAAAGGTGTTAAAGACGAACTTGTTATTGCGTATAGAGGGGCTGATGAAACTATAGATGTAGAAGATATGTCAAGTATTCTTATTAGAAAATTGCCTTCTCAATTTTATTCAGCAAAAAGTTTTTATGATAATGTATTAAAAGAATATCCTTCTAAAAAAATATATGTTGTAGGCCATTCTTATGGAGGAACTTTAGCTCAATTAGTTTCAGCAACTGATAAAAATGCTATTGCAATTACATGTAATGCTGTTGGAGCTTATAAAACAATAACCAAGTATCCATATATGTTCGATTACAAAAATGCTTATAATATTGTTGTTAGACATGATGATTTTTCATATCGAGCAGAACATCCTGGTTATGTTAAATTAATTTCTCCAAAAAATAGTAGATCTGGTAATAAATTACATCCTCATTCTTTAGCTAATTGTTTGCTGGAATATAAGTAATTGTTTAAATCTATTTCCTTTTTTATACTTTCAATTTTTCTTTTTGTTTCTCAAGCAAATGCGTTTGAGGAGGAAAAAAGTTTTCCAAGTCAATTTGAAATTACTTATCCTAAAAGTATGCCTGAAGTAAAATTTTTAGGAGAATATGGAACTGAAGTTTCTATTCAAGATTTTAAAGGAAAAGTAATTTTATTAAATGTTTGGGCTACAACATGTGCTCGTTGTATGATTGAACTTCCTATGTTGGACAAATTACAAAGAGAAATGGGATCTATGAAATTCCAAGTAGTTGCTTTGTCAACAGGGCTTGAAACATTGCCTAAATTAAGGAAAATACTTTTTAACAGAAATGCTTCTAATTTAAAAGTTTATTCAGACCCAAGATCAAGATTTGCTATGGCAGCAGATGTTAGAGGATTACCTACAACTTTTTTGATTAATGAAGATGGATATAGTGTTGGTCAAATTAGAGGTATTGCTGATTGGAATAATGAGAAAATTAAACAACAAATTAGAGAATTAATCTTAGAAGGTAAAGAAAAAAGAGAAGCACAAAAACGTCAAGAAGCTCTAGATAATGATGTTGAGTATCAGGCGAAATTACGAGCAGAAGCTGAGGCTTTGGAAGCTCAAAAACGCCAAGAAGAATTAGAAAATATAGAAAAACAACAAAGAATTAATGAAATGTCTTCCTGGTTTAAAAAGTAAGATTATTCTTTAAACAAATGACATTGTGGTTGATGTGCATCAATAATACCAATTGCACAAAGATAAGAAAAAATAATAGTTGAACCAACAAATTTCATGCCACGTTTTTTTAAATCTTTAGAAATTTCATCTGATAAATAATTGGTTGTTTCAATTCCATCGCTTTTTATCGTTTTGCCCTTTGTAAAAGACCAAATGTAATTATCAAAAGAATTATATTTTGATTGAATATCTAAAAATATTTTTGAATTTGTAATTGTAGCTCCAATTTTCAATTTGTTTTTTATTATTTTATCGTTTTTATATAATTCATCTAATTTTGTTTGATTATATTTAGATATTTGAAGGACATCAAAATTATTGAAAGCTTCTTTAAAATTATCACGTTTATGTAAAACACATTTCCAAGATAGTCCTGCTTGAAACCCTTCCAACACTAGCATTTCAAATAATAATCTATCATCATGAACTGCTTTTCCCCATTCATTATCATGATAGTTTATATATATTTTATCGTTAGTATCTAGCCAATTACAATATTGTGTCATTTTGTCAGTCTTTGGTTAAAATAAGAGAGTTTTGTGGGTATAATATTTTATATTTTTCGATTTTTGAAGATTCTTTATAAAAATACTTTTATTTTTTGATTAAATATAATAAAAGGACGATATCTATTCCTATTTCAATTTAACTCACATTGGAGGATTTTATGAGTGACGTAAATTATTTTGCTGTTTCTTGGGGAGAGCTTCATAGAGACGTTCGAGATTTAGTAAAAAAGTTATTAAAGTCAGGTAAAAAATATAAAAAGATTGTAGGAATATGCCGTGGAGGAATGATACCGGCAACAATTATGGCTGAAGAATTAAATGTTCGCGATTTGCAAGCATTATGCTGCTCTTCTTATGAGGGAATGAATCGCGGCGATGTAAAAATGATTGGCGATATTGATATTAAAGATAGCGAAGATGTTTTAATCGTTGATGATTTAGTTGATTCTGGTAAAACAGCTGAATTTGTAAAAAAAGCTTATCCAAAAGCAACACTTGCAGTTATTTATGCAAAGCCAAATGGAAAATCTAAAGCAGATGTTTATTGTAGAGATGTTCCTCAAGATAATTGGGTTGTTTTCCCTTGGGAAGGTGAAATGCGCCCAGTAGAACCATTAGTAGAAACTTTTAAAGGCTAATCCTTATATGTCAAAAATAACTTGGAAACCTGGGACAATGATGTCTCCATTACCTCCAGTAATGGTATCCTCAGGAACAATGACAGATAATAATATATTTACAGTTGCTTGGACGGGAATTATTAATTCTGAACCTGCAATGACATATATTTCAGTTAGACCAGAACGTTATTCTCATCAAATTATTTCAAAGAGTGGAGAATTCGTTATTAATTTGGTCGATCAAAAATTAGTACAATCTGCTGATTTTTGTGGCGTTCGTTCAGGACGTGATTTAGATAAGTTTAAAGAAACAAAATTAACACCAGAAAAAAGTTCTGTTGTAAAAGCTCCTCAAATTCATGAAAGTCCAATTTCAATTGAATGCAAAGTTGTTGATGTAAAACACTTGGGTTCTCATGATATGTTTTTGGCTGAAATCGTAGCTGTAAATATTGATGATCGTTTAATGGAAAATGGTAGATTAGCTTTAGAAAAAGCTAATTTAGTATGTTATTGCCATGGACATTATTATGCCGTTGGTCAAAGAATTGGTAAGTTTGGCTTTTCTGTTGAAAAGAAAAAATCTCGTAAGCAAAGAATTAGAGAAATAAAAGCTGAAAGAGAAGCTAGAAGAGAACGTGCTAATATTGAAAATGTAGCATTTATATCTAAAGAACATAAAGAATACGAAGAACATCGTGAACGTGGTGAATTTGAACATAAAGCTCATGAACACGAAAGAGTTTCAAAGCGTGATTTTGAAGAAAATAGAAATGATAGAAGAAATCATGGTTGGGATAGAAGAGATTCTCGTAGATTTGAAAACGATAGAAATAGAGATGATGTAAGAAATCATAATTTCAATCGTGAAGATGATGCTTATGATAATGATTTTGAAGATAATAAAGAAAATAGAAGAAATCGTAATCATAAAAGAGAACGTGAAAATCGTGATTTTAAACGTTCTGACAGAAAATTTGGATATGGCGAAAAATCTGCTAATGAACGTAGTAATGGTAGAGGCAGAGAAAAGTTTTCTGGATCAAAAAAAGATTTTAATAAAAAAGATATGAATAGAGGCTTTAATAAGGGCTTTAAAAAAGGAAAGAGAAATGGATCAAAAGTTAAAAAAGGGAACTGATTTTCAGTCATTGATTTTAACACTCCAAAAGTTTTGGGCTGATCATGGTTGCGTAGTATTACAACCATACGATATGGAAGTTGGTGCTGGTACATTCCATCCTGCAACAATTTTACGTGCATTAGGTCCAGAACATTGGCGCGCTGCATATGTTCAACCTTCTCGTCGTCCTGTTGATGGTCGTTATGGAGATAATCCAAACAGATTACAACATTATTATCAATTCCAAGTAATAATGAAGCCATCACCAGAAAATGTACAAGAATTATATTTAGATTCTTTACGTGCTTTAGGTATTGATTCAAAAGAACACGATATTCGTTTCGTTGAAGATGACTGGGAATCTCCAACTTTAGGTGCTTGGGGATTAGGTTGGGAAGTTTGGTGTGATGGTATGGAAGTTTCTCAATTCACATATTTCCAACAAGTTGGCGGTTTTGAATGTTCTCCAGTTCCTTCTGAATTAACATATGGTTTAGAACGTTTAGCGATGTATATTCAAGGCGTAGAAAATGTTTATGATTTAGCATATAACGCTGACGGCGTAAAATATGGTGACGTTTTCCATGAAAATGAAGTTGAATATTCTAAATACAACTTTGAATATGCAAATACAGATTTATTATTACAACACTTCAAAGATGCTGAACAAGAATGCCAAGCTTTATTAAATGATGGTATTCCTTTGCCAGCATATGATCAATGTATTAAGGCATCTCACTTATTTAATTTGTTGGATGCTCGTGGTGTAATTTCTACAACAGAACGTGCTTCATATATTTCAAGAGTTCGTGCATTAGCAAAAGGATGCTGTGAAGGATATATGAAATCAAAGGAAGGAAAGTAAGATGAGTGAATTTTTCTTAGAATTATTCAGCGAAGAAATTCCTGCTCGTATGCAACAAATGGCACGTGAACACATTGAAAACTACTTAAGTGAAGTTTTCAAGAAGCATGAATTAGCTTTTGAAAAACCTGTATCATTTGTAGCTTCAAGACGTGTTGGTATTAGTGTAAAAGGTTTGCCAACAGCACAAGCTGATTTGGTTGAAGAAAGAAAAGGTCCTTCAGTTCAAGCTTCTGAACAAGCTTTAAACGGTTTTTTGAAATCAACAGGTTTAACAAAAGACCAATTAGTTGTAAAAGAAACACAAAAGGGAACTTTTTATTTCGCAAATATTTCTCATAAAGGACGTCCAACTACAGAAGTTTTAGCAGAAGCTGTAACAGATATGTTAAATAACTTCCCTTGGCCAAAGTCAATGCGTTGGAATATTCATCAAGAGCACTATGTTCGTCCTTTACATGCAATTGTATGCTTATTTGATGGAAATGTAATAGATGTATCATTTGCTGGTGTTAAATCAGGAAATACAACATATGGTCATAGATTTTTAGCTCCAGAAGCTATTAGCGTAAAAGGCTATGATGATTATTTAGAAAAAATTTCTAAAGCTTATGTTGTAATTGATACCAATGAACGTAAGAAAATCATTGATGAAAATTCATGCAAATTGGCAAAAGATGCTGGATATGAATTAATTAAAGATGAAGGCTTATTAAACGAAGTTGCAGGACTTGCTGAATATCCTGTATGTTTAATGGGTAAAATTGATGAAGCATTTATGAGTGTTCCTCCAGAAGTTTTAATTACTTCAATGAGAACAAATCAAAAATACTTCGTTATGAGTGATGATAAAAATAAAAAGGCTGATCAAAGCATTAATTTAGCTCCAAGATTTATTGTTGTTTCTAATATGAAGACAGAAGATAATGGTGCTCAAATTATAGCAGGAAATGAACGTGTTTTACGTGCTAGATTATCTGATGCAAAGTTCTTCTGGGATGAAGATAGAAAGACTTCATTAGCTGATAAAGCTTCTAAATTATCATTACGTGTATTCCATGCAAAATTAGGAACAATTGCTGATAAAATTGAACGTATGCGTAAATTAATACCAACAATTGCAAAATATGTTCCTGGTGCAGATTTAGCAAAATGTGATCGTACTGCTATATTATGTAAAGCTGATTTGTCAACAGGTATGGTTGGTGAATTCCCAGAATTACAAGGAATTATGGGAAGATATTATGCTTTAAATGATAATGAAAATAAAGAAGTATGCACAGCAATAGCTGAACATTATTCTCCATTAGGCCCAAGTGATCATTGTCCTAGTGCACCTGTAAGTATAACAGTTGCTTTAGCAGATAAGATTGATACTTTAATGGGCTTCTGGTTGATTGATCAAAAACCTACGGGATCAAAAGATCCTTATGCTTTACGTCGTGCTGCATTAGGTGTTATTCGTTTGATTTTAGAAAACAAGTTGTCTATCAATTTAGTTGAACTATTTGATGCAGCTCGTATGGCTTACGGCGATTCAATTTTAACAGCTGTAAGAGAAGCAATGACAAAATCTGAAAAGCAAAATAATACAAATGAACCAAATGTATTAGTAAATTGGTCAGTAAAAGCTATAGATTCTCTTTGTGAATTCTTTGCTGATAGATTAATTGTTGCTTTAAAGGATAAAGGTGTTCGTCATGACTATATTTCTGCATGCTTATGCAAGGATTATGGAAAAGAAAATGGCGAATTTGACTTATTAAAAATTACTGCTCGAGTCGATGCTTTAAAGGAATTTTTAAGCACTGATGACGGCATTGATTTATTGACAGCATATCGTCGTGCTGCCAATATTTCGCGTATTGAATCCGCAAAAGATAAGTGTTCTTATGATGAACAAGCGGATAATACAAAATTTGTTTTACCTGAAGAAAATACTTTATTTGACGTTTTGGGTAAAATTATGGTAAACCTATCGAAGCAGATAGCAAAAGACGATTATCAAAATGCAATGGCTGAATTAGCAAAATTGCGTAGTGCAGTTGATGCTTTCTTTGATAAAGTCCAAGTAAACTGTGAAGATAAGGGGTTGCGTGCAAATCGTTTGCGCTTATTATCCATGATAGTAAATGCAATGAATGCCGTAGCCAATTTTTCATTAATTGAAGGTTAAGGAGTTAACGAACCACCATGGCAAAATGGGTATATAAATTCGGAAATGGAAAAGCCGAAGGTCGCGCATCCGACAGAAATTTGTTGGGCGGAAAAGGTGCTAACTTAGCAGAAATGAGTTCTATTGGAATTCCAGTTCCTCCAGGATTCACAATTTCAACAGAAGTTTGCACATATTACTATGCTAACAACAAGTCTTTCCCAGCAGATTTAGCTGAACAAGTAAAAGAAGGCATTAAGCACTGCGAAACAATCGTAGGTCGTAAATTTGCAGACTCAGAAAATCCATTATTATTCTCCGTTCGTTCTGGCGCACGTATTTCTATGCCAGGTATGATGGATACAGTTTTAAACTTAGGTTTAAACGATGAAACAGTAAAAGGCTTAGCAAAAGCATCAGGCGATGAAAGATTCGCATACGATTCATATCGTCGTTTCATTCAAATGTATTCAGACGTTGTTTTAGGTGTAAAACACGAAAACTTTGAACGTGAATTGACAGCATTGAAAGAAGCAAAAGGCTACAAATCAGATACAGATATGAATGTAGATGATTTGAAAGAATTGATCGTAAAATATAAAGCTGTTGGTACAAAATTTGGTAAACCAGTTCCACAAGATCCTCAAGAACAATTATGGGGCGGTATTGGCGCAGTATTCATGAGCTGGATGGTTGATCGTGCTATTTACTATCGTAAGTTGAACGATATTCCTGAAGATTGGGGTACAGCTGTTAACGTACAAACAATGGTATTTGGTAACGCTGGTGATGACTCTGCTACAGGTGTTTGCTTCTCACGTGACCCTTCAACAGGTAAGAACGCTTTCTATGGCGAATTCTTAGTAAAAGCTCAAGGTGAAGACGTTGTTGCAGGTATTCGTACACCACAACAAATTTCATTAGAAGGCAAGAAAGAACGTGGTTCTACATTACCATGTATGGAAGAATGCATGCCAGAATTGTACAAACAATTATGCGGTATTCGTGAAACATTGGAACAACATTACCACGATATGCAAGACATGGAATTTACAATTCAAAATGGTAAATTATACATGTTACAAACACGTAACGGAAAACGTACAGCAGCTGCTGCAGTAAAGATGGCTGTTGATATGGTTAACGAAGGCTTGATCGATAAGAAGACAGCTTTATTACGTGTAGAACCAAAACAATTAGACGATTTATTGCACCCAACATTAGACCCTAAAGCTAAGAAAGAAGCAATTAAAGACAATCGTTTGTTAACACAAGCATTGAATGCTTCTCCTGGTGCTGCTGTAGGTCAAGTTGTATTCTCAGCTGATGAAGCAGAAAAATGGGCTGGCGAAGGCAAGAAAGTTGTTTTAGTACGTGTTGAAACATCTCCTGAAGATATTCATGGTATGCACTCATCACAAGGTATTTTAACAGCTCGTGGTGGTATGACATCTCACGCAGCAGTTGTTGCTCGTGGTATGGGTACACCAGCAGTTTGCGGTGCTTCAGACGTTAAAGTTAACTATGACGCAAAAGTTATGACAATTAAAGGCGTTGAAATCAAAGAAGGCGACGTAATTACATTAGACGGTACAACCGGTGAAGTAATTTTAGGCGCTGTAGCTTTGAAAGATGCAGAATTGTCAGGTGATTTCGGCTTATTTATGACATGGGCTGATGAAGTTCGTAAATTACAAGTTCGTACAAATGCTGATACACCACGTGATGCAGCAAAAGCTGTAGAATTTGGTGCTCAAGGTATTGGTTTGTGCAGAACAGAACACATGTTCTTTGATCCAATGCGTATTAAACACATGCGTGAAATGATTTTGGCAGAAACAGAAGATGCACGTCGTGCAGCTTTAGCAAAATTATTGCCATATCAACGTGAAGACTTCAAAGAATTATATGTAGCATTGAAAGGTCAACCAGTAAACATTCGTTTATTAGACCCACCTCTACATGAATTCTTACCACAAAAAGAAGCAGATCAAGCTGAAATTGCAAAAGAATTGGGCGTATCTGTAGAATTAGTAAAAGCTCGTGTAAATCAATTACATGAAGCTAACCCAATGTTAGGTTTACGTGGTTGCCGTTTAGGTATCACATATCCTGAAATTACAGAAATGCAAGCTCAAGCTATTTTCGAAGCAGCTGTAGAAGCTTCTAAAGTATTAGGTAAACAAGTAGAACCAGAAGTTATGGTTCCATTAGTAGATACTAAGAAAGAATTAGATATTGTTAAAGCAATTATCGACAAGAAAGCTGAAGAAGTAATGGCTAAAGCTGGTGTTAAATTCAAGTACGAAGTTGGTACAATGATTGAAATGCCACGTGCTGCATTGACAGCTGATAAAGTTGCTGAAACAGCAGAATACTTCTCATTCGGTACAAACGACTTAACACAAACAACATTAGGTATGAGCCGTGATGACGCTGGCGCATTCTTACCACAATATGTTGCTAAAGGTATCTTCGAAAAAGATCCATTTAAGTCAATTGACGAAGAAGGTGTTGGTCAATTAGTTCAAATGGCTGCTGATAAAGGCCGTAAGACACGTCCAAATATCATGTTAGGTATTTGTGGTGAACACGGTGGCGATCCAGCTACAATTGACTTCTGCCACAGAGTTGGTTTAACATACGTTTCTTGCTCACCATTCCGTGTACCAATTGCACGTTTGGCAGCAGCTCAAGCAGCAATTCGTAATGCTTAAGTTTTAAGATAACAATTTAAATGGCCCCGGTGATATTTTACCGGGGCTGTTTTTTACTGTTTTTTTATGCTTTATATGTTAAAGTTTTTTAGTTTAACTAAATAACTAAGGATAAAAAAATGGATATATCTTATTTATTGTTTTTACAAAAATGGCGTGAATCAACTAATGGCATGTTTGATACATTCTTTAGCCAGGTTACACATTTAGGTGAATATGAAATTCTTATTTTCGTATTAGCTGCTTTATATTGGGGAATTAGCAAAAAGATAGGCTCTTTTGTTATAGTATCATTCTATATGCATTCTATTTTTGTTTCATTATTCAAGAATATGTTTGCTGTTTATAGACCATGGATAAGAAGTTCAGCTATACATCCTGTTCCTTCTGCATTTAAAACAGCCACAGGATATTCATTCCCATCAGGTCATTCATCTGCATCTTTTATTTATTATGTAGCTCCAGCATTAATGCTAAAGAAAAAATGGTTAATTGCTATAGCTGTTTTTATTGCATTGCTTGTAGGCTTTAGTCGTAATTATTTAGGAGTTCATACGCCTCAAGATGTTGTTGGTGGATTTGTATTAAGTATTGCTACATTGTTTATTACATGTAAAATATTTAAAGCTTTAGAAAAAGATCCAAATAAGGATGTAAAAATTGCTTTGTATGCAATGTTAGCTTATTTGTTGGTTGCTCTTTATTGTTATTTTAAGCCATATCCATTAGATTATGATAGCATGGGCAATGTAATTGTTGATCCTAAAAAAATGGCTTTAGATACATGGAAGTATTTAGGTGGATTTTATGGCTGTATGTTAGGTTGGATTTTAGAGCGTCATTTCGTAAAATTTGATGATAGTGGTAAAATTTGGCAAAGAGCTGTTAGAATTATAGTATGCTTAATTTGTTATGTTTTATTCAATAAATATGTTGTCTCTAATGTATATGGTGGATTTGGTGGTCATATTATATGTAAATCAATGGCATATTTCTTAGGGACGTTCTATGTATTGTTTATTGCTCCAGTAATTATAAAATTACTTGAAAAAAAAGGTGTTTAAAAAATATATCCCCAGAGAAATCTGGGGATTATTTTTAATTGGTAGGAACTTGAGATTGTTCTGTTCCAAATCTTCCAAAATTATCTGTAATTTGTTTTAATAAAGAAGGTTCTATTTCATCTGAAAGAGTTGAATCTGTATTTATTGGAATCTCTCTTCCATCATTAAGGTCTTTAGTAATAATTCCTCTTAATATTCCAGATCTATCAAATTTCATTACATAAATTTTTCTTTCAAACTCAGTTGGTTTTAAGAAAGCAAAACGTCTTTGTTTAGAATATAAATAAATCCAATTTTCTGTATCGAATAAAGTTTTAGTAGAAGGTGATCCCAATAATTGTTGCACTTCTGGATAAGTTGTTTTGCCAATTACTAATTTATTTATTTTTTCTTTATCTAACTCGTCTCCATGAGTATCAATCATTGGAGTACAAGCAGAAGCTGATAAAATAAAAGTTGATAATATTAAAGCTTTAATTGAAGACTTCATTTAGATATTCCTTAAGTATTATTTTTTATCAATATGCTTCTTTTAATTAGAAAAAACAATGTTTTTGATATAATTTCTAAAATTAATTGATTTTTGATAATATTCTGATTATCAATTGATTTAATTTTATAATTAAATAGGCGCTTTAAGATGAAAAAAAATATAGGAAAAATTGTTTCTGAATTTGAACATATTGTCAGAGTAGATAATGTTGCTCCAAGTGGTCAACATTTTAAGTTAGATGCAAATGAAGAGCAGATATCAGCTCTTGAAAAACGTTTAGGTTTAAACAAATTATATAATTTTTCTGCTGAAATTGATATTCATCCTGTTAATAAAAGAAAATTTAAGGTAAGTGGAATAGCTTATGGAAAGATATCTCAGATTTGTTCTGTTTCTTTAAATCCATTTGATGATGAGGTTAAGGCTGAATTTTCATTGGTATATCAAGAAGAAATTGAAGCAATGAATACAAATTTAAAAGAAATAGAAGTATCTTTTGAAGATGAAGAAATAGAAGACCTTATAGATCGTCAAATTGATATTGGGGAATTAGCAGTTCAGTACTTTTCATTAGAGATTGATCCTTTCCCAAGAGCCAAAGGAGCGGTGTTCGAAGATAGAATAGCTCCATTTGAAAAAGAAAATCCATTCAAAGTACTAGAAAAACTGAAAAAATCATGAAAATAACTTGCAGTTTCGTAAAAAAAAGTATATATAAGACGAACTGAGTTTAATTTGAATTTGTTCCGTATGGAAAATTATTTGTAAAGAGAGAAAGAAAATGGCTACACCAAGAAGTAAGAAATCAAAGTCTGCTCGTGATATGCGTCGTTCACATTTGGCATTGACAACAAATGCTGTAATGGAATGCCCAAACTGTGGCGAAATGAAACGCCCACATCATGTTTGCTCTGAATGCGGCTATTATGACGGCAAAGAAGTCGTTTCCGCAAAAACAACAGAAGAAAAAGCAGATAAATAAGTTTTATTATGAAAACCGAACAAATTATACTTGCCGTTGATGCAATGGGCGGTGATAATGCACCCGATATTGTCATTGACGGCATTCGGTTAGCATTAAGAGATTTTGCTAAAACCGGAAAAGATGTTTTCTTCAAATTATTTGGTGATGAAAACAAAGTTAAGCCTTTACTCGCAAAATATCGCATACCTGAAGATAAATATGAATTGATTCATACACCTGATTATATCAAGATGGATGATAAGGTTGCTATTGCTTTACGTAGTGGAAAAAAGTCTAGCTTGTGGCTTGCTAATGAAGCTGTAAAGCGTGGCGAAGCTTCTGCTGTTGTAAGTTCAGGTAATACAGGTTGCTTAATGGCATTTTCAAAGGTTATTTTAGGAACTATGAGTGGAATACATCGTCCAGCTTTAGTTTCTTTAATGCCAACTAAGACAGGTGTTTGTGTTATGCTTGATCTTGGTGCTAATACAGAATGTGATGCCCGTAATTTAGTAGAATTTGCTATTATGGGTGATGCTTATGCAAAAGCTGTGCTAAAGATTGGAAAACCTTCTATCGGAATTTTAAATATTGGCTCTGAAGAAATGAAGGGCAAAGAAGAGTTGCGCCAAGCTTCTAGAATTTTGCGTCAAACAGCTTTAGCTGAGAATTTTGTTGGGTTTGTTGAACCTGATGATATTGGCAAAAATAGAGTTGATGTCGTTGTTGCTGATGGTTTTTCAGGTAATATTGCTCTTAAAGCTATTGAAGGCACAGCAAGGTTAGTTTTTGGCTTGTTAAAAGAATATATTAAAGGTTCTTTATTAGCTAAGATTGGCTTGCCTATGTTTATACCAGCTTTAAAACGTATGAAAAATAAAATGAACCCTGGTAGATATAATGGAGCTATGTTTATAGGCTTAAAAGGTATATCTATCAAAAGTCATGGTGGATCTGATGCATTTGGTTTTGCAAATGCTTTAAAGGTATCTGTAGATGCTGTATCTCATGATTTAAAGGGATGCATTTCAACTCAATTAGATAATATTAATTTTGATGAAATTGAGCAACGTTTAGCAAACGAAAATGAACAAAAATAATTGTTTGGATAAATTTTAAGAAAAAAGTCTTTCAGTTTTTGAAAGACTTTTTTTATGAATAAAAAAATCCCCCTAAAAATTAGGGGAATAAGGAGCAAAATCATAAGATTTTGAACAACATTCTAGTTAAATAATGCAATACGTTCTTCGTCAGCAACTGCTAAACCAGTGCAATAATCGTTCCATGTGTCTACAGCATCAGCTAAACGTTGAGCTATAAATACATTTACGCTTTCACCAGCTTGAATTGCTTGTGCTTCAATCATTTTATATAAATCTTCATCTAAAGCGATAGGTAATATTTTTTTGTTTGATTGTAAGCTCATAATTAAGATCCGTGTTGTTAAAATTAAATTTGATAAACTCAATATATAAACTCAAGACTCGTATAAAAAGTAAAAAATAAAAAAAATTGAAAATATTTTTATTTTTTTTAACTATAAAACGACTCCAAATCCATGAATATTGTTGTGTTAGAGTCGTTTAAAGATATCAACGAGTCTATAGGTAAATTATGTATTAATTTTGGAACATAATAGAAACTAAGAGGTAAAATTAAACTAATAATAGAAAAATATTTGCGAAACACCTGTAAGTTGTGTAAATAAATGTTAATATTTTTTTAATAAAATAAAGTAAAAAAACAACCCATAAATGGCAGAAAATAGAAGAATTTGTGTATTTTCTTATTTTGTCGTAACTTTAGATTTTAATTTATCATTTTTTATTTTGTTTTTTTCCTTGATACGTTCTTCTGCTTCTTTTTGATTTTTATCATTTTCACTAGAACTTATCATATCTCTTACTAATGTTCTTAATCCACCAGGTAATAATCCTGTTAAAGAATTAGTATCAATTTTTGGATTTTTTAAATCTCCATTTACAAAATAAGAAACACCAATTATTCCGCCCCCATTTTCTCCAGTTATAATTTTACCAAGTAAAGGTATTTTACCTATCAAACTATTAACTGCGTAAAATGGTAATAATGATCCCGTAAAGTTTACAGTGTTATTTTCACGGTTTAATGTGCCTTCTAGAGTAATTCCAAGAGCAGATCCTTGCACTAGTGCATCATTTACAGAAATTTCCTCGTTCATAATTTTAAATGGTATTTCTGCTTTGCTAAAATGTAATGCTCCACCTGTAAGAGTGTCTTTTAAACCTTCAAATGAGGCTACTCTCAAAATGTTTGAAATTACAGGTTGTTCAGTTAATTCAAAATCATCAACTGTGATTTTTCCGTTAAATTCATAATTCTTATTTACTCTGGCTCTTATATTTAATCTACCACCATTAATGTTGTTAAAGTATCTCATCATTCTTAATGCTTCACCAGCATCTGTTGATTTAATTTTTAATACATAAACGTCTTTAATCTTTTGACTTGGATAAAATACAGCTTCAGCAGGAACTTTGTTTTTACCAATTATTCCAGAAGCTTTTCCATTTTGCCAAAATGATTTATAGAATTGAGCTGATAAATAACCTTCATTTACGCAACCTGTTTCATTTACCCAAATATTATCAATTTTAGTATCAATGTTTATTATTTTATCTTTTAGATAAGAACCTTCAGTTGTACCAATTTTAACTAATTCATCAGTATCATATTCTTTAAAAATTCCAGAAACGTCTAAACTCTCACCATTTATAAATATAGTTATTCTTTTGTTTTTAAATATAATTATTGATGTAATGTTTGATCTTGGTGTTAAAATTTTATCAAAGTTTATAGATCTAATTTTATGATTTTTATAAAATCTAACATTAGCTTCTATTTCATTTTCGTTTTTATCATAATAAGTAATACGCTTAATATCGCCCCAATTAAATTGACTAATATCAATTAAAGTATGAAGAGATCCAGGAATTCCTTTTGCTTTATTTAAATCTATATATTTGCCATTAATTTCTACATTTTCAAAATCTGCATTTATATCAATTTTACCTACACCACTTTTATCTAGGTTTAATGTAAATTTTGAAGGAATGTTTCCATTAAATAATTCATAAGGAGCATTAAACTCATTTAATGCGCGAGATGATATTTCAACATCTCCAACTATTTTTGTCAGTTTTGGATTTTTTTCTTTTAAAAATACTTCAGCTTTTAATTTCATTGGAGCTTGATAAAATAATGAATCATCAATTTCTAATGTCATAATATTCATATCTGCCTTAATTTTGCCTTTAGCATTAGATACTGATAATTGATTAATTAAATAATTATCAAGAGATACATTTTCAAAATTTCCGGTAACTAAAACATTAATATCGTCTTGTGTTACAATTTTATTGGGGACAAAAGGAATATCAATTTTTAAATTTCCTTTCATTTTACCTTTAAACTTTTTAGGGTCTATTTTGCTTGCTTGTGTAATTTTTAATGCAGGTGAAGATAAAATTTCCATTACTTCTCCAACATTTTCAACATTAATGTTTAAATCAATTTTTAGATTTGTTGTTTTAGCAAAAAAATCATCGACATAAATAGTGCCACCTAAAACTTTAGAAGATAATGTTCTTGCTGAATTAATTGTTATTAATAAATCTTTCTTTGAAAATTTAAAGGTAGCATCAGTATCTTCAACAGGTGTTGGATGATTGTCTAAATAAGTTAATTTACCATTTTTTAGATCAAATCCTGCATCAATATAATCAATTGATATATCATTGTCGCCATAACCATCGAGTTTTGCTTTAAAATAACCTTGCGGTATATCAGCTTTAGTAATGTTTTTCATTACCCAATCATATATTTCAGGAGCAGGTTTTCTTGGCCAATATTTAGCAACGTCTTTTATGTTTGTATCTTTAAGACCAACTTCTATTAATGCTGAAAATTCAGATAACGATTTTTCTTTTTCGTTGGTTAAAACCTCTAAGCCTGAAAATTTAGATTTTAAATTAATTTTCGTTCCGCTTTTAAATAAAATATCATCAGAATTAATTTCTAAGGTGTTTCCTGAATTATATAAAGATCCTTGAAATTTTGCTTCTTTGATGTCGTAAATATTATTTGATTCTTTATCTATAATTAAATCACCATTATTGACATATAAATTGAAATCAAATTTATTAACTAAATTTATTAAAGATTTTTGTTTTTTTAAATTAAAAATTCTGTCAAAATCAATTGATAAAACTCCATCAAAACTTAAAGGAAAATTGATGTTGTTTAAAATAGGGTATTGTTTAACTAATCTTGTTTTAGCAAAATTTATTTTACCAATTTTCATATTAATTGGTGCATTTATATCTTTTTTATCCCATTTTGTTGAAAGAGAAATAGGAACAATATCTTTGGAACTTGTTTGTAATTTTACAGAAGCATCTAATGTCTTTTCACCTTTTAATTTATGACGTTTAAAAGCTAAATTATAGTCTTTTAAAAGCATAATACGTTTGCCATTTTTATCAAAGAATCTAATAGTTCCGTTGTTTATATAAAATCTTCTAAGGGCTTTTTCACTTTTTAACAGATTTATTGAATCGGAAATATCTTTTTTAAAGTCTCCTTTATATACATCATCATCAATTGTTTCCAATTGTTCTTCAGCTTCATTTCCTTTTACTTTTGATTCAATAAAATAAAATTTACCATTGTCATCCATATATAAATTAATTTCAGGATTAGTTATTCTAATTCTGTTTGGAAGTATGGTACCTGTTAAAAAATAAAGAGGATTAAAACCAACATCTACATAAGGAACTTTGGAAAGTGTTTTTCCTTCAAAAGTTCCTCCCATTCCTTTGATAGTTAAATCAATTGGATATTTTAAATCACCCCAGGTCAGTTCAGCACTATCTATTTTTACATCAAACTCAAGAGCTTTCGAAACTACCTGTTCTACAAATGGAATGAACTTTTGTAAATTAATAGTATGATAATGCAAGTATGTTAATGCTCCAAAGAGCGTAAAAACAGCTAATATAATTAAATAATTTACTATTTTTAGAAGTCTTAATAAGTTCCTTTTAATAAAATTAGGATGATTTAGAAAAATATGTCGCATAAAAGACTCCAAATAGTGTATTGTTATTCATAATTATATAAGATTCTTAAAATATTAGCGAGTCCGATTATCATGGGAATTTCTTTAAAAAATATAAATATTACACCCTATTTAAAAAGAGTTGTTGATATTGAGGAAAGTTTTTATGAAAAATTGTGTTCTTTTACGAATAAATCTGATTTTGATGATTATTCAAAAGAATTTTTAAAAGAGAATTTTAATAGTTTATATTTAAGTGCTACTAAGCAAAATGTAAGCTCTGAATTAAGAAGATTTAAAAGACAAGCTTCGTTATTAATAGCACTAGCTGATTTATCTGGGATTTGGGATACAAATAAAACCACAATTTATTTGAGCGTACTAGCAGAAGCTTGTATAAGAATTGCTGTTTCAACTTTAATAAGAGAAGCACAATTAAAAGGAAAATGGACAATTAAAAACCAGAATAATCCTGAGCTTGATAGTGGTTTAATTGTTTTGGCTATGGGCAAATTAGGTGGAAGAGAACTTAATTATTCATCAGATGTAGATTTAATTGTTTTATATGATGATCAAAAGGCTCCATTAAGACAAGACGTTGATGCCGGCAATTTCTTCGTTAAATTAACAAGAGATTTAGTTTCTATTCTTGAAGAAAAAACTGCAGATGGATATGTGTTTAGAACAGATTTAAGATTAAGACCAGATCCTGGAGCAACTCCTGTTGCAATTAATGTAAATGGAGCCATTTCTTATTATGAAAGTTTTGCTTTAAATTGGGAAAGAACAGCTTTTATTAAAGCAAGGCCTATTGCAGGTGATAAAACTGCAGCAAGACAATTTCTAAAAGATATTTTGCCTTTTGTTTGGAGAAAGACAACAGACTTTTATGCTTTAGAACAAATATATGCTTTAAAAAGACAGATTAATTCAAAAGTTAGTGATTGCGATAATGATTCTTTATTTAACTATAATATTAAATTAGGAAAAGGTGGAATTAGAGAAATAGAATTTTTTACTCAATTACAACAACTTTTATGGGGCGGACGTAATATTAAACTTCGTTCTAGGAAAACTTTATTTGCGTTAAAACAATTAAGAAGATCTAATTGGATAAGTGAAGAGCAGGAAAAAAATTTAAAAGATGCTTATTTGTTCTTTAGAACATTAGAACATCGTTTGCAAATGGTTCAAGACGAACAAACACAAACAATGCCTTCAAATGATGAAGATTTTCGATTTGTTGCAAATTTAATGAATATGACTCAAGAAGAATTATGTAGTGAAATAAAACGTCAAAGAAAAATAGTTTCTGATAATTTTGAGTCTTTATTTAAAGATGAGAGTAAAGAAAGCAATAAAGAAGAAATAGATTTTACAGGAACAGATGTTGCTCCTGCTACTATTGATAAACTTACTAAAATGGGCTTTAAAGAAATTAATTTTATTGCTGATGCTGTTCATGGCTGGTTATGTGGAAGATATCGAGCAATGAGATCTGATAAAGCTAGAGATTTGTTATCAGATTTATTGTTTCCTATATTTAAAAGTTTATCGCAAACAAAATCCCCTGATAATGCTTTTAATTGTTTTGATACATTTTTAAAAGGTCTTCCTTCTGGTATTCAATTGTTTTCATTGTTCCAATCACGACCTATGTTATTAGATGTTCTAATGACAATTATTTCTGATGCACCATTGTTTGCTAAAGAATTAGAAAGACAGCCTGATTTGTTTGGAGCTGTTTTGCAACCAGACTTTTTTAAGCTTTTGCCAAATATTAAAGAATTAGAAAAAGAAGCAAGAGATTTAGTTTGTGTAACTGATAATGATATGGGAACGGTTTTAGATATATTAAGAAGGTTTAATAGAGAAAAACGTTTCCAAGTTTGTGTTTTATTGCTACAAAATTTAATAGATGTTCAAAGTGCATCAAAATCGCTAAGTGATATTGCTTTTGCAGTATTAAAAGTTTTGACCCCATTTGTTATAAAAGATTTTGAAAGAATAAATGGAAAGATGCCTGGCGGTGATTTTTCTGTAGTTGTTTTAGGAAAAACAGGTGCAGGAGAAATGAGATTTTCTTCTGATTTAGATTTGTTGTTCTTGTTTAATGCTGAAGAAAATGCTGTTTGTGATAGTAAGAAGGCTTGGAGTGCAAATGTTTATTATGCAAGACTAGCCCAAAAGATGATTAATGCGATTTCAGCTCCAACAGCTCAAGGTGTTTTATATGACATCGATATGCGTTTAAGACCATCAGGATCGTCAGGCCCGGTTGCTGTATCTATAGAATCTTTCAAAAAATATTATAAAGATAGTGCCTGGACTTGGGAAAAAATGGCTTTAACAAAAGCTAGTGTCGTTTATGGTGATTTAGGAAAACAAGAAATTATAGATATATTATCAGCCCCTATGGATGAAAAAGTTGTCTTAAAAGATGCTGAGGATATGAAGAATAAGTTGCATGAAAATTTTGCTTCTAATAAGGATGATATAAAATATAAAACAGGTGGAATGATTGATATTGAATTTTTTGTTCAAACATACAGATTAATACATCCTGAAATAAAAGAAAAAAATGTAATTGAAGCTTTGGATAAAATAAATACAGATGAAGCTTTAAAAATGAAAGAAAAGTATTTAGATTTAAAAACACAGTCATTGTATCAATCTTTACAATAATTGTAGGAGTAGGCGATATGGAACAAAATCAAAAGTTTTATTATTATAAAGGATATAGTTTCATAGTTATGGGACTTTTGTCTTTATTGATATGTGTATCTCAAATATTTGTTTGTTATCAAATGTACTACTATTCTAATTTTATGTGCTGTCCATATGTTTGTATTTTAATGATATGTGCAGCTTTGGTTTTAGGATTGTTCGGCTTAAGTAGTTTGCTGTTTTGGATAAATCATATTCATAAAAGGCCTTATATTGTAATTGAAGAAGGTTTGTTGAAAATTGATGCTGAAATGATTTTAAAATTAGAAGATATATTAGAATATAAAGTTCAAAAAATGTTTGGATGTCCAATGATTTGTCTTAAAATTAATAATGAAAAAGATTACAAATTTTCATGGCGATTTAAGGCTGATAGAATTTTTCATAAAGATTACCAAGCTTTTTTGTGCCCTCAATTAGTAAGAAAAGATCAACAAGAGGAATTTTGCCAATTTATCGAGAAAAATTTTAAAAACAGAAAAACAAAAAATAGTGAGATATAAAGCCCTTGTTTTGTGGGGGAATTAGCTCAGTTGGTAGAGTAGTAAACTTTTTTCAAATATTTTGGTGGAATTTTGCCCCTCCCACCTTTATTACAAGTAGATGAAACCGTAAAGGTGCCATTCTCATTCCTTTATTATCATCACATTTATCCCTAGTTTGTTTATATTTATAATCAATTTTATGAATAGAAAATATAGAGATTGTTACAGCAAAAGATTTTTGTGACAAGTATTTATAATTTTAAATTGCTTGAAAAACAACTTGTTAAATAATAATTTTATTTACAGTTTTCATAAATAGTTTATTTAATAATCAGTTCTCGATTAATAGAAAAGTTCGATGAATTTCCCAAAAATATTAGGCCTATTATTTGTATAATAAAATGCTATTTTGGGGTGTTCAATATACATTCTATTTAAAAAAATATGCAAAATTGCACAAAATTTAAAATAGGAATATACAAATGAATGTAATTCAAAGAGATTTATATTTAAATCAATTGATAGATCGCAAACATAATAGTTTGATTAAAATCGTAAGTGGAATTCGAAGATGCGGTAAATCATACTTATTATTTAAGCTTTTTAAACAACATCTTTTAGATAATGGTGTTATGGAAGATCATATACTTGAGAAAGCATTGGATGATTATGGATAAGAAAAATATAGAAATCCAGATGTTTACTATAACTATGTAAAATCTCAAATTAAAGATAATGATATGTATTATAAATCTTTAAGTAAAATAAAGAAAAATAATGTAATTATCTGAAAA